>NZ_JACSPN010000029.1:12077-49439 GCF_015142735.1 Oerskovia douganii | reverse complement strand
ACTGCGGCCAGGAACCAACCCCCAGCCTCACGCCTCCACGCAGGTGTCACCAACGTCATGACACAGAACAGCTAGTCCCCGACCGTGGCGCGCAGGGCCCGGTCGAGGTCCGCCCACAGGTCCTCGACGTCCTCGATGCCGACGCTCAGGCGCAGCAGGTCCTCGGGGACCGTGTGCGACTCGGTCGCGAACCGCCGCCGCCGCTCCAGGCTGGACTCGACGCCGCCCAGGCTCGTCGCGGGGACCCACAGCCCGACGGCCTCGACGAGCGCGTCGGCGGCCTCGCGCCCGCCGCGCGGACGCAGCCCGATGATCGCCCCGAAGCCCGTCATGGTGCGGGCCGCGCGCTCGTGCCCCGGGTCGGTCGGCAGGCTCGGGTGACGGACCTCCTCGACGAGCGGGTGCCCGGCCAGACGCCGGGCGATCTCCGCGGCGCTCGCCTGCGAGCGCTCAACCCGCAGCGCGAGGGTCCGCAGCCCGCGCAGCGCGAGCCACACCTCCCACGGCCCTGCGATCGCGCCGTGCAGCGTCCGGTACGCGCGCACCCGCGCGGCCAGCGTGGGATCGCTCGTGACGACGGCCCCGAGGACGACGTCGGAGTGCCCCGCCAGGTACTTGGTGACCGAGTGCACGACGACGTCCGCCCCCAGGACGAGCGGCTGCTGGCCGAGCGGGGTCGCGAAGGTGTTGTCGACCGCGGTCAGCACGCCACGCCGTCGGGCCGCGGCGAGGAGGACCGGGAGGTCGGCGACCTCGAGCATCGGGTTGGTCGGCGACTCGAGCAGGAGCAGGTCCGCCCCGTCGATCGCGGCGAGCACCTGGTCGGTGTCGGCCACGTCGACCCGGACGACCTCGACGCCGAGGCGCGTCGCGAGGTCGTCGGCGAACCCCAGGGTCACCTGGTAGGCGTGCCGGGGCAGGACGACCTTGCCGCCTGCGGGGACGAACGAGTAGACCGCCGCGATCGCCGCCATGCCGCTGCTGAACACGACGCCCGGCTCCGCAGCGCCCTCCAGGGCCGCCAGGGCTTCCTCGAACGGGTGCCACGTCTCGGTGTCCATGCGCGTGTAGAGGAGCTCACCCGGCTGCTGCACCCCGCGCGAGACGTACGTCGAGGACAGCACGACGGGCGGGTTGACCGGACCGCCCTGCTCGCGCGGCGGGCGCCCCGCCGAGACCGCGAGCGTGGCCGGGGACAGCGGTGCGGCACGGTGGGCGGAGGGCGCTGTCGGCCCTGTCGGCTCGGTCGTCATGGGGGTGAGGTTACGCCCGGCGACCGGACGGGCGCCGCGGGCAACCGGTATGCGGGCCGGTCGCGGCGCGCCGGCGTGCTGGTGCGCCGAGCGTGCGGCCCGGGCCGTGGCGCGCCGACCGCGCGCGACCTGAGCCGCACGCCCGGGGGCTGCTCCGGCGTCAGTCCTCGACCGGCCCGAGCAGCGCGCTCGCGTACGTCGAGTGCGCCGACTCGTCGTCCGACGGGTGGAAGATGCCCGCGAGCACGTCGCGGTACAGGCGCCCCAGCTCGGAGGACGCGAAGTACGACGACCCGCCGGACACCCGGATCGCCTGGTCGACGACGACACGCGCCGTCTCCGTGGCCCGCACCTTGAGCCCCGCGACGGCCGTGAACCACCCCGCGCCACGGTCCACGAGCGCGTCGATCTCGCCCGCGAGCTGGTCGATCTGCGGGTAGATCCCGTCCATCGCGATGCCCGCGTCCGCGACGCGCCACCGGATGTCGGGGTCCTGGGACAGCGGCCTGCCGCCGTTCTTCATCGAGGTGCGCCGGTGCGCGTTCTCGACCGCGAGCTCCAGGGCGCGCTTGCCGATGCCCGTGTAGACCGACGCGAGCAGGACCTCGAACGTCGTGAAGATCGCGAGCACGAGCGGGTCCGTCGACGGCCCCGGGGCCAGGCGCCGGACCACGCGGTCGGCCGGGGCGTGCGCGCCCACGAGCATCGTGGTGCGGGACTGGCTCGCGCGCATGCCGACCGTGTCCCAGTCGTCCAGGACGTCGACGCCGCCGCCCTCGCGCGTCACGAACGCGTGCACCAGGCGTGGCTCGCCCTCCAGGCCCGAGCCGTCCTCGGCAGGTGTCTCGATCCCGAGCACACCCAGCCGCGTCCACGCGGGGGACAGGGACGTGAAGATCTTCCGGCCGTGGAACGAGTAGCCGCCCCGGCCGTCGGGGCGTGCCTGGGTCCGCGACCCGAACAGCACCAGGTCGTTGCCCGGCTCCGAGTACCCGAACGCGAAGACCTCGCCGCGCGCGGCCTCCTCGAGCACGAAGTCGAGCGAGTGGTCGCCCCGCTCGTACAGGTAGCGCGCCACGCCCGTCCACACGTGGTGCATGTTGACCGCGAGGGCGGTCGCAGGGGCCGCACCCGCGAGGCGGACCTGCTCGTGCGCCACGTCCCGCAGACCCAGCCCTGGTCCGCCCATCGCGGCGGGCACGAAGGCCTGGAGGTAGCCGGCCGCGGTCAGCTCCTCGAGGTCCTCGGTGAAGAACACGTTCTCGCGGTCGTAGCCCGCGGCGCGGGAGCGGATGCGGTCGAGCAGGTCGTCGGTCAGCAGAGGGAGGCTCATGCCCTCGTTCTATCACTGGTCCTCCACTCCGGGAGCACGTTGCGGCCCCCGTCCTGTTCACGTTGTCGATCGGGGTTCCGGTAGGGTCGTCGGCGATGTCCAGCCAGCCAGAACCCATTGCTCCCGCGCGCAAGACGCGCGTCCTCCTCCTCTTCGGGGGACGCTCCGGAGAGCACGTGATCTCGTGCGCCACCGCCGGTGGCGTGATGCGCGCGATCGACCGCGAGCGCTACGAGGTCGTCCCCGTCGGTATCACCAAGGAGGGCCAGTGGGTCCTCGCGGCGGACGAGCCCGCGCGCTGGGAGATCACACCGGGGCACCTGCCCGAGGTCACGGCGACGGGTGGCGAGGTCCTGCTGCCGCTCGCGGTCGGTCAGCGCGAGCTGCGCGTCCTCGAGCCGGGCGAGTTCCCGCGCGAGCTGGGCGAGGTCGACGTCGTCTTCCCGCTGCTGCACGGCCCGTTCGGCGAGGACGGCACGATCCAGGGGCTGCTCGAGCTGGCAGACGTCCCGTACGTGGGTGCGGGCGTGCTGGCCTCCGCCGTGGGCATGGACAAGCAGTTCATGAAGCTGGTGCTCGCGGGCCAGGGGCTGCCCATCGCGCCGTACACGGTCATCCGGCCGGGGGAGTGGGACCGCAACTCCGCCGCCTGGACGGAGACCGTCGCGGGGCTGGGGCTTCCCGTCTTCGTCAAGCCCGCCCGCGCCGGGTCGAGCCTGGGGATCACCAAGGTCGACGACCTCGCGGACCTGCCCGCGGCGATCGCCGAGGCGCGCAAGCACGACCCCAAGGTCCTGGTCGAGGCCGGCGTCGTGGGCCGGGAGATCGAGTGCGCGGTCCTCGGGGGCCGCGAGGGCGAGCGCCCGCGCGCCTCGCTGCCCGGTGAGATCGTCGTCACGGACGCGCACCACGCCTTCTACGACTTCGAGGCCAAGTACCTCGACGAGGCGGGCGTCGAGCTGAGCTGCCCGGCCGACCTTCCGCCCCACCTCGTGGACGAGGTCCGCGACATCGCGGTCCGCACGTTCGAGGCGGTGGGTGCCGAGGGGCTGTCCCGCGTCGACGTGTTCGTGACGACCGACGGTCAGGTCATCGTCAACGAGATCAACACCATGCCGGGTTTCACGCCGTTCTCGATGTACCCGCGCATGTGGGAGAAGTCCGGTATCACGTACGCCGAGCTGATCGACGAGCTGATCCAGCTCGCGCTGCAGCGCCCCACCGGGCTGCGCTGACCGGCCCGCCGACCGGACCGGCAGACGCGAAGAGCGCGCCACCCTCACGGGGCGGCGCGCTCTTCGCGTCGTCGCGTCCTGCGGCCTCTCGCCCGGGCGCTGTGCCGACCTACATGCAGTAGCGCGTCTGCTCGACCTTGGACACCGCGCGGTTCAGGTCGGAGACGAAGTCCGTGGACTGGGAGTTCTTCACGGCAGGGGAGATCTGGACCTCGACCGCGGGGTCGCGGCCGTAGGTCACGAACGTCCAGGTGTCCTTGCCGTCGTCGGTCACGATCCAGTCGACGCTGCCCGCGGTGCTGGACACGCTCTGGCAGAAGGCCGTGGTGGGCTCGGGCGGCGTCACGCCGCAGCGCAGCGTCACGGCCGCGCCGGGCTCGCCCCACGCGGCGGTGGCCTGGCTGTCGGTCTTGATCTTCGGCAGCTCGCCGAGCTCGTCGGGGACCGCGAGGACGACCTCGGCGCACTTCGGGTTCGCGGCGTCCTCCGCGACCGGGACGCCGATCGTGGGCGTGCAGGCGCTGAGGCCCGCGGCCACGGCGACCAGCAGGATCCCGGTGAGCGTCCGGCGTCGGGCAGGGGTACGGGGGTCGTTCAGCACCCTCCAACGGTAGCCGCTCCGGCGTGCTCCCCGGTCCCGCGTAAGGTGGCGCCGTGACCGATCTGAACGAGGGCCCGGCGCTGGTGCGCGAGACGTCGGAGGAGGAGCTGCTCGCGGCGATCTTCCCCCTGCTGCCGACGGGCGAGGCCACGCTCGTCGGGCCGGGGGACGACGCGGCCGTGGTCGGTGCACCTGACGGGCGGTTCGTGGTCTCCACGGACGTCCTGGTCGAGCGCCGCCACTTCCGTCCAGAGTGGTCCACGGGGTACGACGTCGGGTGGCGCGCCGCGATGCAGAACCTCGCCGACGTCGCGGCCATGGGGGCGCGGCCCACGGCCCTCGTGGTCTCGCTCGTGATCCCGGGGCACCTACCGGTCGAGTGGGTCACGGGACTGGCCCGAGGCCTGGCCGCGGCGTGCGCGCCGAGCGGCGCCGCCGTCGTCGGGGGAGACCTGTCGAGCGGCGACGACGTGGTCGTCGCGGTCACGGTCCACGGGGACCTGGGCGGGCGGGCGCCGGTCCTGCGCTCGGGAGCCCGGGTGTCCGACGTCGTCGCGCACGCCGGGCGTCGAGGCTGGTCCGCCGCAGGACTCGCCCTGCTCGACCACGACCTGGGTACCGCCGACCAGGAGCTGGTCGACGCGTACCTGCGGCCCGAGCCGCCGCTCGGCGCCGGGCCGGCCGCCGCCGACGCGGGGGCGACCGCGATGCTCGACCTGTCCGACGGGCTGCTGCGGGACGCGGGTCGCGTCGCGCGGGCGAGCGGCGTCGGGATCGACCTCGACCTGGCCGCGTTCGCAGGAGACCTCGCTCGGCTGGGTGCCGCTGCGGCCGCGGTGCGTGCAGTGTCGGGCGAGCGACCGGCGGGCGAGTGGCCCGCTGCCGACGTGTCGGCGACCGAGGTGTCGGCGGCCGGGCAGGACGCCGCGCTGGCCCGGGACTGGGTCCTGACGGGTGGCGAGGACCACGGGCTGCTCGCGACGTTCCCTGCGGGGACGGTGCTGCCGGAGCCGTTCCGGGCCGTGGGGCGGGTCGTGGACGGGCGCCGCTCCGGGGACCCGGGCGGACCAGGGGCTGCGGTCACGGTCGACGGGATCGCGCCGCGGGCGCACGGCGTCGGCTGGGACCACTTCAGGGGCTAGGAACCCGACGCGGCCCCGCGATGGGGTCGCCTCGGCGATCCCGGAGGTGGCCCGACACGACGGAGGGGCCGCCCGGCGGGGCGACCCCCTCGACGGGAGAGGTCGGCGTGCGGTGGCGCGGGACTCAGATCGTGCGGCGGTAGCGGACCTGGGTCAGGTCGCGCCCGCCGATGTCGTCGCGGCGCTCGACCCCGTCCGGTGCGAAGCCGTGACGGCGGTAGAAGTGCTGGGCGCGGTCGTTGTCCTTGAGCACCCACAGGGAGACCGGGGTGCGAGGGGGGACCTTGCCGAGCATGGTGCGCATGAGGTCACGGGCGACGCCCCGACCCCAGGCCTCGGGGTCGAGGTAGATGGCGTAGATCTCGAGGTCGCCGTCGTCTGCGTCCTCGTCGCGCGCCGGACCGATGCTGGCGAAGCCGAGGGCTCGACCGTCGGCCTCGGCGAGCAGGATGTCAGCACCCGAGCTCGTGAGGTTGCTGGTCCAGGCGGCCTCGCGCTGGTCGTGGTCGAGAGAGGCCAGGTACTCGTCGGGGACGATCCCGGCGTAGGCCCCGCGCCAGGAAGCGATGTGGACCTGGGCGATCGAAGGCGCGTCCTGCGGTGTCGCCGTGCGGATCGTTACCTCGTTGAGTTCCGTCACCATGACCAAATCCTGCCACTTCCGTGGAGATCCGCCAACCCTCTTTGTCCGGATCTTCAGCAAATCTCCCCAAGGAGATGTGTTGTCGGCTTCGCCGAGGGGTGTGCCCGGGTCATCGGTGTCGCCCCCGCGGTCCGTCGTCCACCGATCCTCTCAGCCTTTGCCCGTCGCCGCCTGCGGGCCGTCGTCGGCCCGCTCGCCGGTCGCAGCCCTGGCGACCGCCTCCCGGACGTCCTCGGCGATCAGGTCCCCGTTGATCGCCGCGGCCGCCTGGACCCCCGCAGCCGCCGCCGCGACGACCTGCGCCATGAGGTGCGTGACGTTGCCCGCGACGCGGACCCCGGGCACCGACGTCGCGCCCATGGGGTCGGAGGGCACGTACGTCCCGACGACCGTGCCGTCGACCTCCTGCTCCACCGTCTCGATCCCCAAGGACTCCAGGAGCGCGGACCGGCCGGTGAAACGAGGCGCGACCACGAGCGCGGCGCACGGCACGACCTCGCCCGACGCGAGGCGCACCCCGCTCAGGACGCCGTCCTGGACGTCGAGGGCCTCGACCGGCCCCTCGACGAGCCGGACGCCGCGCGCGTCGAGCGCGGCGCGCGTCACGGCGTCCGGTGCGGGACCCTCGTGGAGGAAGAGGGTCACGTCGTCGGTCCACTGGCGCCACAGCTGGGCGTGGTGCAGCGACATCGGGCTCGTGGCGAGGATGCCCACGGCCTGGTCCCGGACCTCCCAGCCGTGGCAGTACGGACAGTGCAGGACGTCCTTGCCCCAGCGCTCGGCGACGCCAGGGACTGCCGGCAGCTCGTCGAGCAGGCCGGTCGTGACGAGCAGCCGGCGAGCACCGACGTCCCGGCCGTCCGCGAGCCGGACCTCGAACCCGCCGCCCGCGAGCGGGACGGCCGACTCGACCGCGCCGTGCGTGATGCGTCCGCCGTACGCCGTGACCTCGCCGCGCCCCACGGCGAGGAACGTCGCGGGGTCCTCGCCGTCGCGGGACAGGTAGCCGTGCATGTGCGCGGCCGGGGCGTTGCGTGGGCGACCCGCGTCGATCACGAGCACGCTGCGTCGTGCGCGGGCGAGGGTCAGGGCGCCGCTCAGCCCGGCAGCGCCGCCGCCGACGACGACCACGTCGTAGGTGCTCGCCGCGCCGCCGGTGTGCGTGATCTCACCCGTGGCGGGTGTCGTGCTCTCTCGGGTCATGGGGACCACCTCCGCGTCGAGCATCACCGCGCGGCGTCCCCGGTGGCAACTCCTGTTGCCGCAATGGCAAACTCGACCGCATGGACGAGCACACGGACACGCACCAGGACGACCCGTTCGCCGCAGCCCTCGAGGCCGTCGGCCCCCGGCTGCGTGCCCTCAGGCAGCAGCGCGACCTGACGCTGGCCGAGCTGTCGGACCGCACGGGCATCTCCGTGAGCACCCTGTCCCGCCTCGAGTCAGGAGGGCGTCGCCCCACGCTCGAGCTCCTGCTGCCGCTCGCCCGCGAGCACGAGGTGCCGCTCGACGAGCTCGTCGGTGCCCCACCCACGGGGGACCCGCGCATCCACGCGCGGCCCGTCAAACGGGGGGACTCGACGATCCTGCCGCTCTCCCGGCGCCCGGGCGGGGTCCAGGCCTACAAGCAGGTCATGCACGGACGCACCTCGGACGTGCTGCCGGAGACCAAGGTGCACGAGGGCTACGAGTGGCTGTACGTCCTGGGCGGGCGCCTGCGGCTCCTGCTCGGCGAGCACGACCTGGTCCTGGGCGAGGGGGAGGCTGCCGAGTTCGACACCCGCACCCCGCACGCGATCCTCAACGCCGACGAGCACCCGGTCGAGCTGCTCGTCCTCCACGGACCCCAGGGGGAGCGGGCGCACTTCCGGGCCCGGCCCAGGCAGCGACGACCGGACTGACGCGGCCCGTCGGGCGGCGGACGCCGGAGCCGTGGCTCACGGCCGGGGTGCGCGCCGCTGCCCGGCCGCTGCCCGGCCGCTGCCCGGCCGCTGCCCGGCAACGCGAAAGCCCGCCAGGACGAGTCCTGACGGGCTTTCGTGAAAGAGCGGAAAAGGCTCAGACGTGGCGGACGACCTTGCCGGCCTTCAGGCACGAGGTGCACACGTTGAGACGCTTCGGGGTACCCGAGACGATCGCACGGACGCGCTGGATGTTCGGGTTCCAGCGACGCTTCGTACGGATGTGCGAGTGCGAGATGCTGTGCCCGAAGCTCGGGCCCTTGCCGCAGACTTCGCAGTTGGCAGCCACGATTTCTCCTGATCGTCGTGCACGCCTCCGCGAAAGGACAGCGGCGACGTAGTGAATGGTCTGTGGGGTGAACGCTCCGAACCGGCGAGAGCCAGGGAACGTCCGTGGTCGCCCGGATCTGTCCGGGCAACCTCCATAGGGTAGCCGATGGCCGCCCTCCACCCCAAACCGACCCGGGCGCATGCACAGAGCAGCGCACAGGGCGGACTACGGTGGTCCGGTAAGTATCGCAGGCTCGACGGGGGTTCGGCACCCCCGCGCGCCCGGACCCCACGAAGGAGCCCCACGAGCGTGACGGACGCCACAGGACGGATCGAGCCCGCGGTCGTGCAGGCCTGGGTCGCGGAGGCGGTCCGGACCCTCGGGGAGGCCAGGGCGCGCATCGACAGCTCCAACGTGTTCCCCGTCGCCGACGCGGACACGGGGACCAACCTGTTCCTGACCGTCACCCAGGGCGCGCGCGCCGTGAGCGAGGTGCCCGACGGCGCCCCCGTCGACGCGCTCCTCCTCGCGCTCGCACGGGGCGCCCTGATCGGGGCCCGCGGCAACTCGGGCGTGATCCTCAGCGAGTTCCTGCGCGGTTTCGCGGGCGCGACCACGCTCGCCGACGAGCCCGTCGGGGCGTTGCGGGTCGCGACCCGGTTCGAGGCCGCCGCCCGCTCGTCGTACGCGGCCGTCGCCGTCCCCGTCCCCGGCACCATCCTCACGGCGGCCGACGGTGCGGCCGTCGCCGCCCGCACCGCGGCGGACGCGGGGGCCGACCTGGTCGGCGTGGTCCTGGCCGCCCGCACCGGAGCCCACGAGGCCATGCTGCGAAGCCCCCACGAGCTCGACGTCCTGTCCCGGGCCGGCGTGCTCGACGCGGGGGCGTACGGGCTCGTCCTCGTGCTCGACGCGTTGTGCCGCGCGCTGGGCGTCGAGCCCGGCCCCGTCGACGGGACCGACGGGTTGTCGGTGGCCGGCGGCACCATGGCCCCCATGGTGAGCAGCACGACCCGCGCCGACGGGGTGAGCGACGTCACGGCGACCCGGACGCCCGGGGGGAGCGACGGCGTCGGGCCGGACGGGTGGGACGCCCCCGAGGAGCACGTGCCCGTGGGCCTCGACGGCGAGTTCGAGGTCATGCTCGTCGTCGACGGCTCGCGCACCACGGCGCCCGCACACCTCGCCGACTCGCTGCGCGGGGCGCTCGCGCAGGTGGGGAGCTCGGTCGTCGTCGTGGGGGAGGGCGTCTGGCAGGCGCACGTGCACACCGACGACCCCGCGCGAGCCGTCCACGCCGCCCGGACCGCTGCCGACGGCGCCCCGCTGCGTCAGGTGTGCGTACGGCACCTCGCGACCCAGGTCGCAGCGCGCGGGCTCGAGGACCTGCACGGCCACGCGACCCCGCCGCCGCCCCAGCACGTGCCCGAGCACGGCGTGGTCGCCGTCACCTCGGCCCCGGGGCTCGTGCCGGACCTGGCCCGCAGCGGCGCCGTGGTCCTGCTCGCGACCGACCACACGCCCAGCCCCGACGAGGTGCTGCGTGTCGCCGTGGACACCGGGGCCCGCCACGTCGTGGTCCTTCCCGGGAGCGCACGCGCGGCCCACGCAGCCCGAGGCGCCGGGGCGCTCGTCGGTGCGGGCGCCGGAGACCTGCGAGGCATCGAGGTCCTCGACGCCCCCACCGACCTGCACGTCGTGGCCGCCCTCGCCGCCGCGACGCTGGGGCCCGCCGACGACGCCCGCGCCCTCATGCGGTCGACGCTCGCCGAGGTCCGCGCGGTCCAGGTGCCCGCCGACGGGAGCCTCGTGCGGCCCGCGCTCGAGGCCCTCCTCCGCAGCGGCGACGAGGTGCTGACCGTCCTGCCCGGGCGCCTCGTGGACCCCGTCGTGATCGACGTGGTCGCAGGCATCGCGCGCCAACGTGTCCCCGGCATCGAGGTCGTCGTCCTCGACCCGGGGCGGGACCACGCCGACCTGGAGCTGGGAGCGGAATGAGCGGCGAACCCTTCGGGGCGTCGGGTCCCGACGCGGAGCCGGCGGCCCCCGATCACGTGACCGGCGCCCGGCGCCTCGCCGGCGACCTGGTGACGGGGCCGGTCGACCGCTTCGCCGAACCCCTGACCAAGGTGCTCGGCCCGCGCTCGGCGGGCGCGCTCGCCAAGCTGGGCCTCGAGACCACGGGGGACCTGCTCGGCCACTACCCGCGCCGCTACGGCGACCCGGGCCGGCTCACGGACCTCGGCGGGCTCGTGCTCGGGGAGCACGTCACGATCATGGCGCGCGTCGTCCAGGCGACCGTGCGGGCCATGCGCTCGCGCGGCGGGGCAATGCTCCAGGCCGAGGTCACCGACGGTGTCCACCGTCTCTCGTTGACGTTCTTCGCCAAGGGCACGGGTGCGCTGCGGACGCACGAGAGCCGGCTCCAGCCCGGCCGCACCGGCCTGTTCACCGGCGTCGTGAGCGCCTACCGCGGGACGCGGCAGCTCACGCACCCCGACTACCTCATCATCGGGGTCGACGCCGACGACGAGGAGGCCGCCCTCATCGAGGCGCGCCGTCCCATCCCGCTCTACCCGGCGAGCGCCTCGATCCCGAGCTGGCGCATCCAGAAGGCCGTCCGTCAGGTCCTCGACCCGCTGACCGAGGACGAGGTGCCGGACCCGCTGCCGCCCGCCGTCCGCGAGGCCCGAGGGTTCGGGTCGCGGCACGCGGCGCTCAAGGACGTCCACGAACCCTTCGACACGCGCCAGTGGCAGCACGGGCGGGACCGTCTGCGCTACGAGGAGGCGTTCGTGCTCCAGGCCGCGCTCGCCCAGCGGCGCGCGCGGGCCGAGGCCGAGGAGGCGACCGCCCGGCCGCTGCGCGCACCGGGCGAGCCCAGTGCGCTCGCGGACTTCGACGCGTCGCTGCCCTTCACGCTCACGGCCGGGCAGCGTGAGATCGGCGAGGAGATCTCGGCCGAGCTCGCGCGCTCGCGCCCCATGCAGCGCCTCCTCCAGGGCGAGGTCGGCTCGGGCAAGACGGTCGTCGCGCTGCGCGCGATGCTCCAGGTGGTCGACGCCGGCGGGCAGGCTGCGCTCCTGGCACCCACCGAGGTGCTCGCCTCCCAGCACGCTCGCACGCTCCGGACGCTGCTGGGGCCGCTCGCCGAGGAGGGGATGCTGGGCGGGGCCGACCACGGGACGCGCATCGCGCTCCTCACCGGGTCCCTGGGCGCCGCGGCCAAGAAGTCCGCGCTGCTCGACGCCGCGAGCGGACGGGCCGGGATCGTCGTCGGCACGCACGCGCTGCTGAGCGAGAACGTGCAGTTCGCGGACCTGGGCCTGGTCGTGGTCGACGAGCAGCACCGGTTCGGTGTGGAGCAGCGCGACGCGCTGCGCGCCAAGGCCCGGACCAGCCCGCACCTGCTCGTCATGACCGCGACCCCGATCCCGCGCACGGTCGCCATGACCGTCTTCGGAGACCTCGAGACGTCCTCGCTCACCGAGATCCCGGCGGGGCGCGCGGGCATCACGACGCACGTGGTCCCCGCGGACAACGAGGCGTGGATGAACCGGACGTGGCAGCGTGTGCGCGAGGAGGTCGACGCCGGGCACCGCGCCTACGTGGTGTGCGCGCGGATCCACCCCGACGAGGCCGCGGCCTCGGGTGACGCCGACGGGGCGGGAGCCTCCGCCCGGAAGAAGTCCCGGACCGACGACTTCGACGAGGTGCCCGACTTCCTCGACCTCGACGGCGCGGGCGCCGGGTCGGACCGGCCGCCGCTGCGCGCCGTGCTCGAGGTCGCCGAGGAGCTCGCGAGCGTGCCCGCGCTGCGGGGGCTCGTCGTCGGGGTCCTGCACGGCCAGATGCCCCCCGCGGACAAGGAGAGGGTCATGGCCGACTTCGCGTCCGGGGCCGTCCAGGTGCTCGTCTCCACGACCGTCGTCGAGGTCGGCGTCGACGTCCCCGAGGCCACCGTGATGGTCGTGTTCGACGCCGACCGGTTCGGTCTCTCGCAGCTCCACCAGCTTCGCGGGCGCGTGGGCCGCGGGTCCGCGCCCGGGCTGTGCCTCCTGGTCTCGACCGTCGAGCCGGGGACCCCCGCGGCGGTGCGCGTCGAGACCATGGCCGAGACCACCGACGGGTTCCGGCTCGCGACCGTCGACCTCGAGCTGCGCAGCGAGGGCGACGTGCTGGGCGCGGCCCAGTCCGGCAGGGCCAGCTCGTTGAAGCTGCTGCGCGTCGTGAAGGACGTCGCGGTGATCGAGCAGGCGCGCGCCGATGCGGCCGACGTGATCGCGGCCGACCCGGACCTGGCGGAGCACCCCGAGCTGCGCGCCGCGATCGCGAGCCAGCTCGACCCCGAGCGCGAGGAGTTCCTGGAGCGGGCATAGCGGTCCGGTGCTCGGCCCCAGGCGCGTGGCGCCCGGCGAGTGGCGCCGGGCTCGGGCCGTGGCGAGATCCGGGGGGCGGGGCGTCGGTGGTGCGGGAACTAGGCTGTCCGCATGACGAGGATCGTGGCCGGGACGGTCGGTGGACGCAGCCTGCAGGTGCCCCCCAAGGGGACCCGGCCCACGAGCGACCGGGTGCGTGAGGCGATCTTCTCGCGGCTCGAGCACTACGGGGTCCTCGACGGCGCCTACGTCCTGGACCTGTACGCGGGCTCGGGCGCGCTGGGGCTGGAAGCGGCCTCGCGGGGCGCGCAGAAGGTCGTGCTCGTGGACGCCGCGCGGGTCGCGGCCGAGGTCTGCCGGACCAACGTGAAGACCCTCGGGCTGACGAACGTGCAGGTCGTCCAGGACAAGGCCGAGAAGTTCGTCCTGTCGCCCCCCGCGACCACGTGGGACGTCGTCTTCATCGACCCGCCCTATGACGTGTCCGAGGCCGTCGTCGCGGAGCTCCTGCGTCAGCTCGCGCAGACCTCCGCGCTCGTCGAGGACGCGGTCGTCGTGGTCGAGCGGTCGACGCGCAGCCCCGAACCGACCTGGCCCAGCGGGTGGGAGCTGCTCGCCCGCAAGGACTACGGCGAGACCGCGGTGTACTACGCGGGCCCCGCGACGGCCGAGGAGCCGCAGGCCGCCGCCGGGTCCTGACCCTGCTCGCCGTCGACCACGAGACGGGTGCTCCGGCGCGAGACGGGTGGTCCGGGCACGGACCGGACCACCCGTCTCGGGCCGGACCGCCGGTCTCGCGCGTGGCAACCGGCGTCAGCCGGCCGACGGTGCTCGCAGCGACGACCCGTCGAGCAGCCCCACGGGCACCCGGTCCAGCTCGTCCACGCCGAGCAGCGCGACCCGGTCGCCCGCGACGGCGTCGAACAGTGCGCGCGTGGGGGAGTCGTCGGCCAGGGAACCCTCGCTGTCCACGAAGTACTCCAGCAGGAACGTGCGCAGGGGAGCCGCAGGGACGCTGGTCGCTGCCGGGGCCTCGGTCGCGAGCGTCATGAGGAGCAGCGCCGGGACCCGTTCGGCCCCCGGCTCGTTGCCGGGCTGGAAGTACGGCACCGCGAGCACGCGCCCACCGTGGCGCGCGTAGAACCGCAGCCGCGCCTCGGGGTCGCCGTGCGCCTCGCTCGCGGCATGGAACCCCGGGTGCTCGACCTCGCCGAGCACCATGACCGGGTGCAGGTTCTCCCGCCACGCCGACACGGCCGCCCCGAGCAGCGCTGCACCGATCCCGCCTCCGCGGCGCCCCGGCGCGATCGCGAGGTACTGCACGAGCAGGACGCGTGCCTCGGCCGACCACGACCCGACGACGCCCGCCACCACGCGCCCGGCGTGCCCCGTACCGGACTCGCCCGCCTCGTGGGCGGCCGCCTCGCCGGCCCCTGCCGTCCCCGAGCCCGACGGGCCCGGGGGAGCGGCGCCGTCGGGCACCTCCACGACGCCCAACGACTCCAGGCGCCCCGCCGCGTGCTCCGCGAGGAACGACGACAGCGAGACCAGCTCGGCCGGCGGGAACGACGGGATGAGCACGTCCCGGTAGAGCTGCGTGAGCTGCTCGACCGAACGCAGCGGGACGACGACGGGACCGGACTCGGGGGACATGGGCCCATCCTGCCGCGCCCGCGCCCGGGTCGCAGGAGGGAGCCGCAGGACGGCCACCCGTCCTGACCTGCCAGGATTCCCGAGGCGTGTGTACTACCGTGGCGAGGTGACCATCGCCGTCTGCCCGGGGTCGTTCGACCCTCTCACCCTCGGCCACCTCGACATCGTCCGCCGTGCGCGGACCCTGTTCGACGTCGTGATCCTCGGGGTCGCCCGCAACTCCACCAAGTCGGCCCTCCTGAGCGCCGAGCAGCGCGTCGAGATCGCCCGCGCGGCCCTCGACGCGTCCCCGGGGCTCGAAGACGTCCGCGTCGCGATCGTCCCCGGACTCCTCGTGGACTTCTGCCGCGAGGTCGGGGCCGTGGCCGTCGTCAAGGGCCTGCGGGGCGGTGCCGACTTCGACGCCGAGCTGCCCATGGCGCTCATGAACCGCCACCTCGTGGGCGTCGAGACGGTGTTCGTCCCGGGCGACCCGGCCCTCGCGCACGTCGCGTCCTCGCTCGTCAAGGACGTGGCCCGCTTCGGTGGTCCCGTCGACGACCTGGTGCCCGCGGGCGTCGGCGACATCGTCCGCCGGGCGATCACGGACCGTGCGGCCGGCTCGACGCCCGCGGCCGAGCCGATGCGGCCGACGCAGCAGACGCCCCCCACCACGGAAGGAACAGGCCGATGAACGACCACCCGCTCGGGCAGACCGAGGACGAGGCGCAGACCGAGGCCGGGCTCCACGTGATCCTCGACGACCTGGCGCTGCTCGTCGAGAACGCCCGCGCCATGCCCATGTCGTCCTCGGTCCTGGTGCACAAGGCCGACGCGCTGGCCCTCGTCGACGAGATGCGCCAGGCGCTGCCCGAGCAGCTCGCGCACGCGGACGAGGTCCTGGCCGAGGCCGACGCGGTCCTGGCGGACGCCCGGCGACAGGCCGAGGACATCCTCACCACGGCGCGCGCCCGGGCGATCGAGCTCGTCCAGAAGGAGCAGGTCACGGTCCAGGCAGAGTCGCAGGCGCGCTCCATCGTCGAGGAGGCCGAGCGCACGGCCGCGGAGCTGCGGGTGGACGCCGACGACTACTGCGACCGGCGCCTCGCGGAGTTCGAGGTGGACCTCGGCAAGATCATGGCGCAGGTGCACGCGGGCCGCGCGAAGCTCGCGCAGCGCATCGGCGACTACCAGGCGCCCCCCGAGTAGCCGGGCGCCCCGGGCGGTCCCGCCGGGGCAGTTCGCGAGGTTCGACGGCACTTCGGTGATGCCGTAAGATAGTCCGTTGGTCCTGCCTGTCATCGGCTGGGACCGAGGACACCCGTCCATCCCCCGAGTTCTCGCGGTGATGGCTCGTGTGCTGTGACCTTGAACACCGGTGGCCCGTCGGGCCGTCGAAACCCTGTGGAGGAACCCATCACTCTCGACCCGCGCTCGCCTCTTGTGCTCGACACCTACGAGCTCGGTCGGCGTCCCGGATCTATGCGTGAGGTGTCTCGCACGGTCAAGGCCCCGGCTGACCTCGGTACCGTCGTGATCGGCATCCCTGAAGGCACCGACCTCGCGCTGGACGTCCGGCTCGAATCGGTGATGGACGGTGTGCTGGTGACGGGGACTGCCCAGGCCCAGGCGGTCGGGGAGTGCGTGCGGTGCCTGGAACCGGTGACGGCTGACGTCGTCGCGGACATCCAGGAGCTGTTCGTGTATCCCGAGCGTGCGAAGGCCGCGGCAGAGTCCGGTGACGACGAGGACGAGGTGTACGAGCTCGAGGGCGACCTGATCGATCTCGAGCCCGCACTTCGGGATTCCGTCGTCACTGCACTACCATTCAGACCGTTGTGTCAGCCCGATTGCCAGGGCCTGTGCTCCGAGTGCGGAGCACGTCTGGCTGAGGATCCTGATCACTCGCACGACATTGTCGATCCCCGGTGGTCGGCACTACAGAGCATGCTCGAGGATCCGAGCGTGTCCGACGAGACGAAAGAGAGCTAGCCGTGGCTGTTCCGAAGCGCAAGATGTCGCGCAGCAACACCCGTGCGCGTCGTTCGCAGTGGAAGACCACCGCCGCGAACCTCACGACCTGCCCGCAGTGCAAGGGCGACAAGCTGTCGCACGCTGCGTGCCCGACCTGCGGCACCTACAAGAGCCGTCAGTACGTCGAGGCGCTGCGCACCGAGCACGCAGGCTGAATAGCGTGACGCCGGACGCCCCCGCGGCCGCCGGTCTTCTCGAGAGGCTCGGGATCCACCTGGATCCCGAGCTTCTCGTGCTTGCACTGACGCACCGTTCCTTCGCCCACGAGCACGGCGGGATCCCCACCAACGAGCGCCTCGAGTTCCTGGGCGACGCGGTCCTGGGGCTCGTCGTGACGGAGGCGCTGTACCGCCGCCACCCCGACCTCCCCGAGGGCGAGCTCGCCAAGATGCGTGCCGCCACGGTCTCGCAGAAGTCCCTCGCCGCGATCGCGCGCACCCTGGGGCTCGGCGGGTACATCCTGCTCGGCAAGGGCGAGGTGCGGACCCGGGGCAACGACAAGGACTCGATCCTGTCGGACACCGTCGAGGCCTTGATCGGCGCGACGTACCTCAGCCACGGCCTCGACGTCGCGCGCGACCTGGTGCACCGGCTCGTCGACCCGACGCTCGCCGTCGCCGCGGACCTGGGTGCCGGTCTCGACTGGAAGACCTCCTTGCAGGAGGCGGCCGCGGTCCGCAACCTCGGCGCCCCGACGTACACGAGCCAGGGTGCCGGCCCGGACCACGCTCGCACCTTCACGTCCGAGGTGTCGCTCGACGGCGTCGTGTACGGCACCGGCAACGGGTCCGCCAAGAAGTACGCCGAGCAGGACGCTGCCGAGATGGCGTACCGCGCGATCCAGGCGCTGCCCCTGCCGGCCTCCGCGGCCGACCAGGGCGCCGGCACGGAAGGGCACCAGGAGCCCGACCCCGGTGCCTGAGCTGCCCGAGGTCGAGACCGTCCGGGACGGCCTGGCCCGTCACGTCACGGGTCGCACGGTCACGGGCGTCGAGGTCCTGCGGGATTACTCGGTCCGTCGTCACGAGGGGGGACCGGAGAGCTTCCGCGGCCAGCTCGTGGGGCAGCGCGTGGGCGCCGCGGTGCGGCGCGGCAAGTACCTGTGGCTCCTCCTGGAGAGCCCGGCGAGCCCGCTTCCCGGCCGCGCGGCCTCCCAGGACGCCCTGCCCGACGGCGCCGCGCCCGCAGCCGAGCACGTCACGGCCCTCATGGCGCACCTGGGCATGAGCGGCCAGCTCCTGGTCCGCTCGGGGACCGCCGCGATCGACAAGGTGCCGCACCTGCGCGTCCGGCTCGAGCTGTCCGCTCTTCCCGGTGAGGACGAGGCGGACGCCCCGCGCACCCTCGACTTCGTGGACCAGCGGACGTTCGGGCACCTGTCCGTGACCGACCTCGCGCCCACCCCCGACGGCGCCCCCGGCGGCTGGGGCTCGCCCCTGCCGGAGATCCCCGAGCCCGCGGCGCACATCGCGCGCGACCTGCTCGACCCCGCGCTGCGGCGCGACGAGCTCGCGACGGCGATCCGCCGCCGTCGGACGGGGATCAAGCGCGCGCTGCTCGACCAGCGGCTCGTGTCAGGCGTCGGCAACATCTACGCCGACGAGGCGCTGTGGCGCGCCGGACTCCACTACGCGCGCCCCACCGACACCCTGCGCCTGGCCGAGGCGCACCGCGTGCTCGACGCCGCCGAGGAGGTCATGCGCGAGGCTCTCGCCCAGGGCGGGACCAGCTTCGACGAGCTCTACGTCAACGTCAACGGCCAGTCCGGGTACTTCTCGCGCTCGCTCGCGGTGTACGGGCGCGAGGGCGAGGAGTGCTCGCGGTGCGGGGCGCTCGTGCGCCGCGACGAGTTCATGAACCGGTCGTCGTACACGTGCCCCGTCTGCCAGAAGGTGCCGCGGAACGCTCGCTGGTGACCGGCCCGCGGCCCGGTCGGGAGTCCTGCTCAGCGCGGGACCACGTTGCGCAGCGGGCGTCCCGCGCGCAGGTTCTCGAGGTTCTCCAGGACCAGTGCCGACGCGCCCCGCGGCCGACCGCCCGCGACGTGGGGCGTGATGATCGTGTTCGGGGCGTCCCACAGCGGTGAGTCGGCCGGGAGCGGCTCGGTCTCGGTCACGTCGAGCGCCGCTCCGCCCAGACGGCCCTCGCGCAGGGCCTCCACGAGCGTTTCCTCGTCGACCGTGGCGCCACGTCCCACGTTGACGAACCACGCGTGGTCGGGGAGCTGGGCGATGCGTGCCGCGTCGAACGCGTGGCGGGTGGTGGGGACGGCGGGCAGGAGCGAGACCAGGACGTCGGTCGTCGCCAGGACCCGCGGAAGGTCCTCGTCCGTGACGACGGGGAAGCCGGCCCGCTCGCCCGCGGCGCTCGCGACGCCCGTGACGTGCGCGCCCAGCGCCCTGTAGAGGGGCGCGAGCGCCGCTGCGATCGACCCGAAGCCCCAGATCGTGACGTGCGCGCCGTGCAGCGTGAACCGGCCGCTCGTCGCCGGGTCGGCCTGCTCGCGACCCAGTGCAGAGTCCCACCGGTGCTCGCGCTGCGCGGCGGCCGTCCGGTCGAGGCGCCGGACGGCCGTGAGCGTGAGGGCCAGGGCGTGCTCGGCCACCGGGCCGTCGTGCAGGGACCGCCCGTTGGTCACGACCACCTCGGGGGCGAACCCCGCCGCGAGGATCGCGTCGGGACCCGCAGCGAGGGTCTGGACCCAGCGCAGGCGTGGGAGGTGCGCGGCGGCGTCGGCGAGGATCTCGGGGGAGTTGGCCCACGCGACCAGGACGTCCGCGTCGCGGTGCTCCACGGGCAGGGGAGCGGCGGCGTCGTACCCGACGAGCACGTCCTCCCGTGAGACGACCGGGCCCGCTGTGCCCGTCCCCGAGGGGTCCGCGCCGCTCGGGGCGAGGGCGAGCGGCAGGGTGTCGGGGACGAGGATCTTCACGCGTGCCTCCAGGCAGGACGGGAGCGGTTCCGGCGGTGTCCGGACACCGCCCCGGGGGACGCCCCGGGGCGTAGCGGACGTATCGACGCTATCAGCGCGAATCCCCAGGACGCGGCCCCGGTGCGGGCTTCCGCCGGGCCTCTGTTCCGGGCGCGCGAACCGGCGACCGGCGATATGGTCGCAACGTCTGGCACGTCCTAGCGGTTTCTCGGCGACCCGCCCGTCCAGGGGGTCTCGGCGGCACGGAGGAATGATGGCCTCATCCACAGCGGAGTCGGGCAGCTCGGACGCATCCGTCACGACGGGAGCGCGCGGAGCCCCACCGACCCGCGAGGAGATGCGCGCGGCGATCACCGCGAGGACTCCCAAGAACTACATCACCTGGCTGATGCTCGCGTTCATGATCACGTCGTCGGTCGCGAGCCTGCGTGCCGCCCCGACGATGGCGGTCTACGGCCTGGCGGCCGTGTTCCTGTACGTCGTGCCCGCGATCGTCTTCCTGCTGCCCACGTCGCTCGTCTCGGCCGAGCTCGCGTCCGGCTGGTCCGGGGGCGTCTACCGCTGGGTCGCGGACGGCATCTCGAAGCCGGCCGGGTTCCTCGCGATCTGGTGCCAGTTCGCCATGACGATCTTCTACTACCCGAGCCTGCTCGGGTACGTGGCCAGCACCTTCGCCTACGTCATCAACCCGTCGCTCGCGAGCAACGGGCTGTACGTCGCGATCGTCATCGTCGTGCTGTTCTGGACCGGGGTCTGGGTGTCGTCCCAGGGCACCAAGACGGTCGCCGGCCTGTCGAGCTTCGGGCTGATCATCGGGACGCTGGTGCCGGGAGCGCTCCTGGTGATCCTCGGGCTCGTGTTCCTCGGCGAGGGCAACACCTCCGCCGCCCCCATGGACGCCTCGCACCTGCTGCCGCAGTGGACCGGGATCGCGTCGCTCGTGCTCGTGGTCAACAACTTCCTGTCGTACGCGGGCATGGAGATGAACGCGGTGCACGTGACGAGCCTGCGCAAGCCCGCCAAGGAGTTCCCCCGCGCGATGTTCCTCGCGATCGGGCTGGTCCTGCTGATCTTCATCCTCCCGGCGCTCGCGATCAGCTGGGTCATCCCGGCCGACCAGCTCAGCCTCACGGCCGGGGTCATGCAGGCCTTCGACGCGTTCTTCGCGAACTTCGGGGTGAGCTGGCTGACGCCGATCCTCGGCCTCATGCTCATCGCGGCCTCCCTCGGAGGCATGCTGACCTGGCTCGCGGGCCCCTCGAAGGGGCTGCTCACGGTCGCGCGCGAGGAGGGCTACCTGCCGCCCTTCCTGCAGAAGCTCAACAAGCACGGCGTGCAGCAGAACATCCTGGTCTCCCAGGGGCTGATGACCACGGTGATCGCCCTGCTCTACGCGTTCATCCCGAACGTCTCGAGCTCCTACTGGATCCTGTCGGTCATCACCACGCAGGTCTACCTGATCATGTACCTGCTGCTCTTCGTGGCCGCGGTCAGGCTGCGGCGCACCAAGCCCGACCACCCGCGCGGCTACCGCGCACCCGCGCTCACGCTGCTGTGCACGGTCGGGTTCCTCGCGTCGGTCGCCGCGATGATCATCGGGTTCGTGCCGCCCGCCCAGTTCTCGAGCGGCAGCGGGGGCGTGTACCTGCTGATCGTCGGCGGCGGGCTGGGCGTCGTCGGGATCCTGGTGCCCGCGCTGTTCTACTTCCTGCGCAAGCCGCACTGGAAGAACCCGGCCAACGTCGGGGGCCCGGAGGAACCGCTCGTCGACGCCCCCGCCGACGGCCACGAGGAGGCGTGACATGACGACGACGTCGACGAACGGACCCGACGGGCTGCCGCAGCACGAGGACGAGCCCGGCGACTCGCGCCGCTGGATCGTGTACACCGCGGCTGCGCTCCTGGCGGTGGCCGTCGGCGTGCTCATGGCCGTCCTGTACAACAGCTACCACGCGAACCAGGACCGCGAGCTGGCGGAGGAGCGGGCTGCCGAGCTGCACGCCGAGTTCGAGAAGATCGGGATCACGGCGATCGACGAGGACACCATCGTCACGGTGCTCGGCTCCGACGGCGGCGGCTTCTGCACCGACACCGTCGCGCTCGTGAAGGCCACCGCGAACCTCGGGTCGGGGAACGGGGCGTCGGGCCCCGGCAACCGGCCGTCGGTCGTCGACGAGCGTCGGCTCGCGGGGGACCGCCTCGTGGTCCAGGTCTACTGCCCCGAGCAGCTCGACGAGTTCGACGCCTACGTCGACTCGCTCAACCTCGACGAGACCACGACCAACCAGGAGAACTCGTGACCACCAGCCCCGGAACCAGCCCGGTCGCCGTCGCCCCCGTGCGGGAGCAGGTGGCGTCGTTGCTGCCGCGCGCGCTCGACGACCTGCGGACCCTCGTCGCGATCCCGTCGGTGGCCGACGAGCGCCTCTTCCCTCGCGAGAACTGCGAGCGCGCGGCCCACTGGGTCGCCGACGCGTTCCGGGCCGAGGGGATCGACGACGCGCGCCTCGAGGAGACGCCCGACGGCTCGCACGTGGTCCTGGGGTTCCGCCCGGGCCCGCCCGGTGCCCCCACGGTCCTGCTCTACTCGCACTACGACGTCCAGCCCCCGCTCGACGACGCCGCGTGGCGCACGCCCCCGTTCGAGCTGACCGAGCGGGACGGCCGTCTCTACGGCCGTGGCGCGGCCGACTGCAAGGGGAACATCGTCACGCACCTCACCGCGCTGCGAGCCCTGCGGGCGCTCGGTGGCGACGACTACCCGGTCGGCATCCGCATCGTGATCGAGGGCTCCGAGGAGCAGGGGACCGCGGGGCTCGACCAGTACGTCGAGGCCCACCCGGGCGAGCTCGCCGCGGACGCGATGCTCATCGCGGACACGGGCAACGCGACGCTCGGGCTGCCGACGCTCACGGTCTCGCTGCGCGGTGCGGCCAACGTGGTCGTGACGGTCGAGGCGCTGCGCGGCGAGATCCACTCGGGCATGTTCGGGGGAGCGGCCCCCGACGCGCTCGCGGCCCTGATCCACATCCTGTCCTCGCTGCGCGACGAGCAGGGGAGCACGACGATCGACGGCGTCCCGCCGGAGGTCGCCGACGCGACCTGGCCCGGGGTCGACTACGACCCCGACCAGTTCCGCCGCGACGCCGGCATGCTCGACGGCACGCGCCTCCTGGGGTCCGGGCGCGTCAGCGACCAGCTCTGGGCACGGCCGGCAGTGACGGTCCTGGGCATCGACGCCCCGGACGTCGTGGGCTCGGCCGCGGCGATCCAGCCGCGGGCCGCAGCCCGACTCAACCTGCGCATCCCGCCCGGCGCCGACGCGCGCGACCTCCAGGACAAGCTCGTGGCACACCTGGAGAACCACGCGCCGTGGGGCGTCAAGGTCACGACGGTGCGCGACGCCGTCGGGCAGCCGTTCCAGGCACGGACCGACGGTCCCGTGTTCGACACGCTCTCGCGCGCCCTGGCGGACGCGTTCGGCAAGGCGACCGTGACGGCCGGGCAGGGTGGGTCGATCCCGCTGTGCAACGTGCTCGCGTCGGGGTATCCGGACGCGCAGATCGTGCTGCTCGGGGTCGAGGAGCCTGCGTGCCTGATCCACGCGCCCAACGAGTCGGTCGCCCCCGGCGAGATCGAGCAGCTCGCCGTGGGGGAGGCGCTCTTCCTGTCGCGGCTGGGCTCGTCCGGCGCCTGACCCGGGCTCCGGGTGCCGAACCCGAGGTCGGTCAGGCAGGTCGGTGACGCCACCCGACCAACCTCGGGTTCGGCAGCCCCGGCAGCCCCAGCAGCCTCTGCAATCTCAGCAGCCACGGCAGCCGGCGGAGCACCCCGTCAGACGCCCGCGGTCTCCTGCGCGAGCGCCCACCGGTAGCCCTCGTCGCGCGCGAGCAGCTCTGCGTGGGTGCCGCGGGCCAGGACGGTCGCCGGGGCCTCGGGGTCGGCGTCGTCGGGGCGCCCCAGGAGCAGCACCTCGTCGACGGCTGCGAGGGCCGAGAGCCGGTGCGTCGCGACCACGATCCCGCGCCCGCCCGTGCGGCTCGTGCCGACGAGGTGGGTCAGCAGCTCGTCGGCGGTCGCCGGGTCGAGGTGCTCGGCGGGCTCGTCGACGAGCAGCAGGGGAGCGTGCGCCAGGAGCGCCCGTGCCACGAGGAGCCGACGGCGCTCCCCGCCGGAGATGGTCGTGGCGTCGGGGCCGAGGGTCGTCTCGACGCCGTCGGGCAGCCCGGCGAGCCACTCACCGAGGCCCACCTCGAGCAGGGCGGCCTCGGCCTCGTCCGGCGTGACGTCCCCGCGGGCGACGCGCAGGTTCTCCAGGACCGTGGTGTCGAAGACGTGCCCGTCCTCGGCGACGAAGACGACCTGGTGCGCGACGTCGTCGGGCGGGAAGCTCGCGACGGGGACCCCGTCGAGGTCGACCCGTCCCGCGACCTGCGGGATCAGTCCCGCCGCGGTCATGAGCAGGGTCGTCTTGCCGACGCCCGAGGGGCCGACGACCGCGACCGAGCGTCCGGGGCGGACGAGCAGGTCCACGCCGGTCACGGCCGCACGGCCGTCCCAGCCGCACGCGGCCCGGGTCACCGTGACCTCCGGGTCACGGGCACCGGTGTGCGGAGCGACCTCCGCAGCCGCTGACGCGGCCGGGGCGGCTGCCGCGTCGAGCAGCTCCATGATGCGGCGCGCGGCCTGGCGCGAGCGGTGCATCTGCACGGCCGCGGCGGGCAGCACGCCCGCGGCCTCGAACACCGCGAGCGGCGTGAGCACGACGACGGCGAGCTCGACCGGGGTCAGCGTCCCGGCGGCGACGGCCGGGATGCCGAGCAGCAGGGCGGCGAGCACGGCGAGCCCGATCGCGGCGTTGTTGACGGCCGCGGCGGTGCCGGAGGTGCGCGCGCCCGAGTCGGTCACGGACGCGAGCTCGCGGTCCGTGCGGCGCAGTGCGTCCATGCGCTGGGACAGGCGGCCCGAGACGGTCAGGGGGCCCGCGCCCTCGAGGGTCTCGAGCACCGTCGAGGTCATCTCGGCGCGCGCTGTGGCGCCGCGCTCCTCGGTGCGACGTGCGGCCCGCGCCGAGAGCCACGGGCCCAGGACGCCGGCGAGGAGCAGGCACGCGAGCAGGGCGACGCCTGCCGAGGGCAGGAACGCGCCGACCAGGATCACCGAGCCGGCGGACACGACGAGCGCGACCCCGGCGGGGATGATCGCGCGGACGACGACGTCGCCCACCGCGTCGACGTCGGCGCCCACGCGCGCGAGCAGGTCACCCCGTCGTACACCCGCGACGGCCGCTGTACGACCGGAGGCCAGCGACGTGTACACGTTGGCCCGGAGCGAGGCCATGCCGCGCAGCGCGACGTCGTGCGAGGCCAGGCGTTCGAGGTAGCGGAACACGCCGCGCGAGATGCCGAACGCGCGCACGGCCACGGTGGCCACGGACAGCTGCAGCACGGGCGGCATCTGCGAGGCGCGCGCGATGAGCCACGCGGCGACCGCCGCGAGACCGACCGAGCTCGCGAGGGCCAGGGAGCCGAGCCCGATCGCCCTGGCCGCGCGGCTCCAGCTCACGTCGAGGAGCCGGACCGCGCGCCACAGGGGATCGGCGCCCGCGTCGGGTGACGTCGACGGTGCGGTGTGCCCGCGGCGCGGGGCGCGGGCGGACGAGCCGGAGGACTGGTCGAGGTCGCTCATGCGACGGCTCCTGACGAGGGCGCGGACGGGGTGGACGCACCGGGAGCCGCGAGAGGCGCGCCGGTGCTGTCGTCCGGGGAGGGTGGCAGCGCGGCCGAGGAGACCGTCACGACCTGGTCGGCGAGCTCGACGAGGCTCGTGCGGTGCGCGATCACGACCACCGTGCGGCCCTGCTCGCGCCAGGCGCGCACGGCGTCGAGGACGGCCTGCTCGCCGCGGGCGTCGAGGTGGGCGGTGGGTTCGTCGAGCACGACGAGCGGCACGCGCGCCGGGTCGCCGAGCAGTGCTGCGGTGAGGGCCACGCGCTGGCGCTGGCCGACGCTCAGGCCCACGCCGCCCTGGCCGATCGGCGTGTCCCACCCTGCGGGCAGGACGTCGAGCACGGCGTCGAGCCCGGACAGCCGCGCGGCGTCCGCGAGCTCCGCGTCGGTCACGTCGCGACCGTCGAGGACGACGTCGCGCACGGTCCCGGGGGTGAGCGTGGGCCGTTGCGGCACCCAGGCGACCTGCGGCCACCAGGTGGTCGGGTCGAGGTCGGCGAGGTCGACGGGATCACCGCCCGCCGGGGTCACCAGGACGCGTCCGGCGTCGGGCGCGAGCAGGCCGAGGAGCACCAGGGCCGTGGTCGTCTTGCCGGAGCCGCTCGGACCGGTCAGGGCGACCACGGTGCCCGACGGCGCAGCGCCTGTCCCGGGTGCTTCGGCGCCCGGGGTGGACCGGGCACCGAACGACGCCGTGAGCGAGGCGGGCGCGAGCACGTCGCGGTCGCCCGCGCGCACGCTCACGCCGTCGAACGTGATCCGAGCCCCGGCGAGGGCAGGGGCAGGGGCCGTCCCGACGGGCGGCAGCGGCTCGTCGAGCACCTCGAATGCCTGGTTGGCCGCGGCGATGCCGTCGGTCGAGGCGTGGAAGTGCATGCCGACCTGACGCAGCGGCAGGTAGACCTCGGGGGCCAGCACGAGCACGGCGAGCGCGGGCTCGAGACCGACCTCCCCGTACACGAGGCGCAGCCCGATCCCGACCGCCACGAGCGCGACCGACAGCGTCGTGAGCAGCTCGAGGACCATGCCGGACAGGAACGCGACGCGCAGCGTGCCCATGGTCGCGCGGCGGTTGGCGTCGCCCAGGGCGCGCACGCGCTTCTCGGGCCCGTGCTCGCGGCCGAACGCGCGCAGGGTGGGGAGCCCGGCCAGCAGGTCGAGGACCTGGGACCCGAGCCGCTGCATGACCTTGAGGCGCCGCTCGGACGTCCCGGCCGTGAGCTGCCCGACGAGGATCATGAACAGGGGGACGAGGGGGATCGTGACCGCGATGATGATCGCCGAGATCCAGTCGAGCCCCAGCACGACCGCGAGCGTCGCAGGGGTCACGGTCGCCGCGAGCAGGAGCTGGGGCAGGTATCGCACCATGTAGGGCTCGAGGTCGTCGAGCCCGCGCGTCGCGAGGGTCGCGACGGCCGGTCCGCGACCGGTCGCCAGCCAGCGGGGCCCGAGGGCCACCGCGTGGCTGACGACCTGCTCGCGGAGCTCCGCGACGGTCTTGGTCGCGGCCTTGAGCGCGAACCGTTCCTGCGCCCACGCGACCCCGGCGCGCACCACCACGACCGCGGCGAGCCACGAGAGGGGGGTGGCGACGTCGGGCAGAGTGAGGCTGCCCTGGATCGCGGGGGCCAGGATGCTCGCGATGAGGAGCGCCTGCGCCACGACGAGCCCGGCCGTGACGAGGCCGAGCACCGCCGTGAGCACGACGTACCCGCGGGCTGCCCGCGCTTGACGCAGGAGCCGTGGATCGAGGGGCTTCACGCGGAGGTGTCCCCGGGGCCGTTCTTCGCCGGGCCCGACGCCGTCGCGTCCGTCCCCGAGGCCTTCTCACCCGTTGCGGGGGTCAGGTCCAGGTTCTTGGCGCTGCCCGAGGACGGACCGCCGAACGCGGAGTCCTTGAGCTTCCGCAGGGACAGCCCGATGGGCGGCGGGATGTCCTTGGTCGACAGGCGGCGGCGGAAGACCCAGTACGTCCACGACTGGTAGACCAGCACGACCGGGACGAGGATCACGGCGACCCACGTCATGACGGTCAGCGTGTACTGCGTCGAGGACGCGTTGTCGATGGTGAGCGAGTTCGCGGGGTCGAACGCCGGCATGACGTCGGGGTACATGGACCCGAAGATCAGGACCGTCGCCGAGAGGATCGCGAGCGCGGAGAACAGGAACGCCCAGCCCTCGCGAGCCTTCGCGTTGGCGAGGACCACGCCGACCAGCGAGACCGCGGCGACCACGACGGCTGCCCACGTCCACGGCACCGAGTACGCGACCTGGGCCCACACGGCCCAGCCGCCGGCCACGAGGACCGAGGCGAGCGAGAACCACCCGGCGAGGCGGCGGGCCTTGACGCGGACCTCGCCGTCGGTCTTGAGGGCGATGAACACCGCACCGTGCATGAGGAAGAGCAGCACGGTCGTGAGGCCGCCGAGGAGCGCGAACGGGCTGAGCAGGGCCCAGAAGCCGCCGACGTACTGGTGGGCCGCGTCGAGCTCGACGCCGCGCACGAGGTTGGCGAACGCGACGCCCCACAGGAGCGCAGGGATCCACGAGCCGAAGATGATGGCCTGGTCGCAGCGTGCCCGCCACCGGTCGTCGTTGATCTTGCCGCGGTACTCGAACGCGACGCCGCGCACGATGAGCGCCAGGAGGATCAGGAACAGCGGGATGTAGAAGCCGGAGAAGAGCGTGGCGTACCACTCGGGGAAGGCCGCGAAGGTCGCACCGCCCGCGGTGATGAGCCAGACCTCGTTGCCGTCCCAGACCGGGCCGATGGTGTTGATGATGAGGCGACGCTCGGTGTCCTGCTTCGCCTTGTCCTTGTTGCGGGACAGGATCGGCAGGAGCATGCCCACGCCGAAGTCGAAGCCTTCGAGGACCAGGTAGCCGATCCACAGGATCGCGATGAGCACGAACCAGAGAATGGTGAGTTCCATGAGTACTGGGTCTCCTTGAGCCGTCAGAGCGCGTCAGTACGCGAAGGACAGGGGGCGTTCGGACTCGTCGGTCGAGTCCGGGTCGTCGGGGTCGCCCTTGGCGCGCGCCTCGGGGGAGTCGTCGTGCACGGTCTCGGGGACGCCCTCGACCGAGTAGCGGTGGATGAGCTTGAACCAGACGACCGCGAGCGCGCCGTAGACGAGCGTGAAGACGATCATCGAGGTCAGCACGACCCCGGGGCTCACGACGGTGGAGACGCCCCGCTCGGTGAGCAGGCGGATCGAGTCGATCCCGGTGGGGTTGGGGGCGACGACCCAGGGCTGACGCCCGGTCTCGGTGAAGATCCAGCCGAACGAGGACGCGATGAACGGCATGGGGATGGCCCAGATCCCGACGCGCGCGAACCACTTGTTGTCGGTCACGCGGCCCTTGCGGGTGAGCCACAGCGCCATGACGGACAGGGCGATCGAGCCGATCGCGAACCCGATCATGAGGCGGAAGCTCCAGTAGGTCAGCGCCAGGTTGGGGGAGTAGTTGACGGGCTCGCCGTCCGCGGTGACGTCGCCGTAGCGCTCGGTCATGTCCTGCTGGACCTGGTCGACGCCCGGGAGGGGAGCGGTGAAGCTGCCCTTGGCGAGGAACGAGGTCATGCCGGGGATCTCGAGGATGTGGTTGACGCCCTCGCACGAGTCGGAGAGGTCGCCGATCGCGAGGATGGAGAACGGTGCGCCCTCGGGCGAGCTCTCGCACAGGGCCTCGGCGGCGGCCATCTTCATGGGCTGCTGCTGGAACATGAGCTTGGCCTGGAAGTCGCCGCTGACCGCCACGCCGAGACCGCCGACGATCATCGCGATGACGCCGAGGGTGATGGCCGGGCGGTAGACGTTGCGGGCGAGCTCGACGTTCTCGGCCTTCTTGGTGCGCACGAGGCGGACCATCCACCAGGCGGCGATGCCGGCGACGAACGTGCCTGCGGTGAGGAAGGCCGCGGTGATGGTGTGCGGGAACGCCGCCCACAGCGTGTTGTTGGTGAGCACGGCCCCGATGTCGTTCATCTCGGCGCGACCGGTCTCGGGGTTGTAGATGGTCCCGACCGGGTGCTGCATCCAGGAGTTGGCCGCGAGGATGAAGAACGCGGACAGGTTCACGGCGATCGCCACGGCCCAGATGCACGCGAGGTGCACGCGCTTGGACAGGCGGTCCCAGCCGAAGATCCACAGGCCGAGGAAGGTGGACTCGATGAAGAACGCGGCGAGCGCCTCCATGGCGAGCGGGGCACCGAAGACGTCTCCGACGAAGCGCGAGTACTCGCTCCAGTTCATGCCGAACTGGAACTCCTGCACGATCCCCGTCACGACGCCGATCGCGAAGTTGATGAGGAGGAGCTTGCCGAAGAACTTGGTGAGCTTGAGCCACCGCTCGTTCCCCGTGCGCACCCATGCGGTCTGCATGATCGCGACGAGGGGGGCGAGCCCGATCGTCAGGGGCACGAAGATGAAGTGGTAGACGGTCGTGATGGCGAACTGCCACCTTGCGAGATCGAGGACGTCCACAAACGCTCCTGGTTTTTCCTGGGTGCTACGGGGGTTCTGAGGGGGGCCTCAGGGCACAGTCAGCGTTCTCTTGTCGACGCTAGAACCAATCTGCACCATCGGCGAGGCGGCGGGACGCCAAAACCGCGGGAAACGACAGTTTGTGAGAACCTTCACAAGGTCCGGATCGGGACCTTGGTCCTCTGGACGACACGGCCCGCAGGGCTGTAGATGCCCATCTGATCGACGTCGGCTGTGCGATACTTGACCGAGCAAGGGGGACCACATCTCCTCCGTGCCCAGTACGTGCTCGACGCAACCGCAGACCGCGGCTCGCGGAGCGCCGCCGACCGGGATGAATGGCCCGGACGGCGAAGCGCCCCCCGCCGCACGCCCTTGCCCGAGCCGCCACCGCCGACTTCCGTCGCGGGGACGACAGCGCTGCGATGCGCACGTCCCGAGCGACGACAACCGCCCGAACGGGCCGCACGATGTGGGGACGGACCTTTCGGGGTATCAGGAGCGCTTCGCGTGACCCTCGACAACACCCCTGACCCGACCAGCTCGACCTCCGGTCAGGACGCAGCACCCGCCAAGAAGCCGGCCCGACGACGGGTCACCCGCACCGCCGCGGCGCCAGGCACCGCCGACACGACCGCCGAGGCCGCGGCCCCGGTCCAGATCACCCTGCCCGCGGTGAAGACTCCCGCGCAGCCCGCCGTCGCCGCCCCCGACGCCCCCACGGGCTCGCTCGGGATCGAGCTGCCGTCCGCCGACGCCGCGCCGCGCCGCTCGCGCCGCGTCGTGCGTCCGACCACGACCCCCGCCGCCCAGGCTTCCGACGCCCCCGCGGCGAGCCAGGGCACGGGCACCGCGAAGGCAGCCCCGGCCGAGAAGGCAGCCCCCGCCGAGAAGGCCCCGGCGACCGGGGCCGCCACGGCCCAGGAGACCGCCCAGGACGCTCCCGCCGCCCCGCGCCGCGGCGGCAAGCGAGGAGCAGCCGCCCGCGCGGCGGCCGACGCCCCGGTCCTCGACGTGCTGTCCGAGCTCGGGCTCAAGCCCGCAGCAGAGGCCGAGGCCCCCGCCGAGAAGCCCGCACGCGCCCGTCGCACCCGCAAGCCCGCAGCCGAGACCGCCGTCGTCGAGGTGCCCGCGGCCGTCGAGACGCCCGCCCCCGCGCCCACGGCGGCGCCCGAGGCGACCACGACGCCCGAGGAGCCGGCCGCGGCACCCACGACCCGCCGTCGGGCCACCCGCTCCACCGCCGCCGCCCAGGCGGCGCCCGCGCAGGACGTCGCACCCGAGGTCCCCGCCGAGAAGGCCCCGGCCAAGCGCCGCCGCGCGACGTCGAAGGACGCGCCGGTCGTGGACGCCGCCCCGGTCGCCGAGGCCCCCGCCGAGCCGGCCGAGCCCGCCGCACCCAAGGTGCGCTCGCGCCGCGTCAACAAGGTCCCCGCCGCCGCGAAGGCCGAGGCCGAGGCGCCCGCAGCCGAGGCCGCCCCGGTCTCGCCGGCCGCGACCGTCTCGACCGGTGGCGGCTCCGGTACGCCGCGCCTCGCGACGACCGCCCTGCTGTTCCAGGCGCCGGACCCCGCCGCCGCGCCGCGCCGTTCGCGCCGTGTCGTGCGCCCCACGACGTCGCCCGCCGACGCCATGCCCAGCTTCGCCACGCCCAGCGCGCGCACGGCCGAGGAGGCGCCCGCCCCGGCCGCACCCGTCGCCGAGCCCGCCGCCCCGGCAGCACCCGAGCCCACCGAGGCTCCCGTCGAGCAGCGCGAGGCTCCTGCCCGCACGCGCGGCGGCCGCGGCCGCTCGGCCCGTCGGGGCGCGGGCGCGCCGTCGGCAGCAGGCCAGGCGACGCCCCCCGCCCAGGAGCAGCAGGCACCGGCCGCCGAGCGCACGCCCGAGCAGGCACCCACGGTCGAGGTCGACGCCGTGCTCGCCGGGGCGGACCTCGCCGCGGTCGAGGAGATCGAGCTGATCGAGGCCGAGCTCGTCGCCGAGGGCGTCGAGATCCCTGCCGACGCGTTCGAGGCCGACGACCTGGAGATCGTCACCGAGACCGAGCAGCAGCCCCTCGCCGAGGACGACGACCAGGGCGCGCCGCGCCGTCGTCGTCGCCGGGGTGGTCGTGGCCGTCGCTCGCGCGGCGGTGACGCGCACGGCGACGAGTACGGCGACGACGAGTCCTCCGACGACCAGCCCTCGGGCGAGTCCTCCGCCGTCGCGGGGGAGGCCGGGGAGCAGGCCGACGAGTCCGCCGACGACCAGCGGGACCAGCACGAGGACCACGCGGACGAGCACGACGGCGAGGAGGGCTCGGGGTCGAGCCGTCGCCGCCGTCGTCGTCGCCGCGGCGGACGGGCCGAGGGCGGCGAGAGCAGCAGCTCCGTCCCGGCCTCGACCAGCCGCACCCGCACGCGGGAGCGCAGCGGCGGCACGTCGTCCGACGAGGTGACCGCGCTCAAGGGTTCGACGCGTCTCGAGGCCAAGCGCCAGCGCCGCCGCGAGGGGCGCGACGCGGGTCGCCGCCGCCAGATCATCACCGAGGCCGAGTTCCTCGCGCGCCGCGAGTCCGTCGAGCGCTCGATGGTCGTCCGGGAGGAGAACGGTCGCACCCAGATCGCGGTCCTCGAGGACGGCGTCCTGGTCGAGCACTACGTCTCGCAGCAGTCGCAGGTCTCGATGGCCGGCAACGTGTACCTGGGCCGCGTCCAGAACGTCCTGCCGTCCATGGAGGCCGCGTTCATCGACGTCGGCAAGGGCCGCAACGCGGTCCTGTACGCCGGTGAGGTCAACTGGGACGCTGCCGGTCTCGAGGGTCAGCCTCGTCGCATCGAGCAGGCGCTCAAGTCCGGCGACTCGGTGCTGGTCCAGGTCACCAAGGACCCGATCGGCCACAAGGGCGCACGTCTCACGTCGCAGATCACCCTCGCGGGGCGCTACCTCGTGTTCGTGCCCGGTGGTGGCATGACCGGCATCTCGCGCAAGCTTCCCGACACCGAGCGGGCCCGCCTCAAGAAGATCCTCCGTGAGGTCGTCCCCGAGGGGTCGGGCGTGATCGTGCGCACGGCCGCCGAGGGCGCGAGCGAGGACGAGCTGCGCGCCGACGTCGAGCGCCTGCAGAGCCAGTGGGAGGCGATCGAGAAGAAGGCGAAGTCGGTCTCCGCCCCGGCCCTGCTCCAGGGCGAGCCGGACCTCGCGATCCGCGTGGTCCGCGACATCTTCAACGACGACTTCAGCTCGCTCGTCGTCTCGGGCGACAACGCCTGGAACGAGATCTCGAGCTACGTCGCCGAGCTCGCGCCGGACCTCAAGGAGCGCGTCTCGCGCTGGACGTCGGAGAAGGACGCCTTCGCGGCGCACCGTGTCGACGAGCAGCTCGCCAAGGGCATGGACCGCAAGGTCTGGCTGCCCTCGGGCGGTTCGCTCGTGATCGACCGCACCGAGGCCATGACGGTCGTCGACGTCAACACGGGCAAGTTCACCGGCTCCGGTGGCACGCTCGAGGAGACGGTCACGCGCAACAACCTCGAGGCGGCCGAGGAGATCGTCCGTCAGCTCCGTCTGCGCGACATCGGCGGCATCATCGTCATCGACTTCATCGACATGGTGCTGGAGTCCAACCGTGACCTCGTGCTGCGTCGCCTGGTCGAGTGCCTGGGCCGTGACCGGACCAAGCACCAGGTCGCCGAGGTCACCTCGCTCGGCCTGGTCCAGATGACCCGCAAGCGCGTGGGCCAGGGCCTGGTCGAGGCGTTCAGCGAGACGTGCGACCACTGCAACGGGCGCGGGTTCATCGTGCACACCGACCCGATCGAGAAGTCGGGCGGCTCGCACAACGGTGGCGGGCACCAGCACGCGGCCGCTCCCGCGGCGACGCAGGACGAGCCCACCGAGTCGGAGGGGGCCCGCTCCCGCTCGCGCCGCAAGCGTGCGACCAAGGAGTCGGCCCCGGCCGCGGCCCCCGCGGTCCCGATCCTGCCCGAGGTCACGTCCGAGGCACGTGAGGCCGTCAAGGCCACGCTCGCCACGATCGCGGCCGCGGCGGCCCACGCCCACGAGCACGACGGCGTCGCGCCGGTCGAGGAGACCGTCGTCGCCGAGGCGGCGGTCACCGAGGTCGCCGGGAACGTGGAACCGGTCGAGGCCGGTACCGGTGCGCAGACCGAGGTCGAGGCCGTCGGCATCGAGACCGCGCTGACGGACGTCGAGTCCACGGAGGGTGCCCCGGAGGTCGCCGACGACTCCGACCGGTTTCCGGTCGAGCAGGGCGCCGCTGACGAGGCGGCTGCTGGGGAGGCTGCGCCGGCGGCTGACGTGAGCGACGAGGCGGCCCCCGAGGCCACCGAGGGGACGCGCGGCGACGCCTGACGCCTGCTGGACCACCGATGACGGCGAGGGATCCGCGCGGACAGCGCGGGTCCCTCGCCGTCGTCGCGCGCCCGTGTCGGCGGGCGGTGCTGTACTGGCTGCGTGGACGACGTGAGGCGGGGACGGGTCGAGGTCATCAGCGGGCCCATGTTCGCGGGCAAGACCGAGGAGCTGCTGCGGCGCGTGCGCCGGGCACGGATCGCAGGGCGCCGTGTGGAGGTGGTGCACCACGCGCTCGACGACCGGCGCGGTGAGGGCCTCGTCAGCTCGCACTCGGGCCTCGACATCCCCTCGCGCGCTGCGACCTCCGCCGCGGAGATCCTCGAGCTGGTCGACCCCGCGGTCGAGCTCGTCGCGGTCGACGAGGCCCAGTTCTTCGGGCCCGCGCTGCTCGACGTCGTGCAGCACGCGGCCGACGCGGGCCTCGTGATGATCGTCGCGGGGCTCGACGTGACGTTCGACGGGCGCCCCTTCGAGCCCATCCCGGCGCTCGGCGCGCTCGCCGAGCGCGCCGACCGGCTCACAGCCGTCTGCACGGTCTGCGGCGAGGACGCCCCCTTCCACGAGCGCGTCGTCGCCTCCGCGGACGGCGACTCCCTCACCCCCGGGGTCGAGCACGTCGGCGGTGTCGAGTCCTACCAGGCGCGCTGCCGGGTCCACTTCGAGGCCGCGCGCTGGCGCGCTGCCGGTGCGGGCGGGCCGACCGTCACGACCCGATGAGCGGCACGAAGCTGTACGTCCCGTGCCGGCTCGTCACCGTCCCCGTCAGGTGCTGCTCCACGAGGACCAGGACGTGCTGCACGGGGATCACGAGGCGCCCTCCGATCGCGAGCTGGTCCACCAGCGCCTGCGGGAGCACCTGAGCCGCGGCCGAGACGAGGATGCGGTCGTAGCCGCCCATGGTCGGACGTCCCAGCACGCCAGGCTCCGCGACCTCGATCCGGGCCCACGACATGGGGTACGTCGCGAGGTTCGCCGCACCCCACTCCGCGAGGTCCGGGTCGATCTCGACCCCCACGACGCTCCCGCTCGACCCGACCAGGTGGGCGAGCAGCGCCGTCGTCCAGCCCGACCCCGACCCCACGTCCAGGACGCGTGCCCCGCGCGGCACCTGGAGCAGCCGGAGCGTGTCGGCCACCGTCCGTGGCTGCGAGTTCGTCTGGCCGTGCCCGATCGGCAGGTGCCGGTCGTCGCGCGCGTACGGGCGCTGGTTGCGCGGCAGGAAGCGCCGCCGGTCGATCGTCGACATCGCCGCCGCGACCTCGCGCGCGGTGACCGACTGCGCCCTGCGATCGTTCGGCACTGCGGACCGCCTCCTCGGGATCTCCTTCCAGGGTAGCCGGGGGTCCGAGCGACGGGCGGGTGTCGGCGGGTGCGCTAGGGTCCCGGGCATGACGGGACGGACGAGGCGGTCCACGCGCGGCTCCGGTGCCCGCGTCCGCGCGGCGGTGCGCCCGGTCGTGCTCGCGGCGGCCTGCGCGGTCGGCGTGACGGTGGTCGCCGGGTGCGGGGTCGGTGAGCCGCAGCGGCAGCGGGTCGAGTGGGTGCTTGCCGCCCAGGACGGCGCGACGCTCGAGATCGGGGTCTCCGCGGGCGGCAGCACGTGCACCGACGACGACGGCATCGAGGTCGCCGAGACGGACGGGACCGTCGAGGTCCGGGCCTACGTCCTGCGCACGGCCGGCGCGTGCAGCGAGGACCTCGGGGTCCGCGAGGTCACGGTCGAGCTCGACGAGCCGCTCGGCGGGCGTGACCTCGTCGGGTGCGCCGGGCGCGACGTCACGGTCGGGGCGTGGGACCTCGCGGCCGACGCCGACTGCGCCGAGCCCAGGCCCGGCCTGCTGCCCGGGCGGATCGACGTGCCGGTCGGGTGACACGACAGGGGGTGCGCGAGGCGGGACTCGAACCCGCACGTCCGAAGACACCAGGACCTAAACCTGGCGCGGCTGCCAATTACGCCACTCGCGCGCCCGCACAGTCTACGGGCGCGCGAGGAGCAGATCGGTCGGCGGCTCGCTGACCGGACAACCTACTTCTTGGGGTCGATCCCCAGGTCACGGCGCAGCTTGGCGACGTGGCCGGTCGCCTTGACGTTGTACTGCGCGAGCGCGACCTTGCCCTCGGGGTCGACCACGACGGTCGAGCGGATCACGCCCGTCACGGTCTTGCCGTAGAGCTTCTTCTCGCCCCACGCCCCGTACGCCTCGAGCGTCGCCCGGGACTCGTCGGACGCGAGCGGGAACGTCAGCGACTCCTCCTCGGCGAACTTCACGAGCTTGGCGAGCGGGTCGGGCGAGATGCCGACGACCTTGTACCCCGCGCCCTGGAGCGACGCGAGCGAGTCGCGGAAGTCGCACGCCTCCTTGGTGCAGCCGGGCGTCGAGGCAGCGGGGTAGAAGTAGACGATGACCGAGCTGCCGCGCAGCTCGGACAGCGTGACGGAACCGCCGTCGGCGGTCGGGAGGGTGAAGTCGGGGGCGTCGTCCCCGACGGCAAGGCGCGTGCTCATGGAACTCCTCGTGGTGGGTTCGTGGATCACTCCGAGCCTAGAGGACACGGGTAGCGTGGGGACCGTGAGCAAGACGACCCCCACCTCGCACGACGCCCCCGCGCCCGAGCCGGCCGCGGCCCCGGCCGCCGCCTCCGTGCAGAAGACCTCCGCGACCCGCGCGACGTCGTCGGGCAGCGCGCCCGAGCGGCTGCCCCTGCGCATGCTGCACGACCGCCTCCTCGTCCTGCCCGAGGTCGACTCGTCCGAGCGGCAGTCCTCCGCGGGGCTCGTGATCCCGGCGACGGCGGTCGGACCCAAGCGCCTGGGGTGGGCACAGGTCGTCGCCACGGGAGAGACGGTGCGTCACGTGCGCGTGGGGGACCGCGTGCTGTTCGACCCCGAGGAGCGGGCCGAGGTCGAGCTGAACGGCAAGAGTTACGTGCTGCTGCGCGAGAAGGACGTCAGTGCGGTCTCCCAGCCCGAGGAGACGAGCGGCAGCACGGGGCTGTACCTGTAGGACGGGTGGTCGCGTCGTCGGCGCGGCCCCGGTGGCCCCGGTGACAGGACCCGTGGAGCCGGTTGTCGCGCAGGTCACAGGCCTGCGCGACTCCCTGATTTGTCTCCCGGGGGCCGGTTCAGTAATGTTTCTTCTCGCGCGCCATTAGCTCAATTGGCAGAGCAGCTGACTCTTAATCAGCGGGTTCATGGTTCGAGTCCATGATGGCGCACCACGGTCACGGCCCTGGAGACGGGGCCGTCGTGACGTCCGGCAGGCCATGCCGGGACACCTGTACCACCCTGCAGCACCACGCGCCATTAGCTCAATTGGCAGAGCAGCTGACTCTTAATCAGCGGGTTCATGGTTCGAGTCCATGATGGCGCACCA
>NZ_JACSPN010000029.1:0-11977 GCF_015142735.1 Oerskovia douganii | reverse complement strand
CCACGAAGGTCCCTCACCTGCGGAGACGCGGGCGAGGGGCCTTCGTCGTCCCGGAGGTGCCGGTGGCGCCCTGCAACCACGGCCCGCCCGCCCGACCCGTCGGCCGTGAGACGCGCTTCACAACCTCCCGTCGGGAGGGCTATGGTCGCCCCGTGAACCTGCTCACCGCACACACCTGGTGGCCCGACCGCTGACGGTCGGACGCTGTGGCGTGCTGACCGAGCCCGACGACGGGCGGTCCAGCAGGTCTCCCGGAGTGGATCGCCCGGACCGTGCCTTGGCACGTGCCCATCCATGAAGGAGAGTCCCTTGACGACGTCCCCCGTCTCCACGTCCGACCCGGCTGCGCCCCCGGCGCCGACCCGTCCGACCGCTCGCTCGCTCGAGCCGCTCGGCGTCGAGATCCCCTCCACCGTCCCGACGCACTGGTACAACCTCAACGCGGACCTGCCCGAGCCCGTGCCGCCGCACCTGCACCCCGGCACGCTCGAGCCGCTCGTGCCCGCGGACCTGGCCCCGCTGTTCCCCATGGCGCTCATCGAGCAGGAGGTCAGCACCGAGCGCTACATCGAGATCCCGCAGACGATCCGCGAGATCTACGCGATGTGGAGGCCCGCGCCGCTCGTCCGGGCGCACCGCCTCGAGCGCGAGCTGGGCACGCCCGCCCGGATCTACTACAAGTACGAGGGCGTGAGCCCGGTCGGCTCGCACAAGCCCAACACGGCCATCGCCCAGGCGTACTACAACGCGATCGAGGGCACGACGCGCCTCACGACCGAGACGGGCGCCGGGCAGTGGGGTGCCTCGCTCTCGATGGCCGCGGCCCTGCTCGGTCTGACGTGCGAGGTGTGGCAGGTCCGGGCGTCGTACGACTCCAAGCCGTACCGCCGCTTCCAGATGGAGGCCTACGGTGGCGTGTGCCACTCGTCGCCCTCGGAGCTCACGGCGTCGGGTCGTGCGATCCTCGCGAGCGACCCGGACACCACGGGCTCGCTCGGCATGGCGATCAGCGAGGCCGTCGAGGTCGCGGCGGGCGACCCGCAGGCGCACTACTCGCTGGGCAGCGTGCTCAACCACGTGATGCTGCACCAGACGGTCATCGGCCAGGAGGCGTTGGTCCAGCTCGAGGAGGCGGGGGAGACGGGCGCGGACGTCGTGTTCGGCTGCGCGGGCGGCGGGTCAAACCTCGCGGGGCTCACGTTCCCGTTCCTGGGGCGCAACCTGCGCGAGGGCACGACGACGCGGCTCGTCGCGTGCGAGCCCGCGGCCTGCCCGTCGCTCACGCAGGGCGAGTACCGCTACGACCACGGTGACGTCGCGGGGCTCACGCCGCTGCTCAAGATGCACACGCTCGGCAAGGACTTCGTGCCGCCGGCCATCCATGCGGGCGGTCTGCGCTACCACGGCATGTCGCCCATGGTGTCGCACGCGGTGAACCTGGGTCTTATGGACGCGGTCGCGATCGACCAGGACGAGGCGTTCCGGGCGGGGCTCGAGTTCGCCCGCTCGGAGGGCATCATCCCGGCGCCCGAGTCGACGCACGCGGTCGCCGCCGCGATCGCTTACGCGCGCACCGTCACGGAGCCCGAGGTCGTCGTGATCGGGCTGTCGGGCAACGGGCAGCTCGACCTGCCGGCGTACGCGCAGTACGTCTGACGCTCCGCCCGGCTCGCCGAGCGGGCCCCGTGCGCGTGACGCGGACCTTCGGGCCCGCTCGCGCGCACGGGGGCCTCGGCGGCAGGACGTGCCGCGGGAGGGGACTCGGGCGCCCGCCTAGACTGGGCGGGTGCCCGAGACCCTCTCCGAGGCCCGCGAGCAGGGCTTCCGTACCGACATCGTGTCCTTCGTCCGCCGCAGCGGCCGCCTCAACCCCCGCCAGCAGCGCGCCTGGGACGACCACGCCGAGCAGTTCGTCCTCGACGTCCCGCGGGCGGTGGCACGCACCTCGGTGGACCCGGGGTTCGTGCTCGACGTCGCAGCGACCTTCGGGCGGTCGGCTCCGCTCGTGGTGGAGATCGGCTCGGGCCTGGGGGAGGCCGTGGTCCATGCCGCCGAGGCCGCGCCGGAGCGCGACTTCCTGGCCGTCGAGGTCTACACGCCGGGTCTCGCGCAGACCGTGCTGCGCGCGACGCAGCGCGGTCTGACGAACCTGCGCCTGCTGCAGGCCAACGCGGCCGAGGTGCTCGCGACCGCCCTGCCGGAGGGGTCGGTCGACGAGCTCTGGGTCTTCTTCCCCGACCCGTGGCACAAGGCCCGGCACCACAAGCGCCGCCTGGTGACGCCGGAGCTCGCCGAGCTCGCGGCGCGGGCGATCCGCCCGGGGGGCACGTGGCGGCTCGCGACGGACTGGTCCGAGTACGCGGACCGGATGCTGGAGGTCGTCGGCGCGAACCCGTCGTTCGAGAACGCCCACGGGGCCGGCGCGGTCGCGCCCCGCTTCGAGGGGCGCGTGCTCACGAGCTTCGAGAACAAGGGCCACGCGGCGGGCCGGGTCATCACGGACCTGGAGTTCCGCAGGCTCTGAGCCGGCCCCTGCCCGCCCGGGCCGGAGGGCGCCGGTCCTGGGCGCTCCCGGCCCGACGGCGTAGCCCGCCTCCGGGGCCTCGTCGAGCGTGCACCTCGGGTCGTCGCGGTCGCCGGTGGGCAGCGGGAAGTGCACGCCCGGTGGTCTGCACCCGGTGCCGAGATCCCCGCGGCGGTCGGCCTGCTGCCGTCCGACACGCCTGGAAAGTGGTCATTGCGCCACAGGGGTGATCTACGGCACATTGTCCCGAGCGGGTGAAAAAAGTCGCCCGGGTCACGCAACGTCGCGTGCCACGCATGAGCCAACGGAGGCGTCATGACCAACATCTCGACGACGGACGATCCCGTCGCGGAGACCGACTACCAGCGGGTCCAGCGTTCCCCCGAGTTCCAGGACCTGCGCCGCAGGTTCCGCAACTTCGTCTTCCCCGTCACGGCCCTGTTCCTGGTCTGGTACCTCGTGTACGTCCTGCTCGCGGACTACGCGCACGACTTCATGAGCATCCGGGTCTCGGGCAACATCACGGTCGGCCTGCTGTTCGGGCTGGGCCAGTTCGTGTCGACGTTCGCGATCACCATGATCTACGCGCGCTGGGCGAACAAGAAGTTCGACCCGGTCGCCGAGGACATGCGCCGTCAGATCGAGGGGGAGGACCACTGATGGGGTCGTGGGGAACGCTGTCACCGACCACGGTCCTGGCCGCGGAGGCCTCCGACGTCGGCAACCCGTGGATCAACATCGGCATCTTCGCGGCCTTCGTCGCGGTGACCATGGTGATCGTCGTACGGGCCTCGAAGCAGAACAAGTCCGCGGCCGACTTCTACGCGGGCGGACGCAACTTCACGGGGCCGCAGAACGGGACGGCGATCGCGGGCGACTACCTGTCGGCCGCAAGCTTCCTGGGGATCTGCGGTGCCATCGCGATCAACGGCTACGACGGGTTCCTGTACTCGATCGGCTTCCTCGTGGCGTGGCTCGTCGCGCTGCTGCTCGTGGCCGAGCTCCTGCGCAACACGGGCAAGTTCACCATGGCGGACGTCCTGAGCTTCCGCCTGCGCCAGCGCCCGGTGCGCATGGCGGCGGCGCTCGCGACGCTCATGGTCGTGTTCTTCTACCTGCTGGCGCAGATGGCCGGCGCGGGTGGCCTGGTCGCGCTGCTGCTCGGCATCGAGTCCACCGCGGGGCAGAGCGTCGTGATCGCGATCGTGGGCATCCTCATGATCGCGTACGTGATGATCGGCGGCATGAAGGGCACCACGTGGGTGCAGATCATCAAGGCGGTGCTGCTCATCGCGGGTGCCGGGATCATGACGTTCTGGGTGCTCGCCAGGTTCGGCTTCAACCTGTCCGACCTGTTCCAGGGCGCGATCGACAAGGCAGGCCCGGGCGGTGAGGCGCTCATCGAGCCGGGCAAGCAGTACGGCTCGACCCCCATGTCGCAGCTCAACTTCCTGTCGCTCGCGCTCGCGCTGGTGCTCGGGACGGCGGGGCTGCCGCACGTCCTGACGCGCTTCTACACCGTCCCGACGGGCAAGGAGGCCCGTCGCAGCGTGGTCTGGGCGATCTGGCTGATCGGGATCTTCTACCTGTTCACGCTCGTGCTCGGCTACGGCGCAGGCGCGCTCGTGGGCCCGGAGGCCATCTCGTCCGCCCCGGGCGGTGTGAACTCGGCCGCCCTCCTGCTCGCGTACGAGCTGGGTGGTGAGATCCTGCTGGGCATCATCTCGGCGGTCGCGTTCGCGACGATCCTCGCGGTCGTCGCGGGGCTGACGATCACGGCCGCGACGAGCTTCGCGCACGACATCTACGCCAACGTCATCAAGAAGGGTGAGGTCAAGCCCGACGGCGAGGTCAAGGTCGCCCGCATGACGGTGCTCGTGATCGGGGTGCTCGCGATCGTGGGTGGCATCTTCGCGCAGGGGCAGAACATCGCGTTCCTCGTGGCGCTGGCCTTCGCGGTCGCGGCGAGCGCGAACCTGCCGACCATCATCTACTCGCTGTTCTGGAAGCGGTTCAACACGTCGGGCGCGCTGTGGAGCATGTACGGCGGTCTGATCTCGTGCCTCGTGATCATCACCTTCTCGCCCGTGGTCTCGGGCAAGGTGGACCCGGTCACGGGCGCGAGCCTGTCGATGATCAAGGACACGAGCGTCGACTTCGCGTTCATCCCGCTCGAGAACCCGGGCCTGATCTCGATCCCGCTCGCGTTCCTCCTGGGTGTCCTGGGGACGTTCTTGAGCAAGGAGTCGTCGCACCCGGAGAAGTTCGCCGAGATGGAGGTGCGGTCCCTGACGGGAGCGGGCTCCGAGAAGGCGGTCGTCCACTAGGAGTCCCGAGCGTCCCGAGCGTGCCGGGCGAGCAGCCCGGGTCGCCCTCCTGGTGGGGGCGACCCGGGCTGCTCGCCCGGCGAGCGCGGCCGGCAATCATCTCGCGTCCGGCCCTGCGTACGTCCTAGGGTCCGGTCATGCGTTCGACGACCTCCCTGCCCGACGCCGCCGCTCCCGCCGTGCCGTCCTCTCCCGCTGTGCCGTCCGCTCCCGTCCTCGTCGTCACGGGGGCCATGGCCTCCGGGAAGTCGACGGTCGCGGAGGCCCTGGCCCGCTCCTTCCCGCTCGCGGCCCACGTGCGGGGCGACATGTTCCGCCGCTTCGTCGTGAGCGGGCGGGCGTCGACGGACCCGCCGCTCTCGGACGCGGCGCGGATCCAGCTCGACCTGCGGCACGCGCTCGCCGCGCAGGCGGCCGACACGTATGCGGCCGCGGGGATCACGGCGGTGGTCCAGGACATCCTGCTGGGGCCGGACCTGGCCCGCTTCACGGCGAGCCTGCGCACCCGCCCGTGCTACGCCGTCGTGCTGGTGCCCAGCGCGGCCGCGCTCGCGGCCCGCGACGCCGCCCGGCACAAGCAGGCCTACGGCGCGTGGACCCCGGACGAGTTCGCCGCGTACGCGCGCGAGACCCCGGGCGGACTGCACCTCGACACGACGGGCTGGACCGTCGAAGAGACGGTCGCGCGCATCCTCGAGCGCCTCGACGAGGCCCGCGTCGACGCCGTCTGACGGTGCTCGCCGGACCGCCTCGCCCGTGGCCTGCGCTAGGCGTGCCCGACGAGCGTGACGGGCGCGGTCGAGGCCCAGACGGGGTCGGTCGTGATGTGCGTCAGCCGCCAGCCCGCCCCGGTCCGGCGTGCGCGGAGCCGGTAGACCGCGCCGAGGGTGACGGGCCTGTCCGCCCGCGGCTCGCGCCGGGCGAACGTGGCGACCACGTTCGCCCGGACCTCGGCGTGATCGTGCGCGAGATCGACCAGGACGTTCCCGACGAGGTGCTGGACGCCGTCCTCCGGCCGGTGGTTGCGCGCGGCCTGGGCGACGACGGCGTCGATCCCCTGCGCGGTGCCGCCGGGGGTGCTGGCGTGCGCGTCCGGGACGAGCAGGTCGCGGAGCCGGTCGCTGTCGCCGTCGTCGAGGGCCGCCGTGAGCTGCGAGACGAGGCGTGCGACCTCCTCGCGGTCGAGCAGCCCGCGGACGGCGTCCTGGTGCGTGGCGGGAAGGTGCGTGTCGTCGTGCACGGTCATGGGAGCCTCCGGTGTCGGGAACCACGGCGAATCGTTGGAGTCCCCAACGTTACTCATCGTTGGTTGAACCCACAATAGGTGACGCCAATGCAGCGTAGGATCTGAGGATGGAGACCGAGACCGCCCCCGAACGCCTCCGCGCACTGCCCAGCTGGCTGCTCGCCCAGGCGGCGCTCGAGGCGGCCCGGACCGTCTCCGAGCACCTGTCCGCCGTGGGGGCGCACCGCTCCCACTACGCCGTGCTCGCCGCCCTGGAGGAGTTCGGCCCGGCGAGCCAGGCCGCGCTCGGGCGCCGGTGCGGGATCGACCGCAGCGACATGGTCGCGCTGCTCGACACGCTGGCCGCCGACGGTGACGTCGAGCGCCGCCCCGACCCGTCCGACCGGCGTCGCAACATCGTCACGCTGACCCCCCGGGGGGCGCGACGGCTCGACGAGCTCGGCGCAGCGCTCGCCGACGCGCAGGCCGCCCTCCTCTCCCCGCTGCCGGGCACGGACCGCGAGGTGCTGGTCTCTCTGCTGAGCGCGCTGGTCACCGGGCAGGGCCCGCGCCGCTAGCGAGGTGCGCGCCCCCGCTCGCGCTCCCGCCGTGCGCCCGGCGGGCAGCCGCGCGGGGTCCGGGCCACGATGGGAGGCATGAGCACCGACCCACGCACCCAGGCCACCCCCGACGAGACCTTCGACGTGATCGTGATCGGTGGTGGGCCCGTCGGGGAGAACGCGGCAGACCGCGCGAGCCGGACGGGGCTGAGCGTGGCCGTGGTCGAGGCAGAGCTCGTCGGCGGCGAGTGCTCCTACTGGGCGTGCATGCCGTCCAAGGCGCTCCTGCGCCCGGGCGCGGCGCTCGCGGCCGCCCGTGCGGTCCCGGGCATCGAGGCGAGCCCCGTGCTCGACCCCGCGCCGATCCTCGCGCGCCGCGACGAGATGGTCTCGCACTGGGACGACTCGGGCCAGGTCCAGTGGCTCGACGGCGCCGGGATCTCGCTCGTGCGCGGGCTGGGCAGGCTGGTCGGCTCCAGGCTCGTCGAGGTCAGCCCCGAGGACCCCGACGCCGACGTCGACGACCTCCCCGAGACCCGCCTGCTCGCCGCCCGGCACGCCGTGATCGTCGCGACGGGCAGCGTGCCCGTCCTGCCCGACACCCCCGGCCTCGCCGAGACCGACCCGTGGAGCAGCCGCGAGGCCACGAGCGTCCAGGACGTCCCGACCTCGATCGTGATCCTGGGCGGCGGGGTCGTGGGGGTCGAGATGGCGACGGCGTTCCACGACCTGGGCTCGGAGGTCACGCTGCTCTCGCGCGGGCACCTGCTCGGCCGTTCCGAGCCGTTCGCGGGCGAGGCCGTCGCGGCAGGACTGAAGGGGATCGGCGTGGACGTCCGCCTGGGCGTGAGCGTCACGGGAGCGACCTCCCTGCCCGACGGCGGCGCTCGCCTCACGTACGACGGCCCGCAGGGCAAGGGGTCCGTCGCGGCCGCGCAGGTCCTCGTGGCGACGGGTCGCGTGCCGCGCACGATGGACCTGGGTGTCGACGTCGTCGGGCTGGAACCGGGCAAGGCGCTCGCGGTCGACGACCAGATGGAGGTCCAGGGCGTCGACGGCGGCTGGCTGTTCGCGTGCGGGGACGTCACGGGGCGCGCCGCGACGACCCACCAGGGCAAGTACGAGGGCAGGGTCGTGGGGGACGTGGTCGCGGCCCGGTTCGGGAGGACGACGCCGGAGGAGGCGGCCGCGGCCGGTGCCGGGGGAGAGCCGCCCGAGCCGTGGAGCCGCTATGCCGCGACGGCCGACCACGGCGCGAGGACGCAGGTCGTGTTCTCCCGCCCCGAGGTCGCGTCGGTGGGACTGACCGAGGCCGAGGCCAGGAAGGCGGGGATCGCGGTCAAGGCGGTGTCGTACCGGCTCGGCTCGGTGTCCGGGGCCGTGCTCGTCGCGGAGGGGTACGAGGGCACCGCGCAGATCGTGGTCGACACCGACCGGCAGGTGATCGTGGGCGCGACGTTCGTGGGGCCGGACGCGGCGGAGATGCTGCACGCCGCGACCATCGCGATCGTCGGGCAGGTGCCGCTTGCACGCTTGTGGCACGCTGTGCCCGCCTACCCGACGATCAGCGAGGTCTGGCTACGGCTGCTCGAGACGTGCGGCCTGTAGCCGTCGCGCTCCCGAGCAGCCGCCTGCTCGGTCAGCCGAGCTGGCCGTCCGAGGAGAACACGAGGCCGAGCACGATCTCGCCCTGCAGCAGGGCGGCCTTGGTGAGCGGGCCCCCCACGTCCAGGTTCACGAAGTTGGTGATGTCGAGGCCGTACGTCTCCTCGAGGCCCGGCTCGCAGAACGCGCGCTCGGGGCACTCGGGCCCGGCGCCCAGCGTGATGCCGCCGGGGCAGGCCTCGGCGAGCTCGCTGAGCGTCGACACGTCGTGCTCCTCGGCGAAGGCCGTCGTGACGGCGAACGCGTTCTGGTCCTGGGCCGACGACGGCTCGCCGAACGTCAGCCCCTTCTCGGCGCCGAGCTCACGCAGGGCCGCGACCGTGGTGTCGAGGTCACCGCTCGCGAGGGGCTCGGCGTCGGGCCCGTTGATCTCCTTGTTGAGGAACTCGGTGAGCGTGCCCACGTACTCCGGGAACACGGAGAGCTGGCCCGACTCGAGCGCGGGCAGGTACGTCTCACGGGCGTCGACGGTCTGGACCGTGACGTCGTAGCCGGCCGTGCGCAGCACCGCCGCGTAGATCTCCGCGAGGGTCGTGCTCTCGGAGAAGTTGGCCGCGCCCACGACCAGGGACGTCCCGGTGCCCGGCGTGGAGGTCGCCCCGAGCCCCTGGTCCTCGACGAACTGCAGGGCGACCTGCGAGGACGTCTGCCGGTCCACGTCGACGGCCTTGTTGAGCGAGATGAGCGTGTCGGTGTCGAGGGCTGCGGACACGGTGTCGAGCAGCTCCAGGACCTCCGGCTGGTCCGCGACGGCCGCCGCGTTGGCCGCGGGGATGATGTTGTCGACCGTCTGCAGGTGCTTGTCGTCCTCGAGGACCACGAGCTGGTCGCCCGCGACGGGCTCGCAGACGGTGCCGCTCGCGGTCGACGAGGAACCGTCGGACGCTTCGGTGCCGGACGAGCCGGCCTCGCCGCAGGCGGCGAGCGCGACGACGAGGAGGGCGGACACGGACAGGGTGCGCAAGGTGGTGGATCGCCGTGACATGGGTGTCAGGTGCCTCTCGGTCGTCGGCTCGCACGGACAACCCATTCCACCCCTCGGCGGGGGCACCGGCAACCGGAGTGCCTGCTCAGCGCACGGTTCCCGCCTTCATGCGCAGCGGTGCGGGCGTCACGGCCCGCTGGACGAGCGCGAGCACGGCGTCCACCAGGAGGCACAGCACCGCGATCACGACGCCGACGGCGAGGACCTGCCCGTAGCGCTGGTTGGAGAACCCCACGCGCAGCGGGACTCCCAGGCCGCCGCCCCCGACGAACGCCGCGAGCGTCAGGACCGCGATGACCTGGACGATCGCGGTGCGCAGGCCGGCCGCGATCAGCGGAACGGCGAGCGGGACCTCGACGAGCCAGAGCGAGCGCCGTGACGACATCCCCATGCCGCGGGCGGCGTCCTTGACGTCGGGGTCGACCTCGGCGACGCCCGTGTAGGCGTTCGCCAGGACGAGGGGGATCGCGAAGATCACGGCCGAGATGACCGCCGCACGGTCCCCGAACAACCCGCCGGCCGCGAGGATCAGCAGGATCCCGAAGGTCGGCAGGGCGCGGGACGTGTTGACGATCACGATCGTCGGGCCCGCGCCGCGTCCCGAGTGGCCGAGCCAGATGCCCGCGGGCAGCGCGACGAGCGCGGCCAGCAGGACGGCGACCGCGGTCATCTCGAGGTGCTCGCCCGTGCGGACCAGCAGGCCCTCGGGGCCGGTCCAGTTGAGCGGGTCGTTGAGCCACGTCAGGGCCTCCTGGACGACGTTCATGCCGTGCGCTCGCTCGCTGCCTCGGACGCCCGGGCGGCCGACGCCACGCTCGCCCTCCGGCCCGTCGCCTGCCCCGTCGACGCCGGCCCCCGGGTGCGTGACCACGGCGTGAGCACCCTGCCCAGCAGCAGGAGCAGCAGGTCGAGCACGACGGCGAGCAGCAGGCACAGGACGGTCGCGGTCATGATCTGCGCGTTGTAGCTCGAACGGAAGCCACGGAACATCAGGGTGCCCAGGCCGCCGAACCCCGCCACGAAACCGACCGTGACGAGCGCCACGGTCGAGACCGTCGCGAGCCGCACGCCGGTCATGATGCTCGGCAGCGCGTTGGGCATCTCGACCGAGGCCAGCAGGCGCGTCGGGCCGTACCCCAGCCCCTTGGCGGCGTCCCGCACGTCCGGGTCGACGCCCTGCAGGCCCACGAGGATGTTCCGCACCAGGATGAGCAGCGCGTACATCACGAGCCCGATCAGCACGGGCGTGCGGCCGATCCCCGTGAAGGGGACGAGGATCGAGAACAGCGCGAGCGAGGGGATCGTGTACATGACGCCGGTCGTGCCGAGCACGGGCACCGCGAGCCAGCGCACGCGGTGCGCCAGCGCAGCGAGAGGCAGGGCCACGACCAGGGCGATGAGCACGGCCTGGACGGTGATCGTCGTGTGCTCGACGAGGGCCTGGGAGATCTCTCCCCAGTTGTTCTGGACGTAGCTCCACGAGAACCACGGGTTGGGCGGCATGTCGTCGAACCTATCCCGAGGCCGCGACCGGTCGCGCGACGGATGGTCGCGCCGGGTAGCGTCGTGGCATGGCGAGCACCCCGACCGGCACGGCCGAGACTACCCCGGCGTTCCCGACGATCACCGACGAGACGGCCATCGTGTTCGACGGCGTCCGCAAGGAGTACCCCAACGGGACCGTCGCCGTGGGGGACCTGTCCCTGAGCGTCCGCGAGCACGAGATGCTCGCGCTCGTCGGCCCGTCGGGATGCGGCAAGTCGACGACCCTGCGCATGACCAACCGCCTCGTCGAGCCCTCGGCCGGGCGCATCCTGCTGCGCGGCGAGGACATCACGCAGGGCGACCCCGTGGCCCTGCGCCGCCGGATCGGGTACGTCATCCAGAACGTGGGACTCTTCCCGCACCGGACCGTCGCCCAGAACGTCGCGACCGTGCCCGGGCTGCTCGGCTGGGACAAGGCGCGCACGCGCGCGCGGGTCGGCGAGCTGCTCGAGCTGGTCGGCCTGGCCCCCGACACCTATGCCAAGCGGTACCCGCACGAGCTCTCGGGCGGCGAGCGCCAGCGCGTGGGCGTGGCCCGCGCGCTCGCGACCGACCCGCCCGTCCTGCTCATGGACGAGCCCTTCGGGGCGGTGGACCCCGCCGGGCGCCGCCGGCTCCAGACGGAGTTCCGGCGCATCCAGCGCGAGCTCGGGACGACGGTCCTGTTCGTGACCCACGACATCGACGAGGCCGTCCACCTCGCGGACCGTATCGCGGTGTTCAGCTTCGGCGGGCACCTCGAGCAGCTCGCCGAGCCGCTGACCGTCCTGGCGCACCCCGCGAGCGACGCGGTCCGCGAGTTCATCGGGGACGGCGCACCGGTCCGCATGCTCGGGCTCGCCGTGGTGCAGCGCGGCGACCTCGACGGACCCGAGCTCGTCTCCGCCCCGGCTCCCGACCCGATCGTCCTGGGCGCGCCGCTGTCCGTGGCGTTCGAGGCGATCGCCGCGCTGCCCGGCTCCGCGATGGGCCGGGTGCCCGTCGCGGACGAGGCGGGCGACGTCGTCGGGTCCCTGACCGCGGACGGGATCCTCGCCGCGCTGCGGCGCACCGCGGACGCCGCCGCGGCCTAGCTGTTCTGTGTCATGACGTTGGTGACACCTGCGTGGAGGCGTGAGGCTGGGGGTTGGTTCCTGGCCGCAGTGT
>NZ_JACSPN010000028.1 GCF_015142735.1 Oerskovia douganii | reverse complement strand
TCAGAGCCGGGTTCCTAGACAGCTCCCACTCGACACGGAGGTCTCTCTTCACGTCAACAACGGTCCTGGTCAGTACACCTAGGGCGGCACCCCGGTGCGCGCGCGGCGCAGGATGCGACGGCCCGCGCACGCCACGTAAGGTGTCCCGGAGATGAGTCCTGCGAAGCCCCCGGCAGTCCACGTCGTCACGGACTCGACCGCCTCCCTCCCCTCCGGTGACCACCCGGCCCTGTCCGTGGTGCCCCTGCACGTGCTGGTCGGCGAGGAGGCGTTCTTCGAGGGCGTCGAGATCTCGCCCGACGACGTCGCGCACCGGATCGGCGCAGGGGAGCGCGTGACGACCTCCCAGCCGACGCCGCACGCCCTGGTCTCGGCGTACGAGGCCGCGGCCCGTGCGGGGGCCCGGTCGATCGTCTCGATCCACCTGTCGGGCGACCTGTCGGGCACGGTGCACGCGGCCGCGCTCGCGGCGACGCGTTCCCCGGTGCCGGTGCGGGTCGTGGACTCGCGGACAGTGGCCATGGGGCTGGGCTTCGCGGCGCTGGCGGCGGCCGACGCCGCCGCGGCGGGGGCCACGCTCGACGAGGTCGCGCGCCGGGCGCTCGCGGTCGCGGACTCGAGCCGCGCGATCTTCATGGTCGACTCGCTCGACCACCTGCGCCGCGGTGGACGTCTGGGGGTCGCGGCCGCGACGTTGGGGACGGTGCTCGGGGTGCGCCCGCTGCTCGCGGTGCGGGACGGCCGCATCGAGGTGATCCAGAAGGTGCGGACGCGGTCCGCGGCCGTCGACCGGCTGATCCACGTCGCGGTCGACTCGGTCGGGCGGCGGGCAGAGCCCGAGCTCGCGGTGCACTTCCTGGGGGACGACGCCGCGGCGACCGAGGTCGCCGACAGGCTGTGGGACACGACCGGTGTGCGGGCCGCGGTCACGCCCGTGAGCGCGGTCGTCGGGGCGCACGCGGGGCCCGGCGTGCTCGCGATCGTCGTGGCGGACCGCGCGCCGTAGGCCGTCCCCGGGATCCTGGCCGTGCACAGGCCGCCGCCCGTCGTTCCGGTCCACAGCAGGGCCCGTGAGCGCACCCGGGGTGCTGGCAGGGCGCCTAGCGTGCCCGCGTGACCTTCTCCCGGACGCTCCCCCCGACCGCCGACGACGACCGACCGGGTCCCGGTGACCGGCAGGGCGCCTGGCCGGTCGACACCGGCGGGGACCGGCTGCGGCGGCTGCGCACCGTGGCCTCGCCCCCGGCCCCGTCTCCCGACCCGGGCGGTCAGCACGGCGCCGTTCCGCCCGAGGGCGAGACGGTGACCCGGTGGCCGGGCGCGGAGGGCGTGGCGTCCCGGCGGGGCGACGTCCCGGGGCACCCTGACGCCGACCCGAGGGCCCCGCGTCCCGGGCCGGGCTGGGGCCACGACGGCGAGGCCGAACCGCCGGAGGATCCCCAGGTCGCGCGCGGCCCGCTGCACGCGGTCGCCGAGGCGTACACGGCCGCGAACGGTCACCCGACCTCGCACGCGGGATTCGAGCACGTGCCCGACGGCGGGCCTCGCCGGTGGTCCGTCGGTGCGCGGTCGGCGGTGGTCGCCGCGGTCGCGGTGCTGCTGCTCGCGGTCGGCGTGGGGGCGTGGGCGCTGGCCGACGGTGATGACCTGCGCCCCGTGGCGGTGCTCGGCGAGGCGGGTGCGCGACCCGTCGCCACCCCGGGCGGGGGGACGCCGCCGGGCGGTGCTGACCCCGACGCACCCCCGACCGACGTGCCCGGGGCGGGGCACGAGGGCGCGCCCGGGGCCGGCCCCGGGGACGGCGACGCAGCGTCCGTGGTGAGCGACGTCGTCGTGCACGTCGTGGGGGCCGTGGCCGCCCCCGGGCTCGTGACGGTGCCCGAGGGATCGCGCGTCGCCGACGCCCTGACCGCGGCAGGAGACGCCACGCCGGACGCCGACCTCGCCGGGGTCAACCTGGCACGGGAGGTCGTCGACGGCGAGCAGATCGTCGTCCCGAGGCCGGGGGAGGTCGTGGCCGCGGCCCCGGGACCCGCCTCCGGCGGCAACGAGGCGTCGACCGGACCCGTGGACCTCAACGCGGCCGACGAGGCCGCGCTCGACGCCCTGTCCGGGATCGGGCCCGTGCTCGCGGCCCGCATCGTCGAGTGGCGCGAGGCGAACGGCCCGTTCACGACCGTCGAGGAGCTCGGGGAGGTGAGCGGGATCGGGGACGCGCTGCTCGCGAGGCTGCGCGACCAGGTGCGGGTCTGACGTGCGGCGGGACGTGGCGGCTTCCCCGGGGCAGCCCTCGCCCGGGGCCGCCCGCGGTCCGCTCGACGGGTCCCGGCATCCCCTCGCCCCGGCCCGTCCTCCACGGACCACCGCGACCGACCTCCGGCTCGTGCCTGCGGCGCTCGCGTCCTGGGGCACCGCGTGGTGGCTCACGGCAGCGGATGCACGGGCCGCCCTGGCGGGGACGGTGCTCGTCGCCGGGGTGCTGGTGTACGCCGGGTCGTGGCTGCTCGTCACCTCCCGCACGCGCCGGTCCTCGCACCACAGCACGCGCCGGTCCTCGCGCCGCGCGGCGGGGCGTGCGTGGCTCGGCCAGTGCGTTCTCGTCACGGGATGCGTGCTCGCGGTCCTGGCCGCAGGGTCGGTCCACCTGGTCGCGCGGGACGCGGGCGGTGCCGCTGTCCTCGCTGCCCGGGGCGCGGCGGTCGAGGTCGTCGGGAAGGTCGTCGCGGAATCTGTCACGGTGGCGAACCCGTGGTCCGGCGCGGTGGACACCGTCCGGACGACCCTGACGCTGAGCGCCGTCCAGGGCCGCGGCGCCGCCGCCCCCGCCGGAGGGCATCTCGACGTCCTCGCCGACCTGACGTGGGGCGACGTCGCCTACGGCAGCGAGGTCCGCGCGTCGGGCACGCTCGCGCCTGCCGACGCCGGGGACAAGGCCACCGCGACACTCGTCGCGACCGGGCCACCGCTCGTGACGGCCCCACCCGTGACGCCGCTGCGCGCCGTCAACGCGTTGCGGGCCGACCTGCTCACGGTCTCCGAGGGACTGCCCACGGATGCCCGTGCGCTGCTCCCGGGCGTCGCCGTGGGCGACACGTCGCGCATCGACGACGAGCTTGACGCAGCCCTCAGGACCACGGGTCTCACGCACGTGACCGCGGTCTCGGGCGGGCACTTCGCGATCGTCGTCGCGACCGTGACGGCGCTGTGCGCGGTGGCCCGCGCGCCCCGCGGTGTGCGCCTGGCCGTGACGGGCACCGTCATGGCGGGGTTCGTGCTGCTCGTCCACCCCGACCCGAGCGTGCTGCGCGCCGCCGCGATGGGGGTGGTCGGGCTCGTCGGGATCGGGCTGGGCAGGCCCTCGCGCGCGCTCCCGGCGCTCGCGGCCGTCGTCGTGGTGCTGCTCGTCCTGGACCCGTGGCTCGCGCGCTCGTACGGGTTCGTCCTGTCGAGCGTCGCGACCGCGGCGCTGGTCGTGGGCACGCAGCCCGTGGCGCGGCGGCTCGCGCCGTGGATCGGCAAGGTGCCCGCGTTCGCGCTCGCGGTGCCGCTCACGGCCCAGCTCGCGTGCGCGCCGGTCCTGGTCCTGCTCGACCCGTCGGTCGCGACGTACGCCGTGCCGGCCAACCTCGTCGCGGCCCCCGCGCTCTTCCCGGCGACGGTTCTCGGGGTCCTCGCGACCCTGGTCGCGCCGTGGTTCCCCGGCGGCGCGACGGTGCTCGCGTGGCCCGCGGGCCTCGCGGCATGGTGGATCGCGGCCGTGGCGCGGTCCTTCGCGGGCCTGCCCGGGGCGCGGGTGCCGTGGCCCGGTGGTCCGGGCGGTGCCGTGGCCCTCGCGCTCGTGACCCTCGTCGCGCTCGTCCTGGTCTGGCGGTGGCGGTGGGTCGCGGGGCTGGTGGGGTGGCGGGTCGCGTGGAGCCGGGGGAGCGGGTGGCCGCACACCTGGCGGACGGCGGTGCGGGCGGGTCTCCGGGAGGCGTTCGCTGCCCGACGGCGCCGCGCGACCATGCGCCTCGTCGCTGCCTGGGCGGTGGCCGCCGGCGTCGCGGCCTGCTGCGTGCTGCTCGCCTGGCCGCGCTGGATCGCGCCCGTCGGTCGCGACGTCCCCGCGGACTGGGTCGTGGCGGCGTGCGACGTCGGGCAGGGGGACGGGCTCGTGGTCCGCACGGGCGACGGCCGCGGGCTCGCGATCGACGTCGGGCCTGCGGGGGACGCCGCCGGGACCTGCCTCGACGAGCTGGGGATCGAACGGCTCGACCTGCTCGTGCTGACACACTTCCACGCCGACCACGTCGGCGGGCTCGCCGCCGTGCTCGACGGCCGCGAGGTGGACCGGGCGCTCGTGACCGGGCTCGGGGACCCGGCCGAGCAGGCCGGTTGGGTGCTCAGCGACCTCGCCGACCGCGGCATCCCGGTGGAGGTAGCGGCCGCCGGGGTCGGCGGAGTGCTCGGCGACGTCTCGTGGGAGGTGCTGCAGGCAGGGGAGGGGGACCGCGCGACACGGGGCACGGACGGGCGGCTCACGGTGGCCGAGGCCGACGGTGGGGCCAACGACGCGAGCGTGACCCTGCTCGTGACCACCCCTGCGCTCTCGCTCGTGGCGCTCGGCGACCTCGAGCTGCCGGGCCAGGAGTCGCTGGACCGGACGCTGCGGGCCCGCGCGGGCGGTGCCGCGGTCGACGTCGTCAAGGTGGCCCACCACGGGTCGCGCGTCCAGTCGCCAGGCCTCGCCGCGACGCTCAGTCCCGCGGTCGCGATCGTGAGCTCGGGCGAGAACACCTACGGTCACCCGACCGACGAGGCGCTCGACCTCTACAGGGGAGCAGGGGCGGCGATCCTGCGTACCGACCGGTGCGGCACGTTCGCGCTCGTGGAGCGTGCGGGGGAGCTCGCGGTCGCGGGCTGCGCGCAGGGGTGAGGACGAGGAGGTGTCGTGGACCGCCGAGCGGGGCCGGGCGGCTCCGACCGGTGGGCACCGACGACGCGACCACGGCCCTCCAAGGGTGTGCTCTCGGTGGGTGGCCCGTGGGATCGTTGTGCCCATGGCTCCCGCTCCTTCCCGTTCCTCCGCCCGCCCGTCCGCGACGCTCGCCTGGAACGCTGTCGAGCTCGCGCCCGTGGTGCTGGTCCAGGGCCCGGAGGGCCTCCTCGCCGAGCGTGCGGTGGACTCCCTGCTGGAGCTGGCGCGGGCCCGGGACCCGGAGGCCGAGAAGTCGGAGATCGAGGCCGTGACGTACGAGTCCGGCATGCTGACGGTCGCCGCCAGCCCGTCGCTGTTCGGCGAGCCCAAGTTCGTGGTCGTGCGGGGTGCGGAGGCCGCGGCGGACGCACTCATCCCGGACGTCGTGGACTACGTCGCCTCGCCGGACCCGGAGACGACCGTCGTGATCGTGCACGGCGGCGGGGTCCGGGGCAAGAAGATGCTCGATGCGATCAGGGCGAGCGGTGCGCCGGTGGTGGCCTGCGAGGCGATCAAGAAGGACGCCGACAAGCTCTCGTTCGTCGCGGCCGAGTTCAGGGCCGCCGGTCGGCGCGCGGACGCCGGAGCCGTCAAGGCGCTCGTCGAGGCCCTGGGCAACGACCTGCGGGAGCTCGCGAGCGCGTGCGCCCAGCTCGTCGCGGACACCACGGGAACCATCGACGCCGCGACGGTCGACCGGTACTACGGCGGCCGGGTCGAGGCGACAGGCTTCCGCGTCGCCGACGCGGCCGTGGCCGGCAGGGCAGGCGAGGCGGTGTCCCTGCTGCGGCACGCGCTGTCGACCGGGGTGGATCCCGTGCCGCTCGTCGCGGTGCTCGCGATCAAGCTGCGCACGCTCGCGAAGGTCGCGGCGATGCGCGGCCGTGGCGGCGTCTCGGCCAAGGACCTGGGGCTCGCGCCGTGGCAGATCGACCGCGCCAAGAAGGACCTGTCGAGCTGGACGCCCGAGGGCCTCGCCGCCGCGATCACGGCGGTCGCCCAGGCGGACGCCGAGGTCAAGGGCGGCGGGCGCGACCCCGTGTTCGCGGTCGAGCGCGCGGTGCTGACGATCGCCGGGGCGCACGGCTCGGGTCGCTGACGCACCCGCCGGGCGCCGGCCTGCGCCCCCTGCACGCCCACGCGCCGCCTGCCCCCGGACGCACGAGAGGCGCTGCCCCGTGGAGGGAGCAGCGCCTCTCGACGTTCACCGTGCTGCCCGAGGTGGATCAGGGGCGCACAAGCTCACGCGTGGAAGGGAGCGTCAGGCTCAGAGAGCGTTGACTGCCTTCGCGAGTGCCGACTTGCGGTTAGCAGCCTGGTTCTCGTGGATGACACCCTTGGAGACTGCCTTGTCGAGCTTCTTCGACGCGATGACGAGGGCGCTGGCAGCGGCCTCCTTGTCACCGGCGGCGACGGCCTCGCGAACGCGGCGAACGTTCGTCCGGAGCTCCGACTTGACGGCCTTGTTGCGCAGACGAGCCTTCTCGTTCGTCTTGATGCGCTTGATCTGAGACTTGATGTTTGCCACGTGTGGACTTTCTGGTGTGTTCGCCGAAGCGATCGAATAGGTCGTAGAGGGCGATTCCAGCTCCGGGACTGGGGGTGGGGAACCCTTGGAGAGGAGCTGGAACTGTGCCCGCCGACCTGGGCGGACACGCGACCACCAACACTACCAGCCGACCGTGCGAACAGCCAGAATCCTCAGACCTCGCCCATCTCGCGGATGATCGTCTCGAACGTCGACCGGTCCATGACGGCGCCCTCGCGGCGCACCGCACCGGGGTCGACGCGGATGACGCGGTCGAGGCGGACCTCGCTGTCCCGGCCGCGCGCGTCCCAGGGCCCGGAGCCGATGTCGAGCCAGCGCCGCCCCCAGCGCGCCTCGTCGGCAGCCTTGCGCGAGTGGTCCTTGCTCGAGAGCATGATCGCGAGCAACCAGCCGCCGTCGCGCCCGACGAGCAGCACGGGCCGGTCCTTGCCCTGGGAGAAGTCCTCCTCGTAGGGCACCCAGGTCCACACGATCTCGCCGGGGTCCGGGTCGCCGTCGAGCTGCGGCGAGTACTCGGCCCGCACGCGACCGGTGAAGTCGCCCGGGTAGGTGCCGGCCTGCGCCCCGCGCGCAGTCGAGGTGCCCGCGGCCTGGTCTGCTCGGGCGACCGGCCTGGCCTGCGGTCCGGGCTTCGGCGCACGCGTGCCCGACGCCGGGGCGCCCGTCTGCGGGCGTGGCGCCACCCCGCGCGGGGTGTGCGACGCCGTCGGGCCGGAGGGCTTGCGGGACGCGCCCGAGCCGCCTCCCGACGCGCCGCCCGGGCGGGACGACCCGCCGAGCGCGCCGAGGATCGCGCGGGCCGCGTCCGTGAGCAGGGAGATCCACTTGTTCTGAGCCACGCCCGCAATCTACCGGGACGCGGCGGAGGGCAGGGTCGCGTCCGTGGGGCGTCCACGGCGGCGGCGCGTGAGCCCCGCGCGTGCGGGGTCGTGGGACAATGGTGGTTGCTGTCCGACCCTGCGCGCGGCGACCAGCGACCTGCCGGGCACGTCCTGGCGGCTCACGCTCCGTCGTCGAGCACCGATCCGCAGGGGCGGGCGCCGTCCGCCGCCCCGTCTTGACCCACCACAGGAGCGCACCCCCGTTGTCCCCGATCCCCAGCGCCCAGCTGAGCACCCGCATCCAGCCCGCGGCGACGCCACCCGAGCTGCTGCGCAACTTCTGCATCATCGCGCACATCGACCACGGCAAGTCCACGCTGGCCGACCGCATGCTGCAGCTGACCGGCGTCGTCGACGCTCGCGCCATGCGCGCGCAGTACCTCGACCGCATGGACATCGAGCGCGAGCGCGGCATCACGATCAAGTCGCAGGCCGTGCGCATGCCGTGGGCGGTGCGGGAGGGGGGCGACCCCGACGACACGTCCGCGCCGCTCGTGCCCTACGCCCTGAACATGATCGACACGCCCGGGCACGTCGACTTCACGTACGAGGTCTCGCGCTCGCTCGCCGCGTGCGAGGGCGCCGTGCTGCTCGTGGACGCCGCTCAGGGCATCGAGGCGCAGACCCTCGCGAACCTGTACCTCGCGATGGAGAACGACCTCGCGATCATCCCCGTGCTCAACAAGATCGACCTGCCGGCCGCTCAGCCGGAGAAGTACGCCGAGGAGATCGCGGGCCTCGTGGGCGTCGACCCGTCGACGGTCCTGAAGGTCTCCGGCAAGACCGGCATGGGGGTCACCGAGCTGCTCGACCGCATCGTCGAGGAGGTCCCGGCCCCGCAGGGCGACGCGGACGCCCCGGCGCGCGCCATGATCTTCGACTCGGTGTACGACACCTACCGCGGCGTCGTGACCTACGTGCGCGTGGTCGACGGGAACCTGAACCCGCGCGAGAAGATCGTGATGATGTCGACCAAGGCGACGCACGAGCTCCTCGAGATCGGCGTGAGCGCCCCGGAGCCGCACCCCACCAAGGGTCTCGGCGTGGGCGAGGTGGGCTACCTCATCACGGGCGTCAAGGACGTGCGCCAGTCCAAGGTCGGTGACACGGTCACCAACGCGGCCAAGCCGGCGACCGAGGCTCTCGGTGGCTACAGCGACCCCAAGCCCATGGTGTTCTCGGGCCTGTACCCGGTCGACGGCTCGGACTACCCCGTCCTGCGCGACGCGCTCGACAAGCTCAAGCTCAACGACGCGGCGCTCAACTACGAGCCCGAGACCTCGGTCGCGCTGGGCTTCGGCTTCCGCGTGGGCTTCCTGGGCCTGCTGCACCTGGAGATCGTGCGCGAGCGCCTCGAGCGCGAGTTCGACCTCGACCTCATCTCGACCGCCCCGAACGTGGTCTACGAGGTGACCCTCGAGGACCGCTCGGTCGTGACGGTGACGAACCCGAGCGAGTTCCCGGGGGGCAAGATCGGCGAGATCCGCGAGCCCATCGTCAAGGCCACGATCCTGTGCCCGACCGAGTTCATCGGCGCGGTCATGGAGCTGTGCCAGGGCAAGCGCGGCGTGCTCGGCGGCATGGACCACCTGTCGCAGGAGCGGGTCGAGCTGCGGTACACCCTGCCGCTCGCGGAGATCGTGTTCGACTTCTTCGACCAGCTCAAGTCCCGGACGCGCGGGTACGCGTCGCTCGACTACGAGCCCTCGGGCGAGCAGGCCGCGGACCTGGTGAAGGTCGACATCCTGCTGCAGGGTGAGCACGTGGACGCGTTCAGCGCGATCGTGCACAAGGACAAGGCGTACGCGTACGGCGTCATGATGACGGCCAAGCTCAAGGAGCTCATCCCGCGCCAGCAGTTCGAGGTCCCCATCCAGGCGGCCGTGGGCGCGCGCGTGATCGCGCGCGAGACCATCCGCGCGATCCGCAAGGACGTGCTCGCCAAGTGCTACGGCGGCGACATCAGCCGCAAGCGCAAGCTGCTCGAGAAGCAGAAGGAGGGCAAGAAGCGCATGAAGACGATCGGTACGGTCGAGGTCCCCAAGGACGCGTTCATCGCGGCGCTGTCCTCCGACGGTGCGGGCAGCGGCGGCAAGGACGCGAAGGACAAGTCCAAGAAGTGATGTGCTGCTCTTCTCGTGAGCGCGTGGTCCTCGAGGTGCTGGGGGCCGCGCGCTCCGCGTCGTCGGGGGTGCGGGCATGAGCCCGGCCCTCCCGGACGGGATCCCCGTGCCCGACGACGGCGCTCTCCCCGCATGGGTGGGTGCCGGTCCCGAGGGGGCGGGGTCGGACGACCACGCGGGTCGTGACTTCGGCGTCTACCTGCACGTGCCGTTCTGCACCGTCCGTTGCGGGTACTGCGACTTCAACACGTACACGGCGTCCGAGCTGGGCGGTGGCGCGAGCCAGGCGTCCTACGCCGACACCGCGCTGCGGGAGATCGAGCTCGCGGCGGGCGTCATGGAGCGTGCGGGCCTGGCCTCGCGCCCGGTGTCGACCGTGTTCGTGGGGGGTGGCACGCCGACGCTCCTGCCCGCCGGGGACCTGGGGCGCATGCTCGCGGGCGTGCGGGCCGCGTGGGGCCTGGCCCCCGGCGCCGAGGTCACGACCGAGGCGAACCCGGACTCGGTGACCCCGGAGTCGCTCGCGCAGCTCGCGGAGGCGGGCTTCACCCGGGTGTCGTTCGGGATGCAGTCGGCCGTGCCGCGCGTGCTCGCGACGCTCGAGCGCACGCACGACCCGCGACGCATCCCCGACGTGGTGCGCTGGGCGCGCGAGGCGGGGCTCGCGGTCTCGCTCGACCTGATCTACGGGACCCCGGGCGAGAGCCTCGACGACTGGCGGACGAGCGTCGAGGCCGCGCTCGCCACGGGCGTCGACCACGTGTCGGCGTACGCGCTCGTGGTCGAGCAGGGGACCAAGATGGCCGCGCAGGTCCGCCGGGGGGACCTCTCGCTGCCGAGCGAGGACGACCAGGCGGAGAAGTACGAGCTCGCGGACGAGCTGCTGACCGCCGCCGGGCTCGAGTGGTACGAGGTGAGCAACTGGGCGCGACGAGCCACGGGGGACGGCGCAGCGGCTGGACCGGATCCCGCCTTCACGTGTCGCCACAACCTGGCGTACTGGCGCGGCGAGGACTGGTGGGGGATCGGCCCCGGCGCGCACTCGTACATCGGTGGTGCCGCGAGCCGTACAGACCAGGCGCACGTGTCCAGCGACCGCCCCGACGGACCGCAGGGCGCCTCCGACGACCCGGCGGCGCCTGCACCGGGCGGCCGCGAAGGCGTGCGATGGTGGAACGTCAAGCACCCGCGGCGCTACGCGGCGCTGCTCGAGGCGGGCAAGAGCCCGGCGGCAGGTCGAGAGCTCCTCACGCCCGCCGAGGCCCACCTCGAGCGCGTCATGCTCGGGGTGCGGCTACGCGAAGGACTGGACCTGAGCGTCCTTTCCGAGGTGGGTCGCCGCAACGTGGCCGGCATGGTCGCGGCGGGCCTTCTCGACGGCAGGGCGGCCATCCGGGGCCGCGGGGTCCTGACCCTGCGGGGACGGTTGCTGGCAGACACGGTGGTGAGGGAGCTGACGGACGGGTGATGGTGGGACAGTCGGTTCCGACGCAGGTCGGAGCGGCCAGGACGTCGACCGAGCAGGTCGACGTGTGGCGACGACTGCAACCTGCCGGCCTGACCGGCGGGGCCCCGCACGGTCCGCTCGCCAGGCCGTCGGCCCCTCGCCCGCGCGTCCCCGAGGGCGCGCCGTCACGCCCCTCACGACCGGTGCGCCCCACGGTCCGCTACCGGCGGATCGCGGGCCTGGACGGCCTGCGGGCCCTCGCGGTGCTCTCGGTCATGATCTTCCACTTCGCGCCCCGGCTGCTGCCCGGTGGGTTCGTGGGTGTCGACGTCTTCTTCGTGCTGTCGGGGTTCCTGATCACGACGCTCCTGGTCCGTGAGTACCGGGCGAGGCGCACCGTGTCGCTGGTGCGGTTCTGGGTGCGACGGGCGCGCAGGCTCCTGCCCGCGCTCGGCCTCGTCGTCGTGACCTGCACGGCCGCGGCCGCGCTCGTCGGGGGAGACCACCTCGTGGGGATCGGGGCACAGGTCGCCGGTGCCGCCACGTTCACGAGCAACTGGGTCTACATCGCCGACGGCAGCACCTACTCCGGGGGGCTCGCGCCACAGATCTTCGCGAACCTGTGGTCCCTCGCGGTCGAGGAGCAGTTCTACCTCGTGTGGCCGCTCGCGGTCCTCGCGGCGCTCGCGCTGAGGATCACCCGCCGGCGCGCGCTGCTGCTGGCTGGAGCGCTCGCGGTCGCGTCCGCGGTCGCGATGGCCCTGGTCCACGCGCCGGGCACGGACCCCACCCGGGTCTACTACGGCACCGACACGCACCTGTTCGGACTCATGATCGGTGCCGCCCTGGCCTTCTGGCACCAGCGTCCGGGGCAGGCGACGCTCGTGCGGGACACGCCGCGGACGACGACGGCCGTGGGTGCCCGGCTCGTCGTGGGGGCCGGGATCCTCGGTGCCGCGGTGCTCCTGGTCGCGATGCTCCGGATGCCGTGGGACGACGACGTGACGTACCGCGGGGGACTCGTCCTCGTCTCGCTCGCGACCGCCGGCGTCATCAACCTGGTCCTGCACGCGCCGCGGCTCGGCAGCGTGCTCGACCGCGGTCCCTTCGGGTGGGTCGGCGCCCGCTCCTACGGCCTCTACCTGTGGCACTGGCCGGTCTTCGTCCTGGCGGCGGCGCTCGCCGGGGGCGGTGGGCTGTACGCGAGCCCCGGCCCGTGGGTGGCGATCTCCGCGACCCTCGTGACGTTCTGCGTCGCCGCGCTGTCGTACCGCTTCGTCGAGCGTCCCGTCCTGGGGCGAGGCTTCGTCGGCTATGCGCGCACGGTCGCGGCGTGGGCCCGACGAGGGCGGACCGGTCGCAGCCCCCTGCCCGTGCACGGGTGGGTCACGGTCGCAGGCGCCGTGGCGGTGGTGGGGCTCGCCGTCTCCGGGGTCGTGCGCGCTCCGGCGACCTCCTCGGTCGAGGCGCAGATCCGCGCAGGGCAGGAGGTCGCGGCGACGACCCAGCAGCCGGGCGGCGCCACCCCGCCGGCCCCGGTCCCCGACGCGGCGCCCACGCCGGCAGCCCCCGCCGTGCCCGGTCCGGTCGTCGCACCGGTGCCCCCGACCGGCGACCAGGTGACGATCGTCGGCGACTCCGTCACCCTCGCGAGCGCCCCCGCCCTCGCGGCGGCTCTCCCGGGTGCCTTGATCGACGGCGCCGTGGCCCGGCAGATGAAGGATGCGGTGGGGATCGTCGACGCCGTCCGCGCGGCCGGGAACCTGCGGCCCTACGTCGTGCTCTCGCTCGGCACGAACAGCACGGTCAACTCCTCGACCATGGACCAGGTCCTCGCGGCCGTCGGGCCCGACCACACGGTCGTGCTCGTGACGGGCTACGCCGACCGGTCCTGGGTGCCCGCGACCAACGCCGAGATGGTGAGTGCCGCCCAGCGCGCCCCGAACGTCGTGGTCGCCGACTGGAGCGCCGCGATCTCGGCCCAGCCGACCCTCCTCGGGCCCGACGGCGTGCACCCCACCGGGGAGGGCACGTCGCTCTACGCGCAGGTCGTCGTCGACGGTCTCGCCCGGGCCGCTGGGCTCGGCGCTCCCTAGCCCGACGGCGACGCGCGAGGAGGCACCTGGCGGCGCGCTCCACGCCGGCCCACCGACCCGTTGCTCGTGTGGCGGAAATCGCTCGGCAGCCCCATCGTTGGAAGCGGCAGGTGAAATGTTCCATCGTCACAGCGCGTCCACAGTGCGGCACGCCGCACCCGACGACCCGGGGGATTCCAGATGAGCGACAGCACCGCAGGCGGGCCGCCGCCGGAAGAGAACGAGCCGACGCCTCAGAACCCGTACGCGAGCTCGCCGGACCCCGGCGCGCAGCCACCGCAGCAGCCGCCGGCCCAGCAACCGCCGGCCCAGCCTGCTCAGCAACCGCCGGCCCAGCCTGCTCAGCCACCGCAGCAACCGCCGGCCCAGCCCGCCCAGCCGCCGCCCGCCCAGCCCGGCCCGCCGGCCGCGCCCCCTTACGGCGCCCCGACGCCGCCCCCGGGCGCGCCCACCTACGGCGCTCCTGCGGGCGGGCAGCAACCGCCCTACCCGCCGCCCGGTGGCTACCCGCCGCCCGGTGGCTACCCGCCGTCGGGTGCCGCCTACCCGCCGCCCGGACAGCCCGCCTACGCCGGGGCGGCCCCGTTCCAGGTCGGTGACGCGATCGCGTTCGGGTGGAGGAAGTTCTGGGCCAACCCGTGGCCCTGGATCCTCGCCGCGCTGATCTTCCTGGTGATCAATGCGCTGTTCAACTGGATCTCGGGCGGGTTCGACCGCTTCACGGACTACCGCACCGACGGATGGTCGGACACGAGCATGGCCGAGGCCCTCGGGCTGAGCTTCGTCAGCATCCTGCTCACGATCGTGGGCGTGATCATCAGCTATCTGATCGCCGCCTTCTACTCGCGGGGAGCCCTCGACGAGACCCAGGGGCGCAAGCCCGACGTCTCGGCGTTCTTCCGGATCGCCAACGTGGGCAACGTCCTGCTGGCGGCGTTCCTCGTCGCGGTCATGACGATCATCGGCTTCTTCCTGTGCATCCTGCCCGGGATCGCGGTCGCGATCTTCTCGGCCTTCGTCTACTACTTCACGCTCGACAAGGAGCAGGACGCGATCACCGCGATCAAGTCCAGCTGGTCGCTCGTCGCCAAGAACTTCGGGTCGGTCTTCCTGCTGCTCCTCGCGCTGTTCGGGATCAACATCGTGGGATTGCTGGTGTGCTTCGTCGGCCTGCTGGTCACGATCCCGCTGTCCTACATCGCCGTCGCCTACGCCTACCGGCGGTTGGTGGGCGAGCAGCCCGTCTGACCCTTCGACCGAGCACGCGCGACGGGCCGCGCCCCTCCCCGGACGGGAGGGCGCGGCCCGTCGTCGCGGGCCTGCACCGGTCGCGACGTCCCGGGGAGCCGGAGCAGCCCCCAGGGGAGCGCGCCGTCGCAGCGCGGAACCGCTGGCCCCCGGCGCACCGTACCCACTAGCGTGAGCGGTTCGGTCCGCCCGTCGCGGTCCGGTCCGTTCCCAGAGAGGCCCCGATGAGCAGCCAGAACCCTTCCGACCAGGTCCCTGACTACGGGCAGTACGTCCCGCCGGCGGGGCAGAACGGCGCGCCGGGACAGCCCGGGCATCCTGGCGGGGCCGGACCCCAGCAGCCGTACGGGCCGCCCGCCGGGCAGCCGGGCTACGAGGGCCAGTACCCGCCCCCGGGCTACCAGCCGGCGTCGGCCAGGCCGCTCTCGCCCGCCGACACCAGGACGTGGGCCGGGCTGTCGCACCTCCTGGGTGGCATCCTCGGGTTCCTCGCGCCGCTCGCGATCTGGCTCGTCCTGCGTGAGCGCAGCCACGTCGTGGAGGCCGAGGCCAAGAAGGCGCTCAACTTCCAGATCCTCGTGACGATCGTCCTGATCGCCGCGAACATCGTGCTGCCCGGCTTCCTCGAAGGGCTCGTGGTCTTCGGGGTGTGGGTCACGTCCCTCGTGTTCGGGATCCTCAACTTCCAGGCGTTCAACAACGGTCGCGAGACCTCGTACCCGGTCGACGTGAAGATCGTGAAGTAGGGCCCCGTCGCACGCCGCGAGGGGCGCACCGGGACGCCCGGTGCGCCCCGCGCGGCGTCCGGGCTCAGTCCGCGGTCACGAAGTCGATGAGCTCCTCGACACGCCCCAGGAGCGAGGGCTCCAGGTCGGCGTAGGTGCGCACGGTCCCGAGGATGCGCTGCCAGCCGCGGGCGACGTCTGCCTGCTCGGCCGCGGGCCACCCGAGCTCGCGCAGGATCCCGCGCTTCCACTCGGTGCCGCGCTCGATCACGGGCCAGGCGTCGAGGCCGATGCGCTCGGGGCGCACCGCCTGCCACACGTCGACGTACGGGTGCCCCAGGACCATGACCGTGCCGGGCCGCACGCCCTTGAGCGCTTCCGCGACGAGGCGCGTCTCCTTGCTGCCGGGGACCAGGTGGTCGACGAGCACGCCCACCTTGCGCTCCGCCGTCGGGCTGAAGTCCTTGAGGGCCTCCGCGAGGTTGTCGACGCCGTCGAGGAGCTCGACCACGACCCCCTCGATGCGCAGGTCGTCGCCCCAGACCTTCTCCACGAGCTCGGCGTCGTGCTTGCCCTCGACCCAGATGCGGCTGCTGCGCGCGACGCGCGCCCGGACGTTCGCGACCGCGCGCGAGCCCGACGCGGTGCGCGTCGGGGCGACGGGGGCCGTCGAGGTCACCGGGGCGGTCAGCTCGACGGGCTCGCCGTCGACCCAGAAGCCCGGGCCGAGCGGGAAGGTGCGCGTGCGCCGTGCACGGTCCTCGAGGACGACGACGTGCATGCCGCCGGACTTCTCGACGCGGACCACGGCACCGACCCAGCCGGTCTCGACGTCCTCGACGACGAGGCCGCGCTCGGCGGGCTGGGGGCGGGAGACCGGGCGCCGACGGTGGGGGACCGGGGCGGGGGTCGCGCTGGACAGGACGTCGGAACCGTAGCGATCGAAGCTCACCGACGTCACCCTAGGCGCTGGGGGCGCCTGCGCCCGGGAGGGGCGCGCGGCGAGACACCGGGTGGGGAGCGGATCGGTCGGGCGACGCGACGCCTCCCGGCGCCCTCGCCGGGTGCCCCCGCACCCGCCGTGATACGACTGGCCGGTGAGCACTTCGACCGGACAGGCCGCACCGGACGCCCAGCGGTGGCGCGTCCTGGGGCTGTGCCTCGCGGTCGGGTTCATCACCATGCTCGACGTGTCGATCGTCAACGTCGCGCTCCCGTCGATCGAGAAGGCGCTCGACGCCGGGCCCACCGCGCTGCAGCTCATCGTCGCGGGCTACACCCTGGCGTTCGGGCTCGCGCTCGTGCCGGCCGGGCGCCTGGGGGACGCGGGCGGGCGCCGCACGCTGTTCATCGTCGGTCTCGTCGGCTTCGCGCTCACGAGCCTCGCGGCGGGCCTGGCGCCGTCGGACGAGTGGCTCGCGATCGCCCGGCTCCTGCAGGGGCTGAGCGCCGGCCTGCTCAACCCGCAGGTCATCGGGCTCATCCAGCAGATGTTCTCGGGGTACGAGCGCGGCAAGGCGTTCGGCATGTTCGGTGCGACGATCGGCGTCTCGACGGCCCTGGGGCCGCTCCTGGGCGGCCTCATCATCCAGGCCGCGGGCGAGGAGAACGGGTGGCGCTGGATCTTCGGGATCAACGTGCCGATCATCGCGGTCGTGCTGCCGCTCGCGCTCCGCTTCCTGCCGGCGAGCGTGCGCAGGCCGGGGCCGCGCCGCCTCGACCCCGTCGGGCTGGTCCTCATCGCGGTCGCGACGGTCGCGGTCATGCTCCCGTTCGTCACGACGTCCGGCCAGGGCGACGACCCGACGCGGTGGTGGTGGCTCGCGCTCGGCGTCCTCGCGATCGGCGCGACGATCCTCTGGGAGCGGCGCTACCAGCGCACCACGGGCGCCTCGGTCCTGGACCCCCGGGTCCTGTCGCTCACGTCGTTCCGCAACGGCACCCTGCTCGGCATCACGTACTTCGCGGGCTTCACGGGGATCTTCCTGGTCGCGACCCTGTACCTCCAGAACGACCTGCAGTTCACGCCTCTGCACGCGGGGCTCATCGGCATGCCGTTCGCGATCGCGTCGGGCGTCGCGTCCTGGCTCGCGGGGCGCGGCGTCGCACGGTGGGGGAGGCCGCTCGTGGTCACGGGCCTGGTCGTGGTGCTCCTGGGCCTGGGCGGCGTGATCCTCGCGATCCGCGCCTCGGGCGACGCGCGGGCCCCCGCGGGGTGGGGCATCGCCCTGACCATGATGATCACCGGCATCGGCAGCGGGACCGTCATCTCCCCGAACCAGACGCTGACCCTCGCGCGCGTGCCGCTCGACCTCGCCGGGGTCGCGGGCAGCATGCTCCAGCTCGGTCAGCGCGTGGGCTCGGCCATGGGGATCGCCGTCGTGCTCTCGACCTACTACGCGCTCAAGGCGGGCGGCTCGACCGGGGCGGTCGCGGCGAGCACCGCGATGCTCATCACGGTCGGTCTCGTGTCCGTGTCGCTCGTGGTCGCGCTCGTGGACCTGCGGGCGCGGTCGCACGGCGAGGTCTCCTCGACGCTCTGAGGAGCGTCGGCGCCTGCCGCGACGGACGAACGACAGGCCCGACGGCGGAGCATGCGCCTGCGCGGTCGGGTCACCTCCGCGCTGCATCCATGGGGGAGATGCGGGGCGTCCGTGCGCACTGTCCGGGTGCGGGTCGAGAACATTCGTGAAAGTGGCGTGGGTGAATTGTCGACGCAACGACGTGCGGTGCAAACGGTCCCCGCTAGGCTGCGGCCACCAGTCACGACGTCGAGATGGGGGATTCCGATGGACATCGCGGAGCGGCTTGCCTCGCTGGCAACGAAGGTGCGTCAGCAGAAGGCCTCGATCCAGACCGAGGAAGCCACGAAGAACGCCTTCGTCATGCCGTTCATCTCGCTGGTCCTGGGGTACGACGTGTTCAACCCGAACGAGGTCGTCCCGGAGTTCACGGCCGACGTCGGGACCAAGAAGGGCGAGAAGATCGACTACGCGATCGTCAAGGACGGTGAGGTGCAGATTCTCATCGAGGCCAAGACGGTCGGCGCTCCGCTCGGCATCAATCACGCGTCGCAGCTCTTCCGGTACTTCGCCACCACGAACGCACGCATCGCGGTCCTGACGAACGGTGAGCAGTACCACTTCTTCACAGACCTCGACCGTCCCAACCGGATGGACGACAAGCCTTTTCTGCAGCTGGACCTGTCCGACCTCGACGACTCGCTCGTTCCGGAGATCCAGAAGCTGACGAAGGACTCGTTCGACCTCGACTCGGTGGTCAGTGCGGCCGAGGAGCTCAAGTACATCGGAGCGCTCAAGCGCGTGCTCGCTCTGCAGTTCCGGGAACCTGACGCGGAGTGGGTCAAGGCGCTCACGGCTCGGGTCTACGAAGGCCCGATCACGCAAAAGGTGCGCGAGCAGTTCCGCACCCTGGTCGCGAAGGCGATGAAGCAGTTCCTCGCCGACCAGGTGAACGACCGGCTCAAGGCCGCGCTCGGCGGTCAAGGATATGGCGAGCCCACAGCACCGTTGACAGGAGAGTCGGCTGCGCGCGAGAGCGTCGCCGAGGCCGTCGAAGAGGCAGATCGCGGGATCGTGACGACCTTTGAGGAGCTGGAGGGATTCCAGATCATTCGGGCCATCGCGTGCAGCGAGGTGCCGCCGAGCAGGATCGTGCATCGTGACACGAAGAGCTACATGGGTGTTCTCCTGGACGACAACAACCGCAAGCCCCTGGCTCGCCTCCATTTCAACACGGGCCAGAAGTACGTCGGGCTGTTCGACGAGGAGAAGAACGAGACGCGCCACGCGATCGAGACGCCGGAGGAGATCTACAACTTCGCCGAGCACATCCGCAAGAGCGTTCACTACTACGACTGACCGCGTGGGGCCGGTGTTCGACTGCCGGTGCATCCCCACGCGCCGACGGACTCGGTCGAGCCACGCGCCGCTCCCTGTCGTGCGTCGGTCGTCAGGTCGTCGGGTCGCGTCCGCGCCGCCGCCCGAGGCGCTTCCGCAGACCCCGTGAGGAGCCTGTGGAGGCCGCCCCGAACCTCTCGCTCGACCGCGTAGAATTAGCACTCGACGGTGGAGAGTGCGAGACACGCGACGATCGGCAGGAGGTGGTCATGAGCGAGGAACGACGGCTCGATGTGCTGCGCGCGATCGTCGAGGACTACGTCCTCACCAGGGAACCGGTGGGTTCGCGGGTCCTGGCCGAGCGGCACCGCCTGGGCGTGTCCCCGGCCACGATCCGCAACGACATGGCTGCCCTCGAGGAGGAGGGGTACATCGCCCAGCCCCACACCTCGGCCGGGCGCATCCCCACGGACAAGGGCTACCGCCTGTTCGTCGACAAGCTCTCCACGGTCAAGCCGCTGTCGCCCCCGGAACGTCGGGCGATCGAGACCTTCCTGTCGGAGGCCGTCGACCTCGACGACGTCGTGACGCGCGCCGGGCGCCTCCTCGCGCAGCTCACGGGCCAGGTGGCCGTGGTCCAGTACCCCTCGCTGCGGCGCTCGGGCCTGCGGCACCTCGAGCTCGTGCCGGTCGGTGACCGTCGCCTGCTCGTCGTCATCATCACGGACACGGGTCGGGTCGAGCAGCGCACCCTGGAGGTCGCGGCCGCGCCGGACGACGCCACGCTGGCCGAGTTGCGCTCGCGGCTCAACGCCGTCGCTGCGGGCAAGCGGCTCGCGGAGCTCGGCAAGGGCTTCGCCGAGATCGCGGAGACGGTCCGTCCGGAGCACCAGGACCTCGCCCGGTCGCTCGCACAGCTCGTCGAGGAGACGCTCGCGGAGGAGTCGGAGGAGCGCATCGTGCTCGCGGGCACCGCGAACCTCGCCCGCGTCGGGATGCGGTTCGAGCACGCCCTGCGCCCGGTCCTCGAGGCGCTCGAGGAACAAGTCGTGCTCCTCGGGTTGTTGACCGAGATGGCCGCGGAGTCGGGGGTGAGCGTGCGGATCGGTCACGAGACGCAGCTCGAGGGGCTCGCGGAAACGTCGGTCGTGACGAGCGGATACGGTAACGAGGGTGACTCGGTCGCGCTGATCGGCTCGATCGGGCCGACCCGCATGGACTACCCCGGGACGATCGCCTCGGTCCGCGCGGTCGCGCGATACCTGTCGCGCGTCCTGACCTCATGAGCACGGTTCTTGCGCCGGCGGTCGCTGTGCCGGGTCCTCGGACCCCGGTCACCGCCGCACGGTGTTGTCGGAAGTCGCCGATCCAGGATCGGCGTGCGCTAGTAGAGAGTGACCTGTGAGCGACTACTACGAGATCCTGGGCGTGCCCCGGGACGCGAGCCAGGACCAGATCAAGAAGGCCTACCGCAAGCTGGCCCGTGAGCTGCACCCTGACGTCGCGGGCGAGGCCGCGGAGGACAAGTTCAAGGACGTGTCCCGCGCCTACGAGGTGCTGTCCAGCCCGGACAAGCGTCAGCAGTACGACATGGGCTCCGACCCGTCGGCCGCGGGCGGCGGCATGGGTGGCGGCTTCGGCTTCCAGGACATCTTCGAGACCTTCTTCGGCGGTGGCCAGGCGCAGTCGGGACCCATCCCGCGCGCGCGCCGCGGCCAGGACGCCCTGGTGCGGCTCGACATCGACCTCTCCGAGGCCACGTTCGGCGCTCGACGCGAGCTCCAGGTCGACACGGCAGTGATCTGCGGCACCTGCTCGGGCTCGTGCTGCCGTCCCGGCACGTCGCCCCGCACCTGTGACGTGTGCAACGGTCGCGGCACGGTCCAGCGCGTGGCCCGCTCCTTCCTCGGGCAGGTCATGACGACGGCCCCCTGCGCCGCCTGCCAGGGCTTCGGCACGGTCATCCCCGAGCCCTGCGCCGAGTGCGCGGGCGAGGGGCGCGTGCGCAGCCGCCGCACCCTGACGGTCAACGTCCCCGCGGGCGTGGACACGGGCACCCGGATCAAGCTCACCTCGCAGGGCGAGGTCGGCCCCGCGGGCGGCCCCGCTGGCGACCTGTACGTCGAGATCCGCGAGCGCAACCACGAGATCTTCGTGCGTCGCGGCGACGACCTGCACTGCACGCTCCAGGTGCCCATGACCGCTGCGGCCCTCGGGACGGTCCTCGAGCTCGAGACCCTCGACGGTCCGCAGGAGATCGACCTGCGCCCCGGCACGCAGCCCGGTCAGATCGTCACGCTCAAGAACCTGGGTGTCGGCCACCTGCACACCGGCGGTCGCGGAGACCTCAACGTGCACGTCGAGGTCCAGGTCCCCACGGGCCTCGACGAGGAGCAGGAGGAGCTGCTGCGCTCCCTCGCGAAGGCTCGTGGCGAGGAGCGCCCGGACCCGCGCCTGTCGGCCGCGCACCCGGGAGTCTTCTCCCGCCTGCGCGACAAGCTGTCGGGGCGCTGAGTGAGCGCGCCGGTCTTCCTCGCCGAGGCGAGCGGCTCGTCGGAGGGCGGGGCCGGGGGCGGTCTCTCCGGCTTCCCCGTGGGCTCGCTCTACGTGCTCGACGGCGCCGAGGGGCGGCACGCGGGCGTCGTCCAGCGTCGGGCCGTCGGTGAGGACATCGACGTCGTGGACGGCGAGGGGCTGCGCCTGCGGTGCACCATCGAGGCCGTCGCAGGTCCCGGGGTCAGCCTGCGGGTCCGCGAGGTCGTCCAGGAGCCGGCTCCCGACGTCGTCGTGACGCTGGTCCAGGCGCTCGCCAAGGGCGACCGGGACGAGATGGCGATCGAGGCGGCGACCGAGGTCGGCGCCGACGCCGTCGTCCCGTGGCAGGCCGAGCGGTCGATCGTCGTGTGGCGCGGCGACCGTGCGGCGAAGTCGCGCGCCCGCTGGCTCGCGACGGTCCGCGCCGCGACCAAGCAGGCGCGTCGCGCACGGCTGCCACGCGTCGATCTCGCGATCGACACCCGGGGGCTCGTCGACCGCACCCGTCAGGTCGTCGAGGCGGGCGGTGCCGTGATCGTGCTGCACGAGGAGGCGCTCGTCCCCCTCGCCGAGGTGCCCCTGCCCTCGCCCGGCGACCCCGCCGCGGCGTCGAGCCATGCGCCCGAGGTGCTCGTCGTCGTCGGGCCCGAGGGCGGGATCTCCGAGCGGGAGGTCGAGGCGCTCACCGAGGCCGGGGCGCGCACCGCCCGCCTCGGGCCGCACGTGCTGCGGACCTCGACCGCAGGGCCCGTCGCGATCGCGATGCTCGTCCAGCGGCTCGGCCGGTGGGACGGGGCGGACGAGGGACGGTGACGTCCGCTGACCCGGCCGGCCCGCCCGCACCCCGGGCCGCGGCCCGGGGGCGGGGGTAGCCTGCCGTCATGACCAGCAACGACACCCCTCACCCGACCGACCCGGACTGCCTGTTCTGCAAGATCGTCGCCGGGGACAGCCCGGCGACGATCGTCGCGTCCACGGACCAGGCCGTGGCGTTCAAGGACATCAACCCGCAGGCGCCGCTCCACGTGCTCGTCGTCCCGCGCGCGCACCACGGGGACATCGCGCAGCTCGCCGCCGCCGACCCCGACCTCCTCGCGGGGGTCGTGGCGCTGGCCGACGAGATCGCGAGCGAGCAGGCCGACGGGCAGTTCCGGCTGATCTTCAACTCCGGGCCGCGCGCCGGGCAGAGCGTCTTCCACGTCCACGGGCACGTCATCGGCGGCAAGGAGCTGGGCTGGACCCCTGCCTGACCGTGGGCCGTCCGCCCGCCCCGTCCGTCGAGCCGCCGGGTGGGGCGGGTATTCGCCCTGACCCGGCGGTGCGCGCTCGATATCATGGACGCACCACGAACCACACAGACCTTCCGAAGGAGTGCCTCGGCGCAAGCCGGCTCATGCCATCCTCGACACCGCCCCCACCGAACGGCCCAGCGACGCCCGGCTCCGGAGGCCCCTCCCGCGACCAGGAGCGCGCCCGCACCGGACGGGCCGACGGGACCGGTGGCCTGGAACCGCCGGCCCACCACCCGGGAGCACGGGTCGAGCACCGCATCGTCGTCCCGGCCCACGTGCCCATGGTGGACCTGCTCGGCAGCGGCGACGTCGTGCTGCGTGCGATCGAGGCCGGTTTCCCCACGATCGACGTGCACGCCCGTGGCAACGAGCTCGCGGTGACCGGCCCCGCGGGCGACGTCGCGCTCGCCTCGCGGCTCCTCGACGAGCTCGTCGAGGTCGTCGAGTCCGGGACGCGCCTGACGCCCGACGTCGTGACCCGCTCGGTCGCGATGCTGACCGCGGCGACCGCGACCCGGCCGGCCGAGGTCCTCACGTTCAACATCCTCTCGAGCCGGGGCCGGACCATCCGGCCCAAGACCGTGGGGCAGAAGCGTTACGTCGACGCGATCGACGCGAGCACCGTGACGTTCGGGATCGGACCGGCGGGCACCGGCAAGACGTACCTCGCCATGGCCAAGGCCGTGCAGGCTCTCCAGGCCAAGCAGGTCAGCCGCATCGTGCTGACCCGCCCCGCCGTCGAGGCGGGGGAGCGGCTCGGGTTCCTGCCCGGCTCGCTCTCGGAGAAGATCGACCCGTACCTGCGCCCGCTCTACGACGCGCTGCACGACATGATCGACCCCGAGTCGATCCCCAAGCTCATCGAGTCCGGGACGATCGAGGTCGCGCCGCTGGCATACATGCGCGGTCGCACCCTCAACGACGCCTTCATCATCCTCGACGAGGCGCAGAACACCTCGACCGAGCAGATGAAGATGTTCCTCACCCGCCTCGGGTTCGGCTCCAAGATGGTCATCACGGGCGACGTCACGCAGGTCGACCTCCCCGGTGGCACACCGTCCGGGCTGCGGGTCATCGAGGACGTCCTGACCGGGGTCGACGACGTCGAGTTCTGCCGCCTGACCTCGACCGACGTCGTCCGGCACCGCCTCGTGAGCGACATCATCGACGCGTACGCGCGCTGGGACGTGAGCACCGCCCGCCCGGCCCGGGACGGCGGCGGGCACGCGCACGGCGCGGGCAGGGGCGGGGCGCCCCGACGCGATCGACCACGAGACCAACGAGACCAACGAGAGCAAGGGGCACGCTGATGAGCGTCGAGATCAACAACGAGTCCGGCTACGAGGTCGACGAGGCGGAGTTCGCCGCCCTCGCGCGCTACGTCCTGGACGCCATGCACGTGCACCCGCAGAGCGAGCTCGGCATCCGGTTCGTCGAGTCCGACGTCATGTCCGAGCTGCACGTGCGCTGGATGGACGAGCCCGGGCCCACGGACGTGCTGTCCTTCCCCATGGACGAGCTCCGTCCCGGGCGTGACGGCGACGTGACGCCCGCGGGCGAGCTCGGAGACATCGTGCTCTGCCCCGAGGTCGCCGCGCAGCAGGCCGTGACGGCGGGCCACTCGACGACCGAGGAGATGCTCCTGCTCACGACGCACGGCATCCTCCACCTGCTGGGCTACGACCACGCGGAGCCCGAGGAGGAGAAGGAGATGTTCGCCCTGCAGCGCAAGCTCCTCCTGACCTTCCTCGCCAGCCGATGACCGAGGTCCCCGTCGCGCTGCTGCTCGTCCTCGCGGTCGTGGGCGTGATCCTCGCGGGCGCCCTCGGCGCGGGCGAGGCCGCGGTCATGCGGGTCACGCGCGCTGCCGTCACCGAGGCGGCCGCCGAGGCAGAGGCCGGGACGTCGGGCTCCGGCGGAGGACCTGCCGGTCCGCTGCCGCCTCGCGTGGTCCGGGTGCGCCGGGTCCAGGCGCTGACCGAGGACCCGCCGCACACCGCGGCGGCTCTCGCGTTCCTGCGCGTGGTCGCCGAGATGCTCGCGGCGGCCTGCGTGACGCTGCTCGTCTCGGCGTGGCTCGACGACTGGTGGCAGGCGCTGCTCGGGGCCCTGCTCTTCGTCGTGCTCGTCGCCCTGGTCTTCGCGCGGGTCGCTCCGCGTGCCCTCGGGCGCCAGCATCCCGTGCGGGTGCTCCTGACGCTCTCTGGCGTCCTGACTCCCGCGGTGCTCCTCACGGGGTGGCTCGTGCGGTTCAGGGGGGCGAAGGACGACGCGGACGGCCCCCACGAGCGCGAGCTCCAGGACATGGTCGACCGGGTGAACGAGTCGGAGATCATCGAGGAGGAGGAGCGCGAGATGATCCGCTCCGTCTTCGAGCTCGGCGACACCCTCACGCGCGAGGTCATGGTCCCGCGCACCGACATGATCACGACCCCCGCCTCGACGCCGCTGTCCAAGGCGCTGGCCCTGTTCCTTCGCTCGGGCTTCTCGCGCCTGCCCGTGACGGGGACGTCGGTCGACGACCTCGTGGGCGTCGTGTACTTCAAGGACGTCGTGAAGGTCGTGCACGGCTCGCCCGAGGCCGCGTCGCGCCGCGTCGCCGACGTCGCACGGCCCGCGATCTTCGTGCCCGAGTCCAAGCCGGTCGACGACCTGCTGCGCGAGATGCAGGCCTCCGCCTCGCACATCGCGATGGTCGTGGACGAGTACGGCGGCGTCGCGGGGCTCGTGACGATCGAGGACGCGCTCGAGGAGATCGTGGGCGAGCTGACGGACGAGCACGACCGGTCGGGCCCCGAGGTCGAGGACCTGGGCGACGGGACCTTCCGGGTCCCTGCGCGCCTTCCGCTCGACGAGCTGGGCGAGCTCTTCGACCTCGACATCGAGGACGACGACGTGGACACGGTCGGCGGCCTGCTCTCCAAGGCGCTCGGCAAGGTCCCCCTCCCGGGGTCGACGGCCGAGGCCCAGGGCGTGCACATGACGGGCGAGCGGGTCGAGGGGCGACGCAAGCAGCTCGCGACCGTGCTCGTGCGCGCCGTGAGCACCGAGGTCCCCGACCACCCCGAGGCGCCGTCGGGTACCGAGACCGACAGGCGCGAGCGCGCCGAGCCGCGCGACCGCGGCTCCAGAGACCGACAGACGACCCCCGAGCGCGCGGAGCGTGCCGGGCGGACCAGTGACAGCCCGCGTCGAGCGGGCGAGTCGAACGAGAGAGAAGCACACCGGTGACCCAGAACGACCACGCCACAGCAGAGCACAAGGCCGGCTTCGCGTGCTTCGTCGGACGGCCCAACGCGGGCAAGTCCACGCTCACGAACGCCCTGGTGGGACAGAAGGTCGCGATCACCTCCGGGCGACCGCAGACGACGCGCCACACGATCCGGGGCATCGTGCACCGCCCGGACGCCCAGCTGATCCTCGTGGACACACCGGGGCTGCACCGTCCGCGCACGCTCCTCGGTGAACGGCTCAACGACCTGGTGCGTGAGACCCTCGCGCAGGTCGACGTCATCGCGTTCTGCCTCCCCGCCGACCAGAAGGTCGGCCCCGGCGACAAGTACATCGCGGCCCAGCTCGCCGACCTGATGAAGGGGCGCCGGCCCACCCCGGTCGTCGCGGTCGTCACCAAGGCGGACCTGGTGGACCGCGAGACGCTGACCAAGCACCTGCTCGCGGTGGACCAGCTCGGCGAGTGGCAGGACATCGTGCCGGTCTCCGCCAAGGACGGCTTCCAGGTCGAGACCCTGGAGGACGTGCTGGTCAAGCACCTGCCCGCCGGCCCCGAGCTGTACCCGGGAGGCGAGCTGACCGACGAGCCCGAGGCCGTGATGGTCGCCGAGCTCGTCCGTGAGGCGGCGCTCGAGGGTGTGCGGGACGAGCTGCCGCACAGCCTCGCCGTGGTCGTCGACGAGATCGTCCCCCGCGAGGGATCGGGCAACCCGGAGACGGGCAGGCCGCCGCTCCTGGACGTCCGGGTCAACCTCTTCGTGGAGCGCGACAGCCAGAAGGCGATCATCATCGGGCGTGGCGGGTCGCGCCTGCGTCACGTCGGGACCGAGGCCCGCAAGGGCATCGAGGCGCTGCTCGGCGCGCGCGTCTACCTGGACCTGCACGTCAAGGTCGCCAAGGACTGGCAGCGCGACCCCAAGCAGCTGCGCAAGCTCGGGTTCTAGGGTGGGCCCCCTCCTGTTCTCCGGACGCCCCCCGGGCGGTCGGCCCCTGTCGTGCGAGACGATGCTGACGTGATCTTCCGTACCGCGGCCACGAGCGCCGCCCTGGCCATCGGCCTTGCCCTGGTGGGGGCCGTGACCGGTCCTCAGTGGTCCCCGGTGCCCGTGACCGACCATCTCTCACCCACGGCGGCGGACACCGCGATCGGCGGCCAGGGGCAGGACGTCCAGCCCGTCGGGACGTACGAGGTCAAGGAGACCGAGGTCGTCGTCCGGCTCGAGGGGACGAGCGTCGACGGACTCCTGCGTGAGCCCGTCGGCGCTCCCGACGGGCTCCCCGGGGTCGTGTTCCTGCACGGTGCCGGGACCGGTGCGGCGGACGAGGCGTTCGTCGAGGTCGCGACCGACATGGCGAGCGCGGGGATCGTGACTCTCGTCCCGTCCAAGCGGCTCGACACCTACACGACCCGTCACCGCGACTACGTCGACATGGCCGACGACTACCAGCGGTCGGTGGAGCTGCTGCGGACCAGACCGTCGGTGGACCCGGAGCGCGTGGGGCTGTACGCCGAGTCGGAGGGCACGTGGATCGCACCGGTCCTCGTGGACCAGGACCCGGACGTGTCGTTCCTCGTCATGGTCTCGGCTCCCGTCGTGCCGCCGCGGCAGCAGGCGGGGTTCGCGGTGGACTCCTACCTGCGCAACACGGGGGTGCCGCAGGGGGTCTTCCGTGCGATCCCTCGGGCCGTGGGCATGGAGATGCCCGGGGGAGGGTTCGAGTACGCGGACTTCGACGTCACGCCCTACCTCGAACGGCTCGACGTCCCGACGCTCGTCGTCTACGGCACGGCCGACCCGTCGATGCCGATCGAGCAGGGGGCGCTGCAGATCATCGCGGACGCAGGAGCCAACGGGAACCACGACGTGACGGTCCGCTACTACGCGGGGGCCAACCACGGCATCCGGGTGGGCGGGTCGTTGGTGCCGGACTTCGCGCGCGACGTCTCGGCGTGGGTCCAGGGGCTCCCGGGCACGGCCGGCGCCGAGCCCGCGGTGGCGGGTGCGCAGCCGGACCAGCTCTACCTGGCGTCGGCCGTGCCGAACCCGAGGTGGTACGGCAACGGGGACATCGTCATCGGGTTCGTGATCGTGGGTGGTGCGCTGCTGGTCGTCGGGCCGCTCGTGTGGCTCGTGACCGGCCTGGTGCGCCGGGTGCGTCGTACGTCGCGCCCGGCGGGGCGGCTCGCTCCCGGGCTCCGGTGGCCGCTCGTGGGGCTCGCGGTGGGGTCGGTCGCGACCATGGTGGGCCTCGTGGTCTACCTGGTGTCCGTCGCGAGGCTCGCGCTCGACTACCAGACCGACGCGTGGGTCGTCCAGGGCGGCTGGATCGCGGTGCGCCTGCTGGGCCTGGCCACGGTGGTCGCTGCCGCGTTCATCATCAACCGCCTCGCGGACCTGCGGACGGCGCACAAGGCGGTCGCCGCGTCCCCCGAGGGGGGAGTGGTCGTGCGTCCGGCCACCGGCGTCGGTGCCCGGGCCACGCTCTGGGCGACCGTCGCCGGATCCACGATCCTGCTCGTCACGCTCGCCTACTGGGGCGTGTACCAGCTCGGCATCTGACGCCCCGGGACGGCGGACGCTAGGGTCGGCGCATGAGAAGGCGCGGGCGCGGTGCAGCGGGGGCGGGCGTGCGGGTCCTCGGGTTCGAGGACATCGAGGACGTCGACGACGTCGAGGAGGCTCGGACCGGGCGGGATCCGTCACCCGTGGCGGCTGCCACGGTCGAGGACCCCGACGTCGCAGCGTCCCTCGGAGGGCCGGTGACCGACCCGACGTCGGACGGCTCGGACGGCCCGGGCACCCCGGGCACCCCGGGCACCCCGGGCACCCCGGGTACCTCGGGCACGGACGGCCCGGACGCGGTGCGCCGGCCGAGGTCTCTCCGGTCCTGGCTCGTCGTGGGCGTCGGCGTGGGCGTGGGCGCCCTCGTCGTCGGCGGGCTGGTGGTGGGTGAGGCGGCCGATGCCCGGCGTACGGACCGTGTGGTGGCGGCCGGTGGGTTGAGGCCGCTGGCCGCGGACGCCGAGGTCGTCTGGCGGATCGAGCCGCCCGAGGTCTCGGGTGACCCGTCGCTGGTGGGGTGGACCCTGCCGATCGACGTGGGAGGCACGCTCGTGCGGGCAGGAGCCTCCGTCTCGGGGCACGACCCGGCCACGGGGGAGCTCGTGTGGCAGGCGCCGGAGGCGTTCGGATCGGAGGGCCCGGGGCAGCGGACCACGTACTGCGAGGAAGGGGCCGAGGGATCGGACCTGCAGGGCCTGATGGCCTGCACGACGATAGCGTTCGTGCGCGAGCCCGGGGTCGGTGCGTCGACCTACCGTGAGCGGTTCTCCGGCCTCCAGGTGCTGGACCCGGCGACCGGCGCGGTCGTCGCCTCGCACGCTCTCGAGGAGGGCACGCGTGGCGCAGTCGTCTTCGAGGACGGCGTCGCGACGGTCCGCTGGGGAGCCGACGGGCAGGCCGTGGTCACCCTGAAGGACCTCGACACGGCCGAGGTGGTCTGGACGAGGCAGGTCGACGTGGTCCTTCCGGAGGGTGCACGGCCCGACGACGAGTACCTCGGGCTGTGGAGAGAAGGGGACGAGCTCGGGGTGTTCGGTGGCAGCGGGATCGTGACGCTCGACGCCGCGGGCGTCGCCGGTGCGCAGGCCTCCCGCTCGTTCGTCGTGCCGCTGCGAGAGGGACGCTCCGTCGTCCAGGGCTCGGACGGCAGCGCCTCGGCGGTCCTGGACCGCGAGGGGAACGAGGTGTTCCGCGCCGAGGGCCAGGTCCAGGAGTTCGGCGTGACCGACGGGTCACCGACCAGTGTGCTGCTCGTCACGGAAGGCGGTGGCGTGATGGACGCCCTCGGGTCGATCATCCGGCCGGTCACGACGGCCCACGACCCGGTCAGCGGCCGCGCGCTGTGGACCGAGGAGCGGCAGGTCGACGTCGCCGTCGCCCAGGTGGGCGACATCGGGGTGCTGTCGGGCGTGGGGCGGTTGTGGGCCGTCGACCTGGCCTCGGGCGAGCAGGTCTGGGAGGCGTCGGGCGTCCGCTTCTACTCCACGGCGTTCACGGACGGCACCGACCTGTACCTCGTGGGGTCCGGTACGTCCGGCGGGACGAGGATCACGGCGATCTCGATGGACTCGGGGCAGGAGCTGTGGGTGCGGGACCTCGCGGACTCGTTCGACACGGCGACGTCCGTGGGCGGGACGCTGATCGGGTGGTCGGACGACGGCACGATCTTCGGCGTCGGCTGACCGGTAGCAGGCGCACGGCTCCTGCGTGCGGGCGACGAGGCGTCCGATCCTCCTGGCCGTCCCCCCCCGGCCGACCGGTTCGGACGGAGCGGACTACCGTGGAGAGGTGGCTCCACGACGTCGTGAGCAGGACGCCCACGCCGTCGAGCTGGTCGAGGTGACCGAGCTCGACGACGACTTCGACGCGGGGTCCGGCCCGACCGGACCGCCGTCGGCGGCCGGGTCGCGCCGGGCCCGTCCACAGGGCCCCCGACCACCGTCGACGCCGCGGCCCGTGGACCGGAGCGACGAGCGGTCGGTGCAGGATCCTGCGGGCCCCGGCCAGGAGGACGCGCACGACCCGCGCCGCAGGTGGCACGTCCCCGGTCTCGTGGTGCTCGGTGCGGTGCTCCTGGTGGGCGGCATGGGTGCTTCGCTCGTGGCAGGTGGTGCCATCGAGCGTGAGCGGGCCGACCGGGTGGCGGCCCAGGTGGGAGGCCTGTGGCCCGTCGCCGACGAGCCCGTCCCCGTGTGGCGGGCTCCGACGGGGGCAGCCTGGCCCGCCGCGGTCGACGGGCAGGTGGTGATCGTCGAGCCCGGCGGCGTGGTGACCGCTCGTGACGTCGTGACCGGCGAGGAGGTGTGGACCGCGGACCTGCCGACGGGTACGACCACCTGCGGCCCCGACCTCCTCGACCCGCACGCGGCCGGGTCCCCGCTCGTGTGCGTCACGGCCCGGGGGGAGACGGCAGGGACGGGGCGGCCCGACGACGGGTTCCCTCTCCTCGTGACCGTCCTCGACCGGACGGGCGGGACCGTGGGGTCACGTGGACTGGGCGACGGCGTCCTCGCCGCGGCACCGCTCGCCGACGGCCTCGTCGCGACGGCCTCGCGCGGGGACGGTGGCGTCGTGGTGACCTGGGAGGGGGCCCTGGACGGGGCCGCCACCAGGTCTCGGGCTCTCGAGGGCGCGCAGGTGCCGACCGACGCCGTCGGGTCCCCCGGCGACGGAGAGGCGGCAGGGACGCCCGGCCGAACGGACCACGTCGAGCTGATGTCGATGCGCGGGCTGCTCCACGTCAGGACGGTCGACGCCTCGGCGACCTTCGACGCCGCCGGCGACCGCGCGGGCGAGCGCCTGCGGTCGCAGGGACCCCCGGGCGGCTGGGCGGACGGCGGGGCGCTCGCGGGCGACCTGTCGGTCAGGGTGTCCACCGACGACGGGTCGGGGCAGGGGGACGTCGTCGACGTGCTCGGGCCGGACGGCCGGACACGACTCAGGATGCCGGGCGAGCCGTTCGTGCCGGAGATCACGGGCGGTGTCCCGCCCCGCGTCGTCGTGGTGCGGATGCCTGGTTTCACGGGCTACGACGTGGTCTCGGGCCGTCGCCTCTGGCACCGCGAGGAGTGGCCCGAGGTGCTCTGGCTCCAGACGGAGGACGTGGTCGTGGTGGAGTCCGGGTCGCGGCTCATCGCGCTCGAGACCGGGACCGGGCGGGAGCTGTGGCGGCGATGGTTGACCACGGAGATCGTCCGGGCGTTCACGGACGGCGACTCGCTGCTGCTCGTGACCTCGGGGGACGGTTTCGACCCTCCGCCCGACCCGACCTCGACGGGCGTCGTGTCCATGAACCTGTTCGACGGACACGTCGAGTGGCGGCAGACGTTCGACGGTGAGCGCCACGAGATCGTCGCCGCGCAGGGGATGCTCTTCGCCGTCACCCGCTCCGAGGTCATGAGGCTCGGCCGAGGGTCACGCGGGTCGAAGTGGGAGACTTGAGCCATCGGTGATCTACCGGTAGAAACTGACGGGGCCGTCGTGGCCTGATCCGGGCCCGACCGATCCCGAGCCCGGTGTGATCTGTAGGGAGAGCGCGATGACCAACGAGACCGACCCTGGGCCCGGCCCCGATCAGCACCCGCCGACCCGGACGCACGGCGAGCCCGCCGCCACGGGCCCGTCCGAGGAGACGGCTCCCCGAGGCGCCTCTCCCGTGCTGGAGGAGGGCACCCAGGAGCCCGCGCAGTCCGCGCAGTCCGCAGGGAGCGCCCCGTCCGCAGGGAGCAACCCGTTCGCGGGCATCCCCGTGAGCGACTACGTGCGCGACGGCGTGGCGGCCCTGCTCCTGTTCGTGTCGCTGACCATGCCGTGGGACCTGCTGGGGCACAGGGCGTCGGACAAGATCGAGGTGATCCTCGTGACGGTCGTCTCGTTGCTGTCGCTCTCGCTGCCGTACCTTGCGCGGACCGGCGCCCTGCCGGCGACGTGGACCGTGCACACGACCCGTCGGGCCCGCCTCGTGGCCAACGCCCCGTACGTGCTCCTGGCCGCCGTGTACATCGTGCTCGACCTCGTGAACCGCGACGCGGGCAACGGGTGGGGCGGGGTCGGGTCGGCGCTCTCGCTGGGGCTCGCGGGAGCCCTTCTCGCCGCGCAGCCGCGCCAGGCCGAGCTCGGACCGGTCGACCAGGACCGGGCGGTGTCGCGGTTCTGGACGCTGGTCCTGACGGTCGTCGCCGGGGTGGCGCTGGTCGGTGCGCTGGTCGCGTTCGTGCTGACCTTCACCCTCGGCGTGCCGCCGCTCCTGGTGCTCGGGTTCCTCGTCCTCGCGGCCATGACCGTCGCGCTCGTGGGGTGGCCGCTGTGGGGCGTCCTGCGGCACGACGAGGCGTGGCGGCTCGTGCTCGTCGGCCTGGGTGTCGCGCTCGTGGTGCTCTTCGTGCTCAACACCAGCAACCAGGGCGTGAGCATCGACTCGTTCGCCCTGGGCCGCTTCGGGCTGCTGCTCGTCCCGGCGGTCGCCGCGGTCGCGTCCTCCCCGGCGCTGGCCCGGACGACCGCCACCTCGTCGCCCGTCACGACCTGGGTGGGCGTGGCGGTGCGCGCGCTCGACCTGATCGTGGTCGTCGCCGCCGGCACCGCGCTGATCGGTGTCTTCACGCTCGCGGCCGGTGAGCGTGGAGCGATCCTGATCCTCTCGATCGTGTTCGGGGTGCTCGCAGCAGGTGTCGCGCTCGTGGGCCGCCGGTCCCTGGCCCGGGACGCGGTCGCCGGACGGACGCTGGCCCTCGGGGCGGCGGGCGTGGTCGCGCTGCTGGGCATCGTGCTGCTGATCGTCGCGACGAACCAGGCCGGCGCGAGCTTCGGGACGCCTCTGCTCCTCCTGGCCTACGGGCTGCCGCTCGTCGTGGTGTTCGCGCTCACCGTTCCTGCCGAGGTCCGGACGCACTTCGCGGAGAACCGCCCGACGTCGCTCGTCGGTGCGGACACCGCTCCGAGCGCGTACGTGTGGCAGCCGCCCGCGCCGCGTCCTGCGCGTCCCAAGCCCGCGCAGGAGCCGGTCGCCGGCCCGTACGGCAGCGGCAGCTACGCGACCGGGCCCGACGGCTACGGCCCCGAGGCCGGCGAGCAGGAGCACGAGCCGGCCGCGGCGCCGTCCCGACCGACGCCCGCCTCCTCCCCGGTGCAGCAGGTCCGCTACGCGCCGAGCCAGCAGGCGACCCAGCCGGTCCACCACGAGGAGACGGCCCAGCAGTCGCCGCACGCGGTGCGGGAGACGGCGCGCCCGGTCGACCAGTACCGGACGCAGGTCCTGCCCGCCCAGGGCAACGAGCCGTCGCGCCCGGTGCAGCCGGTCGTCCCGGAGCGCTCGGGGTACGCGGCGCGTCCGGGCTACGCAGCCCAGTCGGTGGGCGACACGGCCGTCCTTCCGCCCTACCAGGACCCGCAGCCCGCGGGGTTCACCGCGGCCCAGGCCCTGGACCCGTCCACGCCTCTCGAGGTGCTCGCGCAGATCGTCCAGGAGGCCCCGCACCTGCGCCCGCAGGTCGCCGCCAACCCGTCGACCTACCCGGCGCTGCTCGAGTGGCTCGGCAACCTGGGTGACCCGGCGGTCGACGCGGCACTGCGTTCGCGGGGACGCTGACCCGGCGCGACACGCCGAGGCGCGCCCGACGACGTCGCTCACGCGAGCAGGGTCGTCGGGCCGCCCGGTCCGGTCGTGAGGCGGCCCGACGACGCTGCTCACGCGGCGCCGTCGGGCCGCCTCGTCCGTTCCATCCACCGGGACGTCCCGCGGCGTCGCCCCCGACGGGAGTACAGTGACAGCGTGCACGTGACACAGCTGCTCCTCCTTCGTTGCCGCGACGAGGCCCTCTAGGCCGCATCCTCGTCGCGGTGGTTGGTGTGCCGGCTGAACAGCACCGACGAAGAGATCGCGAAGGACATGATGAGCACCACGGCGCAGACCCCCCAGACCAGCTCTCGCTCCGCACAGCAGCCCTCGGGCATGCCGGTGCACAAGTACGAGCCCTTCCACCAGCAGTTCGACGTGTCGCTGCCGGACCGGACGTGGCCGGACAAGCGCATCGAGAAGGCCCCGCGCTGGTGCGCGGTGGACCTGCGGGACGGCAACCAGGCCCTGATCGAACCCATGAACGCCGAGCGCAAGCTGAAGATGTTCCAGCTGCTCGTCGAGATGGGCTACAAGGAGATCGAGGTCGGCTTCCCGTCGGCCTCGCAGACGGACTTCGACTTCGTGCGCCTGCTCATCGAGGAGGGGCACATCCCGGACGACGTCGTCATCCAGGTCCTGACCCAGTCCCGCGAGCACCTGATCGCCCGCACCTACGAGTCGCTGCGCGGTGCCAAGCAGGCGATCGTGCACCTGTACAACTCGACGTCACGCCTCCAGCGCGAGGTCGTGTTCCGCACGGACCGCGAGGGCATCATCGCGATCGCGGTCAACGGCGCCAAGCTGTGCCGCAAGTTCGAGGAGACCATCCCGGAGACCGAGGTCTTCTACGAGTACTCGCCCGAGTCCTACACGGGCACCGAGCTCGAGTTCGCGGTCGAGATCTGCAACGAGGTCATCGAGGTCTTCGAGCCGACGCCGGACCGCAAGGTCATCATCAACCTGCCCGCGACGGTCGAGATGGCCACGCCCAACGTCTACGCCGACTCGATCGAGTGGATGAACCGGCACCTCGCGCACCGCGAGAACGTCGTCCTGTCGCTGCACCCGCACAACGACCGCGGGACGGCCGTGGCCGCAGCCGAGCTGGGCTACCAGGCCGGCGCGGACCGCATCGAGGGCTGCCTGTTCGGCAACGGCGAGCGCACGGGCAACGTGTGCCTGGTGACGCTCGGCATGAACCTGTTCGGCCAGGGCATCGACCCGGAGATCGACTTCTCCGACATGGACCGCATCCGCCGCACGGTCGAGCACTGCAACCAGATCGCCGTGCACGAGCGGCACCCGTACGCGGGGGACCTGGTGTTCACCGCGTTCTCCGGCTCCCACCAGGACGCGATCAAGAAGGGCCTCGACGCCATGGCTGCCGAGGCCCAGGCCGCGGGCAAGGGCGTCGACGACCTGGTCTGGGGCGTGCCGTACCTGCCCATCGACCCCAAGGACGTGGGCCGCTCGTACGAGGCCGTGATCCGCGTCAACTCGCAGTCCGGCAAGGGCGGCATCTCCTACCTGCTGCAGTCCGAGCGCCACCTGGACCTGCCGCGCCGTCTGCAGATCGAGTTCTCGCGCGTCGTCCAGGCGTTCACGGACGCGGGCGGCCAGGAGGTCACGGGAGACGACATCTGGCGGATCTTCTCCGACGAGTACCTGCCGGTCGACGCCGCGTCGGGCCTGGAGCCGTGGGGGCGCCTCAAGCTGCGCGGGACGCGCGCCGTGTCGTCCGAGGACGGCCCGGACACCCTGGCGGTCGACGTGCTCGACCGCGGTGAGCTCCTGACCCTGGAAGGCTCGGGCAACGGCCCCGTCGCTGCGTTCGTCGACGCGGTCGCCGGGGTCGGCGTCGAGGTCCGCGTCCTGGACTACGCCGAGCACGCGCTCTCCGAGGGTGGCGACGCCACCGCTGCGGCCTACGTCGAGTGCCAGGTCGGCGACGACGTCCTGTGGGGCGTCGGGATCGACCCGTCCATCACCACGGCCTCCCTCAAGGCGATCGTCTCGGCCGTCAACCGCGCGGAGCGCGTCGAGGCCTGACGCTCCCGGCTCCCTCGACGGGGTCCCGCGCCCGACGGCGTGGGACCCCGTCGGGCGTCCGGGGCGCCCGCGGGTGGACCGTGCACCGGGACGTCGGTGCCATGACCGACAATGGGGGTGTGGTCCTCTACCGAGACGAAGCGATCGTGCTCCGCGCCCAGAAGCTGGGCGAGGCCGACCGCATCGTCACCCTGCTCACCCGCGAGAACGGCAAGGTCCGGGCCGTGGGCAAAGGGGTGCGTCGTACGTCCTCGCGCTTCGGTGCGCGGCTGGAGCCCTTCATGTTCGTCGACGTCCAGCTCCACGTGGGCCGCTCGCTCGACGTCGTGACGCAGGCCGAGACCGTGGGTGCATACGCCCGCCCGATCTGCGAGGACTACGGGCTCTACACGGCAGGGGCCGCGATGCTGGAGACGGCCGAGCGGCTCGTCGAGGCCGAGAAGGAACCCGCGGTGCAGCAGTTCTGGCTGCTCGCCGGGGCGCTGCGCTCGCTCGCGGGGCACGCCCACGCACCGGGCCTGGTCCTCGACTCCTACCTGCTGCGCGCCCTCGCGGTCGCCGGGTGGGCGCCGAGCTTCACCGACTGCTCGCGGTGCGGGGAGCCCGGGCCGCACCGCTCGTTCGCGGTGGCCCTGGGTGGGGCGGTGTGCGGACGGTGCCGCCCGCCCGGCTCGACGTCCCCGGCCCCGGAGACCTTCTCCCTGCTCGCGGCGCTGCTCGCGGGCGAGTGGGACGTGGCGGACGCGTCGGACGTGCGCCACCGCAAGGAGGCCAGCGGTCTCGTGGCCGCCTACAGCCAATATCACCTGGAGAGAACGTTGCGATCACTGCGCATGGTGGAACGAGACGAAGCGGCCCCGTCGCGGACCGGGGGAGAGGCCTGATGGCTCGACCGATCCAGCCGCCCCCGCCGCACCCCTCGGGGGCCACGGCGCCCAAGATCCCGGCCCGGTTCGTGCCGCAGCACGTGGCGATCGTCATGGACGGCAACGGGCGGTGGGCCAACGAGAGGGGGCTGCCGCGCACCGAGGGCCACAAGGCGGGCGAGGCGGCGCTGCTCGACGTCGTGGCCGGCGCGATCGAGATCGGCGTCAAGCACGTCTCGGCCTACGCGTTCTCGACCGAGAACTGGAAGCGTTCGCCCGAGGAGGTCCGCTTCCTCATGCAGTTCAACCGGGACGTGATCCGGCGCCGACGCGACGAGATGAGCAGCTGGGGCGTGCGCATGCGCTGGGCCGGGCGGCGCCCGCGCCTGTGGGGCTCGGTCATCAAGGAGCTCGAGGACGCCGAGCGGCTGACCAAGGACAACGACACGTGCACCCTGACGATGTGCGTGAACTACGGTGGCCGCGCGGAGATCGCGGACGCCGCGCAGGCCATCGCCCAGGAGGTCGCGGCGGGCCGTCTCGACCCCAGGAAGGTCACCGAGAAGACGGTCGCGAAGTACCTCGACGAGCCCGACCTGCCGGACGTGGACCTCTTCCTGCGGTCCTCGGGCGAGCAGCGCACGTCGAACTTCATGATCTGGCAGGCCGCGTACGCCGAGATGGTGTTCCTGCCCGAGCACTGGCCGGACGTCGACCGGCGCAGCCTGTGGCGCGCGGTCGAGGAGTACGCGAGCCGTGACCGGCGCTACGGCGGGGCGGTCGACAAGGCGGCGGAGCCGGCCGACCTTCCCTGACCCTCAGGTGGAGGGTTCGTGTCGGAGAAGGCTCCACCTCGACACGGCCCTTCTCCCGCGCGGGTCGGTGCGCTGGTCGGTGCGGCCCGACCTGCGCATGTCGGTGCTTGTCGCTAGCGTGCCGGGCATGACTCTCACGATCGGCATGGTCACGGTGGACTCGACCGACCCGCGCCCGCTGGCGCAGTGGTGGGCCCGGCAGACGGGCGGGCGGGTGATCGACGAGGCCGACGGCTGGTTCCTCGAGGTCGTCCCCCGTCAGGAGGGCACGGGGCCCGTGCTGGGCTTCCAGAAGGTCGAGGACCCGACGCCCGGCAAGAACCGGATCCATCTCGACGCCTCGACCGCGGACCGTGCGGCGGAGGTCGCCCGCCTGCTCGCGGACGGCGCGGCCCTGGTCGCCGAGCACACGATCCCCGGCTACCGCTGGTCGGTGCTCACGGACCCGCAGGGCAACCAGTTCTGCGTGGGCGAACCCGACGAGAGCGCGACCGAGATCTCCTGACCCGGCAACGCCCCCGTCAGTCGCGGGGCGCCTCGGAGGTCGGCCGCTGCCCGGGCCGCGCGGCGTCGCCCGCGGCGGGTTCGTCCTGGGGCTCGAGCAGCAGGTCCGCGACGTCCCCCATCGGGTTGCCCGACGGCGCCGGCCCGGCGGCGAGGTCGGCGGAGGCCTGGGCGGTGGGCTCGTCCGCAGCGCCGGAGGCGGCCTGCGCCGCCCGTGCGCGACGGCGCCGACCCGCCGCGACCACGGTCCAGGCGACGAGCGCGGCGACGAGCAGCACGAGCACGGCCAGCCCGACCGGGCTCTTCGCCGCGATCAGCACGGCCGTGTTGAACGCAGCGATCCCGATCGTCGTCCAGATCCCGGCCCAGATGAGGCACCCGGGGACGAGCGCCGCGAGATAGCGCGAGAGGCGCATGCGGGTGTAGCCGGCGGTCAGGTTGATGACGGTCTGGACCCCGACGGTGAAGAACGACAGCGTGACGGCGATCGGTCCCCACTTGTTGATCGTGGCGATCGCCCGCTGGGCCCGCTCGCTCTCCAGACGCCGGGCCCACCGGGTGTTGCCCGTGCCGCGGGCCACGCCCCGACCGACCCAGTAGGTGGCCTGCGCCCGGACGAACACGATCAGGAACGCTGCGGCGTAGATGAACCAGTACGGGACGCCGTCGATCGTGAAGATGCCCGTCGACTCCCCGGCCGCGACGACCTGGGGCGCGTGGGGCAGGTGAGGGACCAGGGCGAGCGACGCCGTCAGGCCGGAGAGCAGCAGCGTCCCGCTCATGACACCTTCCCCGCGCGGCACGCCGCGCACGTGCCGAAGAGCTCGATCGTGTGGGTGATGTCCGTGAACCCGTGGGCCGTGCCCACCTGGGAGGCCCAGGTCTCGACGGTCGGGCCGTCGATCTCGACCGCCGTGCCGCACTCGCGGCACACCAGGTGGTGGTGGTGCTCGCTGCGCTCGCACTTGCGGTACAGGCTCTCGCCGTCCTCGGTGCGCAGCACGTCGACGTACCCGCCGTCGGCCAGGGTCTGCAGCGTGCGGTAGACCGTGGCCAGACCCACCGCATCGCCGCGGGCGCGCAGCAGCTCGTGGAGCTGTTGCGCGCTGCGGAAGTCGGGCAGGTCCTCGAGTGCGTCGGAGACTGCTGCCCGCTGACGGGTCATGCGCTGCATCGCTCGCCACCTTCCACGTGGACGTCGTCGGGGATGTCGGGGTGCGGGTCGTGGGACACGCGCGGCTTGCGCCGGACGAGCACGGGCCGCAGGATCGCCACGACCGCGTAGAGGGCGATCGCCAGGACGACGATCGTGGCTCCCGGGGACAGAGTCTGCCAGTACGTGACGGACAGCCCGACCACGCACACCACGACGCCGATGACCATGGCCAGCGCCATGGTCCGCCGGAACGAGATGGTCACGAGCTGGGCGATCGCGACGGGCACGATCATGAGCGCGCTGACGAGCAGCAGACCCACGACACGCATGGCGACCGTGACGGTCAGGGCAGCGATGACGGCGATCGCGATGTTGAGCGCGCGCACGGGCAGGCCCGACGCACGGGAGAACTCCTCGTCGTAGCTCACCGCGAACAACGCGGCCCGCAGGCCCATGCCCACGGCCAGGATGAGCACCGCCAGGACCAGGGTCAGCCACAGGTCGGTCGGCGAGACGCTCGAGATCGAGCCGAACAGGTATTGCATGAGGTTGCCCGAGCTGCCGCCCGCGACGCCGATCAGCAGGACGCCGCCCGCGATGCCGCCGTAGAACATGAGCGCCAGGGCCACGTCGCCGCTCGTGCGGCCGCGCTCGCGCACGATCTCGATGACGACCGACCCGATCACGGCCGCGACCACGGCGCCGGGGATCGCGAGGGCGTCGTCGGGCACGACGCCCATCGCGCCGCCGACGAGCCAGCCGAGCGCCACTCCCGTGAGGGCCACGTGCCCGATCCCGTCGCCGAGCAGGGACAGCTTGCGCTGCACGAGGTACGTCCCCATGACGGGTGCGGTCACGCCGACCAGCACGGCCGCGATCAGGGCGCGCTGCATGAAGGGGTCGGTGAGCATACCGACCAGCTCGTCGAGGGCGTTCACGAGGCGGCTCCACGGTCGACACGGGCGGGGGTGGGGGTGTGGTGCGTGAGCGGGGCGTCGGTCAGCCCCATGTCGATCCCGGCCGGGGCGCCGTGCTCGTCGTCGTGCGGGTGCAGGTGCTCGTGGTCCGGGCCCGCGTGCGCGGCGGTGGCCTGCGGGGGCTCCCCGTCGTGGACCACGAGGCCGTGGCGCAGGACCACGCACCGCTGGATGAGGGGGGCGAGCGCGCCGAGCTCGTGCAGGACGACCAGGACGGTCATGCCGTCGCGCGTGAGCTCGGTGAGCGTCGCGGCGAACGCTTCCTGGCTGGGCTGGTCGACGCCCGCGACGGGCTCGTCGAGGATGAGGAGCTCGGGGCCACGGGCGAGCGCCCGGGCGATGAGGACGCGCTGCTGCTGGCCCCCGGAGAGCTCGTGCACGGCGCTGTGCGCCCGGTCGGCGAGGCCCACGCGGTCCAGGGCCTCGCGGGCCGTGGCGCGCCAGCCGCGAGGCGGGCGGATGCGGCGACCGTGCAGGAGGCCCGAGGCCACGACCTCCTCCGCGGTCGAGGGGACGCCGGTCTGGGCGGAGACGCGCTGGGGCACGTAGCCCAGGTGCGCCCAGGGGACCCGGGGTCCCAGCTCGGCGCCCAGGAGGCGGACGTGGCCCGCGGCGAGCGGCACGATCCCCACGAGGGACTTCACGAGCGTCGACTTGCCCGAGCCGTTCGCGCCGAGCAGCGCGACCACCTCGCCGCGGGCGACCGTGAGGTCGACGCCGCGCAGGATGTCGCTGCTGCCGAGCCGGACGTGGACGCCGCGGGCCTCGATGGCCGGTGGCCGGGCCGCGAGGGGCTCGGCCGGGGACGTGGCGAGCGGGGCGCTCATGCGCACACCAGGCCGGTGCGCAGCGCCTCCAGGTTGGCCCGCATGACGTCGAGGTAGTCCCCGCCGCCGTCGCTCAGGCCCTCGAGCGGGTCGAGGACCGCGGCCTGGACGCCCACGTCCTGCGCCAGGGTCTGCGTGACCTTGGGGCTCGTGAGGGTCTCGAAGAAGATCGTGGACACGCCGTGGTCGCGGATGATGTCGGCGACCTCGCGCAGCCGCGCGGGGGAGGGCTCGGCCTCGGGGTCGATGCCCGTGATCCCGATCTGCTCCAGCCCGTAGCGCTCGGCGAGGTAGCCGAACGCCTCGTGCGACGTGACGAGGTAGGGGCTCGTGCAGCTCGCGAGGCCCTGGGTGAACTCGTCGTCGAGCGCGGTGAGGTCCGCCGTGAGGTCGGCGAGGTTGGCCGCGTACTCGTCGGCGCCGTCGGGGTCGACCTCGCTGAGCTCGGCCGCGACCTCCTCCGCGACGGGGATCAGCCGCGTGGGGTCGAGCCAGAAGTGCGGGTCGAGGCCGCCGTCCGACGAGTGGTCGTGGGTGTCGGAGGCATGGGAGTCGTCCGCGTGCTCGTCCGCCGTGTCGTCCGTGGTCGCGGACGACTCGCCCGGGTGCTCCTCGAGGCCGGCGGCCTCGGTCGCGTCGACGAGGTGCGCCGGCTCGCGCGCGTCGACGGCCTCGTCGACGGCGGCCTGGAAGCCGGACTGGTAGACGACGAGGTCGGCCGTCCCGATCGAGCGGGCCTGGGCGGGGGAGAGCTCGAGGTCGTGGGGCTCTGCGGCGGGCGGGGTCAGGTTGGAGACCTCGACGCGGTCGCCGCCGACGCGCTCGGCGACGAACTGCAGGGGGTAGAAGGAGGCGAGCACCTCGAGGGCGCCGTCACCGGCGCTCTCCCCGGCCCCACCGCCGCCCGACGTCCCCCCGGACCCGCAGGCACCCAGCGCGAGCGTCGTCGCGAGGGCGACGGAGGTGGCGAGGGCGGCGCGGGTGGTCCGAGGACGGTGTCGGGGCATGGAAGACATCGTCACTGATATTGATAACGGATGTCAACAAGGGTCGGTGTGGTCTGGCCGACACCCGCCCGGGTGACGCGAGCACCCGACGGCGAGCGGCGCCGTCGGGCCTGCGTCCCACCCCCGAGCACCGCCCCGAGAAAGACCGAGTAACCTGGGACGTTGGTGCCCACGGCCTCGCTCGGCACGCAGCGACGACCGGGGGCGCCGTCGTCCCGCACCGTCCCGCACGAAGCCACGTGCGGGGTACACACGATTTCCTGGAGTGATCGCCCGTGGCCACTGCGCCTTCTCGACTCGATGCCGTCGTCTCCCTCGCCAAGCGGCGCGGGTTCGTCTTCCCCTCGGGTGAGATCTACGGCGGTACCCGCTCCGCCTGGGACTACGGACCGCTCGGCACCGAGCTCAAGGAGAACATCAAGAAGCAGTGGTGGCGCACCATGGTCACGAGCCGTGACGACGTGGTGGGCCTCGACTCCTCCGTGATCCTCCCGCGCGAGGTCTGGGTCGCCTCGGGCCACGTCGGCGTGTTCACCGACCCGCTCACCGAGTGCCTCTCGTGCCACAAGCGGTTCCGCGAGGACCAGATGATCGAGGAGTTCGAGGAGAAGAAGGGCCGCGCCCCCGAGGGTGGCCTCGCCGAGATCGCCTGCCCCAACTGCGGCACCCGCGGCCAGTGGACCGAGCCCCGCGACTTCAACATGATGCTCAAGACGTACCTCGGCCCCGTCGAGGACGAGTCCGGGCTGCACTACCTGCGCCCCGAGACCGCGCAGGGCATCTTCGTGAACTTCCAGAACGTCGTGGGCGCGGCCCGCAAGAAGCCGCCGTTCGGCATCGGCCAGATCGGCAAGTCGTTCCGCAACGAGATCACGCCGGGCAACTTCATCTTCCGCACCCGCGAGTTCGAGCAGATGGAGATGGAGTTCTTCGTCGCCCCCGGGACGGACGAGGAGTGGCACCAGTACTGGATCGACCTGCGCACCAACTGGTACGTCGACCTCGGCATCGACCGCGACAACCTGCGCCTCTACGAGCACCCGCAGGAGAAGCTCTCGCACTACTCGACCCGCACGGTCGACATCGAGTACCGCTTCGGCTTCAAGGGCTCCGAGTGGGGCGAGCTCGAGGGCATCGCGAACCGCACGGACTTCGACCTCAAGACGCACTCCGAGCACTCCGGCAAGGACCTCACCTACCGTGACCCGGTCACCAACGAGAAGTACGTGCCGTACGTGATCGAGCCCGCCGCGGGCCTGACGCGCTCGCTCATGGCCTTCCTGGTCGAGTCCTACCACGAGGAGGAGGCGCCCAACGCGAAGGGCGGCACCGACGTCCGCACGGTGCTCAGGCTCGACCCGCGCCTGGCTCCCGTCAAGGCGGCCGTCCTGCCCCTGAGCCGCAACGAGCAGCTCTCGCCCAAGGCGCGCGACCTGGCTGCCGAGCTGCGCAAGTACTGGAACGTCGACTTCGACGACGCCGGCGCGATCGGCCGTCGCTACCGCCGCCAGGACGAGATCGGCACGCCGTTCTGCATCACGGTCGACTTCGACACGCTCGACGACCAGGCCGTGACGATCCGCCACCGCGACACCATGGCCCAGGAGCGCGTCGCGCTCGACCAGGTCACGGCGTACCTCTCCGCACGCCTCCTGGGCGCCTAGCGCGTCCGCCCCGCGGGGCAGGAGAGGGCCGCCGTCCACCCGTGGACGGCGGCCCTCTTTTTGTCCGGCCACCGAAGGTGGGAGAATGACCCGGTGACCCTCCCCACCCTTTCCGACGCCACGCGCGCGCCCGAGACCCCGGCGCCCGCAACCGGACACGTGCTGCCGCCCCTGCGGATCGGGCCCCACGTCGTCGAGACCCCGGTGGTCCTGGCCCCGATGGCGGGCGTGACCAACGCCGCCTTCCGCCGGCTGTGCCGCGAGCACGGAGCGGGCCTGTACGTCGCCGAGATGGTGACGAGCCGCGCGCTCGTCGAGCGCAACGAGGAGTCGCTGCGCATCGTCACGTTCGAGGACGACGAGAAGACCCGCTCGGCCCAGGTCTACGGCGTGGACCCCGCGACCGTCGGCGCCGCGGTCAGGATCATCGCGGGCGAGGACCGCGCGGACCACGTCGACCTCAACTTCGGGTGCCCCGTGCCCAAGGTCACGCGCAAGGGCGGCGGCTCCGCCCTGCCCTGGAAGCGGGACCTGTTCACCTCGATCGTGCGGGCCGCGGTCAAGGCCGCCGAGCCGTACGGCGTGCCCGTCACGATCAAGATGCGCAAGGGCATCGACGACGACCACCTGACGTACCTCGAGGCCGGGCTCATCGCCCAGCGAGAGGGGGTCGCGGCCGTCGCGCTGCACGCACGGACCGCCGCCGACTACTACAGCGGCCAGGCCGACTGGTCGGCGATCGCCCGGCTCAAGGAGACCGTGACCGAGATCCCCGTGCTCGGCAACGGCGACATCTGGTCGGCCGAGGACGCCGTGCGCATGGTGCGGGAGACGGGCTGCGACGGCGTCGTCGTCGGGCGCGGGTGCCAGGGGCGCCCGTGGCTCTTCGCGGACCTGGCAGCGGCCTTCTCCGGCTCGTCCGCGCGCGTGACGCCCGGCCTGCGCGAGGTCGCGGAGACCATCTACCGGCACGGCGAGCTCATGATCGAGTACTTCGGCGGCGACGAGGGCAAGGGCATGCGCGACCTGCGCAAGCACATGGCCTGGTACCTCAAGGGGTACGCGGTCGGCGGCGAGGCGCGCCAGGGGCTCGCGATGGTCTCGACCCTCGACGAGCTGCGCGGCAAGCTCGACGCGCTCGACCTCGACCAGCCCTACCCCGGCGAGGCCGCCGAGGGGCAGCGTGGGCGGGCGGGCTCGCCCAAGAAGCCGCACCTGCCCTACGGCTGGCTCGACTCGCGCGAGCTCTCCGAGGAGTTCGAGGAGAAGCTGCGCGAGGCAGAGCTGAGCGTCTCGGGCGGCTGACGCAGCGCACCTCGCCCCGGCGAACGAACGACGACGGCCCGGTGCCGGAGGGGGATCCTCCGGCACCGGGCCGTTCGCGTCAGCGGGTCAGGCCCGGAACCACACCGTGGTGTCCGAGGGGACGCGGACCTGCGGGTCGGCGCTGCGGTCGGTGACCGTGGGGCCGCTCTCGACCAGGACCTGCGTGCCGCGGGGCAGGACGACGGGCTCGGAGCCCAGGTTCGCCAGGACCACGACGTCGCCGTTGCGGAACGCGATGACGTCCGTCGAGTCGGCCCAGGCGTCGACCCAGGCGAGCGAGCCCGCACCGAGGTCCTCGGCCTTGCGGATCTCGAGGGCAGCCTTGTACATCTCGAACGTCGAGCCCTCGACGCCGTACTGGGCGTCGGCGGCGAGCGCCTTGTAGGACTCGGGCTGGGGGAGCCAGGTGCTGCCCGTGGGGCCGAACCCGAGCCCCGGCGCCTCGGCCTCCCAGGGGAGCGGGACGCGGCAGCCGTCGCGGCCGGCCTCGGCGCCCTCGGTGCGGAAGAACGCGGGGTCCTCGCGGACGTCGTTCGGGAGCGAGGTGTGCTCGGGCAGTCCGAGCTCCTCGCCCTGGTACAGGTACGAGCTGCCCGGCAGGCCGAGCATGAGCAGGCTCGCGGCGCGGGCGCGGCGCAGGCCGAGCTCGGCGTCGGGCTGGGGCTCGTGCGCGAAGATCCCGTTGGGGCGCAGGCCCGGCTCGGCCAGGCCCAGGCGCGAGGGGTGGCGCACGACGTCGTGGTTCGACAGGACCCACGTCGTGGGGGCGCCGACCTCGTCGGAGGCGTGGAGCGAGGCTGCGACGACGGCGCGCAGCGGGGCGGCGTCCCAGGCCGTGGTGAGGAAGGAGAAGTTGAACGCCTGGTGCATCTCGTCGGGGCGCACGTAGCGGGCCAGGCGCGAGAGCGGCTCGACCCAGGCCTCGGCCACGAGGGCGCGGTCGCCGTCGTACTCGGCGAGGACCTGGTGCCACGCGCGGTAGATGTCGTGCACACCCTCCTGGTCGAACATGGGGCCGGAGTTGCCGGCGCCGGTCGAGCCGTCCTCGGGGGCGCCCGCGTCGGTGCCCTCGACCATGGAGACGGTGCCGTCCCAGTCGGGGAGGCCGTCGGCCTTGACCATGCCGTGCGCGACGTCGATGCGGAAGCCGTCGACGCCCCGGTCGAGCCAGAAGCGCAGGACGTCCTCGAACTCGGCGCGGACCTCGGGGTTGTTCCAGTCGAGGTCGGGCTGCGAGGAGTCGAACATGTGCAGGTACCACTGACCCGGCACCTCGCCCTCGGCGCCGGTCACGACGTGGGCGTTCGGGCCCGCGGTCACGCGGGTCCAGGCGGGGCCGCCGAAGATCGACTGCCAGTTGTTCGGCGGCAGCTCGCCGTTCTCGCCCTTGCCCTCGCGGAAGAGGTAGCGGGCGCGCTCGGGCGACCCCTCGGGGGCGGCGAGGGCCTCCTGGAACCAGGCGTGCTGGTCCGAGGTGTGGTTCGGGACGACGTCGACGATCACGCGGATCCCCATGCCGTGGGCCGTGGCGAGCATCTCGTCGAAGTCGGCGAGCGTGCCGAACAGCGGGTCGACGTCGCGGTAGTCCGAGACGTCGTAGCCGGCGTCCTTCTGCGGGGAGCGGTAGAAGGGCGAGAGCCAGACGGCGTCGATCCCCAGCGCCTTGAGGTGCGGCAGGCGGGCGGTCACGCCCGGCAGGTCGCCGATCCCGTCACCGTTGCCGTCGGCGAAGGACCGCGGGTAGACCTGGTAGATCACTGCGTCGCGCCACCACTCACCGGGGCCCTCGTGGGCTGCGTGGACGAGCTGGGTGGCGGTCAGCGCCGTGGCGGAGTCGACCTCGGCCACCGGGGTCGAATCGATACGAGACATGGAGTACAGGTCCTCACTGTGCGGGGTCTGGCTGGGTGCTGCGAGTTCTGGGGGTAGCCGTCGGGCCGTGCACCGCCTGCGGTGCGGGGGCCCGGGCGACGATGCGGGCGCGGGCGCGCCACGGGACCGCCGGAACGGCGGCTGCGGTCGCGACAGGGGTCGTCGCGGCGAGCCGTGCTCCGAGTGTAAGCGCTTACGGCTGGGGGTTGTCGAGTCGGTCGCCCGGGGCTGCGCCCGTCGACCCGCGCACGATCAGCTCCGGCTGGAACAGCAGCTCCGAGCGCGGGGCCCTCTCGCCGGAGATCTCCGTGAGCAGTGCGCTGACGGCTGCCTGGCCCATCGCGGCGACCGGCTGGCGCACGGTCGTGAGCGGCGGGTCCGTGAACGCGATGAGCGGCGAGTCGTCGTAACCGACGACCGACACGTCCTCGGGGACGCGCAGCCCGCGGGACCGTGCGGCGCGGATCGCGCCGAGGGCCATGAGGTCCGAGCCGCACACGATCGCGGTGTGCCCGGAGTCGATGAGCTCGCCGGCCGCTGCCTGCCCGCCCTCGACCGTGTAGAGGGTGATCACGACGTGCTCGGCGGCCTGGTCGGTGCTGTCCGCGAGCCCGTACCGCACCAGGGCGTCGGCGAAGCTCGCGAGCTTGCGCTGGGCCGGGACGAAGCGACCCGGGCCGATCGCGAGGCCGATCCTCCGGTGGCCCAGCGACTGCAGGTGGCGCACCGAGAGCTCCATGCTCGCGACGTCGTCGGGCGAAACGAACGGTGCGTCCACGCCCGGTGCGTAGCCGTTGACCAGGACGATCGGCATGCCGCGGCTGCGCAGCCGCTCGTAGCGGTCGTGGCCGGCCTGGGTGTCGGCGTGGAGGCCGGAGATGAAGACGATGCCGTCGACCGCGTGGTCGAGGAGCATCTCGACGTACTCGTCCTCGGTGGTGCCGCCCGGTGACTGCGTGCACAGCAGCGGCGTGTAGCCGTGCTCGGAGAGCAGCGACTCGATCACCTGGGCGAAGGCCGGGAAGACCGGGTTGGTCAGCTCCGGGACGATCAGGCCGACCAGGCCGGCCGAGCGGTTGCGGAGCTTCTCGGGTCGTTCGTAGCCGAGCAGGTCGAGGGCTGCGAGCACGGCCTGGCGCGTCTCGCTCGCGACGCCGACCTTGCCGTTGAGGACGCGCGAGACCGTCGCAGTGCTGACGCCGGCCTGTTCGGCCAGATCTGTGAGACGGGTACGCACGTGGGGGAGTGTAGGGGACACCGGACCTCCTCGTCCTGGTCGACTCGCGGGCCGGATGGATCTGACCCTGAGGCGGTGCGTGATGGGGTGTTTCACCCGGATGTGCAATGCGTTGCATGAAAGTTACCGCAAGCGCTTGCATCATGGCTAGTCCGCGTCGTACGGTCGTCCCCATCAGGGCTGAGGAGGCACGTTTCGCCGGCCTCGGCTGACCATCTCGATTGCTTGGGAGTGACTCAGATGCGACGGAGCATCCTTCTTGCCGCAGCGCTCGGCACCACGCTGACGCTCACAGCCTGCTCCGGCGGCGGTAGCGGAGCGGACCCGACCACCGGGTCCGAGGACACGACCGGTGCGCTGACGGTGTGGGTCGACGAGACCCGCAAGGCCGCGGTCACCGACGCCGCAGAGGCCTTCGAGGCCGAGACCGGCACCGAGGTCGACATCGTCCAGAAGAACTACGAGGAGATCCGCGCCGACTTCCTCGCGCAGGTCCCGACCGGCAAGGGCCCCGACATCACGGTCGGTGCGCACGACTGGCTCGGCGAGTTCACCACGAACGGCGTCGTCGCGCCGCTCGAGCTCGGCGACAAGGCGGCGGAGTTCGAGCCCGTCTCGATCGAGGCCTTCACGCTCGACGGCCAGGTCTACGGCCTGCCCTACGCGACCGAGAACATCGCCCTGATCCGCAACACCGCGCTCGCACCGGCAGCACCTGCCACGTGGGACGAGGCCGTCGCGTTCGGTCAGGCCGCCGGGACCAAGTTCCCCATCCTCGTCCAGTCGGACGGCGCCAAGGGCGACCCCTACACGCACTACCCGTTCCAGACGTCGTTCGGCGCCCCGGTGTTCGCGCAGAACGAGGACGGCTCCTACAGCTCCGAGCTCGCGATGGGCGGCCCCGAGGGCCAGGCCTTCGCGACGTGGCTCGGCGCGCAGGGTGCGGCAGGCGTCCTGAGCCAGGACACGACGTACGACATCGCGGTCGAGGCCTTCAAGAACGGTGAGTCGCCGTTCATCGTCGGTGGCCCGTGGATGATCGAGTCCTTCGAGGGCCTGAACCTCGCGATCGACCCGATCCCGACCGCAGGTGGCCAGACCGCCCAGCCGTTCGTGGGCGTCCAGGGCTTCTACCTCAGCGCCCAGAGCGACAACGCGCTCGTCGCCAACGACTTCCTGGTCAACTTCCTCTCGACCGAGGAGGCCCAGACGGCCCTCTACAAGGCGGGCAACCGTCCCCCGGCCCTCACGGCGTCGGCCAACCTGGCCGCCGAGGCGGACCCGATCATCGCCGGCTTCCGCGCCGTCGGTGCTGACGCCCTCCCGATGCCCTCGATCCCCGAGATGGCTTCCGTGTGGAGCTTCTGGGGCGTGACCGAGGCGGCGATCGTCGGCGGTGCCGACCCGATCACCACCTGGGACAAGATGGTCGCCGACATCCAGGCAGCGATCGGTTCCTGATCGACCGGTCTCGGGGGGGGGGGGGGCCCCCGGGGGGGGGGGGGGGGGGGTCGTCGGGCCGGTGCTCGCGCACCCAGTCGATCTGCTCGGGCACGGGCCCGGTCACCTCTCCCCGGTAGTAGTC
>NZ_JACSPN010000027.1:17519-52338 GCF_015142735.1 Oerskovia douganii | reverse complement strand
GGGTCGTCGGGCCGGTGCTCGCGCACCCAGTCGATCTGCTCGGGCACGGGCCCGGTCACCTCTCCCCGGTAGTAGTCGGTGTCGGTCGTCCCCGGCACCATGGGGTGCGGGGCGGCGAGCATGCCCTCGCGCAGCGGCGCGAGGAGGTCTTCCTTCTCCCAGATCAGCCCTTCACGGGTGGGTCCGGTGAGCTCGTACTCGTTGGTCATGGTGAGCGCCCGGGTGGGGCACGCCTCGATGCACAGCCCGCAGAAGATGCAGCGCAGGTAGTTGATCTGGTAGACGCTGCCGTAGCGCTCGCCGGGCGAACGGTGCGCGCCGTCGGGGAGCGCGGAGTTGTCCGCGCCCTCGACGTAGATCGCGTCCGCGGGGCACGCCCAGGCGCACAGCTCGCACCCGATGCACTTCTCGAGGCCGTCCTCGTACCGGTTGAGCTGGTGGCGACCGTGGTAGCGGGGCTTGGTCGGCACCTTCTCGAACGGGTACTGCTCGGTCACGGTCGGTCGGAACATCGAGGAGAACGTGACCCCGAACCCTGCGACCGGCGCGAGCAGCCCGCCGAGCCCCTTCCTCTGCGGGATCAACGACTCGTAGTCAGCCACGGGGGACCTCCTCGTCCTGGGCGTCGGGTGCTGCGGGACCCGCACCGGGCGGGCTGTCCTCGGGGACCAGGCGCCGTGCTCGGCGCGAGGCGCTGGGCAGGGTCTGGCCGGGCAGCGGCGGGACGGGGAAGCCGCCCGCGAAGGCGTCGAAGGGCTCGGGGGCCGCGGTGGCGCCCTTGCGGTAGGGGCCCGACGGCGTCGCTCCCCCGGCCGTCTCGGCCGCCCCTCCGGGTTCCTTGCGCGCCGGCCACAGGAAGATCGCGAGCATGGCGACCACGAACAGCGCGCCGGCCGCGACGAGGATCGCGCGGTTGTCGACGTCGCCGAAGCGGATGAGGCCCTGGACGACCGAGAGCACGACGATCCAGGCGAGCGCGGCCGGGATGAGGACCTTCCAGCCGAACTTCATGAACTGGTCGTAGCGCAGGCGCAGGAGCGTGCCGCGGACCCACACGAACACGAACATGAAGGCCCAGACCTTGACGAGGAACCAGAGGATGGGCCACCAGCCCTCGTTGAACATGCCGTCGTTGATCGCGGACAGCGGCCAGGGGGCGCGCCAGCCGCCCAGGAAGAGCGTGGTCGCGACCGCCGAGACGTTGATCATGTTGATGTACTCGGCGAGGAAGAACCAGGCGAACTTCATGGACGAGTACTCGGTCATGTAGCCCGAGACCAGCTCGCCCTCGGCCTCGGGGAGGTCGAACGGCAGGCGGTTGGTCTCGCCGATCATCGCGATGATGTAGATCACGAAGCTCGGGATGAGGATGAGCGCCCACCAGACCCTGGTCTGGGAGTCGACGATCTCCGAGGTGGACATCGAGCCGGCCATGATGAAGACGCTCACCAGGGCCAGGCCCATCGCGAGCTCGTAGCTGATGACCTGGGCCGTCGAGCGGACCGCGCCGAGCAGCGGGTAGGTCGAGCCGGACGACCAGCCGCCGAGCACGATCCCGTACACGCCCACCGAGGCGCACGCCAGGATGTAGAGCACCGCGACGGGGAAGTCGGTGAGCTGTGCGGGCGTCGAGTAGTCGGTGAACGGGATCGTGACGTTCGGCCCGAACGGGATGACCGCGAACGTCAGGAGCGAGCAGAACACCGCGATCATGGGCGCCAGGATGTACACGAACTTGTCCGCCGCGGAGACGGTGAGGTCCTCCTTGAGCAGGAGCTTCATGGCGTCCGCGAGCGACTGGAGCAGACCGAACGGCCCGTGCACGTTGGGTCCGGGACGGACCTGCATCCGGGCCACGACCTTGCGCTCGAACCAGATCGCGATGAGCACGCTCGTGAGCAGGAACACGATGATGAGGACGGCCTTGACCAGGTACGTCCAGCCGTTGTCCTGGGAGAAGTCGGCCGCGATCCCGGGCACGCCCGGGGTCTCGGAGGCCAGTGCCGCCTCGGAGACCAGGGCGAGGTTCAGCAGGCCGCTCATGATGCTCCCCCGTCGGTGGGCTGGGTGGTTCCGCCGGGCCGGGAGGCACCGGTGGTGCGCGGGCCGGGACCGGCGACCGGCTCGACGCGCACGAGCGCGCCGGGGGCCACGCCGAGGTCGCGGTGGACCTGCGACCCCTCGGAGCCGAGCGGCAGCCAGACGACGTGCTCGACCATGTCGGTGATCACCACGGGCAGCTCGATCGACCCGCGGTCCGTCGAGACCCGCACGACGTCGCCCTCGAACAGGTCGGCGGCCGCCGCGGTGGCCGCGGACATCCGGGCCACGGGTCGCTTGGCCGTGCCCGCGAGGAAGCGCTCGCCGTCCTGGCCGCGCCCCGCGTCGAGCAGCAGCCGCCAGCCCGCGAGGACCGCGGTACCGGGAGCGACCGCCGGGGGCTCCGCGGTCGGGGTCGAGGGCGCTGCGGGGCGTGCACCGTCCCAGGTGCCGAGCTGGTCGATCTCCGCCCGGACCTCCTCGACCGTCCGCGCCCCCAGCGTGACGCCGGCCGCGTCGGCGAGCGCGTCCAGGACGCGGTGGTCGGGCATCGCGGTCGTGGCCAGCGCGGCCTCGAACGACCGCACGCGACCCTCCCAGCTCACGAACGTGCCCGCCTTCTCGACGGGCGGCGCCACGGGCAGGACCACGTCGGCCAGGGCCGTGACGTCCGAGGCACGCACCTCGAGGGACACGACGAACCCTGCGGCCCCCAGCGCCTTGCGGGCGTGCTCCGGGTCGGGCAGGTCGTCGGTGTGCAGGCCGCCCACGAGGACGCCGCCGAGCTGCCCCACGGACAGCGCGTCGAGGATATCGCCCGTGTCGCGACCGGGCGTCTCCGGGAGGTGCTCGACGCCCCAGGTGACGGCCGCGTCGACGCGCGCTGCGGCGTCGGGCACGGGGCGCCCGCCGGGCAGGAGGCCCGGCAGCGTGCCCGCCTCCACCCCGCCGCGCTCGCCCGCCCGGCGCGGGATCCACGCGAGGCGTGCCCCCGTGGCCTCGACGAGGCGCACCAGCGCCGAGTACCCGCCGGGGACCCCGGCGAGCCGTTCGCCGACCAGGACCACCGCGCCGGGCTGCGCGAGCGCGTCCCGCAGGGCCGAGACCTCGGCGGGCTCGTCGACGGACTCGGAGGCGTCGGGTCCCACGGAACCGTCGTGGCCGAACAGCGTCTGCGCCCCGGAGGCGAGCACGTCGAGCCACTCGGCCTCGGTGCCCGGGGCCGCGCGCAGGAGCGTGCCGTCGAGTCGCTGCACGCCCCGGCTCGCGAAGGGAGCGAGGGAGAAGACCCGCAGGCCGCGCTTCTGCACGCCCTTGCGCAGGCGCAGGAACGTCACGCCCGCCTCCTCCTCGGCCTCGAGGGCCACGAGGAGCACCGCGGGCGCCTTCTCGAGCTCGTCGAACGTCACGCCCAGGCCCGTGCCCGCGACCCGGTGGGCCAGGAACTCGGCCTCCTCGGCCGAGTGCACGCGGGCGCGGTGGTCGACGTCGTTGGTGCCGAGCACGACCCGTGCGAACTTGCCGTACGTGTACGCGTCCTCGACCGTGAGGCGCCCGCCGGGAAGCACCCCGACGCCGCCCGCCGCGCTGGCGCGCTCCAGACCCGCCGCCGCGACCTCGAGGGCCTCGGCCCAGCTCGCAGGGCGCAGCTCGCCGCGCGTGAGGCGCCCGTCCTGGTCGACCTCGCGGTCGCGCACGAGCGGGTGCGTGAGGCGGTCCGGCGCGTCCTGCCACGTGAACGCGAAGCGGTCCTTGTCGGTGATCCACTCCTCGTTGACCAGCGGGTCCTCTCCCGCCAGGCGCCGCAGCACGACGCCGCGGCGGTGGTCGACGCGGATCGCGGAACCGCACGCGTCGTGCTCCCCCACGCCGGGCGTCGAGACCAGGTCGAAGGGCCGCGAGCGGAAGCGGTAGGCCGCGCCCGTGAGGGCACCGACCGGGCAGATCTGCACGGTGTTGCCGCTGAAGTAGGACGCGAACGGACGGCCCGACTCGTCCTCGAGCGCGGCCCCCACGGGCGCCTCGAAGCCCGCCCGGGCGCCGTAGGGCAGGGCGCCCGCGGGTGCCGCCGCCTCGGAGTCGCCGTCGGCGAAGCCCAGGACGCGTGCGTCGTAGCGGCCGATCTGCTGCTGCGCGCCGCGCTTCTGCAGGTCGATGAACGCGTCGCCCGCGATCTCCGCGGAGAACCGGGTGCAGCGCTGGCACAGGACGCAGCGCTCACGGTCGAGCAGGATCTCGGTCGAGATCGCGATGGGCTTGGGGAACGTGCGCTTGACGTCGACGAACCGGCTCGTCGCACGACCGTTGCTCATGGCCTGGTTCTGCAGGGGGCACTCGCCGCCCTTGTCGCACACCGGGCAGTCGAGCGGGTGGTTGATGAGCAGGAGCTCCATGACGCCGTGCTGCGCCTTGTCCGCGACCGCGGACGTGTGCTGGGTCTTGACGACCATGCCCGGCGTGGCCTCGAGCGTGCACGAGGCCTGCGGCTTGGGCATGGGGCGGACGTTGCCCTCGCGGTCGGGGGTCGCGACCTCGACGAGGCACTGGCGGCACGCCCCCGCGGGGGCGAGCAGCGGGTGGTCGCAGAACCGCGGGATCTGGATGCCGACCTGCTCGGCGGCCCGGATGACCAGGGTGCCCTTGGGCACGGCCATCTCGATCCCGTCGATCGTGAACGACACGTCGTCGGGACGGGCGGGGGGCTGAGCGCCTCCCGCCGCGACCGTGGTCGACGGCTTGGGCGTCGTGGTCGTCATCAGTGCGCTCCTGCCGTCAGGGCCTGCGGGGCACGCCGGGGCGTGTAGTCGAACAGCGCGGCGGCCGACGGGTCGAACGGGCAGCCGCGCCCGGTGATGTGCGCCTCGAACTCGTCGCGGAACAGCGCGATGCTGCTCGTGACGGGCGAGGTGGCGCCGTCCCCGAGCGCGCAGAACGCGCGGCCGAGGATGTTGTCGCACGTGTCGAGCAGGACGTCGAGGTCGCCCTCGGTGCCCGCACCGGTCTCGATGCGGCGCAGGATCTGCTTGAGCCAGTAGGTGCCCTCGCGGCACGGCGTGCACTTGCCGCACGACTCGTGGGCGTAGAAGTCCATCCACCGGCTCACGGCCCGCACGACGCACGTGGTCTCGTCGAAGATCTGCAGCGCGCGCGTGCCCAGCATCGAGCCCGCCGCCGCGACCGACTCGTAGTCGAGCGGGGTGTCGAGGTGCGCGTCGGTGAACAGCGGGGTCGAGGACCCGCCGGGGGTCCAGAACTTGAGCCGGTTGCCACCGCGGACGCCGCCCGCCATGTCGAGGAGCTCGCGCAGCGTGATGCCGAGCGGGGCCTCGTACTGCCCCGGACGGACCACGTGCCCCGACAGCGAGAACAGCCCGTGGCCTGCCGAGCGCTCGGTGCCCATGGACGTGAACCAGTCGGAGCCGTGGTTGACGATCGCGGGCACGCTCGCGACGGACTCGACGTTGTTGACCACGGTGGGCCGTGCGTACAGGCCCGCGACCGCGGGGAACGGTGGCTTGAGGCGCGGCTGGCCGCGCAGGCCCTCGAGCGAGTCGAGCAGCGCGGTCTCCTCGCCGCAGATGTACGCGCCCGCCCCGGCGTGGACCGTGACGTCGAGGTCGAAGCCGGACCCCTGGATGTTCTTGCCCAGGTACCCGGCCGCGTAGGCCTCCTCGACGGCCCGCAGGAGGCGGCGGTACACGTGCAGGACCTCGCCGCGCACGTAGATGAACGCGTGGTCGCACCCGATCGCGTAGGACGTGATGGCCACGCCCTCGATCAGGAGCTGGGGGCTCGCGAGCATGAGCGGGATGTCCTTGCACGTGCCCGGCTCGGACTCGTCGGCGTTGACGACGAGGTAGCGGGGGCCGCCGTCGGGCGCGGGCAGGAAGCCCCACTTCATGCCCGTGGGGAACCCTGCGCCGCCGCGGCCGCGCAGGCCCGAGTCCTTGACGACCTGCACGACGTCCGCGGGCGGCTGCGCGAGGGCCTTCGCGAGGCCCTGCCAGCCACCCTGCGCGACGTAGGCGTCGAGGGTCCAGGAACGGTCCGCGTCCCAGGTCTCGCTGAGGATCGGGGTCAGCGGGTCGATCGTCTGCTCGCTCACGGCTGCTTCCCCTTCGAGGCGTCGGGAGTCTCGCCCGTGGCGTCCGCGGGCGTCGTGGTCGTGCGCTCGGCCGAGGACTGCTCCTGCCCGACGGCGGAGGCGCCGTCCGCGGCAGCCGCACCCGCGTCCGTGGTCGGCTCGTCCGCCTGCTCAGGTGCCGCACCACCGGGGGCGGTCCAGTCGTGCTCCCGGGCCAGGCGAAGACCGGCGAGCGTGGGCCCACCGGCGCCGACGCCCTCGTCCGCGCGACCGTCGGAGAACCCGGCCAGCACGCGGCTCATCTGCTTGAACGTGCACACCGAGGCCGCACCGCGCGTGGGCGCGACGTCCTCGCCCGCCCGGAGGCGGTCCGCGAGCTGCGTGGCCCCCGCGGGGGTCTGGTTGTCGAAGAACTCCCAGTTGACCATCACGACCGGCGCGTAGTCGCACGCCGCGTTGCACTCGACGCGCTCGAGCGTGATCGCGCCGTCCTCGGTCGTCTCGTCGTGCCCGACCCCCAGGTGCTCCGAGAGCTCCTCGAAGATCTCGTCGCCGCCCATGATCGCGCACAGCGTGTTGGTGCAGACCCCCACGGTGTAGGTGCCGTTGGGGTGGCGCTTGTACTGCGTGTAGAAGGTCGCGACGGCCGACACCTCGGCGGCCGTGATCCCCAGCTGCTCCGCGCAGAACGCGATGCCGTCACGGGACACGTAGCCGTCCTGCGACTGCACCAGGTGCAGCATGGGCAGCAGCGCCGACCTCTTCTCCGGGTACCGCGCGACGATCGCCGCGGTGTCCTGCGCGAGGCGCGCGTACGTCGCCTCGTCGTATCCGGACCTGCGAGCCTCGAGCGTCATCGGTCCACCCCTCCCAGCACCGGGTCGAGCGAGGCGACCGCGACGACGACGTCGGCGACCTGGCCGCCCTCGCACATCACGGCGACCGCCTGCAGGTTGTTGAACGAAGGATCGCGGAAGTGCGCCCGGTACGGGCGCGTGCCGCCGTCGGACACCAGGTGCACGCCCAGCTCGCCGCGCGGGTGCTCGACCGACTGGAACACCTGGCCGACCGGGACCCGGAAGCCCTCCGTGACCAGCTTGAAGTGGTGGATCAGGGACTCCATCGAGGTGCCCATGATCTCCCGGATGTGGTCGAGCGAGTTGCCCTGGCCGTCCGACCCGACGGCGAGCTGCGCGGGCCACGCGATCTTCTTGTCGGCGACCATGACGGGCTGGCCCGCCGTGGCCTCGAGACGCTCGAGGCACTGCTCGACGATCCGCAGCGACTGGTAGCACTCCTCGAGCCGCAGCACGACCCGCGAGTAGCAGTCGGCCTCGTCCGACGTGGGGACGTCGAAGTCGTACGTCTCGTAGCCGCAGTACGGGGCGGCCTTGCGCACGTCGTACGGCAGGCCCGTCGAGCGCAGCACCGGCCCGGTGATCGCGAGCGCCATGCACCCCGACAGGTTCAGGTGACCGACGCCCTGCAGGCGCCCCTTGAAGATCGGGTTGGCGAGCATGAGGTCGCCGAGCTGCCCGAGGTAGCCGCGGATCAGCGGGTCGGCCTTGCGGACCTGGGCCACGACGTCCGGCGGGACGTCCTGGACCACGCCGCCCGGGCGCACGTACGCGTGGTTCATGCGCAGCCCCGTGACGGCCTCGAAGATCCGCAGGATCTCCTCGCGCGCCGTGAAGGAGATGGTCATGACCGTCGTGGCGCCCATCTCGTTGCCACCGGTCCCCAGGCACACGAGGTGGGACGCGATGCGGTTGAGCTCCATCATGAGGACGCGGATGACGCTCGCCCGCTCGGGGACGTCGTCCGTGATGCCGAGGAGCTTCTCGACCGCCAGGCAGTAGGCCGTCTCCTGGAACAGGGGCGCGAGGTAGTCCATGCGGGTGCAGAACGTGACCCCCTGGGTCCACGTCCGGTACTCCATGTTCTTCTCGATGCCCGTGTGCAGGTAGCCGACGCCGCAGCGGGCCTCCGTGACGGTCTCGCCGTCGATCTCGAGCATGAGCCGCAGCACGCCGTGCGTGGACGGGTGCTGGGGGCCCATGTTGACGACGATGCGCTCCTCGCCCAGGGAGGCGGCCTCCACCGCGTTCTTGGTGATGTCGGCCCAGTCGCCCCCCGAGGCCTCGAAGCTCGGGATGCTCGGGTCGAAGTCCCCGTACGGCGCCTTCGTGGCGTGGGGCGTGGTGGTGCTCACGAGTACGACCTCCTCTGGTCCGGCGGGGGCACCGTGGCGCCCTTGTACTCGACCGGGATGCCGCCGAGCGGGTAGTCCTTGCGCTGCGGGTGGCCGGGCCAGTCGTCGGGCATCTCGATGCGGGCGAGGGCCGGGTGGCCGTCGAACACGATCCCGAAGAAGTCCCACGTCTCGCGCTCGTGCCAGTCGTTGGACGGGTAGACCGACGTGGTCGACGGGACGTGCGGGTCCGCGTCCGGGACGGAGACCTCGAGGCGCAGGCTGCGCCCGTGGGTCACCGACGTCAGGTGGTAGACGGCGTGCAGCTCGCGGCCCACGTCGTGCGGGTAGTGCACGCCGCTCACGCCCATGCTCAGCTCGAAGCGCAGGTCCTGCTCGTCGCGCAGCGCCCGGGCGACCGTCACGACGTGGTCCCGGCGCACGTGCAGCGTCAGCTCGGCGTGGCGTCCCGGGGGGTCCACGACGACCTGCTCGACCGCGTCCTCGAACCGCACGCCGGACTCCGCGAGGACCTCCGCCAGGACGTCGACGGCCTCGTCGAACCAGCCGCCGTACGGGCGCGCGCTCGGTCCGGGCAGCACCACGGGACGCACTAGCCCGCCGTACCCCGAGGTGTCGCCCGACCCGTGGGCGCCGAACATGCCCGTCCGGACCTCGACGACCTCGAGGGGCTCGCGGCCGCCCGCCTCCGGTCCCGTCACGAGCTCGTCGCCGGGCACGTCGCCCTTCGCGACCTTCTCGCGCTGGACGTCGTCCGCGGGGCGGCCCGTCGAGCCGTCGTTGGTGCTCGTCACCGCAGCAGTCCCTTCATCTGGAACGTGGGGGTCGCCTCGAGGGCCGCGGCCTCCGCGGCCTTGGCGGCCTCGCGCCGGTTCACGCCCAACGGCTCCGCCTGGATCTGCTCGTGCAGCGCGAGGATCGCGTTGATCAGCATCTCGGGGCGCGGCGGGCAGCCGGGCAGGTAGATGTCGACCGGCACGATGTGGTCCACGCCCTGCACGATCGCGTAGTTGTTGAACATGCCGCCGCTCGACGCGCACACGCCCATCGACAGCACCCACTTGGGCTCGGACATCTGGTCGTAGACCTGGCGCACCACGGGCGCCATCTTCTGGCTCACGCGACCCGCGACGATCATCAGGTCGGCCTGCCGCGGCGAGGCCCGGAAGACCTCCATGCCGAAGCGGGACAGGTCGTAGCGCGACGCGCCGGCCGCCATCATCTCGATGGCGCAGCACGCCAGGCCGAACGTCACCGGCCACAGCGACGCCTTGCGGAAGTACCCCGCGAGGTTCTCCACGCTCGTGAGCAAGAAGCCCGAGGGAGCCTCTTCGATCCCCATCTGCGTTCTCCCTAACTGGTTCCGGCTAGTCCCACTCGAACCCGCCACGGCGCCATTCGTAGACGAACGGCACGGTGATCAGGGCGAGGAAGCTCAGCATGGCGACGAGCCCGAAGGTGGCCAGGACGGTGAAGTCCACCGCCCACGGGTAGAGGAAGACCACCTCGATGTCGAAGATGATGAAGGTCATCGCGACGAGGTAGTACTTGATCGGGAAGCGCCCTCCGCCGACGGCGTGCGGGGTGGGCTCGATGCCGCACTCGTACGCGTCGAGCTTGGCGCGGTTGTACCTCTTGGGGCCGATCACGGCGCTCGCGGCGACCCCGCCGAGAGCCAGGACGGCCCCGATCCCCATCAGGACGAGGACGGGCACGTACGGGTTGGTCATCGGTCTGCTCTCCGGGGGGTGCGCTGGGGCATGTCGGGAGTGCTGCCGCCGGGCGTCCGCGCATCGTTGCGTCGGCCCGGGTCCGAGGGGCTGGGTGGTGACTGCGTGAACAGCGATGACGGCTTCCTTGCCGTCGCACCAAGGTCGGTCATGCCGATGGCACCACCCTCGTCAGGCCCGCGATGACGCGGTCGACGACGTCGCCACCGCGGGGTTCGTAACAGTCGGACAGCAGCTTGAGGACGAAGCGCATGACGAGCGGCCGGGGCAGCCCGTACCGGGTGCACAGCCGCATGATCTCCGGGTGCTCGATGAGCCGCACGAAGTACCGGCCGAGCGTGTAGTACCCGCCCAGGTCGTTGCGCATGATCTCGGGGTACGTCGCGAGCGTGCGCTCGCGGGCCGCGTCGGTGCTGCGCGCCCGGGACTGGGCCACGACGTCCGCCGCGACGCGCGCTGCCTGCATGGCGTAGGCGATGCCCTCGCCGTTGAACGGGCTGACCATGCCGCCCGAGTCGCCCACGAGCACGACGCCGCGCGAGTAGAGCGGCTTACGGTTGAAGCCCATGGGCAGGGCCGCGCCGCGCACGGGGCCGACCTGGTTCTCCGGGGTGAACTCCCACTCGGCGGGCGCGTTGGCCATCCACCGGGCGAACAGGTCCTTGTAGTCCACGTTCGCGGCGGACTGGCGGGCCGGCGTCGAGTTGACCGAGCCGAGGCCGACGTTCGCGGTGCCGTCGCCGAGCGCGAAGATCCACCCGTAGCCGGGGAGGAGGTTGGACCTCCCGGCCGGGCCGTCCCAGAGCTCGAGGTGGGACTCCATCCACTCGTCGTCGTGACGCGGGGTCCTGAAGTAGGTGCGGACCGCGACCCCCATGGGGCGGTCCTGGCGCTTCTCGAGGCCGAGGGCGAGGGCGAAGCGCGACGAGACGCCGTCCGCGGCGATGACGACGGGGGCGCGGAGCTCGTACTCGTCGCCCGCGCGGCGGCCGTTCTCGTCGAGGGGGCGCGCGGTGACGCCCACGACCCGTCCGGTGCGCTCGTCGAGGAGCGGCCCGGTCACGTTGGTGCGCTCGAGGAGCTTGGCTCCCGTGCGCTGCGCGTGCTCGGCGAGGGTCTGGTCGAGGTTCATGCGGGAGCGCGCGAGGCCGTAGGACGGGTAGGCCTTGAGCTCGGGCCAGGGCAGCTCCCACTGCCGGCCGCTCGCGACGACCCGCAGGCCCTTGTTGCGGATCCAGCCGTCCTCGGCGCGCGTGGGGACGCCCATGCGGACGAGCTCGCCCACGGCGCGCGGCGTGAGACCGTCGCCGCAGATCTTGTCGCGCGGGAACGAGGCCTTCTCCAGCAGGAGGACGTTCAGGCCCGCGGCGGCGCAGTAGTGCGCGGCAGTGGCTCCGGCCGGGCCGGCGCCGACGACGATGACGTCCGCGTCATCGGTCCTTCCACGCACGTTCTCACCTCGCTCGGTACGCTCGGGCACACCTCGGAAAGCCCCTTGTGAAGTCGCTCACAATGAACGTCTTCACTCTAGCCACACAACCTCGCGGTTGTGTAGCAAGGCAACCCTTCCTTGGGCGACGAACGGCCTGGTCGCAGGGGTAGGAGGGCAGCACGATGCAGGCGCGCCCGGCGTGTCAGGCGCGCCTGCGTCGATCGGTGGGCCTCAGGCCGGGCGGACCGCCCGGTGAAGTGCCACGAGGCCGCCCGAGAGGTTGCGGTAGGCAGCCCCCTCCCAGCCGGCGTCGAGCATGAGGTGCGCGAGCTCGGGCTGCGTGGGCCACGTCCGGATGGACTCGACGAGGTACTCGTACGAGCCCTTCTCCTTGGTCACGGCCCCGGCCACGACCGGCAGCAGCCTCATGAAGACGTCGGTGTACAGGACGCGGAACGGCTTCCACGTGGGCTCGGAGAACTCGCAGATCACGATGCGCCCGCCCGGGCGCGTCACACGCAGCATCTCGCGCAGCGCGGCGCTCGTGTCCACGACGTTGCGCAGGCCGAACGAGATCGTCACGGCGTCGAACGACGCGTCCGCGAAGGGCAGCGCGGTCGCGTCCCCCGCGACGAACGGCAGGTCGGGACGCCGGCGCTTGCCGACCTCGAGCATGCCGACCGAGAAGTCGCACGGCACGACCTCGACGCCCTCGTCGGCGAACGGCTCGCTCGACGTGCCGGTGCCCGCGGCGAGGTCCAGGACGCGCTCGCCGGGCAGGGCCGCGACGGCGTCGACGGTGTGCTTGCGCCACCGCCGGTCCTGCCCCAGGGAGATGAGGTCGTTGGTGAGGTCGTAGCGACGGGCGATCCCGTCGAACATGGAGGCGACCTCGGTGGGCTTCTTGTCCAGGCTGGCACGCGACATGCCGCCCATCGTTTCACGCCTACGCTGGAGACGATGACTGAGCACTCTCCCCTCCCGGCGGGCACCGACGACCTCGGCGCTCCCCCGGCAGGTTCCCCCCGCACCGGCTCCTCCGGCCCGTCGGCCGTCCCCCGCCTGGTCGTGCGCACGACGCTCCTGCCCGACGGCCTGCCGGGCGACCTGACCGCCCTCACCGACCTCCTGCCCGACGCCCGCCCGCTCGCCTGGGTGCGACGTGGTGACGGCATCGTCGGGTGGGGAGAGGCCCTGCGCCTCGAGGCGTGGGGGCCGGGGCGGTTCGCCGACGCCGAGGCCGCGTGGCAGGAGGTGCTGGGCGCCGCCGTCGTGCACGACGACGTGGCGCTGCCCGGCAGCGGCCTCGTCGCGTTCGGTTCGTTCGCGTTCGACGACGCGTCCGGGACCACGGGCGACGCCCGCCCGGGCGGGACGATCGTGGTGCCGCGCGTCGTCGTCGGACGGCGCGGCGGGCCCGGCGGCACGGCATGGGTCACGAGCATCTCGGAGGGCGACGCCCTGCCCGACGACGTCGCGACCGTCCTCGACCCCGCGCACCGCACGCCCGTGGTCGGGCCGGGCCGCGTGACCACGGTCGACGGGTCGCTGAGCGCCCAGGACTGGACCGCGGTCGTCGCCGAGGGCGTCGAGCGCATCCGCCGCGGGGACCTGGAGAAGGTCGTGCTCGCGCGCGACGTCCTCGCGACCGCGGAGCGCCCGGTGGACCCCCGCTGGATGCTCGGTCGCCTCGCCACGGCCTACGAGGCGTGCTGGACGTTCTCGGTCGACGGCATGGTCGGCGCGACCCCCGAGCTGCTCGTGCGCAGCGAGAAGGGGCTCGTCACCTCACGCGTGCTCGCCGGGACGATCCGCCGCTCGGGCGGTGCCGAGGCCGACGACGACTCGCTGCTGCGCGCCGCGCACCTCGCACGCTCGTCGAAGGACCTCGAGGAGCACGAGTACGCGGTCGCGTCCGTGGCCGACGCGCTCGCCCCCTTCTGCTCGTCCATGAACGTGCCCGACGCGCCGTTCGTGCTGCACCTGCCCAACGTGCTGCACCTCGCGTCCGACGTCACGGGCGTCCTGCGGGCCGGGACGGACGACACCCCCGCGCCCACGAGCCTGGCGCTCGCGGCCGCGCTCCACCCCTCGGCCGCGGTGTGCGGCACCCCGACGCTCGCGGCACGCGACCTCATCCGGGAGATCGAGGGCATGGACCGTGCCCGCTACGCGGCCCCCGTGGGCTGGTTCGGGGCGGACGGCGACGGCGAGTGGGGCATCGCGCTGCGCTCGGCCGAGCTGTCCGCGCAGGACCCGTTCCACGTGCGGCTCTTCGCGGGGTGCGGGATCGTCGCGGCGTCGGACCCCGCCGCCGAGCTCGCCGAGTCCGAGGCCAAGCTCGAACCCATGCGGCACGCGCTCGGGGGGTGAGACGGGCGTCCGCACTGCGGACGTCTCCACCTGCGGAATGGGCCGGAGCCCCCGGCTCCACCGAGAGTTTCGTGCACTACGCGACGGATGGACCGTTCGCCGGACAGGTCCGGGAAAAGGGCAGTCCGGCCTGTTAGGTTCACCCGGTGAGCGATGCGACGACGACACTGGCCCCCACGCAGCGCGACGTCACCGTACGCCGCGCCACGACCGCCGACCGCGAGGACCTGTGGCACCTCGTGCTGCGCCTCCAGCCGGACGCCCCGGACCGCGCCACGCACGACCGCGTCGTCGGGCCCCTGCTCCGGGCCCTCGACACCCTGCTGCTGGTCGCCGAGGACGCGACCGGGGTCGTCGGCTACCTCCTGGCCAGCCAGCGCCTGACCTTCACGGCGAACGGCCTGGTCGTCGAGGTCGACGAGATCGCTGTCGACCCCGACGCCGACCGCGCGACCGTCGCGACCCGGCTCGTCGCGGCCGTCGAGTCCTGGGGGCAGGAGTTCCGCGCGACCCGGGTCACGCTCGCCGACGTCCTGCCGCGCGACGTCGCCGACGGCCTGGGATACACGACCACCGAGGTCCGGTCGACCAAGGCGCTCGACCTGCTCGACGACGACCCGGTCCTGACCTCGCCGTGGGACGGGCCCGCCGTCGTCACGGCGCCCACCCCGGAGGACGTCCCGCTGCCGGTCCGCGACTGACGTCTCCCCCGGGCCGACGTGGTCGTCGGCCGAGCACGGCGACGCCCCGGCCCGCGCGGTGACCGCGCGAACCGGGGCGTGCGTGCCGAGGGGCACCTGCAGGGGAACAGGGCCGCGCCTCGGCGGTCCCGCCGGTCGACAGGGGGGACGCGGACCGGGGGACGGGAGAGGACCGCAGCGGCGTCGGCGTCCGCCGGCGGGCACGGGGAGGAGATCCCACCGTGGCCGCCGACGCCACCGGGTCCGGCTCGTGCTGCTCAGCCCTGACCGTTGAACCAGTCGAAGGGGTTGGGCAGGTTGTTCGGGTTGGTCTGGTCGGACTCGTCCTGGCCGGAGCTGCCCTGGTCGCCCGAGCCCGGTCGGCCCTGCTGACCCGAGCCGTCCTGGCCGGAGCCCGAGCCGTCCTGGCCGGAGCCGTTCTGGTCGCCCGTGGTCGTCTCGGTCGGCTTGGCGGCGAGCGTCACGTCGACCTCGACCGTCTTGCCGTCGCGGACCACGGTGACCTTCGCGACGTCACCCGTCGCGCGCTCGCGCACGAACCCGGTCAGGGACTCCGCGCCGCTCACGGGGTTGCCGTCGATCGCGACGATCACGTCGCCCGTCTCGATACCCGCCTCGGCGGCCGGAGAGCCGTCCTGGACGCTCTTGACCTCGGCCCCGCGGCGCGTGACGCCGTCGGCCGTGGCCGTCGCGTCGGTCATGCTCACGCCCAGGAACGCGTGCTCGGCGGTCCCGTTCTCGATGAGCTGCGCGCTGATGTTCTTCGCCAGGTTCACCGGGATGGCGAAGCCCAGGCCGATCGAGCCGGACTGGCTCGACGTCGTCGCGATCGACGACGTGATGCCGATGACCTCGCCCTGCGCGTTGAACAGGGGCCCACCGGAGTTGCCCGGGTTGATCGCGGCGTCGATCTGGATCGCGTTCGTGACCACGGTGCTGCCGCCGTCGGAGCCCGACGCGGCGACCGGACGGTCGAGCGCGGAGACGATGCCCGTCGTGGCGGTGTTTGCGAGGCCCAGCGGGTTCCCGACAGCCAGGACGGACTCGCCGACCGTGACGTCGTCGGAGTCGCCGAACGTGGCCGGCGTGAGGTTGCTCGGCGGGTCGACGAGCTCGACCACCGCGAGGTCGGTCGTGGGGTCGAGCCCCACGATCTTCGCCTCGTAGAGCCGACCGTCGCTCAGGGTCACCTGGACGGTGTCGTTCTGCGCGCCCTCGACCACGTGGTTGTTCGTCAGGACGTGACCCTCGGTGTCGATCACGACGCCCGAGCCCTCACCGCTGCCCGAGGCCGTGGTGACCTGGATCGAGACGACCGACGGCGCGACCGCGCTCGTCACCGCCTGCCAGTCGGGGTTCTCCGACGTCGAGCTCGCGACGGGGACCGTGCTGTTCTCCTTGTTCTCGCCGATCGAGGCGAGCGAGCTGGAGGACGGGCCCGAGCCGTCGAGGGCCGTGAGCAGCCCGGCGGTGCCGGCGCTCGCGAGGACCGCCGCCGCGGCGGCCGCACCGACCACGGGGATCCACGTCCTGTTCTTGCGCGGAGCGGCTGCGGCCTGCTCCGGGGCGACCGGTGCGGGCGGCATGCCGGCCGCGGAGTACGGGGTGCTCGTGGGGGCACCGTGCTGGGTCTGCGCGCCGTGCGGGGCGTGCTGCGGCCCGGCCTGCTCCTGCGCCGGCGGCGCGGGCACGGGGCCCGGGTGCGGCGCGGCGAAGTGCTGGGTCGGGGTCTCGTGGGCAGGGGTCGCCGGAGCCTGCGCCGGGGTGGCGGGGAGCTGCTGCGTGGGCTGCGCCTCGATGCGCTGCGTGTCGCCCTCGCGCGGCGTCTGCGGCTGGGGGACCTGCGGGGTGTTCTCGGTCATGGTGTGTTCCCTCCTCGTTCTTCCTGAGGACTACTTCACACCTGCGCGCTGGAACGTCGCTTGAACGATCCTGTGAGTTCGCTGCGAGTTCCTGCGGTCGCCTGGGAGGGTTCTCAGGCGCCCGCGGCGGGGCCCCGGTCCGTGCTGCCCGGCCCGGTCGGGACCGCGCGCGCGACGGCCTCCTGGACCTCCGCGGCGAGTTCCGCGCCGTCGGCGCGGCGCCGGGACCGGTCGACGCGGACCTCGACGACCTCGATCCCGCGGTGGGCGCGCGCGAGCTCCCCGCGCAGCGACGCGGTGTCCGTGACGAGCCGGTGCCGCACGCCGTAGCCCGCGCACAGTGCCGCCAGGTCCGCCCCGTGCGGGGTCGAGAAGACGCGCTCGAACGCGGTCGCGGTGGCCGGCGCCTCCTCGGCGAGCGCACCGTACTCGAGGGTCGCGAAGATCGACCCGCCGTCGTCGTTGACCACGACGACCTGGAGGTCCGCGGTCGGTTCGTGCGGTCCCCGCAGGAGCCCGCCCACGTCGTGCAGGAACGTGAGGTCGCCGACCAGCGCGCGCGTCCGCCGGCCCGCGCGCGCCGCGACGAGCGCGACCCCCGTCGCGGTCGAGAGCATCCCGTCGATGCCCGCCAGGCCGCGGTTGGCGAGGACGAGCGGAGCCGTGTCCCAGTCGACCACGAGGTCGAGGTCGCGCACCGGGTTGCTCGACCCGACGACGAGCACGTCGCTCGGGCCCGACGCCTCGGCGACGGCCGCCGCGACGGTGAGCGGCGTCGCCGGTCCGGAGGCCGACGCGCGGGCCGCGACGACCTTGCGCGCCGCCTCCCCCGCGCCCCGCCACGCGTCGAGCCACGCGCGGTCGCCCACCGGTCCCGTCCACCAGTCCCCCGGGACGCCCGGCAGGACCGCGCTCGCCGAGCGCGCGGCGTCGGGCCAGGGCGCAGCGCCCGGCGCGACGACGAGCACCTCGACGCCCTCCCGGGCGAGGAGCTGCTGGACCGGGCGCGAGAGCGTCGGACGGCCCATGACCACGACGCGCTCGACCCTCTCCCCCAGCACCCCGAGGACGAGCCGGTGCGCGGTGATCGCGTTGCGCCCCGCCGCGGCACCGGAGGACGCCTCGGCGAGCAGGGGCCAGCCCCGCGCCTCGGCGAGGCGTCGTGCACCGGCCCCCGCGCCGTCGCCCGCGACCAGCACGGTCGCCCGCGACGGGTCGAGCGGCCACGGACCGACGTCGTCGCGCACGGCTCCGACGAAGGGCCGGGCGGACCCGGCCCCCGCCGTGCTCGGCGGCAGCGCCCCCAGCGACGCCGGCGGCACGAGGGGTTCGCGGAACGCGACGTTCAGGTGGACAGGACCTGGGTGGCGCGAGCGGGTCCCCCGGGCCGCCGCCAGCGCGCGCACCAGGACCGCCCCCAGGTCGCGCAGCTCGCCGGGGCGCCCGTCGGGGGCGGGGACGTCGGCCGCCAGGCGGACGGCGCCACCGTACAGGCCGACCTGGTCGGTGGTCTGGTTGGCGCCCGTGCCTCGCAGCTCGTGCGGCCTGTCGGCCGTGAGCAGCACGAGCGGGACGCCCGAGTGATGGGCCTCGAGCACCGCCGGGTGCAGGTTGGCCGCCGCGGTGCCCGAGGTCGTGACCACGGCGACGGGTCGCAGCCCGTCGGGCCCCTCGGTGACCTGGGAGCCGCGTGCCAGACCGAGGGCCAGGAACGCGGCCGCCCGCTCGTCGACCCGGACGTGCAGCGTGAGCAGCCCGGCCGCGTCGGCCGCCGCGAGGGCGTACGCGAGGGCCGCGCTGCGAGAACCGGGCGACACGACGACGTCGCTCACCCCGTCCGCGACGAGCGCTGCGACGATCTCCCGGGCCGCGGCGACCGCGGGCGGCAACGACACGCTCCCGGCGTCGGCGGACGTGGCGCTCATGCCGCTGCTCCGTCGAGGAGAGCGCCGACCCGCTGGTACCGGGTGACCCAGCGCTCGTGCGTCGACGGGTCCGCGGCGGCCCGTGCGAGGGCCGCGGCCGACGGCTCGGGCCGTCGGACCGTGATCTCGCCGCCCCGGGGCAGCAACGGCTCGTCGACGACGTCGTGGACCAGGAGCTGGGACGTCGCCAGGCCGCACGCGAACGGCAGCTCGGGCAGCGCGGCCGCGAGCGCCAGTCCCGCCGCGAGCCCCACGGAGCTCTCGAGGGCCGACGAGACGACCACGGGGAGCCCGACCTGCTCGGCCAGCTCGAGGCAGGCGCGGACCCCGCCGAGCGGCTGCACCTTGAGCACCACGACGTCGGCCGCCTCCGCGCGCAGCACCGCGAACGGGTCCTCCGCCCGGCGGATCGACTCGTCGGCGGCCACCAGGACCGACGTCGAACGGCGCACCGCCGCGAGGTCCGCCACCGAGGCGCACGGCTGCTCGACGTACTCGAGCCCGCCGGCAGCCCGGTCGAGCAGCGGCAGCCGCCGCAGCGCCTCGTCGAGCGTCCACCCCCCGTTGGCGTCGACCCGGATCCGGCCGCCCGGCCCCAGCGCGTCCCGCACGGCCTCGAGCCGCGCGACCTCCCGGCCGACGGGCTCGACGGCGCCGTCGGCCGAGCGCTGCGCGACCTTGACCTTGGCCGTCCGGCAGCCGTCGGAGGCGGTCACGATGTCGTGCGCCCGCTGCGGGTCCGTCGCGGGGACCGTGACGTTCACGGGCACGCTCGACCGGACGGGTGCCGGCCAGCCGACGTCGGCGGCCTCCCGCACAGCACGCAACCACGCGGCCGACTCGGCGTCGTCGTACTCCCAGAACGGCGAGAACTCGGCCCACCCCGCGTCCCCCCGGACGAGCAGCCCGTCGCGCGCGTCGAGCCCCCGGAAACGGGTGCGCAGGGGCGAGGACCAGGCGACGGTACGAGCGGGCGACGTGGTGGGGGGCACGGTCACAGGCTATCTCCGCAGCGGCGCTCGGCGCGGTCCGGGCGACCGAGCGGCGCGGCCCCGCGGCCCCGGGTCAGCCGACCCCGAGCAGCTCGGTGACGCAGTCGACCGCGAGGTCGCGGACCGCGCGCCCCTCGCACAGCGCCGTGACCGCGGCACCGTCCACGACCGCGATCAGCAGGACCGCGGAGAACCGGAGCCCGAGCTGGGCGAGCAGCGCGTCGACGACGACGTCGAGCTCTCCCCTGCCCTGCGCGAACGCCGCCGCGAGCACCGGGCTGCGGCCCGCGCTGACGACGTGCTCGTAGAACCCGAGGAGCTCGCCGTGGTCCCCGGGAGGGAGGACGGCGTCCACCAGGAGGAGCGCGCGCGACCGCGTGCTCAAGGAGTCGATCCCGCCGTCGGCGACGGCCTCCGTGACCGCATGACCGATCGCCTGCGCACGCTCCGCCCAGTCGCGGACGATGCGCTGCCCGGCCGCCGCGAGCAGGTCGTCGAGGCCCGAGAAGTAGTACGTCGTCGCCGCGAGCGGGACGTCGGCCTGAGCGGCCACGGAGCGGTGCGTCACGCTCGACGGGCCGTCCCGCAGGATCAGCTCGGCCGCCGCGGACACGATGAGGTCTCGCCGCTGCGTGCCACGGGCCTGCCGGCGGGGAACGTGCTTGTCGGTCTCTGGAGCCATCAGGGACTTCCTCCGGGACGGGTTGAGGCCGACGAACCCGCGCGAGGAGGACCGACGACATGATCTTGAGCACAAACAGGCTTCACCGAATTACACGACCGCGTGTACTGCCGTCAAGACCTCCGAGGTCCCCACCCCCACACCGTAGGGCACCCGGGCGGACCACGAGAGCGCGGACGACTAGGGTGGCGGTCGTGAGCAGCATCCCCGCACAGGTGTCCGAGACGTTCGATCCCCAGGCCTGGCGCACCGTCGCCGGCTTCGAGGGACTCACCGACATCACCTACCACCGCGGCGTCGAGCGCGGCCTGGTCGACGGTGAGCCCCGCGAGCGCGACCTGCCCGTGGTCCGGGTCGCGTTCGACCGCCCCGAGGTCCGCAACGCGTTCCGCCCCCACACGGTCGACGAGCTCTACCGGGTCCTCGACCACGCCCGCATGACGTCCGACGTGGGGACGGTCCTGCTCACGGGCAACGGCCCCTCGGCCAAGGACGGCGGCTGGGCCTTCTGCTCGGGCGGCGACCAGCGCATCCGCGGACGCGACGGCTACCGGTACACGACGAGCGAGGACGCCCAGACGGCCGACGCGATCGACCCCGCCAAGGCCGGGCGGCTCCACATCCTCGAGGTCCAGCGCCTCATCCGCACCATGCCCAAGGTCGTGATCGCCGTCGTCAACGGGTGGGCCGCCGGGGGCGGGCACTCGCTGCACGTCGTCGCCGACCTGTCGATCGCGAGCCGCGAGCACGCCAGGTTCAAGCAGACCGACGCCAACGTGGGCTCGTTCGACGCGGGCTACGGCTCGGCGCTCTTCGCCCGGCAGGTGGGCCAGAAGCGGGCCCGCGAGGTCTTCTTCCTCGCCCGCGAGTACTCGGCCCAGGACGCCTACGAGTGGGGCGCCGTGAACGAGGTCGCGGACCACGCCGACCTCGAGGGTCTCGCGCTCGAGTACGCGCGGATCGTCGCGACCAAGTCGCCGCAGGCGATCCGCATGCTCAAGTTCGCGTTCAACCTCGCGGACGACGGGCTGGCGGGCCAGCAGGTCTTCGCCGGCGAGGCCACCCGCCTGGCATACATGACGGACGAGGCCGTCGAGGGCCGGGACGCGTTCCTCGAGCGCCGCGACCCGCAGTGGGACGACTTCCCCTACTACTTCTGACGACGCCCTCCGTCGACGACGCCCCCGCAGGAGGGGTGGCGGCAGGACGGGTGGCGGCAGGACGGCCGTGACGGCCGCTCAGGAGCGCCGACGGCTCAGGCTGCCGCCAGGCCCGTGAGCATCTCGACGATGCCTCGGCCGGCGAAGGCCACCGCGACCGCCAGGCCGAACAGCAGGACGATCGACACGACGACCGGGCCGACCGACGCGGCCGGACGCGCGCCGGTCTCGTCGGCCTCGTCGTCCTCGGCCCGCAGCACGGGACGGGCGGGGGCGATGGACGGCGGGTACGCGGTCGAGGTGGGGTCGAAAGGGCTCTGGGTGGGGTTGATCGTTGCCATGCCCCTACGTTCCCGCGGACCCCGGCGTCGCCGCATCGGCCCCGCGGCTCGACCTCGACTCCGCCTGGTCCTCCTCAGGGGTGAGCGCCTCCTCCTCCACGAGGATGAGGCGCTCGCCCGCGAACGGGCCGGCGGGGCCCGTGGTCAGCTGACCGTGTAGCTCCCGGACCCGCGCGGGACGAGCTCGATCCACGTCGCGCCCTGCTCCAGGAGGACGCGCCCGCCGTCGGGCCCCGTGAGGACCAACGGCGCCTCGACGCCGTCCTTGGACCACGTCACCGCGACCTGCTTGCCGGCGCTCGCGACGACCCCCTCGCCCGTACCGACCATCTGCGTCTCGGGCACGAAGGCGCCCGCAGGGTCCTTGAACTTCGTGTTCGTCATCTCGACGCTCAGCACCACCACGTTCGCGGCCGACAACCGATCACCGTCGGGCGAGACCGCGGGCTTCGTGCCCTCGCTGCGCAGGAAGGCACCCTCGTCCGCGCCCCACGACCACTGGGCCCGCGAGGACGCCGAGAGCCGGACGTCCAGCAGGGCGACCGGGGCACCGGCCGTCGTGGCCGTGCCCTGGCCCTCGCTGCTCGCGTACGCGAACTGCGCGGGAGGCGGGGACGTCCGGTCGTCGTCGGCCTGCGCCCAGAAGTCGGACGTCCGACCGAACACGTTGTGCGGCGCCCGCTTGCCCTTCTGCTTGTAGAAGCCGTCGTCGCCCTTGTCCATGATGATCGACTGGATGCCCGCCGCCCCCACGGCCTCGATGAAGGGCTTCTGTGCGCCGGTGTACGCCAGGATGCCGTGCATCGGAGCCACGATCGCGGGGTCCATGGGACGCACCGAACGGATCGGGCCGACGGTCTCGGGGGTCTTCGAGTGGTAGACCGCGACGAACCGCGTGATGCCTCCCTCGACCACCTCCTCCCAGACGATGTCCGCGGCGTCGAGGCCGGCCTGGGGGCGGGCCTGCGGGAGGTTCTCGATCTTGACCGCCAGCGCGGGGCGGGTGGCGACGTCGTCGGACGGGACCCCCGTCAACGGCCAGGCCGTCGGTGCCGCGGGTGACGGCGGCGCCCCCTTGTCCGCCTCGACGGTCGCCGGGACGGTCCTCGTCGGGACGTCCGTGGGGCCGCCCCCTCCGCAGGCCGCGAGCGCCAGCACGCCTGCGACCATCGTCGCAGCCCATGCGGCTCGTCCCGGCTTCCTCGCCATGTCCATTCCAGTCCCTCGCGCTCCTCGGCCCTGCACAGTTCCCCGACACCCTACGGCCCGACCTACGCTGGGGAGATGCCACGCGCCGACGTACCCGCACCTGATGACCTCGTGGAGCTGCGGGCCGCGCTCGCGGCCGCCCTGTCGGGACGCGGACCGGCGGTCGCCCCGGCCCCGCTCGCCTTCACCGGTCCGCTCCCCGACGGCACGGCCCTCGTGCTGCGGACGTCGGGCTCGACCGGCCTGCCCCGCGAGGTCGCCCTGGGGGCCGCAGCCCTCGTGGCGTCGGCCCGGGCGACGCACGAACGGCTCGGCGGTGACGCGCAGTGGCTGCTGACGCTTCCGCCCACGCACGTGGCCGGGCTCCAGGTGGTCCTGCGCTCGGTCGTCGCCGGGACGGACCTCGTGGCGGCAGACCTGGACGCCCCGTTCTCCGCGGCAGGCTTCGCGGCCGCCGCGGCGCGCATGGACGGCGTCCGCCGGTACGTCTCTCTCGTCCCCACGCAGCTCCACCGGCTCGTGCACGCCCAGGGCACCGCGGACGGCGAGGCCGCTCTCGACGCCCTGCGCTCGTTCGACGCGATCCTCGTCGGCGGCGCCGCGACCTCCCCGTCGCTCCTCGCGGCGGCGCGCGGGACGGGCGCCGCCGTCGTGACCACCTACGGCATGACGGAGACGAGCGGCGGCTGCGTGTACGACGGCGTCGCGCTCGCGGGCGTCCGGGTGCGGACGGTCGACGGGTCGTCCGGGCAGGAGCTCCCGACCGCCGCCACGGGGGTCGTCGAGATCTCCGGCCCCGTGCTGGCGACCGGGTACCTGGGTGACGAGGCGCTCACGGCGTCGACGTTCCGCACCGACCCCGACGGGTCCCGCTGGCTGCGGACGAGCGACCTGGGCTCGCTCTCTCCCGACGGGGTGCTCACGGTGCTCGGGCGGGCCGACGACGTGATCGTGACGGGCGGGGTCAACGTCGCCCCGGCCGCGGTCGAGGCCGTGCTGTCGGGTGTGCTCGCGGGCGTGGGCGAGGTGTGCGTGGTCGGCGTGCCGGACCGCGAGTGGGGTCAACGGGTCGTCGCGGTCGTCGAGGTGCGCCACCCGGCCGAGGGGGGCGACGGTGCCGAGGTGCGCGACCACCCCGCCGCGGACGACCTGCTGGCCCGTGCCCGCCACGCGGTCGCGACTACGCTGGGACCGCCCGCCGCTCCACGCGACCTGCTCGTCGTGGGCGACCTGCCCCGCCGTGGGCCGGGCAAGATCGACCGGGCGGCCGTGACAGAGCTCGCTGCCCGCACCGCACCACGCACCCTCTGAACGGAGCACCATGGCCACCTCTGCCGAATGGGTCGCAGGCGCGCGCCTGCGGACCCTCCCCGCGGCGGCTGCACCCGTCCTCGTCGGCTCGGGCGCTGCCGCGCAGGTCGACTCGTTCGCGTTCTGGCCCGCGCTCCTGGCGCTAGGTGTCGCGCTCGCGCTCCAGGTCGGTGTCAACTACGCCAACGACTACTCGGACGGCGTGCGGGGCACGGACGTCGACCGGGTGGGGCCCATGCGGCTGACCGCGTCGGGGGCGGCGCTCGCCTCGCAGGTCCGCAACGCCGCGTTCGCCTGCTTCGGTGTCGCAGCGGTCCTGGGCCTGGCGCTCGTGGCCCTCACCGGCCACTGGTGGCTGCTGGCCGTCGGGGCGCTCGCGATCGTCGCCGCCTGGTTCTACACGGGCGGCAAGAACCCCTACGGGTACCGCGGCCTCGGGGAGGTCGGGGTGTTCGTCTTCTTCGGGCTCGTCGCGGTCCTCGGCACCACGTACACCCAGGCGGACCGGGTGACCTGGGTCGCGGGCGTGGGGGCCGTGGCCGTGGGCCTGCTCGCGTGCGCGCTCCTCATGATCAACAACGTGCGCGACATCCCCACGGACGTGCTCGCGGGCAAGCGCACGGTCGCGGTGCGCCTGGGCGACTTCCGGGCCCGGCGCGCCTACGTCGCCATGATCTGGGTGCCGATCCTGCTGGGCGTCGTGTGCGCGTTCGCCGCGCCGTGGTCGCTGCTCGTGCTGCTCCTGCTGCTGCCCGCGGTGCTGCTCACGCTGCCCGTGATCGCCGGTGCGCGCGGTCCGCTGCTCGTGCCCGTCCTCGCCGGGACGGGGATGTTCGAGCTCGGTTACGGCGTGCTGCTGGGGCTGGGGCTCGCGCTCTAGCCGGACGAGTCGCTCAACCGGGCCCGTCGCTCAAACCGGGCGCGTCGGGGGCGACGAGGGTCTCGAGCCGTGCGAGGCCGGCGGGCAAGGCGTCGTACTCTGCGGCCAGCTGGTCGGTCAGGGCGGTGAGCCGCACGACGTAGCGCACGACGCCGTCGTCCAGATCCAGGCCCTGCTCGACCGAGATGAGCAGGCCCTGGGCCTCAGCGCGTTCGCCGAAGCGGTCTGCGCGCAGGTACTCCTCGCGCGTCCACGGGCTCTGGACCACGTGCAGCGCGTCGCCGTGCAGCTGGCGCAGCCGATCCTCGACCGCTGCCTTGTCGTGGGCAGCCACCAGGACGACGGGCTCGCCGTCACGGGAGAACGGCACACGCCAGATGAGGTCTCCCGACTCGAACAGCGGGCCCTCGATGGCCCGAGCCGTCGCATGGCCGGGCGTGCGCAGCTCTCGCCCTGCCACCCGTACGGGCTCTGCCTCCGGCTGCAGGGCGAGCGGAGCGACGTCGCCGGTCGTCGGGTCGCAGACGATGCCCTCGCTCGTCCAGGTGCCCCGGACGCGAAGGCGCCGCCCGATGAGCTCTTCCCAGGTCTGCGCGTGCCCGGCGGGCCCCAGGATCGGGACCACCACGGAGATGGGTGGGTAGTCCAGCTCTGGCAGCACAGGGCCGGGACCGGTGTCGTCGGCGACTCCCACGCCCGTGCTCGGCCGGACGCTCGTGCGCACGACCGTGCCAACCAGGACTGCGCGGTCCCCGTCCCTGACCACGCGCCGCGTCGCTGTCATCCTCCGACCACGACGAGGGCCGTTCTCGCGGTTGCCAGCGCAACCAGCACCTAACCCTCGCTCTGGGCCCGGGCCGGGCGGGTCTGCCCGTCGGCGTCCTCGGACGGCGTCGCGGCCTCGGCCGCCTCCGCGGCGTCGACGGCGGCGTCCTCGTGCGCGGCGTCGTCCTCGATCTCGCGCGAGAACTGCTCCCCGGTCGCCTTGCGCCGGGCGGCGCGGTCCGCGAGGTACTGGGCGGCACGCTCGCGCGGGCCCCGCAGGACGAGGTAGGAGACCAGGAAGGCCAGGACGGCGGCGATGACCGCGCACACGACCCAGTGCCCGAGGTTCAGGACGTACAGGACGACGAAGAGGACCGCGAAGATCGCCAGGCGCAGCGCGGAGTAGATGACCATAGGCACCTCTCCAGGGTAGGCGCCTCCTCCGGGTTCGCCGAACCGCGCGCCTGGGCTGCCGCACCCGCCCTGGTTGCCAGGACGCATAGGCTGGGGGCATGATCCGCGTCCTGCTGACCCTGCTCGCCGTAGGCCTCGCGGTCTACGCCCTCTCCGACTGCGCCACGAGCGACGAGGACGACCGGAGCGGGATCCCCAAGGGGCTGTGGATCGTGATGATCATCTTCCTGCCCTTCGTCGGACCGCTCGCCTGGATCCTCGTGTCCCGCACGCAGCGCTCCCGCCACGCGCAGGCGGGCCGGACTCCCGCAGCGGGACCCGGCCGCCCGGGGGCGCGTCGGCGCCCGTCGGCTCCCGTGGCCCCGGACGACGACCCCGACTTCCTGTGGAAGCTCGAGCAGCAGCGTCGCCGCGAGGCGCGTGGTGAGACGGCGGGCGGCCCGACGGCGGGCCCCGCCTCGGGGGACACGGCCGAGGACGGGCGCGGGTCGTCGGACGACCCCTCGCACGGCTCGACGTCCGGCGAGACGGACGGTGCGCCCGGCACGCCGTCGTCGGGCAGCACCGACTGAGGCCCCAGGGCCCTCCGGGCTACCCGCCTGCCGCGGCAGGCGCCCTCAGCACGCCGCCTTCGCGTCCGCCGAGGTGATCGCCTGGCCGGGCCTGCGGTCGGCCAGCGGGTCGACCACGGCGGGCTCGTCGGTGGTCGCGGTGGGCGGAGCGGGCCCGTCGGCACCGACCTGCGGGCCGGGCACCTCGGGTGCCACGGGCACCTCGGGCGTCACGGCCGGCTTCGCCGGGACCACGGGCTCGTCCGCCCCGATCCTCGCCCACACGTCGGCCGCGGCCGGGGACAGGACGACACGCGCCGGGTCGGACGGCATGGGTCCCGACGGGATCGTCAGGAACGTCACGGACTCCGTCCTCACCGACCGCAGCGAGAAGGCGAGCCCCTCGAGGTCGACGCCCCCGCTGATCGACAGCGAGCTGGTCGCGGCATCGAGGAACCTGACCAGGCTCGGCAGGTCGGTCAGGAGGTTCTTGGTCAGGATCGACCGGGTCATGGCGGCGAGCAGGGCCTGCTGCCGCCCCATGCGGTAGGTGTCGCTCCCGTCGCTCAGCTCGTGCCGGGCGCGGGCGAGCGAGAGCGCCTGGGCGCCCGTCAGGGTCTGCGTCCCGGCGCGGAGGTCGAGGTTCGCGTCCTCGTCCCGCATGTCCTCCGGGATGCACATCGGGACCCCCTCGAGCGCGTCGACCATGGCCTGGAAGCCCGCGAAGTCCACGACGGCGAACCCGTCCGTGCGGACGCCCGAGACCTGCTCGACCGTCATCTGCGTGCAGGTCGCCGCCGAGGCGAGGTCCTTGCCCCCGATCCAGCCCTTCGAGAAGGCCTCGTTGAACATCGTGCGCGTCGCCGCCCGCGTCGTCCCGCCGCCCGTGACGGTGCACGAGGGGATCGGGACCATGAGGTCGCGCGGGATCGAGACGAGCTCGACCCGGGAACGGTCCGCCGCGACGTGCAGGAGGATGGTGGTGTCCGAGCGCATGCCGGCCTCGGCCCCGCCGATCGCCTCGTTGACCCCCGACCGGTCGTCGGACCCGATGAGGACCAGGTTCACGGGCAGCCCCGCGAGCGGGTCCTCGGGGTCCGGGATCGCGACCGGCGGCCGGTCTGCCTCGGGCGCCACCAGCGCCCTGTTGTCGACGTGCTCCACGTTGGACAGGGACCTCACGACGAGCGCCGTCGCGCCCGAGGCACCGAAGGCGACGACGGCGGTCGTGACGAGCGCGACGGAACGCAGCACCCGGTGCTCGCGCCGCGACCGGACGTGACGCACCCCCTTCCCGCCCTCCGGCCCGTCCGTGCCCTGACCCCCGTCCTCCGTCTCGAACATCCTGCTTCCCCCTCGCGCGTCGGTCACGAGGGCAGAGCCTAGGTGCACCGGGATCCCGCGCCGGGGATCTCGCCGTCGTCGGACGCATCGCGTCGCGCGCCACCTGGCACGTACCCAGCGCCACGGGGCGCGTCCGGTCGCGGACGCGCCGGAGGGGCCGTCCGTCGAGCGGACGGCCCCTCCGGGGCTGGGCGGGAGCGGCGGCTGGACCGCTCCAGGTCACTCCTGCGTCGTGATGCCCGAGTACGAGTGCTTGCCGTTGAAGATCAGGTTGACGCCGGTGAAGTTGAACAGGACGCACGCGTAGCCGACGAGCACGAAGTACGCGGCCCGGCGCCCGGACCAGCCGCGCGTGGTGCGTGCGTGCAGGTACGCCGCGTACACGACCCAGACGACGAAGCTCCAGACCTCCTTGGGGTCCCAGCCCCAGTAGCGGCCCCAGGCATGCTCGGCCCAGATCGCGCCGCCGATGATCGTGAACGTCCACAGCACGAACGCGACCGCGTTGAGCCGGAAGCTCAGGGCCTCGAGCTGGCCGGGGCGGGGCGTCGTGTCGAGCCAGCGCCAGGCCGGGTGCCCCAGGAAGCCGTTGCCGGTCTCGCGCGAGTCGCGCAGGAGCTGGATCAGGGACAGGACGAACGCGACCGTGAAGATGCCCGTGGCGATGATCGCGACGCCCACGTGGATCACGAGCCAGTAGGACTGCAGCGCGGGCTGGACGCCCGTGGCGGCGAGGAAGAACGAGTTCTGCGCGACCACGAGGAACAGCACCGCGAGCCCTGTCACGAACGCCCCGAGGAACCGCACGTCGCGGCGCAGGCTCACGCCGAGGAACACCGCCATCGCGACGAACGCCCCGACGAGCGTGAACTCGTACATGTTGGCCCAGGGAGCCCTCCCTGCGGCGATGCCGCGGGTCACGATCGCCGCGAGCAGCAGGATCGTCCCCAACCAGCCCGTCGAGATGCCGATGCCCGCGGCCTTGCGCGACGCCGGCCTGTCGGGGGTGGCCACGGCCACGGCGACCGGGGCGTCGGCGTCGGCGTCGGAGATCGCGTCGGTCACGACCTCCGGCTCGGGCACCTTGGCCCCCAGCCGGGACAGGTCGATCGCGAACGCGACGAACGCGACCGTGAGGGCGGTCGCAGCCGCCCACACCAGGTCGGAGCTCAGGTCGGCAACGGTCATCGGTCAGCCTTTCGTGGTCGGTCGGCGCGAGCCCGACCGTCGGTGCGGGGGGAGGACGGGGTGCTGCGCGGCCGGGCAGGAGGCCCGGCGGGCGGTTCGGCCGTGGGCGGGGTCCCGGGCAGGGACTCGACGACGCGGTCCACCTCGCCCTGGAGCCCGGCGTCGTCGCCGCGGGCGAGTCCCGCGACACTGACGACGGTACGCCGGGGCGACGCTCCGCCGTCGGGCGACTCCTCGCTCCAGACCCGCAGCCACACGCGGCGGCGCGGCGTGAAGAGCGAGACGGCCAGGCCGCCGAGCGCCCCGAGCGCGAACACGAGGATCCAGACGAGCGCCGGGTCGTGGCGCAGGTCGAGCGCGACGTAGCGCGGGACGTCGCCCGCGGCGAACGTGATGGTGCCCAGCCCGTCGGGGAGGTCGACCGTCTCGCCGGGGGCCACGAGGACCCGGACGCGTTCGCCGTCCTCGTCGAGCGAGGGCGTGAGCGTGTCCGTGTTCAGGCGGTACACGTTCTGCGGCATCCCCTCGTCGAGCCCCAGGTCGCCCCGGTAGACCTCGAGCACCAGCAGGGGGTTGATCGGTTGCGGGAAGGTCGAGCGCGCGCCCACCTCGTCGATCTCGGCCGTGGGCAGGAAGTACCCGACCAGGCCGATCTGGTCGAGGCCGGGCGAGGTGTCGGGGACCTTCACGACCCCGCGCGAGGTGTAGAGGGTGTCCTCGGGCAGGAACGGGACGCGGCCCGCGAACGCGACCTGGCCCTCGGCGTCGTGGATCGTGATCTCGGGCGCGTAGCCGTTGCCCTGGAGGTAGATCTTGGCGCCGCCCGCGACGATGGGGTGGTTGACCTTGATCTGCTCCTGCTCGGACGTGCCGTCGGGGTTGCGGACCGTGACGTTGGCCGTGAAGTCGCGCGACTGCGCGAACGCGACGGCGTCCATCGCGAACTGCGCGTCGAACGAGTCGAGGGTCATGGAGAACGGCACGAGCGAGGACGGGCTGAACAGCGACCCGTTCTCGAACGTGTCGTAGTCGACGACCGCGTTCGCGAAGCCGCGCCCCTCCGTGATGATCGCCTGGCCGCGGAAGTGCAGGAGCTGGCCCGTGGCGACCGCCACGAGGAGGCCGAGCAGCGACAGGTGGAAGACGAGGTTGCCGGTCTCGCGCAGGTAGCCGCGCTCGGCCGCGACGGTGCGGCGCTCGGGCAGCCCCCGGGCCGGGTCGGCGGGCTCGGTCCCGACGTCGACGCGGAACGTCGGCAGCCAGCGCACGCTTCCCCGCAGGTGCTTGGCGGCGGCCTCCACGACCTCGTCGGGGGTCGCGGTGCTCGTGGTCTCGGCCTTCGCGGGGAAGCGGTCGAAGCGGCGCGGGGTGCGCGGAGGCCGGTTGCGCACGGCCTGCAGGTGCGCCTTGGTGCGGGGCAGGATGCAGCCCACGAGCGAGACGAACAGCAGGATGTAGATCGCGGAGAACCACGGCGACGCGTAGACGTCGAAGAAGCCGAACCGGTCGAGCCACTCCCCCGTGCCGGGGTTGTCCTGCAGGTAGGTGAGCACCGCCGCGGGGTCCTGCGGGCGCTGGGGCAGCACCGAGCCGGGGACGGCCGCGACGGCGAGCAGCATGAGCAGCATGAGCGCGACGCGCATGCTCGTCACCTGGCGCCACACCCAGCGCAGGCTGCCCTGCAGGCCGAGCGCGGGGAGCTGAGGCTGCCCGGCGCCGCCGGTGCGTGCGGCGTCGCCCGCGTCGGGAGCGGTCCCGTGCGGGGTCGGTGCCTCCCGGCCCGACGGCGCCGCTCCCGCCGGGCGGGCCGTCTCGCCCTCGGCCGGGCCCGCCTCGGGCTCGGGGTGGCTGAACGCGTCGTCGATGCCCTCGGGGCGGTAGAGGTCCTTGTCGCTCATCAGATCACCGGCTCGAAGCCCGTGATGAGCCCGCCGAGGCGGGAGGTCCAGGTGCCCCAGACGCCGGTCACGAGGGCGAGACCGATGACGATGAGCATGCCGCCGCCGATGCGCATGATCGCGACCCGGTGACGACGGAGGAAGGCCACGGCCTTCTTGGACCGCTCCAGGCCGATCCCGATGAGCAGGAACGGGATGCCGAGGCCCAGGCTGTAGGCGATGCCCAGGATCGCCCCGCGACCCGCGGTGGCCTCCTCGAGGGACAGCGCCATGACCGCCGTGAGCGTCGGGCCGATGCAGGGCGCCCAGCCCAGGCCGAACACGATGCCCAGGAGCGGTGCACCCCAGATTCCCGCGGTGGGGCTCAGGTGCAGGCGACGGTCCCGCTGGAGGAAGGGCATCGCGCCCATGAACGCGAAGCCCATGAGGATCACGAAGACCCCGATGACCCGCGTGATGACGTCCTCCCAGTGCTTGACGTGCACGCCGACGGCCCCGGCGGCGACCATGAGCAGGACGAAGACGAGCGTGAAGCCGGCCACGAAGAGCCCGACGCCCGCCGCGACCCGCCACCGGCCCGGTGCCCGCGCGGTCCGCACCGCCGTGCTGCCGCTGCCGCCCGACCGCTGCACCCCGGTCGCGCCGGCGTTCGCCGCCGCCAGCCCGCTCACGTACCCGACGTAGCCGGGGACGAGGGGCAGGACGCAGGGCGAGGCGAACGACACGAGCCCCGCGAGGATCGCCACAGGGACGGCGAGCAGCATCGAGCCGCTCCACACCGTCGCGGCGAAGGTGAAGCCGAGGTCACCGGCGAGCACGAGGGGACCCATGCGTCAGGCGCTCTCGGCGAGCAGGTCGTCGACGATGGCACCGAGCGTCGAGCCCTCGGCACGCCCGATGACGCGCGCGGCGACGCGGCCCTCGCGGTCGAGCACGACGGTCGTCGGGACGGCCTGCAGCGGGACCGAGCCCTCGAGCGCAGCGATGGCCTCGCCGCGCGTGTCCTCGATCGAGGGGTAGGGCACCTCGAAGGTGCGCTCGAACGCGAGCGCGGCGCCCGCGTCGTCGGTGCTGTTGATGCCGAGCACGTGCACGCCCTCGGGGCCACGGTCGTTGGCGAGCGCGACCAGGTCCGGCGCCTCGGCGCGGCAGGGCGCGCACGACGCGTACCAGGTGTTGATGACGACCACGTCGCCCAGCCACTCGGTCGTGTCGACCGCGCCGCCCTCGAAGTCGGTGCCCGTCAGCGCGACGGGCTCGTCGCGGTCGGAGACCTCCCAGGTCTTGACCGAGCCGTCGCCCGAGACGTAGCCCTGCCCCACGACGTCGTCGGGGCTCGTGGCCCCGGACTCCTGGGAGCAGCCGGTGAGGACCAGGCCGAGCGCGACGAGGGCGGCGGTACCGAGGGTGAGCGTGCCGGCGGACCGGCGCCCGTGGGCGAGCGCGCGACCGTCCCGGGCACGGAAGGGGTGGATCATGGCAGAACTTTCTCCCACGTGCCTGGGCACAACCTGGGAAGGACCTGGCGGGTCACGCTCCCGAGACCTTCGCCGCCCCCGGGAGCAGGTCCGCGACCGGCTCGGTGTAGTGGATCCCGACGAGGCGGTCGCCCTCGAAGCGCAGCGACGTGAGCGACGCGAGCGAGCACTGACGGTTGCGCGGGTCGTGCCACAGGCGCTTGCCCTCGAACGCCAGGCGGGAGATCCAGATGGGGAGCTGGTGGCTCACGAGCACGACCTCGCGCCCCTCGGCCTGGGCCCGGGCGTCGTGGATCGCGGCGTGCATGCGCGCGACCTGCTGCTTGTAGGGCTCGCCCCAGGACGGACGCAGGGGGTTCCACAGGTAGGGCCAGTGCCCGGGGTGGCGCAGCGAGCCGTCGCCCACCCCGAACTTCATCCCCTCGAAGTGGTTGCCTGCCTCGATGAGGCGCTCGTCGGTCCCGAGGGGCAGCCCGAAGGCCTCGGCCACCGGCGTCGCCGTCTCCTGCGCCCGCTGCAGCGGGGAGGCGATGACCAGGGCGACGTCGAAGGGCTCGGGGGCGACGTCGTCGGGCAGCGCGGGTGCGCCCTCGACGGGCTTGCCCGACAGGTGCCCCGCGACGCGGCGCGCCATCGTGTGCCCGAGCTCCGAGAGGTGGTAGCCGGGGATTCGACCGTAGAGGATGCCGTCCGGGTTGAAGACTTCACCGTGACGCATGAGGTGGACCGTGGTTGCGACCATGCGGACCAGTGTCCCAAAGTTCTGCGCCGCGCGGTGCACCGGGGCGGCGTGCTCCCCGACACAGGAATCTCCGGTGCCGGACGGCCAGGGGCCGGCGCCGGCTACTGGTCGCGCTCGTCCGCGAGCCGGCAGGCCTCCCCGATCGCCGCCATGGCCTCGCCGAGGTTCTGCAGCTGCGTGGGCGTCAGGACGTCGACCATGAGGCGACGCACCGCGGTCACGTGCCCGGGTGCGGAGGCCACGAGCTCGGCGTGGCCCGCGTCGGTCATGACGCAGTTCACACCGCGCCGGTCGTCCGCGTCGGCGGTCCGGCGCACCAGGCCGCGCTGCTCCATGCGGTGCACGGTGTGGGTGACGCGGGACCGCGAACGGGCCAGGCCGTCGGCGAGCGCCGACATGCGCATGGTGTGGTCGCGGGCCTCGGAGAGCCGCACGAGGAGCTCGTACTCGCCGAGCGTGAGCGAGGAGTGCTCCTCGTGGTCCCTGCTCAGGGCCTCGACGAAGCGGGCCGTCCCGTCGAGGTACTGGCGCCACGAGAGCTGCTGGGCGTCGTCGAGCCATGGCGTGCCCTGCGCCGCGATCGTGAACCTGTCCTGCTGAACCGTCATCTCCGCCTCATCCGTCACGCCCCGCCGTCCGAACAATCCTCCCATTCTCCCACCCGGGGAACGATCCGCCCGACGGGAGCCACTCGTCAGGGAATAGAGGGAAGAGGGCTTGCGTTGATGCGTTCGTATGAAGTTGAATCTTCAACTAGTGGCGCGCCGACGGTGCGCCTGACGCATACGCACCACGACATCCAGGAGACACTCATGGCCACGACCCTTCCCGCCGGACTGACCGCAGGCACCTACACGATCGACCCCTCGCACTCGCAGGCGACCTTCACGGTCCGCCACGCAGGCATCTCGAAGGTTCGCGGCTCGCTCGCGATCGCCGAGGGCACCGTGAACATCGGCGACGACGTCGAGTCGTCCAACGTGGTCGCGGCGATCGATGCCAAGTCGGTCAACACCGGTGACGCAGGGCGCGACGGGCACCTCCAGTCGGCCGACTTCTGGGACGCCGAGAAGAACCCGACCTGGAACTTCGTCTCGACCGCGGTCGAGGCCGACGACGACGACTTCGTCATCGAGGGCGACCTGACCATCAACGGCGTGACCAAGCCGGTCAAGCTCGAGACCGAGTTCACGGGCACCGCCGTCGACGCCTACGGCAACTCGCGCGCCGGGTTCGAGGCCACGACCGAGGTCTCCCGCAAGGAGTTCGGCCTGACCTGGAACGTGGCCCTCGAGGCCGGCGGCGTGCTCGTCGGCGACAAGATCAAGATCGCGCTCGACCTCTCCGCCATCAAGCAGGCCTGAGCCTCCCGCACCACCGGCGGGCAGCACGGACCGACGGCGCGGAGCGCCCCGGACCCACGCGGCCCCGCCCTAGCCCGGCGGGCGAGGCGGATGCCGCCGAGCCCTCGTGCGCCAGCGCGAGAATCCTCGCGGCGCACGACC
>NZ_JACSPN010000027.1:0-17485 GCF_015142735.1 Oerskovia douganii | reverse complement strand
GCTCGGCGGCATCCGCCTCGCCCGACGGGCTAGGGCTGGGCCGCGGGTTCCTCGGTGGCCTCCACCGCGTCCGACGGCGTCGACCCGCTCTCCGCGAGCGCCCGCGCCTGCGCGTGGAACGCCAGGATCTGCAGCTCGCTGCCGACGTCGACCGACCGCACGATCACGTCCTCGGGGAGCTGGAGCGCTCGCGGGGCGAAGTTGAGGATCTCCCGGACCCCCGCCGCGACGACGCGCTCCGCGACCTCCTGCGCGACGTGCGCCGGGGTCGCCAGGACCACGATCGTCACGTTCTCCCGTGCGAAGACCTCCTCCAGCGCGTCGATGTGCTCGATCACGAGACCGGCGGCCTCGGTGCCGACCACGCCGGGCGACGCGTCGAGCAGGGCCGCGACCTCGAAGCCACGCGTCCCGTACCCCGAGTAGTTCGCGAGCGCGTGCCCCAGGGAGCCGATGCCGACGATCGCGATCCGGTGCTCGTCCTCGACGCCCAGCGCCGAGGTGATGTACGTCGCGAGCGAGTCGACCACGTAGCCCACGCCGCGCGTCCCGTACGACCCCAGGAACGACAGGTCCTTGCGCAGCTGTGCGGAGCCGACGCCCGCGAGCTCGGCGAGCTCGGTCGACGACGTCGTCTCCACCCCGCGCCCCTCGAGGTCGCGCAGCGCGCGCAGGTACGCGGGGAGCCGCGCCACGGTCGCTCCAGGAATGCCGGTATCACCCAGGGTCTCTGCCACCCGAACCACCCATGCTTCGTCATGTCGTCGTCGTTGACGCTCTCGCTGTCCTGCTGTCTCGGATCATCCCAGGCGCCCGGCCCGGGTGCGGCACCTCAGCCGGTGGCGCGCCGTCGCGAGAGCGCTCGGGCGAGCCGCGCGCCGTCGACCTGCCAGAACCCCTGCTGGACACCGTCCACGGTCACGACGGGGACGTAGTCACCGTACTGCGCGGCGAGCGCCCCGGTCGGGTCGCCGTCGACGTCGACCTCGGCCCAGGCGACGCCCTGGTCCGCGCACACCGACTCGACGACCTCACGGGCCACCTCGCACAGGTGGCACCCGTCGCGCCCGTAGAGCACGACGCGCGCAGGCGCGCTCGTGACGGGGTCTGCGGCGGCTCCTGCTGCCGGTCCGGGGACCTGTGCAGCGGCGGGTTCTGCGGGGCTCACGCCCCCAGCCTACGCATCTCGGACAGTGCGTCGCACCGGCCCTCCGACGTCGCGCCGCGTGAGCGTCGTCGGCAGGTGTCGGTACGCGCCGATAGAGTGGGCGCCATGCCGACGTCTGCTCCTGGGTCCAACCATCCCACGGCGGCCTTCTTCGACGTCGACAACACGATCATCCGAGGCGCCAGCTCGTTCCACCTGGCCAGGGCGCTGTACCAGCGCGGGTTCTTCTCCACGCCGGACCTCGTGACGTTCGCGGCGCACCAGGCCCGCTACCTCCTCCTCGGGGAGAACAAGCGCCAGATCGACCAGGTCCGCACGCGGGCCCTGGACCTCGTCGCGGGCCGCTCGGTCGCGGAGGTCGTCGCGATCGGCGAGGAGGTCTACGACCAGGTCCTCTCGCTGCGCATCTTCCCCGGCACCCAGAAGCTCCTCGACGAGCACATCGCCGCCGGCCACCAGGTGTGGCTCGTGTCCGCGACCCCCCTGGAGATCGGACAGCTCATCGCCCGTCGCCTGGGGGTCACGGGTGCGTTGGGCACGGTCGCCGAGCACGAGGACGGCCTGTACACGGGCCGGCTCGTGGGCGACATGATGCACGGGCGGGCCAAGGCCGCAGGGGTCCGCGAGCTCGCCGAGCTCCACGGGATCGACCTGTCGGCCTCCTACGCCTACGGCGACTCGCTCAACGACGTGACCATGATGCAGGCCGTGGGCCACCCCTGCGCGATCAACCCGGACGCGCGCCTGCGACGGCACGCCAAGGACGTCGGCTGGCCCATCCGCGAGTTCCGGGGCCGGCGGCGCCGCGTCGCGAACCGTGGGCTCAAGACCGCGAGCTGGGCCGGGGCCGCATGGGTCCTGGGGCTCGTGCTGCGCTCGATCCGGCGGTCCCTCAAGGGGCGCGCGGGGCTCTGAGGCGGTGGTCTCCCCCGGAGATCGATCGTTGTCGGCACCCGGTGGGACGATCCGTCGATGCTGACGCTCTTCGACCGCGACCTCGGCCTCCACTACGGCTTCTTCCACCTCTGCGACCCGAGGGACGGGCCACCGATCGGCCTCGGGACGGACGGTCAGGCCAACGGCCTGTGCGGGGTCCCCGGACCGGGGAGCGTCTCGATGCAGACCGGTCTGCACACCGGGCACGCGCCCCTCAGGATCGAGCTCCACGGGGACGAGCCTGCGGTCGACCCCGCCTGGGAGGAGATCGTGGAGGTCTCGTTCACGCCGGTCGACGGCCAGCTCGCCCTCATGTCGTTCGACGACGGGGCGGACCTCGAGGTCCCGGCCCTCGGGCCGCTGCGCGTCCGCTACTGCGCGTCGCGGATGGACGAGGCCGCCCGCCAGGACACCATCCTGGACGGCGAGCCCACGATCGACCGGTACCTCGTCCAGCTGTGGCCGGCGGCGCACGCCCCCGACACGGTCGTCCGGGTCACGAGCGACGTCGCCCGCCGCGCGCACGCCAGCACGCCGCCCCCGCCGTGAGCACCCTGGCCGGACGGCGGACGGCGCACGCGCGCGGACCGTCGCCGGCGACGCGAAGAGCCCGGCACCCCTCAGGGACGCCGGGCTCTCGCGACACCGTGCGCGTGACCGCGCAGCGCTGCTACTTCTTGTTGCGACGCTGGTGGCGCGTCTTGCGAAGCAGCTTGCGGTGCTTCTTCTTGGCCATACGCTTGCGGCGCTTCTTGATGACGGAGCCCATGGGTCCTCACAATGCTGGATCGGTGTGCGATCGGGATCGCCCCGATCATGGTGGTCCACGGCTGATCGGGAACCGACCAACACGAGAAAAAGTCCGTCTCCTAGACTACCTGCTCCCGGCCGGTCGCCCGAAATCGACGCGGGGTGACGTCGTCGGGCCTGGTGGGACGCCGCTCCCGCCCCCGCCGTGAGGCGCTCGCCCCGCCGCAGGACCGCCTCAGTCGAAGTGCGCGTCGAGGCCCAGCAGCGGGAAGACGGCCTTGCGGGTCGCGACCACCGCGCGGTCGACCTCGTCCTCGGGGTCGTACCCCTTGTCCCACGCGCTGAACTCGACGTCCCCGTCCCCCATGAGCTCGGGCGTCTCGCGGTGCGCGACGGCGCTGATGTGGTCGCGCCACGCGGCCGGGACCGGGGTCGACGGCGCGACGGGCGCGTGCACGACCTCCGCCACGACGTTCGACCACGCGTACGGGACGACCGACGTGACCGAGTACCCCCCGCCGCCGAGCGCGACCCACCGGCCGTCCGCGAGCTCGTGCGCGAGCCCGTGGACCCAGCGCACGGCCGTGCGCTGCGCGTCGACGTCCACGTCGAGGTCGCTCAGCGGGTCGTGCCCGTGCGCGTCGCACCCGTGCTGGGACACGACCACCTGCGGGCGGAACGCGCGCAGCACGGGCGGCACCACGGCGTCGACGGCCCGCAGCCAGCGTGCGCCGTCGGTGCGGCGCGGCAGGGCCACGTTGACCGCGGTGCCTGCGGCGCCCGGCCCACCCGTGTCCGTGGCGTGCCCCGTGCCGGGGAACAGCGTCGCGCCGCTCTGGTGCACCGAGACGGTCAGGACGCGCGGGTCGTCCCAGAACGCCTGCTCGACGCCGTCACCGTGGTGCGCGTCGAGGTCGACGTACGCGACGCGTTCCGCGCCGTCGTCGAGCAGCCTGCGGACCGCTGCCGCGGCGTCGTTGTAGATGCAGAAGCCCGACGCCGCCCCCCGCTGGGCGTGGTGCATGCCACCCGCGATGTTCACGGCGTGCAGCGCCCGCCCGGCCCACACGGCCCCGGCGGCTTCGTACGAGCCGGACAGGATGCGGGCCGCGGCCTCGTGCATGCCCGCGAAGACGGGGTCGTCCTCGGTGCCCAGGCCCAGGGCCGGGTTCTCGACGCCGTGCTCGGAGGCCGCGTGGACGGCGGCGACGTAGGCCGGGTCGTGGACCAGGCCGAGCACCTCGTCCGACGCGGGCGCGGTGCCCACGACCGAGACCCCCGGGGCGTCCAGGAGACCCAGCGCGCGCACCAGGCGCATCGTCAGGTCGAGCCGCGTCGGGGACATGGGGTGCCCGTGACCGAAGTCGTACCCCAGCAGGTCCGGGCTCCACACGACCTGCGCGGCGAACGGCACGGAGTCTGGCTCGGTCACGTGCGCTCCTCGGTCGGGGGCCGGTCGTCTCGTGCGGCGGGGCGCCCCGTCGCACGGCCCGCCGAGCGGTGCACGGTGGCACCGGGCACGGGCAGGAGACACGGTATCGCCCACGCGGCCCGACGGCGGCACGCGGTTCAGCCGGTGGGCACGGCCCCTCCTGTGGCAGAGTTGGGCGACACATCGGCACGCACGGCGACCGGCACGGCCCCCGCAGGGACCCCGGCGCCACCCGTCCACCCGGACGAGGCGCACGGACAGCGAGACGGAGGACCGATGGCCCAGGGCGTCTCCGGGCGATTCTTCGCAGGTCGCGAGCTGGTCGACCGCCTCGCCCGCCACTCCCCTGCCCGCCTCGCCGTGACGGTCTTCGCGGCCGTGATCTCGCTGTTCACGCTGCTCCTCATGGCGCCGTGGGCCACGACGTCCGGGAGGCCGGCGCCGTTCATCGACGCGCTGTTCACGGCGACGTCGGCCGTGTGCGTCACGGGCCTCGTGGTCGTCCCGACCGGGACCTACTGGTCCACCTACGGGCAGGTCGTGATCCTCGTCGGCATCAAGATCGGCGGCCTGGGTGTCATGACGCTCGCCTCGATCCTCGGCATGGCCGTCTCGCGGCGCATCGGCCTCACGCAGAAGCTGCTGACCGCCTCCGAGACCAAGACGACGCGGCTCGGCGAGGTAGGCTCGCTCGTGCGGGTCGTCATCATCACGTCGACGACCATCGAGCTGACCATCGCGCTCCTGCTCCTGCCCCGCTTCATCGTGCTCGAGGAGACGTTCGGCGAGGCGGCCTGGCACGGGCTGTTCTACGGGATCTCGGCGTTCAACAACGCGGGCTTCATCCCGACCGCGGAGGGCCTCACGCCCTACGTGGGCGACTGGATGCTGCTCATGCCGATCATCGTCGGCGTCTTCATCGGTTCGCTCGGCTTCCCCGTGATCCTCAACGTCATGCGCAACCGCAGGCGCGCCTCGCGGTGGAGCCTGCACACCAAGCTGACGCTGACGACGAGCGCGGTCCTGGTGGTGGTGGCCGTGATCCTGTTCGCGGCGTTCGAGTGGACCAACGAGAAGACCCTGGGGCCGCTGAGCCTCAACGAGAAGATCCTCGCCTCGCTCTTCGCCGGGGTCATGCCCCGCTCGGCGGGCTTCTCGACGATCGACATCAACGGCATGCACGAGTCGAGCTGGCTCATCACCGACGCGCTCATGTTCGTCGGTGGTGGCAGCGCCTCGACCGCAGGCGGCATCAAGGTCACGACGCTGGCGGTCATGCTGCTCGCGATCGTCTCGGAGGCCCGCGGCGACCGCGACCTGGAGGCCTTCGGGCGTCGCGTCCCGCGCGAGACCCTGCGCCTCGCGGTCGCCGTGTCGTTCATCGGCGCGACGGCCGTGCTCGTCGCGAGCCTCCTGCTCCTGGAGATCACGGGCTGGACGCTCGACGTGATCCTCTTCGAGACCATCTCCGCGTTCGCGACCGTGGGCCTGTCGACGGGCGTGACCGCGGACCTGCCGACGGCAGGGAAGTACGTGCTCGTCGTGTTGATGTTCATCGGCCGCACCGGGACCATGACCCTGGCGGCCGCGCTCGCGCTGCGCGACCGGCGCCGCGTCATCCGCTACCCCGAGGAACGTCCCATCATCGGCTGACCCGGCGTCCGCCGGCCCTACCCGGCCTGCGTCCCGGCCCCGCCGACACCTCCAGATCCACCGACGAAAGGCCCCCAGGTGCCCGACAAGAAGGCCCCCGAGAAGAACGCGGGCGTGCTCGTGATCGGCCTCGGCCGGTTCGGCTCGGCGATCGCCGCGACGCTCGACCGGCTCGGCCAGGACGTGCTCGCGGTCGAGCGCTCGCCCGAGCTCATCGCCCAGTGGTCGGGCCAGATCCCGCTCGTGGAGGCCGACGCCTCCAACCCGACGGCGCTGGAGCAGCTCGGCGCGCGCGACTTCCCCGTCGCGGTGGTCGGGGTGGGCACGTCGCTCGAGGCGAGCGTGCTCATCACGGGCAACCTGGTGGACCTGGGCACGCCGCAGATCTGGGCCAAGGCCATCTCGGCCGAGCACGGCCGCATCCTGCAGCGCATCGGCGCGCACCACGTGGTCTTCCCCGAGGCCGACGCGGGCAGCCGCGTGGCGCACCTGGTCTCGGGCAAGCTGCTCGACTACATCGAGGTCGAGGACGGCTTCACGATCGTCAAGATGCGCCCGCCCAAGGAGACGCAGGGCTTCACGATCGAGCAGACCAAGGTCCGCGACCGCTACGGCGTGACCATCATCGGCGTGAAGTCGCCCGGTCAGGACTTCGTGTACGCGGAGCCGACCACGCGCATCTCCGCGAACGACCTGCTGATCGTCTCGGGTCACGCCGAGCTGCTCGAGAGGTTCGCGGCGCGCCCCTAGGCCGTCCGGCGCCGCAGCGTCAGCGTGCCCAGCACGAGGGCCCCGACGATGAACCCGACGATCACCGCGACCGCTCCGGCCACGTCGGCGAAGGTCCCGCCCGCGGCCACGTCCTGCAGGGCCGAGACGCCGTACGTCAGGGGCAGCACGCGGCTGACCGCCTCGAGCACCGCGGGCATCTCGTCCCGGGGCATGAGGAGCCCGCACGTGATGAGCTGCGGGAACAGGACCACGGGCATGAGCTGGACCGCCTGGAACTCCGAGCGGGCCAGCGCCGAGGCGGCGAGTCCCAGGCAGGACCCGAGGATCGCGTCGAGCACCGCGACGAGCACCACGAGCCCCACGGGTCCGGCGACGTCCATGCCGCACACCCACACCGCGAACGCCACGACGACCAGTGCCTGCACGGTCGCGAGGACCGCGAAGGCCAGCGCGTAGCCGCCCACGAAGTCTCCCTTGCCGAGCGGCATGGTCATGAGCCGTTCGAGCGTCCCGGACTGGCGCTCGCGCAGCGTCGTGACGCTCGTGACGAGGAACATGATGACCAGGGGGAACAGGCCGACGAGGATGGGCCCGAACTGGTCCAGGACGGGAGTCCCGTCGAACATCCAGGCGATGAGCCCCAGGAGCACGCACGGCAGCACGACGAGCAGCGCGATGGTGCGCGGGTCGTTGCGGATCTGCCGCAGGACGCGGCCCGCGGTCGCGAGGGTCAGGCGCAGGCTGACCGCGCGCGGCGCGCGCGGCCACGGTCCGGGCCGTCGCCCCTCCGTCCTCGATGCGCCGGCGGCTACCGCGGCGCTCCCGTGCGCGTCGTGCGTGCTCATGACGCCTTCCCTCCGAGGTGACGCGGACTGCCGGCCGGCGCTGCGCCGTCGGGCGGGATCGTGTCCTCGACGAGCCGCAGGAACGCGTGCTCGACGTCGTGGGCCCCCGTGCGCTCGAGCAGGCCCGGCAGGGTGTCGTCCGCGAGCAGGCGCCCGTCGCGCAGGAGCAGGAGCCGGTCGCAGCGGGTCGCCTCGTCCATGACGTGCGACGACACGAGCAGCGAGGTCCCGGCGTCGCGCAGGCGTGCGAACAGGTCCCACAGGTCGCGGCGCAGGACGGGGTCGAGGCCCACGGTGGGCTCGTCGAGCACGAGCAGCCGCGGCTCCCCGAGGAGCGCGGCGGCGAGCGAGACGCGCGAGCGCTCGCCGCCCGACAGGGTCCCGACGCGGCGGCGGGCGTGCCGCGCGAGGTCCACGGCGTCGATCACGCGCGCGACGTCGCGGGCGCCCGCGCCCAGGACCGTCGCGAAGTAGCGCAGGTTCTCCGTCACGCTGAGGTCCGCGTAGACGCTCGGCGACTGCGTCACGTACCCGACCTGGTGACGCAGCGTGGGGTCTCCGGCGGGTCGGCCGAGCACGTCCACGGTCCCCGCCGTGACCACCTGGACGCCCACGAGCGTGCGCAGGAGCGTCGTCTTGCCGCTGCCGCTGGGTCCGAGGAGCCCGACGACCTGCCGCTCGGGGACCGCGAGGTCGAGCTCGTGCAGCACCGTGGTCCCGCCGCGGTCGACGCGCAGGCCCCGGATGCCGATCACGTGATCATTATTCCCCATGTGAGGAATTGTGCTCCTCGGCCGGCCCCGGCGCAAGACCTTCGTCCGCACCTTCGAGATAGCGCTGCAGCGTGGGGGCGATCGATCGCACGAGCTCGTCGGCCGGCATCGACGCCACGGGCTCGAGACGCAGCAGGTGACGCGCGACCAGCACCCCGAGGACCTGGCTCGCGACCAGGCTCACGCGGCGCGCCGCGACCGCCCGCGGCAGGAGGGCCGCGACCTGGTCGAACACGGTCCGCTGCAGGTAGCGCGGCAGCTCCTGCACGTGCCCGTCGGCGGACAGCAGCCCGGAGAGCACGAGCCGGAGCTGGACCTGCCCGTCCGGGGCGTCCCACACCGCGAGCACCGTGCGGGCGAGCCGCTCCCCCAGGCCCTCGAGACCGCCCTCGGCGAACCGGCCCGCGAGCGCCTGCGGGTCGGCTCCCGCCGGGACGAGCGAGGCCGCGAAGAGCTCGCCCTTGCCGTCGAAGTAGTGCCGGATCAGACCGGGGTCCACCCCCGCCGCGCGGGCCACCCCGCGCACGCTCACGGCGTCGTACCCCTTCGCGGCGAACTCCTCGCGCGCCGCGGCCACGATCGCCGCCCGGGTGTCCTCCCCCGCGGGCCGACGGCCCCGCCTCACCGCACCAGCGCTCATGACCCGATTCTGCCCGACGGCGCAGCGCACCCGCGCTCCCGGGTGCGCGACGGCGTCGGGCGGGGGGACGACGACGCCCGGTCCGCCGCGACGCAAGGAGTCGTCTCGGCGGCCCGGGCGCAGCACCCCCGGGCGCTCCATCGCGCGACCGGGGACGGACCGTGGGGCGGGGCAGGACTCCTCGCCCCACGGCAGTCGTCGGTTCAGCGCATCACCCGCACGCGAGGGCCGCGTACCGGGCCTCGGTCGTCGCGGTCGCGGGCGAGGAGCCCGTGGTGCTCGCGGTGATCGTCACGACCCCGGCGTCGACAGAGCCGGCACGCGTCGCGAACGACTGCGACGCGCTCTTGCCCGGCGCCACCCCCGTGAACGACCTGGACCCGTACGCCGAGGCGACCGTCACGTCGACCGGCACGTCCTCACCGTTCACCGCACGCACCGAGACCGTGACCTTGCCCGCCACGCACTTCGCGGCGGCCGAGACCTCGACCGCGAGGTCGGGCTCGGGCTCGGGCTCGACGGGGGTCACGGTGACCGTGGCGGTCGCCCGCGTCGTGACCGACGGACCGAACGACCCGCCGACCGTGAAGGTCCCGGCCTGCGCCCAGGAGGCGGGGTCGACCACGTCCCACGTGACCGCGAGGTCCTTGGTCGCGCCGTCGCCGTAGGTCGCGGCGACCGTCGCGGGCAGCACGGGCGCGGTGCCCGCGGCCGTCGTGACCGTGACGGGGGCGGCCGAGGCCACGAACGCGTCGGGCTGGTAGTGCGCGAGGAGACGGTCGTACTCGGCCTGGGTGACCGGGAGCACCGTGCCGTGGCGCGGGCTCACGGGCAGGGTCGCGGGCTCGGACTTGGTCCAGACCCCCGAGTCGAGGTCGGTCGACTCGAACGGGACGTAGCCCTTGCCACCGTGGTAGCTGGGCTGGTCCATGAAGACGTACCACTTCTCCTCGGTGTTGGACTTGAAGACCGTCGGTCCCTCGCCCGCCGTGAACGTGCCGCCGTAGCCGTTGGGCTGGCCCACACCGATGTTCTCCGTGATGAGGTCCCAGCTCGTGGCGCGCAGGTCCGTGGACTTCTCGCTCCGGACGGTCATGTACCTCTCGTCCTTGATGAAGCGGTAGTACGTGTCGCCCACCTTGGTCACCGAGGCGTCGATGATGCCGAGCCCCGTGCCGCGCTTGTTGTCGACCCAGATCTGCGGCTCGCTGAACGTCACGAAGTCACGCGTCGTGGCGTACATCATGCGCTGGTAGCTCGTGGCGATCTTGCGCCCGCTCGAGTCCGTCGTCGGGTAGAGCGCCGATGCCCAGTACACGACGTACTCGCCCGCGGCCTCGTCGTAGAACGCCTCGGGGGCCCAGGTGTTGCCCGCGTAGTCGCTCGAGACCTTGACCATGCGCTGGTCGGACCAGTTCACGAGGTCGGTCGACTCCCAGATCATGAGGCTCAGCGAGCCGCGCTCCTGCGCGTTGCCGAAGTTGTTGCCTCCGTAGATCCTGAGGTCGGTCGCGATCAGGTAGAACGTGTCGCCCTCGGGCGAACGGATGACGAACGGGTCGCGCAGGCCCTTCTCCCCCAGGCCCGAGCGCAGGACCGTCTTGTCGTCGTTCAGCTCCTGCCACGTGAGCGGGTCGTCGCCCTGGCTCGCGGCGAAGTAGATCTCCTCGCCGTCGGCCGTGCTCTCGCCCTTGAAGTAGGGGAAGAAGTACGCCGCGGGCTCCTGGGCCTCGGGGGCCTGGCGGACCGTCGCGGTGCGGGGCTGGGTCGAGGTCGCGGTGCCCTTGGTCGCGGTGACCGTGAGGGTCACCTCGGCGTCGGCCGTGCCGTGCGCGGGGCGGACGACCACGCCCGTGTCGCTCACGGTGCCGGGTGCCGAGGACGTCCAGGTCAGGGTCGAGCCCTGCGCGCCCTTCGTCGGGAGCGTGAGGTTGCCGCGGACGTCCGCGATGTTCGTGACCACGGTGTGCTGCGCGTCCCACGCGGCGGCCTGCGCGTCGTCGAATGCCGCGGGCACGACCACGGTGAAGGTCCGCGGGAGCGTCACGGCGCCGCGCGTGACCGACGCGGTCAGCGTGACGGTCGCGGCGGGCTGACCGGCGGCGGGCTGGGTGACCTTGCCCGACGACGTCACGACGTCCGCGTGCGAGGTCGCCCACGCGATGGTCGACCCCTGCGCGCCCGTGACCGGCAGCGCGAGGTTGCTCGTGACGGCGCTCGTGTCGCCCAGGTCGAGGGCTGCGGCGTCGGCACCTGCGGCCGCGGCCGAGGTCTTCTGCGCGAGGGCCGCGACGTCGTTCGCGGGCAGCGCCCGGTCGTAGACGCGGAAGTCGCGGACCTGGCCCTTGAGGTACTTGTCGCCCGGGTAGAGCGAGCGACCGATGTAGTTGGCGGTCGTCGTCCCGGCGCCGATCGAGGCCGGCGTCGTGGTGACCGCGGTGTTCTGCGCGACCTGCACGCCGTCCTCGTAGAGGGTCCCCGTAGTGCCGGTCTGCGTGTAGGTCAGGTGCTTCCAGACACCGCGCGCGAGGTTCGAGCCCTTGGTCGTGTTCTGCTCGGTCGACCAGTTGCCCGACGCGATCCCGGTCCGGTAGGCGTTGCCCGTGGTGAACAGGTAGCCGTTGCCGCTCGACCCGCTCGTGTTGCCCATGCCCCAGATGAAGTAGGGCGTGGCCTGGGCGGGGTCGACCAGGACGTCGAGGTCGACCGTGACCGAGGTCAGGTCCTTGAGCAAGCTGTCGGGGAGCCGGACGTGGTCGTCGGTCCCGTCGAGCGTGATCCCCTCCGTGCTGCGCGCGGCACCGCTGACCGTCGCGGCCCCCAAGGACGAGCCTGGCGCCGAGTTCGCGGCCGACGTGCCGCTCGCCTCGTCGAGCTTGTACCAGGCGACGAGCCCGGTCTCCGGGAGTGCGGCCTCGTCGGCGGCGACGGCGACGCTCGTCAGCCCGGTGCTCAGGGCGACGGCGACGCTCGCGGCGACGAGGCGTCCCCTTGTTCTTCTCACGATGTGCTCCTTCGGGTCGTGGTGCGGGCAGGGCTGGTGGTGCGGGCCGTGCGGTGGGGCGGGCAGGGCTGGTGGTGCGGTGGTGCGGGCGGGACGGGCGCCGTCGGCGCCCTGGCCGAGACGTGAGCAGACGCCCCTGCTCGGCCCTCAGGAGGGGCGTCTGCTCACGTCGGGCGGCGACCAGCAGGTCAGCCGCAGCTGGTCGCTGCGTAGGTGACGTCGTAGGCCGTGGTGACCGGGGCGCCGTCGAGCAGGGCCTGGGCCGTGACCGTGACCTTCCCTGCCGCGAGCGTCACCGCACGGGCCGAGAACGTCTGGGACGCGAGCCTGCCCGGCGCGACCTGGAGGAAGGTCTTGGTCCCGAGCGGCGTGGTGACGACCACGTCGACGGGCACCTCCTCGGTGTTCTTCACGAGCACCGTGAGCGCGGCCTTGCCGGCCACGCACTTGGGCGCGACCGTGACGTCGACCTCGACCTGCGCGGGCTCGGTCACGTCGAGCGGCGGGACGCTCTCGAGGGTCGGGACGACCTTCTGGATGAGCCCGTCCTCGCCGAACGTGAGGCGGTCGATGGTCGTCTCGCGGTGGTTCCCGTCACCGCCGGGGATCGCGAAGCGGTGGTAGGCGATGTACCACTCGTCGGTCCCGGGGACCTGGACGATCGAGCTGTGCCCGGTCCCGAGGATGCCCTGCGACACGTCCTTCTCGAGGATCACGCCGCGGTAGGTCCACGGCCCGTCGATGCTCGTCGACGTCGCGTACCCGACCCGGTAGTTCTCCGAGCCCGTGTCGTCGATCGAGTAGGTCAGGTGGTAGATCCCCTCGCGGTAGTTGAGGAACAGGCCCTCGCGGAAGTTCGTCAGACCACCGAACTTCGTGATGGTGTCCTGCTTGACCGAGACCATGTCGTCGTTCAGCTCGGCGTACAGCGGCGCGTTGCTGCCGTTGCCCCAGAACAGGTAGAACGTGCCGGTCTGCGGGTCCTCGAACGCCGCCGGGTCGATCGCCTGCCCCGTCGTGACGGCCTCCCCGTTGGTGATCATGGCCGTCGGCTGCGCGGTGAAGGGCCCCTCGGGGCTGTCCGCGACCGCGACACCGATCGTCTTGCGGTTGTAGGTCGGGTTGTGGCCGGAGAAGTAGAAGTAGTACTTCCCGTCGCGCTCGATGATGGTCGGCGCCCACGCGTTGCCCGTGGCCCACGGGACGTCGCCCGCTGCGCCGTCGAGCGTGAGGAACGGCTCGGCCGAGCGCTCCCAGCTCGCGAGGTCGCTCGACTTCCACACGTAGAAGTCCTTGCCGCCCCAGCCGGGGGTGCCGTCAGTGGTCGCGTAGATGTAGTAGACCCCGTCGAAGACCGCGATGTTCGGGTCCGCGTACAGGCCCGGCAGGACCGGGCTGCGCATCTCCTTGGCCTGGACGGTCCACGTGCGCGCAACCCCGTCGGGGCCGGTCACGGTGTAGGTCACGGGCTGCGTGAGGTCCTGCACCGAGCCGTTGGCGGGCGTCACGGTCGCACGGTCGGACACGACCAGGCGGGGCGCGAGCGCGGAGCGGTCGGTGCCGGGCACCACGGGGAGCGTGACCGTGCTGGACCCGCCGTCGACGATCGCGGCGACCTTGAGCTCGGCGAGCTCGGCCCCCGTGACGGCCGAGTGGTCCTGACCGAGGTCCTTGACCTCGTCGGCGCTCAGGGCGTGGTCGTAGACGCGGAAGTCGCGGACGTCGCCCTTGAGGTACTTGTCGCCCGAGTAGAGCGAGCGCCCGATGTAGTTCGCGACCGTGGTGCCGTTACCGATCGAGCCCGGCGTCGTGGTCACGTCGGTGTTCCGCGCGACCTGGATACCGTCCTCGTACAGCGTGCCCGTGGTGCCCGACTGCGTGTACGTCAGGTGCTTCCACACGCCGCGGGCGAGGTTCGAGCCCTTGGTCGTGTTCTGCTCGGTCGTGTAGTTCCCCGAGGCGATGGCCGTGCGGTACGCGTCCCCCGTCGTGAAGAGGTAGCCGTTGCCGCTCGACCCGCTCGTGTTGCCCAGGCCGTAGATGAAGTAGGGCGTGGACTGGGTCGTGTCGATGCGCACGTCGAGCGAGACGGTGATCTCCGTCAGGCCCTTGAGCACGTCGTTCGGCAGCTTGACGTGGTCGTCGACCCCGTCGAGACGCACGCCGTCCGTGCCGTTGCGGGCGGCCCCGCCCACGACGGTCGCGGGACCGACGGCGCTGCTCGGCGCCGAGTTCACGGCCTGCGTGCCGCTCGTCTCGTCCAGGCGGTACTGGACCACCAGGCCCGGGATCTCCTTCGTCACGTCGATCGCGACGGTCGCGGTGCGCGACCCGTCCGCGGTCGTGGCGGTCACGGTCGTGCTGCCCGCCGCGACGCCGCGCACGGTGCCCGCGGAGGGCCCGTTGGAGACGACGGTCGCGACCGACGGGTCGGCGCTCGTCCAGGTGATGGTGCGGGCCGTGGCGTTGGCGGGGGTCACGGTCGCGGTGAGCGAGCGTGCCGTGCCGACCGTGACCTGCGTCGAGGTGGGCGAGACCACCAGGCCCGTGACGGGGACGTCGCCCTCGACCACGGTCACGACGGCCTTGGCGCGCACGCTCACGCCGGCGCCGAGCGAGCCCGTGACCTCGAAGGTCCCGGCCTGCGCGTAGCTCGCGGGGTCGATCGCGTCCCACGTGACCGCGGTCTGCGTGGTCGTGCCGGCTGCGGTGCGCGTGGCGCCCGTGGCCGGCAGGACCGGTGCGTCCCCGACGCTCACGACGGCCGCGACGTCCTGCGCCGACTCGACGAACGCGTCGGGCTGGTAGCCCTTGAGCAGCGCGTCGTACTCGGTCTGCGTCACGGGCAGGACCGTGCCGTGGCGCGGGCGCGAGGGCATCTCGTAGCCCGTGGACATCTTCCACTCGTCGGCGTTCAGGTCCGTCGTCTCGAAGGGCACGTAGCCGCGGCCGCCGAACTCGTCGATGAACAGGTACCACTTCTCCTCGGTGTTCGACTTGAAGATGGTCGGGCCCTCGCCCTGGTTGATGCCGCCGCCGAGCGAGTTGGCCTTGCCGATGCAGTCGGTGATGAAGTCGTAGCTCAGCGAGCGCAGCTCGCTCGCCTTCTCGCCCAGCACGAACTTGGAGCACGGCGTCGTGGACGTGTTGTTCCGCTCGTCCTTGGTGAAGCGGTAGAACTCGCCGTCGTGCTCGATCACGGTCGAGTCGATGACCGAGTAGCCCGGGTCGACCCACACCTGCGGCTCGGTGAACGTGTAGAAGTCGCGGGTCGTGGTGTACATCATGCGGTTGTACGTGGTGGCCGTGTGGCCCGGGTCGTCCTCCTCGTAGAGCTTGGAGGCCCAGAACACGACGTACGCACCGATCGTCGCGTCGTAGTAGGCCTCGGGTGCCCAGGTGTTGCCCGCGGTCTCCGGGGAGACCTGGACGAGGCGCTGGTCGGTCCAGCTCACGAGGTCGGTCGACTCCCACACCATGATCGACTTGGAGCCCGTGCGCTGGGACGCATCCCAGTTGCCGTTGCCGTGGATCTTGAGGTCGGTCGCGATCTGGTAGAACTTGTCGCCCTCGGGAGAACGGATGACGAACGGGTCGCGCAGGCCCGTCTCCCCCAGGCTCGACGTCAGCACGGGCTGGTTGTCGTTGAGGTTCCGGTACCTGAGCGGGTCGTTGCCCTTGCTCAGGCCGAAGTAGACCTGCTCGCCGGTCGCGTAGCCCTCACCGATGAAGTAGGAGAACAGGTAGCCCGCGTAGTCCTGCTGCTCGGGGAGCGCGGGGACCTTCGCGTCGAACGCGCGCGTGGCCGTGGCCTGCCCCTTGCTCACGGTCGCGGTCAGTGTGACGGTCCGGTCGGCCTGGCCGTGCGCGGGTCGCGTGACCTCGCCCGACGGCGTGACGACCGTGGGTACCGTGGTGGCCCACGTGACCGTCGTGCCCTCGGCTCCCGTGGTCGGCAGCGTGAGGTTGCCGCGCACGTCGTCGAGGTTCTTGACCTCGAGCGCGGCGGCAGCGGCGTCCACGACGCCCTGGTCGCCCGTTCCGGGGACCACGGTGACGTCGAACGTCCTGGTCGCGCTCTGGCCGCGCAGCGAGAGCGTCGCGGTCAGGGTCGCGGTGTGCGCCTGGCCGACGGGCTGGGTGATGACGCCCGACGACGTCACGACGCTCGCGTCCGACGTCGCCCAGGTGACGGTCGAGCCGCCCCTGCCCTTCGCGGGCAGCGTGAGGTTCTTGGCCACGGCGCTCGTGTCCCCGAGCGACAGGGCGCCGGCGTCGGCGGAGACCGACGCCGCCGCGTTCGCGGTGCTGAGGTCCGCGACCTCGGCCGCCGTGAGCGCACGGTCGTAGAGCCGGAAGTCCTTGATGCGCCCCTTGAAGAGGTTGTCGGCCGCGTAGGCGGACCTGCCGAGGTAGTTGGCGGTCGTCTTCCCGTTGCCGATCGAGCCCGGCGTGTGGGTCACGGCCGTGTTGACGCCGACCTGCGCGCCGTCCTCGTAGAGGCGTCCCGTACCGGCACCCTGCGTGTACGTCACGGTCTTCCAGACGCCGCGCGCGAGGGCCGCGGACGGCGACTTGGCCGTGTTCTGCTCGGCACCCCACGCGGCGTTCGAGACCGACGCGCGGTAGTTCGCGTTGCCCGAGGAGAACAGGTAGCCGTTGCCGCTCTGGGGCGAGCCGACCGCGGTGTTGCCCAGGTTGTAGAAGAAGTAGTTGCCGCTCAGGGTCGTGTCGACCCACACGTCGGCGCTGACCGTCACGGCCGAGTACCCCGCGAGGAGGTCGTCGGGCAGGTCGACGTAGCTCGAGCCGCCGAACGTCAGCCCCTGCCCGTCGGTCCAGTCTCCTCCGCCGACGAGCGTGCCGTCACGGCCCGAGCCCGAGGCGTCGTGGGCGACCGTGCCGCTCAGCTCGTCGAGCTTGTACCAGAGCGTCAGGCCGTCGGCCGTGGGGGTGGGGATCGCTGCGGCAGTCGTCTGCGTGGCAGCCGACGCCGCCGGGGCGAGCGCCGTCGGGCGTGCGGGCGCCGAGGTCAGGGCCGCTGCCGGGCCCGCCAGCGCCATCGGGGCGAGCAGAGCGACGCTCAGCGCTCCCCCGATGCCGGCGCGAGCCCCGCGGGGGGTCCTCCGTCGGGCCGTGGGCGCGGACTGCGCCGGATCGTGTCGGGTGGTCATGTGGTTCGTGGCCTCCGCCGTCTCGTCGTTGAGCGCCCCCCGCCGGGGAGCGCCGGGCCGGTCGTGCCGGCCCGGCGGTCCCCCGCGTCCTTGTGGTGCTGGTCGTGCTGTCCTGCTGGTCGTGCTGGTCCTGTCACCGGCCCGTCTGGACCGGAGGGTTCACGCCGGGGCCGCGAGAGGACCTCGCGACCCCGGCGGAGCCGGTGCGGTCGTCAGCCGCAGGTCGTGGCCGGGTACTCGACGTCGAACGTCGTCGAGCGGGCCCCGGCCCCCGTGCCGATCGTGCCCACGACCGTCGCGGGCCCCGCGGGGACCGCAGCCGCACGGCTGTTGAACGACTGCGACGCGCTCTTGCCCGGCGCCACCGACGCGAACGTC
>NZ_JACSPN010000026.1 GCF_015142735.1 Oerskovia douganii | reverse complement strand
TGGAACGACCCCACCTCGGCATCGGCGGCCTACGACCCATCGACCGAATCAACAACGCAACGGGTCAGTACACCTAGCGCCCCTCGAACGCCCGTACGGCCGCGCGCGGCGCGACCTTCAGCAGGCCCGACGCCAGCCGGTACCGCAACGAGGGCGTCGAGATCACGATGCCGCGGCGTACGTCGGCGAGGGCCGCCGCGACCACGCGGTCGGCGTTGAGCCAGGCGACCTCGGGGAGCTGCGTGTAGTCGATCCCGGCCCGCTCGTGGAACTCGGTGTGCGTGAGGCCCGGGCACAGGGCCGTGGCCGTGACGCCCGTCCCGCGCAGCTCGACCGCGAGGCCCTCGGTGAACGTCCGCACCCACGCCTTGGCGGCCGAGTACGTGCCGCTCGCCGTGAGTGCCGCGACCGACGCGACGTTGAGGATCGCGCCGCGCCCGCGCTCGGTCATCTGGCCCGCCGCGGCGTGCGACAGTACCAGGACCGCGCGCACCATGACGTCCAGGGCCTTGACCTCGGCCTCGACGTCACCGCCCACGAAGCGCTGGTGCACGGCGTAGCCCGCGTTGTTGACGAGCAGGCCCACGGGCCGCTGCCCGGCCTCGTCCTCCTCCACGAGGGCGAGGCGTGCTGCGACGCGCGCGGCGTCGTCGGGCACCGAGAGGTCCGCCGGGAGGACCTGGACCCGCACGCCGGCCGCAGCGCGGATCTGCTGCGCGACGCGCTCGAGGCGTTCGGCGTCGCGCGCGACGAGGACCAGGTCGTGACGGGCCGTGGCCAGCTGCCACGCGAACTCGAGCCCCAGGCCGGCGCTGGCGCCGGTGATCAGTGCAGTCGCCATGGACCCAGCCTAGGGGGCCGGGGGCGGTCGGGTGACCCGCAGGCCCGACGGCGCCGCGCACCACCGCGCGTCGGGCTCGGCGGCGGCGTGGGTCGGCCGGGCTAGCCTGTCGCCATGCGTCTCGCCACCTGGAACATCAACTCGATCCGAGCCCGCGCCGAGCGCGCCGTGGCCTTCCTCGAACGCTCGGGCACCGACGTGCTCGCGCTGCAGGAGACCAAGTGCAAGGACGCCCAGTTCCCGCACGCGGTCTTCGAGGCCGCGGGGTACGAGGTCGCGCACTTCGGCCTGAGCCAGTGGAACGGGGTCGCGATCGTCTCGCGCGTCGGGATCGAGGACGTCGAGACGGGCTTCGCGACCCAGCCGCACTTCGGGGCCGAGCCGCACCTGGAGGCGCGCGCGATCGGGGCCACGTGCGGCGGCGTGCGCGTGTGGAGCCTGTACGTGCCGCACGGGCGCGCGCTCGACGACCCGCACTACCCGTACAAGCTCGAGTGGCTGCACAACCTGCGCACGCAGGCCGCGGGCTGGCTCGAGGCGGACCCCGCGGCGCAGGTAGCGCTCGTCGGTGACTGGAACGTCGCACCGCTCGACACCGACGTGTGGGACCCCGCGGTGTTCGCGGGGCACACGCACACATCGCCGGCCGAGCGCGAGGCCTTCGCGGCGTTCACGACAGCCGGGTACACCGAGGTCACGCGGGACTTCTTCCCCGAGGAGCACAAGTACACCTACTGGGACTACCAGCAGCTCCGGTTCCCCAAGAACCAGGGCATGCGGATCGACTACGCGTACCTCTCCCCCGCTCTGCGCGCGCGGGCGACGGGCGTGGAGATCGACCGTGACGAGCGCAAGGGCAAGGGCGCCTCGGACCACGTGCCGGTGATCGTGGACTTCTCGGACTGACGGCGCTGCCCGGCTGCCCGGCCCCCCCGGCTGCCCCCGGTGCCGGTGCCGGTGCCGAGAACGGGGTTGGGGTCGTTCTGGGACTCAGAACGACCCCAACCCCGTTTTCGGCAACAGAGGGTGGGTGACTCAGCCCAGCGTCACGACGACCTTGACCTCGGAGCCCTCCGGCTGGACCGGGATCGGCCGGGTCGGGTCGAGCTCGACGCCGTCGAGCGTCACCGACCGCACGCCCTTCGAGACGTGGTCGGGGTTGCGGACCTCGATCTCGTAGACCGCGCCACGCCACTCACGACGCACCTCGAAGCCGTCCCAGTCCTTGGGGATCGACGGGTCGACGACCAGGCCGTCGAGGGCCAGGCGGACACCGAGGATGTACTTGGTCGCAGCCGTGTACATCCAGCCCGCCGTGCCCGTGAGCCACGGGTTCTGCGCCTTGCCGAACCACTCGTGGTCGCGGCCGTACAGGAACTGCACGTAGGCGTAGGGCTCGGCCCCGCGGACCTCGATGTTGTCGTTCTGGTTGTACGGCAGGATCGCGTCGTAGAACTGCACGGCCTCGTCGCCGCGGCCCAGCATGGCCTCGGCGATGATGGGCCACGCGTTCGGGTGCGAGAAGATCGCCGCGTTCTCCTTGATGCCCGGGTACACGCGCGTCACGAACCCGACCGTGTCGTCGACCTTGGTGAACGCCGGCCAGTTCAGGTGGTTGCCGTACTCCGACCCCAGGAGCTCGCGCACCGAGTCCATCGACGCCTCGCCGCGCTCCTGGGTCGTGATGCCCGCGATGACGGGCCACGCCTGGTGCTCGAGGAAGATCTTGCCCTCGTCGTTGTCGTTCGAGCCGATCTTCACGCCGTCGCGCGTGTAGCCACGGATCCACCAGGCGCCGTCCCACAGCTGGGTGTCGGCGACCTTCGCGATGCGCTCGAGCTCGGCCTCGTACTTGGCAACGTCCGCTGCCGCGCTCTCGTCCCCGGCGGCCGCACGGTGCCGCGCGAGCTCCAGGAACGCCTGGATGGCCCAGGCGTGCAGGAACGTCACGAGGGAGGTCTCGCCGCCGCCCAGGTTCAGGCAGTCGTTCCAGTCCGCGCGCAGGCCCAGGGCCACGCCGTTCTGACCGATCTGCTCGCTCGAGAAGTCGAGCGCGCGCGTGAGGTGCTCGTACACCGTGGCGGGCGTGCCCTCGGCGAACGGGATCACCTCGTCGAGGAACTCCAGGCGACCGGTCTCCTTGACGAACTCGACGACCGACGGCACGAGCCACAGGTGGTCGTCCGAGCACGTGTCCTCGAGCCCGTGGATGAGGTCCTTGGGGTCGGGCGTCGGGACGATCGTCGGCGACGGGACGTCGGGCAGCTTGGGCGCGTCCGGGTCGAACGCCTTGGGCTCGAACAGGTGCAGGCCGTAGCCCGCCTCCGTCTGGGCCCGCAGCAGCTCCACGATGCGCTGGTGCGTCTTGGTCGGGTTGGTGTGGATGACGCTCATGACGTCCTGGGCCGTGTCGCGGAAGCCCAGGCCGCTGCGGCCGCCGACCTCGACGAACGACGCGAAGCGCGACCACACGACGCACGTCTCCGCCTGGAGCAGCGTCCACGAGTTGATCATGGTGTTCATGCCCTCGTGGGGCGTGCGGATGCGCAGCTTGTCCTGCTTGGCCTTCCAGTAGGCCGCCAGGCGGGCGCGCTCGGCGTCGACGGTCGCGACGTCCGCGTACTTGGCCTGCATCGCGCGGCCGGCCTCGGCGCGCGAGCCGTAGCCCAGCATGTAGACGAGGCGCTTGGTCTCGCCGGGCTGGAGTGTGACCTTGTGCTGGAGCGCACCGCAGTGGTTCTGCGTCGTCGCGCTCTCGTTGGAGCCGTGCCCGCGCTCGATCGCGATCGGGTTGGCCTCCGAGCGGTACGGGCCGATGAAGTTGTCGCGCAGCGAGTCGTACGACGACGGCGTCTCGCTCGACGCGAAGTAGTGGAACGTCCACGGCTCGTAGTACGCGTCGTACTCGATGATGCCGTCCTCGTAGGACGAGCCCGTCGAGTAGAGCGACATCTGCAGGTTCTGGTTGTCGATCGTGATGGTGTGGAAGCTGAACTCCACGTACGACCCGACGCTCAGCTCACGGACCTCGTCGGTCGTGTTCGTCAGGCGCACGTCCCAGATCTCGACGTCGTCGTCCAGGGGGATGAAGATCGTCTGCTGGGCGTCGATGCCCTTGTACCGGGCCTCGAACGTCGAGTAGCTCAGGCCGTGGCGGGTCGTCCAGCGACCCGCACCGCCCGCAGGGTCGATCGGGTCGCCGTCGGCCACGAGCGGCTTGCCCACCGGCTGCCACGAGACCGACCAGTAGTCGCCGTCGGCCTCGTCGCGCAGGTACACGTAGTGCCCCGGGCGGTCGAGGGGGACGCCGTTCTGGCGGAACCGCGAGATGCGGCCGGTCTGCGCCGACTTGTAGTACGAGTAGCCGCCGCCGTTGTGGGACAGGACGGTGCAGAAGTCCTTGGTGCCCAGATAGTTCGTCCACGAGACGGGGACGTCGGGGCGCTCGATGACGTACTCGTCGCGAGCTGTGTCGAAATGGCCGTAACGCATCGTCGGGTCGGTTCCTGTCGGTGAGAGGTGCGGGTGGGTGGGTGCGAGGGCTGAGGCTCAGACGCCCGCGGTGACGAAGCCCTTGAGCCAGTCGAGCAGCTCGGTGGCCTTCTCGGGCGAGTCCGCCTCGACGAACATGCGCAGGACCGGCTCGGTCCCGGAGAACCGCAGGAGCGCCCAGTTGTCGTTCTCGAGGACGATCTTGGTGCCGTCGAGGTGGGAGATGCTCACGACGGGGTACGGCCCGACGTGCGTGAGCGGGTCGGCCTCGAGGCGGCGCGGCACGGCGATCCGCATCTCGGGCGTGGAGTCCACGCCTGCCTCGAGAGTGTAGAGGCGTCCCGTGATCTCGTAGATCATCTCGCGCAGCTCGGAGATCTTCTTGCCCGTGCGGGCCAGCATCTCGACCACCAGGGCGCACGCGAAGATGCCGTCCTTGCCGAGGATCCAGCCGCGGACCGTGAGGCCGCCCGAGGACTCGCCGCCGAGCACGGCACCGATCTCCTCCATGCCGGCGGTGACGTGCTTGAAGCCGACCTTGACCTCGCGGGACTCCTCGCCGAAGTGCGCCGCGAGCCGGTCGAGCAGGTGCGTGGTCGCGAGGTTGCGCACGACGCCGCCCTTCTCGCCGCGGAACTCGTGCAGGTACCAGTAGAGGAGGAGCAGGAGGTCGTTGGTCGAGATGTACTCGCCTGTCTCGTCGACGATCCCGATACGGTCCGAGTCGCCGTCGGTCGCCATGCCCAGGTCGTAGCGGCCACCGCCCTGCTTGATCATCGAGATCAGCGTCGACAGGCGCTGGAGGTCCGGCGCGGGGGCGATCCCGCCGAACAGCGGGTTGTGGGCGGCGTGGATGAACTCCGAGCGCACGCGCATGTCGTTGAGGATGGTGCCGAGCGTGAGCTGGCTCGTGCCGTACATGGGGTCGACGATCACGCGCAGGTCCGAGCCGCGCACCGCCTCGACGTCGACGATCTTCTCGATCGCGTCGACGTAGGGCTCGGTGAGGACCTTGTCCACGACGAGGCCGGCCTTGCGGGCGACCGCGAGGTCGAGCGTGATGACGTCGTCGACGCTGAGCGCGTTGGCCTCGTCCTGGTAGCGGTCCGTCTCGTCGTCGAGGGGCAGCGAGCCGTCCTGGCGGAAGACCTTCATGCCGTTCCACTCGGGCGGGTTGTGGCTCGACGTGACGATGATGCCGTAGGCCGCGCCGAGGTACGGGGCGGCGAAGGTCACGAGGGGCGTGGGGACGTCGTCGGGCAGGAGCGTGACCGGGATGTTGTTGCCCGCGAAGACCTCTGCGGCCGCGATCGCGGACTCGCGCGAGAGGAAGCGGCGGTCCCCGCCGATCACGACCCCCAGGCCGTCGATGCCCTTGCGGACCGTCTCGTTCGCGATCGCCTGGCACAGGCGGCGCACGTTGGCGAGCGTGTAGCCCTCGCCGATGATGGCGCGCCACCCGCCCGTGCCGAACACGATCTTGGTGTCGGTGTTCTTCTTGGGCATGAAGAGCCGCTTGAGGAGGATGTCCGCGGCTTCCTGGAGCTCCTCGGGGGTGTTGATGCCCCGGACCTCGTCGGTGTCGTAGATCCGGTACGACGAGATGCTCTTCTGCTTGGCGATGACTCGGCGTGCGAGCTCGGTGAGCCGGTGCTCTCCCCCGGCGACCATGTCCTCGAGCTCGGTGAACAGCAGGTCGGGGGCCGCGACGTAGGCGCCCACGTTCACCTCGGTGGCGGTGCCGTCGGCGTCGGCGCCGCTCGGGCGGTCCTCCTCCTCGAGGATGGCCGTGATCTCACCGTCCTGGCGGACGATGCGCCCGTAGGTGGGCAGGTCCTCGGTCACGACGGCTGCGAGCAGCGAGAGGTCGGCCCCCTTGAGCGTGTGGCGGGTCAGGAGGCCCAGCAGGGACTCGGAGCGCAGGAGCGGGGTGTCGGCGTAGGCCACGAGGACCTCGCTCGCGGGCACGGGGAGCGAGGCGACCGCGGCCCGGGCCGCGAGCGTCGCGCCGCCCGTCCCGGGCAGGTCACGCTGCTCGACGTACCGGAACCCCTCGCCCAGCAGGCCCCGGACGGTCGTGTCCCCGGGGGCGATGACGACCACGATGCGGTCGTCGGGGACGACCTTGCGGACGTTCGCGACGGCGAGCTCGACGACGGTCGCGTCGCCGAGCGGGCGCGTGATGAGCTCGCGGGACGCGTCGTCGATGCCTGCAGCGAGGACCACCGCCGCTCGATCGTTCGTGGTGGCGGGAACCTGTGCGGCCTGTGGCAGGGTCATGACGTCCTCACTGCTCGGTGATGCGTCGCGCGAGGCCCGTGCAGGCCGCGCTCGGTGGGGCACCGGAGAGCCGAGCGAGAAAAGCACGACTCCTTCCAAATCCCTCCCAGGAGGGACCGCGAAAGCCCGGTACCACCACCGATCATAGACGCGCCGGGGACCGACCCGAGGGGCTCCGGAGCCATTTGGGGTGGAATCCTCACAAAATATTCGTCGGGGCGCCTCGGACGGCCACGGGTTCACCCGCCGCGGAGAGTCCCGACGGCCGGCGCTCGGCATGGCTACGGTTCTCCCATGACGTCATCTCCGCCGCCGGGGTCGGGCACCCCGGACCCGGATCCGCTGCCGCCGCAGCCGCACCCTCCGGCCTCCGGCGGGCCGGGCCGCCAACCTCCGCTGGTGCCGTACCGGCCTCCGGCCTGGGCGGACGACGCGCCCGTCGCGGCGGACCCGTACGCGCCTGCTCCGGTCGGCGACCCGACGGCGCCCCCTGCGCCCGGCGGTCAGGGCTACGGCCCGTACGGTCCGCCCGGGACCCCCGTCTACGGGACGCCGCCGGGGGCCTACGAGCCGAGCCCGTACGGGGGCCAGCACCCTTCGCACCCGGGCCCGCCGAACGGCTACGGGACCGGGTACGGGCCACCCCCGGGCCTGCCCGTGGCCCCGTCGTGGAACGCCTCGTTCGCGCCTCCGCCGCGACAGAACGGTCTGGCGCTCGCGTCGATGATCACGTCGCTCGCCGGGATCGCGTTCTGCCTGGTGCCGGGCGTCGTCGGGCTGGTCCTGGGGATCGTCGCGCTCCAGCAGATCTCGCGGGACGGGACGACGGGACGCGGGTTCGCGATCACGGGCGTGACGGTGGGCGCCGTCAGCACGCTGTTCATCGCGCTGTGGTTCCTCACGATCTGGAGCACGTACCCGTGACCGGCCCCGCTCAGCGGCCGGGCTACGACGAGAACGTGTACTACGCGCCGGGGTGGGAGCCCGCGGCCCCCCGGACCGAACCGCTGGCCGTCGCGGCGATCCCGACGGGCCTGCTGCTCGGTCCCGTCGGCGTCGGCGTCGGGGTGGCCGCGCTCGCGCGCATCCGCCGCGACGGTTCGCGGGGTACGGGGCTCGCGTGGGCGGGTATCGCACTGGGGGTCGCGGTGACGCTCACGGCCGTCGCGGTGGTCGTCGCCCTGCTCGTCGGGGCCGCCGCGACGCGCCCCCTGCCTGCCGAGGTGAGCGAGCCGCGGTCCGCGCACGCCCGTCAGCTCGTCCTGGGGAGCTGCCTCGCCGAGCTGCCGGACGACGGCCCCGTCGCCTCGGTGCGCGTGGTCCCGTGCGGGGACGCGCACGAGGCCCAGGTCGTGGCGCGGACGGACTTCCCCGCGGACGCGCGCTGGCCCGGGCAGGACGCGGCGGACGCTCGCGTGTCGCGGGTGTGCACGCCCGCGGTGCTGTCGGGCGACGCGCCTGCGGAGGGGATCGAGCTGGTGGTGTGGTCGCCGTCCGAGGCCTCGTGGGCGGAGGGGGATCGCACGGGGTTGTGCGTCGCGAGCACCGCGGCACCCACCGAGGGTTCGCTGATCGACTGATCGTCGCCGGAAACAGATACCTACCGCCCGGTAGGTATCTCCGCTACGCTCGACCGGACGATCAGAACGGCCTGGCCGCGAACCCTGAGGACGTGCACCGTGAACGACGAGACCCCTGCCACCCCGGAGACGACGAGCAGCGCCCGGCCGCTCGACGTCGAGCACCTCCTCCAGGAGCTCACGCTCGAGGAGAAGGCCTCGCTCGTGTCGGGGCTGGACTTCTGGCACACCCAGCCGGTCGAGCGCGCCGGGGCCGAGGTGCCCGCGGTCATGGTCACCGACGGGCCGCACGGGCTCCGCAAGCAGACCGGGTCCTCCGACCACCTGGGCCTCGCGAGCTCGGTCCCCGCGACGTGCTTCCCCACCGCCGCCGCGCTCGGTTCCACGTGGAACGTCGACCTGCTCCAGCGCGTGGGACAGGCGCTCGGACGGGAGACCCGCGCGAACGACGTCGCGGTCCTCCTCGGTCCGGGCATCAACATCAAGCGCTCGCCGCTGTGCGGTCGCAACTTCGAGTACTTCTCCGAGGACCCCGTGGTCTCGGGCGACCTGGGTGCGGCGCTGATCCAGGGCGTGCAGAGCCAGGGCGTGGGCACCTCGCTCAAGCACTTCGCCGCCAACAACCAGGAGACCGACCGCATGCGGGTCTCGGCGGACGTCGACGAGCGCACGCTGCGGGAGATCTACCTGACGGGCTTCGAGCGGGCCGTGCGGAAGGCCTCCCCGTGGACCGTCATGTGCTCGTACAACAAGATCAACGGCACGTACGCGTCGCAGGACCGCTGGTTGCTCACCGAGGTCCTGCGCGACGAGTGGGGCTACGACGGCGTCGTGGTCTCCGACTGGGGCGCGGTCTCGGACCGGGTGGCCTCCCTCGTCGCAGGCCTCGATCTCGAGATGCCCTCGACCGGCGGCCGCACCGACGCCGAGGTCGTCGCCGCGGTCCGTGCCGGCGAGGTCGACGAGGCGGTCCTCGACCAGGCGGTCCGTCGTCACCTCACGCTCCTGAACCGGACGCTGCCCGCGCTCACGGCACCGGGCTCGTTCGACGAGTCCGAGCACCACGCCCTCGCGCGCGAGGCCGCCGCGGAGGGCACGGTCCTCCTGCGCAACGAGGCCGTCGACGGCGCGCCCGTGCTCCCGCTCGACGCCACGGCCGTGGGGTCGCTCGTCGTGATCGGCGAGTTCGCGCGCACCCCGCGCTACCAGGGCGCGGGGTCGAGCCAGGTCACCCCGACGCGTCTCGACGACACCCTGACGGAGATCCGCGCGATCACGGGCTCCGAGGTCCCGTTCGCGCCCGGGTTCGGCCTCACGGGCGAGGAGGACGACGACGCGCTCCGCGCGGAGGCCGTCGGGCTCGCACGCACCGCCCGGACGGCGGTCCTCTTCCTGGGGCTGCCGGCGAGCCACGAGTCCGAGGGGTTCGACCGCGACCACATGGACCTGCCGCCGAGCCAGGTCGCGCTCCTCGAGGCCGTCGCGGCCGTGTGCTCGCGCGTCGTCGTGGTGCTCGCGAACGGCTCGGCCGTCACGATCGCACCGTGGCAGCACCATGCCGCCGCGATCCTCGAGGGCTGGCTGGGCGGCCAGGCGGGCGGAGGCGCGATCGCCGACCTCTTGTTCGGCGTCCGCAACCCGTCGGGCAAGCTGACCGAGACGGTCCCGGTCCGCCTCGAGGACAACGCGTCGTACGGGAACTTCCCGGGCGAGCTCGGGCACGTCCGCTACGGCGAGGGCGTGCTGGTGGGCTACCGCTACTACGACGCGAAGCGCATGGACGTCGCGTTCCCGTTCGGCCACGGCCTGTCGTACACGACGTTCGCGTACGAGGACCTGTCGGTGGTGGTCTCGGGCGAGGGCCCGACGGCGTCGCTCACCGTGGACGTGACGGTCACCAACACGGGGCCCGTCGCGGGCGCCGAGGTCGTGCAGGTGTACGTCGGCGACCCGCAGGCCGCGGTCGTGCGACCCGAGCGCGAGCTCAAGGCGTTCGGCAAGGTGTCGCTCGCGCCGGGCGGGACCCGCACCCTGACGTTCGAGCTCGGTGCGCGGGACCTGTCGTACTGGCACCCCGTCCTGCGGCGCTGGGTCGTCGAGGGCGGTGAGTTCGTGGTGTCCGTGGGTGCGTCGTCGCGCGACCTGCGCGGCTCGGCCACGGTGACCGTGGTCGGCGAGGACGTCACCCCGCCGCTGACCCCGTGGTCGACGCTGGGCGAGGCCCTGGCCCACCCCGTCGCAGGCAGGATCGTCCGTGACGCGATGGCTCGGGCCGGCGGCCCCGGTTCCACGCTCCTCGACGACGACATGATGGCCATGGCGGCCGGGATGCCGCTGCGCGTCATCGCGAGCTTCGACGGGATGCCGTTCGACGCGGCCCAGCTCGACCAGCTCCTCGCGGCGGCCGCGGCGGGCTGATGCGCGCGCCGAGGTGACGGGGCCCGGACCTCCGGTCCGGGCTCCTCGTCCCTCCTCCTCGGCGGCGGGGTCGCGGGACACTCGGGCATGCCGGTGCCCGGAGGCCCCGGCAGCCCCGGTCAGCCGCCCGTCGTGCCGCCCGGCCCGGTCGCCCCGTCGACGTGGATCTGCGCGAGGTACGAGCGCAGCCCCGCAGCCATGTCCACGGGCGGACGTGGCCCACCCCGCTCCAGGAGGAACTGCACCTGGAGGCCGTCCATGACGGCGACGAGCACGCGCGCCGAGACCGACACGTCGACGCCCTGACGCAGGAGCCCCTCGGCGGCGCGACGGGCGAGCTCCTGCCGGGTGCGCGCGATCACGCCGTCGTAGCGACGCTGGAAGTACGCGTGCGCCGGGTGGTCGGGCGACGTGGCCTCGGCCGACAGGATGCTGAAGAGCTCGACGATGCCGGGCCGGGACGCGTTGCGCTCGACGACCCGCGCGAGCGAGTCGAAGTAGTCGACACCGTCCCGGACGTCCTGGTCGAACACCGCGAAGTCCGCCTCGTCGCGACGCTCGAGCACCGCCTGGAGCAGCATCTCCTTGGTGGGGAAGTGGTGCAGCAGACCGGGGTGCGAGATCCCGACCCGCGAGGAGATCTCGCGGAGCGACGCCGAACGGTAGCCGACCTCGCCGAACAGTCCCGTGGCCGCCTCGATGATCTCGTCGCGCTTGGCGCGGCCCTTCGCGTAGCCGCGCGGCGCGGCCCCCGCACCCCGCCCGCGGTCCTCGTGCCGGGCCCCGTCGGCCGGACCGGGCCCCGCCGTCGGGCCTGCGTGGTCGCGTGCGTGCGTGTCTGTCGTCCTGCTGGGCATGCGCCCTCCCCCGTGAGTGTGTTCCCCGCGAGCCTAGCGCCGACGACGCGCGCGACCGGGCGTGATCCATCCCTGGCACCGGGTGACTGCGGCGCGGCTCCGCCGGAAGGCGCAACCCACCTTCCTCCCTCCGCCAGAAGCGCCCGCCACCGCCCGGAAGACAGGCTGGAGGCACGGCGCGCGGCACCCCGGTCGCGCCGCCGGAGGAGAAAGGACCCCCCGATGCCAGCCATCGAGATCGTGGGCCTGCGCAAGTCCTACGGGACGTTCGACGCCGTCCGCGACGTGAGCTTCGCCGTCGAGCCCGGGAGGGTCGTGGGGCTGCTCGGACCCAACGGCGCGGGCAAGACCACCACGCTCAACGTCCTGCTGGGGCTCGCGTCCGCGAGCGCCGGCACCGCGACGGTCCAGGGCAGCCCGTACGCGGACCTCGAGCACCCCGGCCGGGTCGTCGGCGCGCTGCTCGACGCGGGCGGGCTGCACCCGGGCCGCAGCGGTCGCGACCACCTGCGGGTCCTCGCGACCGCTGCCGGGATCGAGGGCCGCCGGGTCGACGAGGTGCTCGCGCTCGTCGGGATGGACCGGGCGGCCGATCGGCGCGTCCGCACCTACTCGCTCGGCATGCGTCAGCGCATCGGGCTGGCGGCGGCGCTCCTGGGCGACCCGCAGGTCCTCGTGCTCGACGAGCCCGCGAACGGCCTGGACCCCGCGGGCATGCGGTGGATGCGCGAGGTCCTGCGCTCGTTCGCGGACGGTGGTGGTGCGGTGCTGCTCGCGAGCCACGTCCTGGCCGAGGTCACGCAGGTGGCCGACGACCTGGTCGTGATCGGCCAGGGCCAGGTCATCGCCGACGGCCCTCTCGCGGACCTCGTCCGCGGCGAGTCCCTCGAGGACTTCTACCTCAACCTGACCGCAGAGACCGAAGGAGTGCGCTGATGTTCCGCGCCGAGCTGCTCAAGCTACGCACGACCCGCACGCCCTGGATCCTGGGGGTGGTCGCCCTCGCGGGCATGCTCCTGGTCCAGGGGCTGACGATCGCCCTGCCGCGCATCCTGGCCGGGGTCGAGGGCATGGGCGGCGCCACCGTGGGCCTCCAGGCCTCGCCCGAGATGACGGCCGACCTCGCCCCGGACCTGACCGGGCTGACCGACCTGGGGGCGGCGCCCGTGCAGCGCGCCATGCTGGACCTGCTGGGCAACGGCCCCGCGGGCTCGGGCTCGGCGGGCGTGTCGGTCATCTGCATGCTGCTGCTGGGCGTCCTCGCGGTCACGACCGACTTCCGCACGGGCGGGATCGTCCCCACGGCCCTCGTCGTCCCCTCGCGCTCTCGCGTCCTCGGGGGCAAGGCGGGCGCGGTCGCGGTCGTCGCGCTCCTGATCGGAGCGGCGCTCGCGGTGCTCACGGCCCTGGGCCTGTTCGTGGCGGTCGCCTCGACGCCCGGAGCGCAGCTCCTGGTCGGCGCGGGTGACGTCCTGGGAGTGTGGGGGCGTGGGCTCGTGGTCCTCGTGCTGTTCGCATGGCTCGGGCTGGGGGTCGGGACGCTGGTCCGCGGGCAGGTCGCCGCGATCCTGGTCGTCGTGGGCCTGGTGATCGTCGAGCCCCTGGTGCAGGCTGCGGTCCTGCTGATGTCGGGGGGCGAGTCGACGGCTGCGGCGTGGCTGCCGCTGGGTCTGGGGTCGCTCGCGTCGACCGGTCAGAGCGCGACGGCGGTCCTGGGCGGTCTCGCCCCCCTGGGCGTCGGGGCCGCGGTCCTGGGCCTGGTCGCGTGGGTCGCGGTCCTGCTCGGGGCGGGCGCGGTGACGTTCCGTCGCCGCGACCTCGTCTGACGGTCCCCTCGCGGCGGCGCCGTCGGGGCCGCGGCCACGTACCGTGGTGCCCGACGCCGCCGCTCACCCCGGTGCGCGGGTCGCCCCGTGCCGCGTCGCCTGCGGCGCCGACCGGCGCACGCTGACACCGACCGCACCGAGAGGAGCCCCCGTGCTCGACCTCCTGCACCGCCGGCTCGCCGCGCTGGGCGTCCGGACCCCGACGGGCCGGGACGTCCTGCTCGGCGCGGTGGTCGGTGTCCTGTCGGTCACCTTCCTGCTGGTGGTCGAGCGGCTCGCGCTGTCGGACCTGGGCCTCGTGGTCGACGGCGGGCAGGACTCGCTGGAGTTCTCGACGGCAGGGCGGGTCGCGGCGATCGGGATCGTCCTGGCACAGGCGATGGCGCTCGCGCTGCGTCGTCGGGCACCGCTGCTCGCTCTCGCGCTGACCGTCGTGGGCCAGGTCGCGCTCACCCCGGTGCTCCCGGCCCTCGTCTCGTTCCAGGCACCGGCGACCCTGGTCGCGGCCTACTCGGTCGGGGCGTACGCACCTCGACGCACGGCCCTGTGGGCGGCCGGCGGGGCCGCGGGCGTGCAGGTGCTGCTGGGCTTCGTGCTGGGCGGGCCCGTGCCGATCACGTCGGGGAGCCCCGTGCCCGTCGCGGTCCAGGTCTGGGGCGGGCTGGCGTCGGCGCTCCTCACGTACGTGGCAGCGGCGCTCGTGGGTGCGTACGTGGGGACGCGCCGCGAGCTGTTCGCCCAGCTCAAGGGCCGGGTGGCCCAGGCCGAGCGCGAGCGCGACATGCTCGCGGCGCAGGCCGTCCTGGAGGAGCGCGGTCGCATGGCCCGCGAGCTGCACGACGTCGCCGCGCACCACCTGTCGGGGATCGTCGTCCAGGCGGCGGCGGCCGAGCGGCTGGTCGACCGCGACCCCGAGCGCGCCAAGGAGTCGATGCGCTGGATCCGCACCCAGGGGCGCGAGACGCTCGACAACCTGCGCCTGGTCGTCGGCATCCTGCGCAGCTCGTCGCAGGCCGGCCCCGGCGAGCCGGGCGAGGAGGCGCCGGCCGCGCCGCAGCCCACGCTCGACGACGCGGGCGAGCTGCTCGACCTCGCGCGCGCCGCGGGCGCGGAGGTGCGCGACGTCCGCCACGGCGATCCGTTCGACCTCTCCCCCGCGGTGCAGCTCACCGTCTACCGCGTGCTCCAGGAGGCGCTGACCAACGCGCGCCGGCACGCCCCGGGCCGCACGATCGAGGTCGTGACCGACCACCAGCAGGCCGCGCTCGTCCTCACGGTGACCAACAGGCTCCCGGTCGAGGCGATCGGCGCGACCGGTCGGGGCAGGTCGTCCGACCCGTCGCCCGGCAGCCCGACCCCGCCCGGCCACGGGCTCATCGGCATGACCGAGCGTGCAGCCCTCGTGGGTGGCGCGCTCGAGGCCGGCCCGGTCCCCGGGAACGGCTGGCGGGTCCGGCTCACGGTTCCCCGGCCCGCACAGACCGCGTCCCCCACCCATTCCGAGCGCTCGGCGACGTCCACGGACGTGCCGGGCGCCGCCGTCGGGCAGGAGGCCCCATGACCAGAGTGGTGCTGGTCGACGACCAGGCCGTCGTCCGCGCAGGCTTCACCGTGATCCTCGAGAGCGAGGGCTTCGAGGTCGTGGGCGAGGCGGCGAACGGCACGGACGCCGTGCGCGTCGCGCGCCGGGAGCGCCCCGACGTCGTGTGCATGGACGTCCGCATGCCCGGCGGGGACGGCATCACGGCGACGCGCGCGCTCGCCGGACCGGGCGTCGTCGACCCCGTGCCGGTGCTCGTGGTGAGCACGTTCGACCTGGACGACTACGTGTTCGGCGCGCTGGAGGCCGGGGCGAGCGGGTTCCTGCTCAAGGACGCCGAGCCCGACGTGCTGGTCGACGCGGTGCGGCGCGTGGCGTCGGGCGAGGGTCTCGTCGACCAGACGCTCACGCGCCGCGTGATCGACGAGTTCGCCCGACGACGGTCCCCCGCCGCGCCGGACGAGACCGCCTCGGGACTGCTCACCGCGCGCGAGCACGACATCCTGGCGCTGCTGTGCCGGGGGCAGTCGAACGCCGAGATCGCCGCGACGCTGTTCCTCGAGGCGAGCACCGTGAAGTCGCACCTGAGCCGGATCATGACCAAGACGGGCATGCGCGACCGCGTGCAGCTCGTGGTGTGGGCGTACGAGCACGGGATCGCGGCGCCGATGCCACGGTGACCGTGCCCTGCCCCCGCTGAGTGCGTCGCGCAGGCGGTTGCGGCAGCGGATCAGCCGCCCGCGACCGGCAGGTACACCCGGCCGCCGGCGTCCGCGAACTCGCTCGACTTCTCCGCCATGCCGGCCTCGATCGCCTCGACCGACGTCAGCCCGTTCTTCTCCGCGTACTCGCGCACGTCCGCCGAGATCCGCATCGAGCAGAACTTGGGCCCGCACATCGAGCAGAAGTGCGCGGTCTTGGCGGGCTCGGCCGGCAGCGTCTCGTCGTGGAACGCGCGGGCCGTGTCGGGGTCGAGCGAGAGCGCGAACTGGTCGTGCCAGCGGAACTCGAACCGGGCCCGCGACAGCGCGTCGTCCCGGAGCTGTGCGCGCGGGTGCCCCTTGGCGAGGTCGGCCGAGTGCGCCGCGATCCGGTACGTGATGACCCCGGTCTTGACGTCGTCGCGGTCGGGCAGCCCCAAGTGCTCCTTGGGCGTGACGTAGCAGAGCATCGCGGTCCCGGCCTGGGCGATGATCGCGGCCCCGATCGCCGACGTGATGTGGTCGTACGCGGGCGCGATGTCGGTCGCGAGCGGGCCGAGCGTGTAGAACGGCGCCTCCTCGCACAGCTCCTCCTCGAGGCGCACGTTCTCGACGATCTTGTGCATCGGGACGTGCCCCGGGCCCTCGATCATGACCTGCACGCCGTAGGACTTCGCGACCTTGGTCAGCTCGCCCAGCGTGCGCAGCTCGGCGAACTGCGCCGCGTCGTTGGCGTCCGCGATCGAGCCCGGGCGCAGGCCGTCGCCCAGCGAGAACGTCACGTCGTAGTCGCGCAGGATCTCGCACAGCTCCGCGAAGTGCGTGTACAGGAACGACTCCTGGTGGTGCGCGAGGCACCACGCCGCCATGATCGAGCCGCCGCGGGACACGATGCCCGTGACGCGGCGCGCGGTCAGCGGGACGTACCGCAGCAGGACGCCCGCGTGCACGGTCATGTAGTCGACACCCTGCTCGGCCTGCTCGATCACGGTGTCGCGGTAGATCTCCCACGTGAGCCGCGCGGGGTCGCCCTTGACCTTCTCGAGCGCCTGGTAGAGCGGCACGGTCCCCACGGGGATCGGGGAGTTGCGCAGCACCCACTCCCGGGTCTCGTGGATGTCCTTGCCCGTCGAGAGGTCCATGAGGGTGTCCGCGCCCCAGCGCGCGGCCCACACCATCTTCTCGACCTCCTCCTCGATCGAGGACGTCACGGCCGAGTTCCCGATGTTCGCGTTGATCTTCACGCCGAACGCCTTGCCGATGATCATGGGCTCGATCTCGGGGTGGCGGCGGTTGGCCGGGATCACCGCCCGGCCGCGGGCCACCTCGTCGCGCACGAGCTCGACGTCGACGCCCTCACGGGCCGCGACGAACCGCATCTCGTCGGTCACGATCCCTGCCCGTGCCCAGGCGAGCTGCGTCCGGGCACCACCCGTGCCGCGCTCGGTGGGGACGGCGTCAGGCCGCAGCCAGTCCGCGCGCAGGGCCGGCAGCCCGGCCGCCAGGTCGAACGCCGCCGGGTCGTCGACCTCGGTGTACGGGCCCGAGGTGTCGTACAGGTCCAGGTGCTCGCCGTTGCTCAGGTGCACGCGGCGCTCGGGGACGCGCAGGTGCTCCGCGCCCGGGACCGGGTGGTGGACCTTGGCGGACCCTGCGATGGGGCCGGTCGTGATGGTGTGCGCAGGCACAGCGGTCTCGGAGCTCATTGCTCTCTCTCCCTACGTCGGCATGATCCGAACAGGTTCGAACGGTCGGCGGCGCTGAGCCGCCCTCTCAGCTCGCTGCTGCGAGCTCCCGTGGGTGTGTGGAGTTGTGGGTCCTGCTGGTGGTGCGGTGGTGCTGGGTGGTGCGGTCGTCACCGTAGCGCACGCGGCCCGACGGCGGCACGACCATCCCGCGATCGGTCCGTCTCTCCAGGGTTCCGGCCGACGTCACCTCTCCTTGAAGTACTTGAACAGGTGCTTCTCGCGGGTCGTGAGCGCCGCGGCCACGGCGCCGATGAGGACCGCCCCGGCGCCCGCCAGGACGGTCCGCATCCCCAGGATCCAGGTGCTGACCTGGTCGGTGGGAAGGCCGACGCCGGCGGCGAACCACCACAGCGCGGGGACGGCCACGATCACGGCGACCCCGCTCCAGACGGCGGTCTCGAGGAGCACCTGCCAGGTCAGGGCCGCGCGCGGGACGCGGGCGTGCAGGGCCGCGGCGAGCTCGAGGCGGCGCAGGCGGATCGCGACGAGACCCAGGGCGAGGCCCAGGACGACCGCGGCGACCGGAGCGGGCTTGGTCAGACGGTCCGCGAACTCGGCGCTCGCGTCGTACGTCGCACCGAGCCGGCCGTTGAGCTGCTTCTGGGTGGGCTGCGCCTCGGACGACGGGTCGGCGACGAGGGCCGTCCGCAGGAGGATCGCGGTCTCGGGGTCGACCGGCCAGATCTCGACCCAGCACGAGTCGAACAGCCCGGTGGCGGGCACGGGAGCGACGGCGGCGTAGCCGAGCGCGCGGTCGCGCCCGTCGTCCGGGTACGGGTACACCGCCCCCACCCGGGCGGGTCCCGCATTGGTCGCGATCGAGTCACCGGTCGTCACGCCGAGCGCCTCGGCCAGATCTGCGGACAGCCACAGACCGGCCCCGGCGACCCGGCCGCGATCGAGCGCGCCGAGCAGTCCGGGGGTCGCTTCGAGGCCGGTGAGCTCGCTCGACGGGAGGTTGAGCGCCCGGAGCGGGCTGCCGACCCGCAGGGCTCCGGCCGCGTTGATGCCGTCGACCCCGGTGAGGGCCTCGCAGCGTGCGCCGTCGACCTGACCGGGGGCCTCGAGGATCTGCACGCTCGCGCCCGCGTCGCGGTACTCGCGGGCCCCCTCGATGACGCCCACGACCGCGCGCACGTCGACCGCGGCCAACGACCCCACGACCACGACGAGCACGGCGGCGAACAGGGCCGCGCGTGTCGTGCCGGTCGCGACGTTGCGCCACGCCTCGGACACCACGGACGAGGCCCTCATGGCGCGCGCCCGCACGGGCGCGTCCCCCGGCCCGACGGCGCCGCTCGCCTCCGCGCGAGGGTCCGCTCCGTCGTCGGGCGGGGTCGAGGCGCCCGGGGCTGTGACCGGTCCGCGGGGTGGTGCCGTGCCGGGTCGGGGCGGACCGCCCGGGGGCGTCGCGAGGCCGGGGCGCGCTGCGCCGTCGGGCACAGGGCCATGCTCGGTGGCGGTCATGCCGCGACCTGAGCGGACTGGAAGTCGGCGAGGTCGATCACGCGGGTGCAGGCGTCGCGAGTGTGCGGGTCGTGCGTGGCGACCACGACGATCGAGTCGTCCTGCGCGATGCCCGCCAGGACCTCGTTGACGGTCGCGGCCGTGCGCAGGTCGAGCTGCGCGGTGGGCTCGTCGACGAGCAGCAGGTCCGGCGCCAGGGCCACGGCGCGCGCGAGCATGAGGCGCTGGGCCTCCCCGCCGGACAACGCCCGGAACGGGCGGTCGGCGACGGATGCCAGGTTGAAGCGTTCCATGATGTCGAGGGCGTGGGCCTGCGCGTCAGGGCGACGCAGGCCGCGCGCGAGCAGCGGCAGCACCACGTGGTCCAGGGCGGCGCGGCGCGCGACGCCGTGCGGGTTCTGGAAGACCCACCCGGTCGTGGCGACCCCGACGCGCTCGACCTGCCCCTGCGTGGGGCGCTCCCAGCCCGCGACGATGCTCAGCAACGTCGACTTGCCGCTCCCCGAAGGACCCACGAGCGCGACGACCTCGCCCGGCACGATCTCCAGGTCCAGCCCGGTGAACAGCAGGCCCGTCCCGGGGAACGCGTGCCCCAGGCCCGACCCGACCAGCCGCTTGCCCCCTACCGGCACGTCTGCCCCGCCTCCTGCGAGGTCAGCTCGACCTCGGTCGGCGCGCTTGCGGCGTCGAGCCCGTCGAACGTCACGAGGGTCTGCCCCAGGCTCGACGCGACGACCGTCACCGGGTGGGGCGTGCCGTCGGCCGAGACGCAGCCCGCCGAGCCGCTCAGCGCGAACAGCGCCCCCGGCGGTACGACCGACACGTCGAGCGGCGCGGCCAGGACGTACTCGAGAGTCAACGGTTCCGACCCCTCGGTGCGCTGCCAGCCCGCGAACTCCGCGCTGCCGCGCACGGCCTCGAGGAACGCCGGGTCCGTGACGACACCGCCCTCGCCGACCGGTGCGCTCGCCTCACCCAGCCGCAGCACCCGATCCCCGGGCGTGACGGTGGTGAGCGTGTCCGCGAGCCCGAGCGAGACCAGCGTCCCGGCCGTCGTCGCGAACGCCTCGGCGGACGTCGCGCTGCCCACGGGCACCTCGCACGCCTTCACGGTGACCGACGCCGCCGGGAGCCACAGCACCGACGCCGCCGGCAGGTCGCCGGTCGGCTTCACGACGCCCGCGGCCTTGAACAGCGCGGTCACGGCGGCCTTGGTCGCCTTGCCGTAGGTCCCGTCCGTGCTCACCCTGTACCCCAGGCGCGCGAGCTCGACCTGCAGGGCCTCGACATCGTCGCCCTTGGCCGTAGGAGCCATGTCCCGCCACAGCGGGATCGACGTCGCCAGCGCCAGGACCGGGCGGTCGTCGACCGTGACCGGGCTCGATCCCGACTCGATCACCGCCCCCGGGGCGCACTGCGAGCGCGTGACCTTGCCCGTATCCGTCACCTGGAGGGAGCCCTCCTCCGCGACGACCGGGGTGACCTTGACCCGGCGCGCATCGTCGAACACCTGACGCGACACCGGCACGGCTGCGGGCGGCGTCGCGCTGCGCACGCTCTGCGGCTCCGACTCGGGCGCCAACGCCATGCCCGCCGTCACTCCCCCCGCGAGGAGCACCGCCGCCGCGAGCGCGAGCGCGCCCGCCCGTGCGGCTCCGGATCCGGCGGGCCGAGGCCGGGCGGGACGTCGATCTCTGGTCACTGCTGCTCCTCAGGTGATGCCGGTGGTGTTCGCGTCGTGGTGCTGCCGGGGCGTCAGCTCGTGGGGTCCTGCTGGCAGGCCGTCATCTCAGGTGGCAGCTCCTGGCCGGAGAGGTCGCCCTCGACCTCGTACTCGGTGCCGTCGGCTGCGGCCTTGAGCGTGATGGAGTACCGCGCCAGCTCCTGCGAGTACGCCTCCTTGTCGTATCCCTCGTCGCGGTGCCCGCCGCGGACCATGCAGTCGGCGATGGCCTGGTTGAAGTCCACGTTCTCCGGATTCCGGCGGACCTCCCAGTAGAGGAGGGAGATGGGGCCCATGTCGAACTTCGCCCGACATTCCTTCTGCACCGCGTCGATCTCCGCGTTCATCGCATCGATCTCCTCCTGCGGGGAGTCCTCGGTCAGTCCCACGAGCTCGGTCGTGAGCCCGCCCTCGTCCTCGACCTTGACGACGAGGCCCTGGTCCCTCATGCACTGGACCGAGGCGTCCTCCACCTGCTGGTACTCCGCCGGAGTGATGACGTCGTCCTCGAGGATCTTCAGACCTGTCTCGGTCGTGGCCTCGTTGCGGGCGTTGGCGAACTCGGCCGCGTAGGGACTGCGCACCTCGGCCTCACGCGAGCAACCAGCCACCCCGACCGCCACCAGGGCGATCACCAGCGACGCTCCCAGCCCCCCGCCGTCGACCCTGTCGTCGAGCTTCAATCTGCATACGATCCCCTCCAGTTTGCACACTCCCTGCGACGGCGAGACCGCCCGCTGCCCTGAGCACCGACGACATCGCCGAAGGTTCCGTCACTCCTCGGGTCCGCCCGCGCCCTGGCGCCCCACCATCAACGTCCCGCAGCGGCCCATTACTGCGCGGCGCTGCTCACGCACTCGTCGATCGCGTCCGTTCGGGCCGCCAGCGGATCACCGGCATCAGTCCCGTCGACCGACAGGTACGTCCCAAGGTCCTCGACCGTGCTACCACGCGGGGCGACTTCCGCGTCGACCAGGCAGTCGATGATCGCCTGCTCGCGGTCGACGTTCTGAGGATTCGCCTCGATCGCGCGCTTGAGCGGCTCGATCTCCCTGATCGTGACAAGGCCGCACTCGTCGTACGCCGCGAACGCTGCTGCCCGGGCTTCTTCGAACGAGTCGTCCGGCGGAAGTCCCGTGTCGAACTCGTAGATCGGGTCGCCGTTGGGCGAAGCACGCACCACGAGCGAGTAGCCCTGATCCTCGACGCACGAGACATACCGCTGCTGCGCTTCCGCGTACTCCGCATCGGTGATGACTCCGTCGCCGAGCACCGACCGCTCGAAATCGGTGGTCACCCGGCCGAGCGCGGCGTCGAACTCCGCTCGATACGGACTGTCGAGGACCTCGACCTTTTCGCTGCAAGCGCTCGTCACGAGAACGATGGCACATACTGACAACACTGCGGACCGGCGCATCGAAGTACCCAACTAGACGGTGCCGCCAGCGACGCAAGCGCTTCGCGGGCGGCGCGGAAGACAAGCTCAGTCGACCGACTTGATCCAGGCCGACCAGGACGGTCCGAGCTGCGCCCGACCTCGGTTCCCGCGGTGCATGGAGGACGAATAGGTCGGCGACTGCGAGACGATCGTGTCCACGGGGCCGTCGCCTGAGCCGACCGTCCCGTTCGGAGTGATGAACTCGAACCGCGCCTGACTGTAGAGACAACGCCCGGTGAGGGTCTTCGTGTACGTGGACGATCCCATGTTCAGCCCTGTGGACCGACCGCCGCCTGTGCGGGCGCACCTACCATCACTGCGCCGCTGAATGCCACCCCGACTGCGGTCAGGACAGCCATGATCTTTCGCTTCATTGCGTTTCCCCTCTGCAGGCCTCCCCCCTTGGAGAGCCCCCGCGCCGCTCATGGTTGCAGATGCTCGGCCCGCCCACAAGAGGTAAGTAAGAGCCGCTCACTATTCGACCCGGACCGCGCAGCTGGCGCCCGGTGGGATCCGAGCCACACGTGAGACGGGACCGCCTCGAGCGAACGTCTCAAGGCACAGTGTCAGTCTCTCGTCAGGCGCTCCGAGACGGCGTCGGGCGTGTCCGGCTGGCGCACGCACACCCACAGCGCCCCGGCGCGGACGCTGACCTCGAGCTTCTTCGACGGTTCGATCACGTCGCCGTCGAGCTGGCGCGGCTGCGGCCGGTCGGAGATCACGGAGATCCGCGACCCGCGCAGCACCTCCATGTTGGGGACGCGCCTGCGCTTGGTGACAACCCCGACGAGGAGCTGGACCCAGTGGCCGAGGTTGCGGGGCGCGATGATCGCGACGTCCATCTGCCCGTTGTCGGGCTCGGCGTCGGGCAGCAGGTTGACGCCCGCCTGGAGGCGGCCGACGTTCCCCACGACCACGGTCCGTGCCCGACGGCGCAGCACCGGTCGGTCGTCGACCCGCACCTCGACCTTCATCTCGTCGTCCGCGAGGTGCTTGAACGCCGAGACGACGTAGGCGAGCGGGCCCGCCTTGGCCTTGAGCGCGGTGGGCGCGTCCTCCATCATCGCGGCGTCGAGCCCCATGCCGGCCATGACGGCGAAGGCCTGCCCGTCGACCTCGCCGATGTCCACGGCCCTGCGCCCGCGGTCGAGCGCGAGGCGGATCCCGTCCTCGGGCCGGGGCGGGATGCCGAGGTTGCCGGCCAGGAGGTTGCCCGTACCACCGGGGAGGACCGCGAGCGCCGCGTCGGTCCCGGCGAGGCCTTCGATGCAGGCGCGCACGGTGCCGTCGCCGCCGCTCACGAACACGACCTCGGCGCCGTCGGCGACGGCTTGGCGGGCCTGCCCGGTGCCGGGGTCCTCGGCGGTCGTCTCGAGCCAGGTGGGGGCGGGCCACCCGGCGTCGGCGAGCTGGGTCTCGATGGTCCGGCGGAGCTCGTCGAGCCCTTCGACGCGGTTCGGGTTGACGATCACGGCCGAGCGGAGCGGCGCGTGGTCGAGGCGTTGCTGGGCGGCGGGCTCGGGCGTGGCTTCCTGGGACGTGTTCACGCCCCGAGTATGTCGCGGGGGGCGCCCGCTCGCCCAGCAAGCGGACACCCCGGACACTCCGGACGGGTTCAGTACCCGAAGACCTGCACCCAGGTGGTGCCCGCGCGCCCCAGACCCATGGTCGTGAAGTCGCAGTTGAGGATGTTCGCGCGGTGGCCCTCGGAGCTCATCCAGGCGTCGACGACGCCCTGCACGCTCTGCTGCCCGGCGGCGATGTTCTCGCCACCGGGGCTGGCGTAGCCCTGGGCGAGGACACGTTCGCCGAACGTGCGACCGTCGAGGCTCGTGTGGCTGAAGTACCCCTGGGCCACCATGTCCTGCGCGTGCAGGGTCGCGGCGCGCACGAGCTGGTCGTCGGCGCGCAGCGCGGGGCAGCCTGCGGTCGCGCGGTGCGCGTTGACGAGCGCGAGGGCGGCGGTGGTGTCACCCGGGTCCGTCGTGTCCCCGGTGCCTCCCGTGCCCGACGGCGTCTCTCCCCCGGCCGGTCCGGTCGCCCCCTCGGCGGGGGTCGGGTCGGCGAGCAGGGCGGCTCGGGTAGCGGGGCCCGCGACCCCGTCGGGTTCGAGGCCCTGCTCGGTCTGGAAGGTGCGCAGGGCGCGGTCCGTGCCGGGGCCGAACTCGCCGTCTGCCAGCACCGTCGCCCCGTGGACCTGGAGGCGTTCCTGGATCTCCTGGACCTCGGGGCCGGTCGCTCCCTGCTGCGGCGGACCGGCGGGCGCGGACTCCTCGAGAGCGGGTTCGGGCTCCGGGGTAGCGTCGGTCGGCGCCTCCGGAGTCGCAGCGATGGGGTCCTCGGCGGCCGGTCCGGCGGGCTGCGGCTCGACCTCCTGGGTCGAGCGGCCAGCGCCGGCGGCGTCCTCACCCGCCGCGGCTGCGGTCAACGGGGCGCGTCCGTCGGTGCTCCGGCTGGCGCGGTCCTCCCCGCGGCCCAGTGCGGCGTCCCAGCGAGCCCCGAGAGGCTCGAGCCCTCGGCCCTCCCCGCCGATCTCCTGCGTGGCCGGGACCACGAGGAGCCCGCCGACGAGCCCGAGGGTCACGGCCGCGACCTGAGGCAGGACACGAGGGCCGCGCGCCGACGTCTGCGCGGGGCGCGTCGGGCGGGCCCGACGGACGGCCTCTGCGCGACGCTGCGACCGGGACGGCGACGAGGCCGCCTGCTCGGCGAGCCGACGCGCGGCGCGGGTCTGAGGAAGGTGATCGGGTGCGGGGAACTCCGACTGCACGAGCGACCTTCCGTCGGTGGAACCTGGGCTGATTGCCCAGTATGCCCTTTCCGCACCGGATAAAACCAGACACCTGGTCGGACGAGGAGCCTGAGGCGCTGCGCGGGGACGGCGTCGTTGCCGTCCTGCGCCTCACCCGTGCGACGACGGACCGGATCTCACGGCGGTGCCCCCGCACCCGCGCTACCCCGACAGCTGCGAGAGCGGATCGTTGATGCAGTCGTCGACACGTGGATCGTCCGTGTCGTACTGGGGATTCGAGAACGTCTCGTCGAACTCCTTGCCGTCGAAGTCCGGTCCCACGAGACCGGCCTTGCGCAAGCACTCGGCCGAAGCCTCGTCGAGGTCAAGTCTCTCGGGGTTCTTCCGGATGGCCCAGTAGAGCCCCTCGATGTTCCCAACGGTGACCGCCCCGCATTCGTCGACAGCGGCGGTCATTGCGGCCTCTTCGCCCGGCGAATAGGGGGTGGAAGTCCCGCCATCCGGTAGCAGCTCGAGCTCGAAGCCGCGTTCCGCGACGCACGACTTGTTCCGCTGGCGCGCCTCCTGGTACTCGGCGTCAGTGATCTGCTCGTCGGCGAGGATGTCGCGCTCGAAGTCGGTCGCCACGGCCTCCCTCGCCTCCTTGAACTCGCTCGCGTAGAGGCCGGTCTCCGTGCCGGCGTCTTCTGCGCAGCCCGCGACGAGGAGTGCAAGCCCGGCGACCCCCGCTCCCACGTGCAGCAGGACGGTGCCGGATCCGCCGTGCTTGCGATGCGACATCAGGCGCACTGCCACGATCCGCTGGAGGTGAGGTGCCTGACCTGGCCCTGTCGGGCCCTGATATCGCTTCATGTGCGTTCCCTCCTGCTGTCCCCCTGCGGGACGAACAGGACGATCGTGTCGGATGCCCGCACTACCCACAAGGAGGTTCGACAGGACTTCTCACGTCTTGGTATGGACGCACGTCCAGGAAGCACGCCCGGACGAGCGAGCATCCGACGTGCCGTCCCCATCGACGGGACCCGACTCCGCGGGCACGCTCTGCTTTTCCCCCGCTCCACGACGGGCCACCGTCGGGCCGAAGCTGCCTCCGGCCCGACGGGCGCGCCTGACCCCTCAGCTCTGGACGGTCAGCTCCAGGCCCTCGCCCTCGCTCTGCGAGCGGTCGACGACGATCGTGTCGCCGTCCGCGACCTCGCCCGCGAGGAGCTTGCGCGCCAGGCGGTCGCCGATCTCGCGCTGCACGAGGCGGCGCAGCGGACGCGCCCCGTACGCCGGGTCGAACCCTTCGAGCGCGAGCCACTCGCGCGCCGCGGGCGTGACGTCGAGCGTCAGGCGACGGTCTGCGAGCCGCTCCCCGAGCTTGTCGACCGCGATGTCCACGATCTTGCCCAGCTCGTCGAGGTTGAGCGGGTCGAAGATCACGACGTCGTCGAGCCGGTTGATGAACTCGGGCTTGAAGCTGGCCCGCACGGCGCCCATGACGGCCTCGCGCTTCGCGGCGTCGTCGAGCATGGGGTCCACGAGGAACTGCGAGCCCAGGTTCGACGTCAGCACCAGGATGACGTTGCGCAGGTCGACCGTGCGGCCCTGACCGTCGGTCAGGCGACCGTCGTCGAGGACCTGCAGCAGGATGTCGAAGACCTCCGGGTGCGCCTTCTCGACCTCGTCGAGCAGCACGACCGAGTACGGCCTGCGCCGCACGGCCTCGGTGAGCTGGCCGCCCTCCTCGTAGCCGACGTACCCCGGAGGGGCCCCGACCAGGCGCGCGACGCTGTGCTTCTCGCTGTACTCCGACATGTCGATGCGCACCATGGCGCGCTCGTCGTCGAACAGGAAGTCCGCGAGCGCCTTGGCGAGCTCTGTCTTGCCGACGCCGGTGGGGCCGAGGAACAGGAACGAGCCCGTGGGTCGGTCGGGGTCCGCGACGCCCGCACGGGAACGTCGTACGGCGTCCGAGACCGCCGCGACGGCCGCCTTCTGCCCGATCAGCCGCTTGCCGATGACCTCCTCCATGTGCAGGAGCTTCTCCGACTCGCCCTGCAGCATGCGGCCCGCGGGGATGCCGGTCCACGCGGACACGACCTCCGCGATCTCGTCGGCGCCGACCTTGTCGGCGATCATGGGCGCCTGCTCGGCGAGCGCGGCGTCGTCGGCGCTCGCCTCGGCCTGCTCGGCCTCCTGGAGCTGCTCCTGGAGCTGCGGGATCTCGCCGTACTGGATGCGGCCCGCGGTCTCGAGGTCGCCCTCACGGATGGCGCGCTCGACCTGGACGCGCAGCTCGTCGAGCCGGGCGCGCAGGTCGCCGACGCGGTTGTGCCCCGCCTTCTCGGCGTCCCAGCGCGCGGTCAGCGCGGACAGCTCCTCGCGACGGTCGGCGAGGTCGGCCCGCAGCTTCTCGAGGCGCTCGCGCGACGCGGGGTCGTCGGACTCGGAGAGCACGACCTCCTCCATCTCGAGGCGCGTCACGGCACGCTGGAGCTCGTCGATCTCGATGGGCGAGGAGTCGAGCTCCATGCGCAGGCGCGACGCGGCCTCGTCGACCAGGTCGATCGCCTTGTCGGGGAGCTGGCGGCCCGTGATGTAGCGGTCGGACAGCGCGGCCGCGGCCACGAGCGCCGAGTCCGCGATCGTCACCTTGTGGTGCGCCTCGTAGCGCTCCTTGAGCCCGCGCAGGATCGCGACCGTGTCCTCGACCGAGGGCTCGCCCACGAAGACCTGCTGGAAGCGGCGCTCGAGGGCGGGGTCCTTCTCGATGTGCTCGCGGTACTCGTCGAGGGTCGTCGCACCGACCAGGCGCAGCTCGCCGCGGGCCAGCATGGGCTTGAGCATGTTGCCCGCGTCCATGGCGCCCTCGCCGCCCGCGCCCGCACCGACCACGGTGTGGAGCTCGTCGATGAACGTCACGACCTCGCCGTCGGAGGACTTGATCTCCTCCAGGACGGCCTTGAGGCGCTCCTCGAACTCACCGCGGTACTTGGCACCCGCGACCATGGCCGCGAGGTCGAGCGAGATGAGCTTCTTGCCCTTGAGGGAGTCGGGGACGTCGCCCGCGACGATGCGCTGGGCCAGGCCCTCGACGACGGCCGTCTTGCCGACGCCGGGCTCGCCGATCAGGACCGGGTTGTTCTTGGTGCGGCGCGAGAGGACCTGCACGACGCGGCGGATCTCCGAGTCTCGCCCGATCACGGGGTCGAGCTTGCCCTCGGCCGCAGCCGCGGTGAGGTCCTGGCCGTACTGCTCGAGCGCCTTGTAGGTGCCCTCGGGGTTCGGGCTCGTGACGCGGCCCGAGCCGCGGACCGCGGGCAGCGCGGAGCGCAGCGCGTCGGCCGTGGCCCCGGCGTCGCCGAGGATCTGCGCGGCGGTCGAGGAGCCGGCGGCGATCCCGATGAGCAGGTGCTCGGTCGAGACGTACTCGTCCCCCATGCCCTGGGCCTCCTTCGAGGCCAGGTCGAGCGCGGCGGAGGTCGCGCGCGAGGCCGTCGGCTGGGCGACGGCAGAGCCGCTCGCGGTGGGCAGCGCGACGAGCGCCGCACGCACCCGCTGGCCGATGGCCTGGGCGTTCGCGCCCACGGCCTCGAGGAGCCCGACGGCGACGCCGCCCTCCTGCGTGAGGAGCGCGGCGAGGAGGTGGACGGGTTCGAGCTGGGGGTTGCCCGCGGCCGAGGCGGTCTGGATCGCCTCGCCGATGGCTTGCTGGGACATGGTGGTGAACTTGGTGTCCATGGGGTCTCCGGTATTTCAAGGGTCTGGGTCTACCTGAACAACACGGGGCTGACTTGAGCCTATTCCACTCAACTCTGTCCGTCATGTCACGATGCGCCCCGCCGTCGGGGTGTCGCGGGGCCGCAGGGCGCTGAGGACGCGACGTCTCGGACCTCCTGCCACCATCGCACCGGACCCCTCGGACCGCACCACGGCGCGGCGGGCCCCGCGCGCCGTCACGACGGCTCGACGTCCGGGCCGTGCTCGCCCTGACAGGCCCGCACGCGCGGTGGACAATGGCGGCACCGCGGCACCGCCCGAGTCCGCGACCGAGAGGCAGCACCCATGACGCACGGCTGGCAGCAGGACGTCCTCGGACCCGACTGGGTCGCCCGCACGCTCGACCTCCCCGACGGGGACACGGCGACCCTCGTCCGCAAGGCCGGCGCCCCCCTGCCCGACGGCGCCGCACCCGCAGGTGCACGGCCCGCCTCCGCGGCCCCCACGCCGGGCCAGGCACCGGCCACCCGCTCCCCGACGAGCCCGGCCACCGGCGCGGTGCCCGCCGAGGGCGAACGCCGCCGTCGGGCCGTGCTGTACGTCCACGGGTTCGTGGACTACTTCTTCCAGACGCACCTCGCCGACGCGTTCGAGGAGCACGGCTACACCTTCTACGCGATCGACCTGCGCGGCTACGGCCGCTCGCTCGCGCACTGGGCCGAGGCCGGCAAGGACCCCAACATGGTCACCGACCTGAGCCTGCACGCCCAGGACCTCGACGCCGCGGCCGCCGTCGTCCGCGACGAGGGGCACGACGAGCTCGTGGTCCTCGGCCACTCGACGGGCGGCCTCATCGCGAGCCTGTGGACCAACGCGCGGCCCGGGAAGGTCACGGCCCTCGTCCTCAACAGCCCGTGGTTCGACCTCAACTCGTCCTGGTTCGACCGCGTGGTCTCCACGCGGGTGATCGACGTCGTCGGGCGGTTCGCCCCCCGGCTCGTGGTCGGTTCGCTCGACGAGGCGTACGGGCGGGCCCTGCACACCGGGACGGGCGGTGAGTGGACCTACGAGCTCGGCTGGAAGCCGCACGAGGGCTTCCCCGTCCGGGCCGGCTGGCTGCGCGAGATCCGGCGCGGCCACGCGCAGGTCGCGCGCGGGCTGCACGTGCAGTGCCCCGTCCTCGTCCTGACCTCGACACGGTCCGGCCCGAACAAGGGGCACCACCCCGAGATCCTCACGACCGACAGCGTCCTGGACGTCCAGCACATCAAGGACCGCGCCCCGCGGCTGGGCGACGACGTGACCCTCGTCGAGATCGAGGGCGGCGCCCACGACCTCGTCCTGTCCCCCGAGCCGGCGCGCAGCGCGTTCCTCGACGAGGTGTTCACCTGGCTCGACGAACGGCTGCCCGGCTGAAGCCGCTGTCAGGGGCTCGGGTCGCCCGGCACCAGGGACGGCTCGCTCGCCGGTGACACCGAGACGACCGCACCGACGATCACGGCCGCCGACGTCGCGCGGCGCTCCAGGGCGTCGATGCGCTCGGCGACCAGGTGCTCGTCGTCGTCCCCGACGAGGTCGACGCTCGCGACCAGGTAGAGCGACCGCGGCCCGACGTACTCCAGGCGCAGGTACGTGACCCGGTCGACCTCGGGGTCCGCGAGCAGCTCGCGCAGCACCGCGTCCCGCGTCGCGGCCCCCGCGGTCTCCCCGACGAGGAAGCGACGGTTGCGGTCGATCAGGACCCACGAGATGACCCCGAGGATCAGGCCCACGACGATCGACCCGATCGCGTCCGGCACGGGCGAGCCCGTGACCTGGTGCAGCAGGATGCCGACGAACGCCACCACGAGTCCCATGAGGGCCGCGGCGTCCTCCGCGAACACGGCCCGCAGCGTCGGGTCGGACGTGACCAGGACGTGCTGGAGCAGGTCCTGCTCGGCCCGCTCCGCCTCCTTGCGGGCCTGCCGGTGCGCCTGCAGGAACGAGATCCCCTCGAGGACGAACGCCACGCCCAGCACGGCGTACGCGATCCCGAAGTCCTCGGCCGGCTCCGGGTGGACGAGCTCCTGGATGCCGTGCGTGACCGAGACCCCCGCCCCCACCGCGAACAGCCCGAGCGCCGCGAACATCGACCAGACGTAGGCCTCGCGCCCGAACCCCAGGGGGTGCTCGTGGTCCGCGGGCTTGCGCGAGCGCTTGTTCGCGAGCAGGAGGAACACCTCGTTGCCCGTGTCGGCCCACGAGTGCACGGCCTCGGCCACCATCGACGCCGAGCCCGTCAGCACCGCGGCGGCCGACTTGGCGACCGCGATGAGGAGGTTGGCGCCGAACGCGACGACCACCGTGAGCGTGCTCTCCGCGTGCTCCTCGGTCTTCACGACGCGTGGGCTGTCGGCCACGGGCTGCGTGGGGGGAGACGAGGTCATGTAGCGGGTCTACCACCGGACCTCGCGCGGCGCGCGGGGACGGTCGGCGCCCACGGCGGGCGTCACCCCCGCTGTGCGGGCCCGCCCCCGTCGTCGGCCGCGCGCGCCGTCGCCTCGCGGTCCGCCTCGTCCTTCTCGCGGTCCGCCTCGTCCTTCTCGCGGTCGGCGGCCTCCTGGTCCGCGGTGAGGTCGTCGAGGACCAGCAGGTCGGGTCGGACCTTCCCGGTCCGGTAGCCCGCCCGGCCGACCATGTGCGCCGCGACGGGCGACGTCATGAGCTGGAAGATCACGACGAGGACGAGCATGCCCACGGCGGACCAGCTCCGCAGCCGCAGCGCGAGCGCGACCAGGACGAGGATCAGGCCCAGCACCTGGGGCTTGGTCGCGGCGTGCATGCGCGCGAGCAGGTCGGGGAACCGGACGACGCCCACGCCCGCGGCGAACGCGAGGAACGCGCCGCACAGCAGGAAGATCGCGGCGACGACGTCGGCCACCAGGGTCCAGCTCATGAGCGTGCCTCCTCGGGTCCGGTCGAGCCGTCGACCTCGGGGGCCGCGGCGTCCTCGGCCTCGTGGAGCTCGTCGGGCTCGTGCCCGGCGCCGTGCTCCGGGTCGATGCCCTTCGCGTGCTCGGCCTCCTCCGCCGCGATCCGCTCGGCCTCCTCGGCCGCGATCTCCTCGCGGGTCCGGATGCGCCCCTCGCCCTCGGGCTCGACCGAGGCGAACCGGGCGATGGTCACGGACCCGACGAAGCCGACGAGGGAGAGGACGACCAGGATGGGGATGGTCTCGGTGCGTCGCGACCAGGCGGCCTCGAGCGCGATGGTGCCGACGAGCGTCGTGGTGAAGACGTCGAGCGCGATGGTGCGGTCGAGCATCGACGGGCCCTTCTCGGCCCGGACGACGGCGAGCGTCGCGGCCGAGGCGAGGAGCACGGCGCAGATCAGGACGACGACGATCATCGCGGCCCCTCCCCTCGGTCGGTCGGTCGGTCGGTCCGGCCGGCGGCCCCGTCGGTCCCGGGCGTCGTGCCGGTGCGGCCCCCCGTGCCCGACGGCGTCACGCCCGCGGGCTCGGCAGCCTCGCCCGGGTGGTCGTACAGGCCGGCGGCCTTGAGCTCGTCGTTCGACGCGAACGCGCGCAGCACCCGGGCCTCGAGGTCGAGCGTGTCCTGACGGATCTTGTCGGCTCCGCCCGCGGCGTCGAGGTCGAGCACGTGCAGGTAGACCATGCCCGTCAGGCGGTGCGCCTCGATGACGAGCGACCCGGGCACGAGCGAGCTGAGCTCGGACGTGATGGTCATGTAGATGTCCGAGGGGTTGCGCAGGCGCACGCCGACCACGGCCCCGTGCGGGGTGTGCCGGAACCGGAAGGCCTGGATGCTGACCTGGAACGACGCGACCACGAGGTCGGCGACGAACCGGGAGACCAGGACGAGCAGCGGCCAGGGGCGGACCGTGCCGCTCGTCGCGATGGACGGCAGGGGCATGAACGTGATGAGCAGGCTCGCGAGCAGGACGCCCGCGATGACGTTGCCCCAGGAGAGGTCGCCCCACAGCATGACCCACACGACGGTCAGCCAGACGACGGTGCGCCACTGCGCGGTCAGGCGGCCGAACCAGCCGCCCGACAGCCGGCCTCTACGAGGGTGCAGGCTCATGACTCCCCACCTTCCTGCTCCTCCTCGACGAGGTCGTTCGAGACCCCCTGGCCACGTCCGGAGTCACCGGGGAAGACCGCGTCGACGTACGTCTGGGGCTGCATGAGGTTCCCGGCGGCGCGTTCCGCGTAGGAGTAGAGCGGGCCTGCGGCGAACGTGAGGGCCAGTCCGAACGCGACGAGCGCCGTCGTCGGTCCGACCATGCCGCGCGGGGTGCTCGCGGCCGGGAGCTCGACCGGCGCGGTCTGCCAGAAGGCCTTGTTCCACGCCTTGACGATCGCGTACAGCGTCAGGAGCGAGGTCACGACGCTGCCCACGACGAGCGCCCACGTGAGCGGGGTGCCCTGGGCGACGCCCTCCTGGAGCAGCCCGACCTTGCCGAGGAAGCCCGACAGGGGCGGGATCCCCGCGAGGTTCATCGCGGGGATGAAGAACAGGATCGCGAGGCCGGGGGCGATCTTCGCGAGGCCGCCCAGCTTGTCGAGCGACGTCGACCCGCCGCGGCGCTCGATGAGCCCGACCACGAGGAACAGCGTCGTCTGGACCGTGATGTGGTGCACGACGTAGAAGATCGACGCCGCCATCCCCGCCTCGGACGCCATCGAGATGCCGAAGATCATGTACCCGATGTGGCTCACGAGCGTGAACGACAGGAGACGTTTGATGTCGTTCTGCGCCACGGCGCCCAGGATCCCGATCACCATGGTCAGCAGAGCGAGCCACATGAGGACCGTGTCGAGCCGGTTGTCGGGGAACAGGAGCGTCTGCGTGCGGATGATCGCGTAGACGCCGACCTTGGTCAGCAAGCCTGCGAACACGGCCGTGACGGGCGCGGGGGCGGTCGGGTAGGAGTCGGGGAGCCAGGCCGAGAGCGGGAAGATCGCGGCCTTGATCCCGAACGCGAGCAGCAGCAGGAGCTGGAGCGTCATCCGGACGCCGGGGTCGACGTCGGGCAGGCGCTCGGCGAGCTGGGCCAGGTTGACGGTGCCCGTCGCGGCGTAGGTGAGCGCGATCGCGACGAGGAAGATCACGGACGACAGCAGCGCGACGACGACGTAGATGGACCCGGCCCGGATGCGTTCGCCCGTCCCGCCGAGGGTCAGCAGGACGTACGAGGCCGCGAGCAGGATCTCGAAGCCCACGTACAGGTTGAACAGGTCGCCCGAGAGGAACGCGTTCGCGACGCCCGCGGCCAGGACCAGGTACGTCGGGTGGTAGATCGAGACGGGGGCCTTGTCGTGCCCGTCCGCGACGCCCTGCCCGAGCGAGTAGAGCAGGACGCACAGCAGCACGAAGCTCGACACCGTGAGCATGAGCGCCGAGAGCCTGTCCGCGACCAGGTCGATCCCGACCGGCGCGGCCCACTCCCCGACGTCGACCACGATGGGGCCGTTGTCCGCCCCGACGAGCAGACCGATGGAGGCCGCGAGCACCAGGGACAGCGCGGCGACCGAGATGATGTGCTGGGCGCGCTGGTGGCGCCACAGCGCGAGCGCGAGACCGGCCGCGAACAGCGGCAGGACCACGGGCAGGGGGACGAGGGTCGCGAACCCGTAGGTGAGGTTCATCGCTCCTCACCTCCCGGGGTGCCGGCACTGCCCGACGGCGGCGCGTCCTTCTCGCCCGGACGCTCGCCGCGGGTGTCGGTCGCCCCGTCCCCGTCGCCGTCGGTCTCGTCGTAGACCTGCGAGGCCTCGTCGTCCAGGGTCTCTCCGCTCTCCTCGGTGTCGGAGTCCTCGAAGGCCGGGGCGTTGCGCGCCGCGTGGCGCGCGACCCGGCGGTCCTCGAGGTCGTCCTGCACCTCGTCGTGACCGTGCAGCTGCCAGGACCGGTAGGCCATGGCGAGCACGAAGGCCGTGAGGCCCAGGGTGATGACGATGGCGGTCAGCACCATTGCCTGGACGAGCGGGTCGCTCATCTGGTCGGTGGGTGTCGTGCCGATGAGGGGCGCGCCACCGGCGCGCCCTCCGGCCACGAGGAACATGAGGTTCGCGCCGTTGCCGATGAGGATGAACCCGATCAGCACGCGGGTCAGGCTGCGCTCGAGGAGCAGGTAGACGCCGGTCGCGAACAGCACGCCGATCGCGAGCACGAGCACGAGGCTCGGGGTCATGTCGATGCTGTCGGTGGTCCGCGCCACGTCGGCGGGGTCGACGTCGGCGGCCCGCACGAGCAGGGGGGCGAGCAGGTGGTTCGTCGAGCTCATCGTCGCCCCCCTCCGATCTGGTCGGGTTCCATCGCTTCCATGGGCCCTGCGTCCTCCCGGGCCGAGGCCTCGGCCTGGCGGTCGATCTCCGCCCCGAGCGTGCGCAGGATGTCCAGCACCAGGCCCACGACCACGAGGAACACCCCGAGGTCGAAGAACAGTGACGTGACCAGGTGGACCGTGCCGACGAGCGGCAGGCTGATGTCGATCGCGGTGCTCAGCAGGACGCTCTTGCCCATGAACAGGCCGATCAGGCCGACGCCGACGGACAGGAAGAGCCCGGTCCCGAGCAGCAGGCCCGGGTGGACGGGCGCGGCCTCACCGAGCTCGTACCGCCCGCCGGCCAGGTACCGCACGATGAGCGCGACGCCCACGACGAGCCCGGCCGCGAACCCGCCGCCCGGTGCGTTGTGCCCCGAGAAGAGCAGGAAGATCGCGAACACGATCATCGAGTGGAAGAGCACGCGGGTGACGACCTCGAAGATGACCGAGCGTCGCTGCGGGGCGAGGGTCCGCCCTGCGCTCAGCCACACGAGCATGCGCGGCTGCTTGCCGGCCTCGGCCTCCTTGTCGACCCCGCGACGGCGCAGGGCCGCCCCCGGGTCGTCCTCGTTGGCCCAGATGCCCGGCGTGGCCGCGCCGGAGGACGTCGCGTCGCGCTCGCGCAGGATCTCGCCGCTGCGGGTCCGCAGGAACACGAGCGACGCGACGCCGGTCGCCGCGACCAGCAGGACGGAGATCTCGCCCATGGTGTCCCACGCGCGGATGTCGACGAGGGTCACGTTGACGATGTTCTTGCCGTAGCCGTGGATGTACGCCTCGGCCGGGAAGTCGAGCGAGATGGGGCTCGCGACCCGCGCGAGCGGGACCGTGAGGGCGAAGCCCATCATGACGACGCCCACCGCGACCCCGAGCCCCAGTCGCACCCACCGCGACGCGGCGAGCGGCCGGTTGGAGAAGTACGGAGGGAGGCGGCGCAGCACGAGCACCATGACGACGAGCGTGATGGTCTCGACGAGCACCTGGGTCAGCGCCAGGTCGGGGGCGCCGTGCAGCAGGAACAGCATCGCGTTGCCGTAGCCCGCGATGCCCACGAGGATCACGGCCTTGAGGCGGCGACGCGACCGGGCGGCGAGGATCGAGGCGACGCAGATCGCGACCACGGCAGCGAGCTGGGCGGGCCGGTCCCAGGCCTTGACCTGCTCGGGCCACTGCCCGCCGACGAGCATCAGGAGACCCGGCCCGGCGACCAGGACGACCAGGATCGCGCCCAGGTAGAACGGCAGCGAACCACGCTGGGTGACCGCGGTGACGTCGGCCGCCAGGTCGTCGAGCCGGCGCATGATCCGCCGGTAGGTGCGGTCCGCCTCCGGGCCGGTCCACAGGGAGGCCTGGAACCGCTCCACGGCGTTGCGCTGCCAGAAGAGCAGGGCCCCGACCCCGAGGATCAGCACGGTCAGGCCGAGCGCCGGGGTGAGCCCGGCCCACAGGACCAGGTGGCCCGGCTCCCCCACCGGGTAGGTGTCGGCGTAGGGCGCGAGGAGGTCCTCGCCGAAGTGCGGGACGAGGGCCGCCGCGAGGCCGAGCAGCGCGAGGACCAGGGCGGGCCCCACGAGGAGCAGGGGCTGCCGGTGGATGCGCGCCGGGTCGATCGGGGCGTCGTCGGGCAGGGGCGCCACCTGCTTGGCGGGCTCCTCACCGGTCGCGCCCTTGCCCGCCCGGGCCTTGGCCGCCGCGTCGGTGTGCACGTGCTCGTTGGCCCGCGCGAGGGCGGCCGCGACGTGCTTCTTGGTCGCGAACGCCCCCCAGAAGAAGCGGATGCCGTAGGCGACCGTGAACATCGAGCCGACGACCACGCCGATCAGCACCACGGCGTCGACCCAGCCCGGCCCCTCGCCGTGCAGGAGCGCCTCGAGGGCCGCCTCCTTGGCGACGTACCCGGCGAGCGGGGGCAGGCCGATCATGGACGCGGTCGCGAGACCTCCGGCGAGGGCCGTGAGCGGCAGCGCGCGCCCGACGCCCGTCAGCCGGCGCAGGTCGCGCGTGCCCGTCGCGGCGTCGACCACACCGACGACCAGGAAGAGCGAGGCCTTGAACATCGCGTGCGCGCCGATCATCGCGAGGCCCGCGAGCGCGGCCGACCGCGTCCCGAGGCCCACGAGCAGGATGATGAGCCCGAGCTGGCTCACGGTGCCGAACGCGAGGACGAGCTTGAGGTCGTGCTGGCGCAGCGCCCGGTACCCACCCACGAGCAGCGTGCCGACACCCAGGACGATGACGATCGTGCGCCACACCGTGGTGTCGGAGTAGGCGGGGGCGAACCGGGCCACGAGGTAGACCCCGGCCTTGACCATGGCCGCGGCGTGCAGGTAGGCGCTCACCGGGGTCGGCGCGGCCATGGCGGCGGGCAGCCAGAAGTGCAGCGGGATCAGGGCCGACTTGCTCGCGGCGCCCGCGAGGATGCAGACGATCGCGGCGGTCACGGCCCCGCCGGTCGGAGGCTCCGCGATGATCTCCGAGAGGCGGAACGTCCCGCCCTGGACCCCGAGGATCACGACGCCCACGAGCATCGCGAGCCCGCCGGCCGTCGTGACGACGATGGCCTGCATCGCGGCTCGTCGGCTCGCCTTGCGGTCCGCGTAGTGCCCGATCAGCAGGTAGGAGAAGACGGTCGTGAGCTCCCAGAAGACGAACAGGAGCAGCATGTCGTCGGCCGTGACGAGCCCGACCATGGCGCCCGCGAACGCCGTCAGGACGGCGCCGAAGCGCCCGAGCCCGGACGCCGTGGGCGAGAAGTAGGCCGAGCAGTACACGAGGACCAGCGCCCCGACGCCGCCGACGAGCAGCAGCATGAGCCACGACAGCGTGTCCATGCGGAAGGCCAGCTCGAGCCCGAGCCCGGGCACCCACTGGGTGACCTCGGTCGGGTGCGCGCCGTCCATGACGCGGGTCGTCCAGCTGAGGGCGTAGACAGCGGCGGAGGCGGGCGCGAGGGCCATCACCAAGAACGCCTTGCGGCCGAGCACCGACACGAGTGCGGGCGCGCCGAGTGCCATTGCCAGATGCGCAACGAGCAGATAGAGCACGTCCGCTCCGTCCTGGTCGGGGGCGGGTGGGCGAGTACGTGAACCCGGGCGCGCTGCCAGGACCGCTCCGACCGGCACGACGGCGCGCAGGCGAAGGAGGGCCCCGTGACACACCGGGTCCGGTAGGTATTTTACCGTTCAACGAGGCCTGCGAGACCACGCGACGCCCCGCGGACCGGTGTGTGATGTCACAGGTTCAGCGGGAATGCACCGAGAGGCCACGGATCGGCCACCGGTCGGCGCGAGCCGGGCCCACGGGTCCGGCCTAGGAGGGGACGTCCTCGAGCGGGCGGTCCCGCCAGGCCCCGAGGCCGTCGAGCGAGCCGTCGCCCAGGCGGTGGACGAGCGCCTCGACGTACCGGACCTCGGCCTGGAGCAGGGCGAGCTCGTACTCGGTCTCGGCCGTGAACGGGGCCGGGTCGGCCTCGGTCCGGCGTTCCAGGTCCTCCTCGATCCGCAGGGCGGCGACCCGCAGCGCCACGAGACGGGCGCGCAGGAGGGGCGCGGCGTCGTCGGGCCGCAGGACCTGCATGAAGCTGAGCGCCGCCATGAACTGCGGGTACTCCTTGACCGGGGTGCCCAGGAGGCAGCGCATCCAGTCGTCGACCTCGGCGCGCCCGTCGGCCGTCAGCCGGTAGACGGTGCGCTGCGGCCGGTTGCCGTCCTGCTCGGTGCCCGCGGTCTCGATGAGCCCGTCGCGCACCAGGGCCGTGATGACCGAGTACAGCGAGCCGTAGTTGAGTCGTACCGACTCGTCCTTGCGGCCCTCCTTGAGCACCCGGGCGATCTCGTAGGGGTGCATGGGCCGGTCGCCGAGCTGTGCGAGGACCGCGAGCGCCAACGGGTTGCCCCGGCGGCGGGCCGTGGCTGCCCCGCCGTCCGCTGCGCCCTTCGGCATGCCCACCTCGCCCTGTTCATCCCGTTCCCGCCCGGACGGTCGAGAGTATGCGGGGCACCGGTGAGAGCGCAACCAACTCCTAGACGTCCTGCGGGTCCACCAGGAAGTCGGCCTCGTCGGCGATCTCGCCGCCCACCGCCGCGTACAGCGCACGGGTCACGGTCGCGACGAGCTCGGCCGCACGCTTGCGCGCGATCTTCAGCTCGAACGACGGCGACTCCGACTGCGCCTCGACGAGGTCCCGCGGCTCCCAGCGCACGCGGTACGCGACCGCGCCCGCCGACGCCCACGGCAGGTTGCGCAGCAGGAGCGGCAGCTGCTCCTCGCCACCCACCTCGACCGCCACGAGCCCGTCGACGCCCATGTCGACCATGAGGCCGTACCCGTCGAGGACCTTGCCGCTCGTCAGGGCGGCGATGTCGATGTCGTCCGCCTGCGCGTGCAGCGCACGCCGCAGCTCCGGGTCCAGGGTCTCACCCCGGTACAGCGGCAGCTCGCCGATACCCTTGGGCGGCCCCTGGTACGGGCTGCCCTCGGTCGCGAGCACCACGCGCGGGTGCACCGCGCCGACCACGGCCAGCGCGGCCTGGGGGTCGAGCCACACGTCCGAGAACACCGACATGTCCACCGTGGCCCCCGGGTCCGGGGTCAGCACCACGGCCGGCGCGGCGGGGTTCGCGGCGTCGACCCGGATCGAGCCGCCCAGCCGTCGCGCGACCTCGACGAGCCACGCGATCACACGCTCCTCCTCGCGCGTCGGGAGCCCCGCCGGGAAGGCGCGGCCCACGCCGTCGCGGTCGCCACCACCGGGGATCGGGACGTCGCCCCGCTCGCGCGGGCACACGACGTCGAACACCTGGGCGGTCCCCGGCGGCAGGCCGGGGTTGACCCCGTCGGCGGACCACGGCGAGTACGGGCCGGTCAGCGTCGTGTGCCGCGAGGTGCGCAGCACTCCCGGCTCGCCCGGCTTGCCCGTGCGGGGAGCGGGGGTCAGGGGGTCCGTGCCCGACGGCGCCACGTCCCACCGCGCACCGGCGAACCTGGACAGCGCGAGGGTCTCGACCTCGTCGACCTCGACGTCCTCCGGCAGCGCGAGCAGGTGCCGCGCCTGGTGACCCTGCGCCGAGGACGCGGGGAACGGCTGGAGGGTCGAGCTGGACGGGTGCGACACGGTGAAGTCAGCCTCTCTGCGGTGAGGACGTCCGATCTGGCGGGCTCGCGCGAGCCGGCTGGGGATCACACGTCGGTTCGGTGGAAGTTCTGCCAGGAGCGCGAGGCCGTCGGGCCCCGCTGACCCTGGTACCGAGAACCATAGATCGACGAGCCGTACGGGTGCTCCGAGGCCGACGACAGCCGGAAGAAGCACAGCTGACCGATCTTCATGCCGGGCCACAGCGTGATGGGGAGCGTCGCGACGTTGCTCAGCTCGAGGGTCACGTGGCCGGAGAACCCGGGGTCGATGAACCCTGCCGTCGAGTGCGTGAGGAGCCCCAGGCGCCCCAGGCTCGACTTGCCCTCGAGGCGGGCCGCGACGTCGTCGGGCAGGGAGACCTGCTCGAACGTCGCCCCCAGGACGAACTCCCCCGGGTGCAGGATGAACGGCTCGCCGGGCTCGACCCCGACCAGCCGCGTCAGGTCCGGCTGGTCGGTCGACGGGTCGATGAACGGGTACTTGTGGTTGTCGAACAACCGGAAGAACTTGTCGAGCCGCACGTCGATGCTCGACGGCTGGAGCATCGCGGGGTCGTAGGGGTCCAGGCGGACCCGCTGGGCGTCGATCTCGGCAGTGATGTCGCGGTCGGAGAGGAGCACGGGGGCAACGGTACTCGCGACGCGAGGACCGACGGACCGGACGCCCCGTGGTCGCCTGACCCGGGTGCCGAACCCGAGGTTCGTCGGGCAACTCGGTGCGGCTGCCCGACGAACCTCGGGTTCGGCACCCGCGGGTACGCGCACCGTCAGCTGCGCAGCGGGCGTCCCGTCGAGTCGACCGCGTACTGGCCGCCCTTGGACGTCAGGTAGAGGATGCCCTCGACGAGGCCCCAGATGGCGACGGCCCAGCCCAGCATCCCGAACGACAGCACCGAGATGAGCAGCATCGTCACCCCGACGCCCGTGTACCCGAGGTAGAACCGGTGGATGCCGAACATGCCCAGGAAGATGCCGAGCAGGCCCGCTGCGAGCCGCGACTTCGCGTTCGGGTCCTCGTAGTAGCCGGGCTGCTGCGCACCGTACCCGCCGTACGGCTGCTGGTAGCCCTGCTGGTAGGGCTGCTGCGGGGCGCCGTACCCGTACCCCTGCTGCGCGTACGGGTCCGGGGCGCCGTAGGCAGGCTGCTGCTGCTCGCCGTACGCGGGCTGGGGCTGGGCGTAGGGGGCCGACGAGCCGTAGGCCGGCTGCTGCTGGGCGTAGGGGTCCGCACCGTACGCGGGCCCACCGTACGGCGCCGCGTTGTCACCGTAGGCAGGCGCCGCGGGCTGCTGCGGCGCTCCCCCGTACTGGCCGTACGGGTCCGCTCCAGCCGCAGGATCGGTGGGCTGCTGCTGGTACGGGTTCTCGGACAAGACGCCTCCTCAGGCACTGCGCGGACACCGGATGCTGGCATCGTGGCCCGACTTGGGTATGATCGTGGACGCACGCCGGTTCCTCACCGGCTCGCACCGGCCGGAGACGGCCCTGCGAGCTGCAGGTTCCACGTCACGCGGATGTAGTTCAATGGTAGAACTTCAGCTTCCCAAGCTGATAGCGCGGGTTCGATTCCCGTCATCCGCTCCACGACGAGAGGCCCCGCACCTGATGGTGCGGGGCCTCTCGCGTCGACAGCCCGGCGCGCGCGTCCACGGCGCCGAGCGGCGACGAGCCGGCGACGACGCCGGGGCGCCCCGGCGTCACCTCATGGCTCGTCGCGCGACCTCGCCCGGACGGCCGCGCTCACGAGACCCGCGGCGACCGCGAGCCCGCCGAGCACGACGACGAGGAGCGGCGACTGCGGGCCGTCGTCGCCGGTGAGGGCGGCTATCCCTCCGCCCACTGCCCAGACGGCGCCGATCACGACCAAGGCGAACGAGCTCCAGTACCGACGAAACACGAGTCCTCCTACCCGTCCAGGACGCAGCGAGCCGTGCGCACCGTGCGAGCATGCCACGGCCCCGGCGCCGAATCGGGCATATACCCCTGAATCGCCGCGAGGTTCGCCGATCCCGTCCGCGCTCTCCGCAGATGCGGCCCTATAGTCTTCCTCATGCCGCACTATCGGATCAGGGAAGCTGCCGACCTGCTCGGCGTCAGCGACGACACCGTCCGCCGCTGGGTCGACGCCGGCGAGCTCGACGCCACGCTCGACGACTCGGGCCGCAAGGTCGTCGACGGGGCCCGGCTCGCCGCCTACGCCGTCCGCACCGCCCAGGCGACCCCCGACCCCTCGGGCGTCGCCCGCTCGGCCCGGAACAGGTTCGTCGGGATCGTCACCGGCGTCGTCAGCGACACCGTCATGTCCCAGGTCGAGATGCTGTGCGGCGGGCAACGCGTCGTCTCCCTCATGAGCACGGAGGCCGTCCGAGAGCTGGGCCTCGAGCCGGGCAGCCTCGCCGTCGCCGTCGTCAAGGCCACCACCGTGATCGTCGAGACGCCGGGAGGCCTCGCATGAACCGCTCCGCCCGTCCTGCCCGCGCGAGCACCCCACGCCGCGGCCGACCCGCCCGGCGTGCGCTCGCCGTGGCGACCACCGCCCTGCTGACGGCCGCCCTCGCGGCGTGCGCGGCGCCGTCGGGCACCCCGGACGCGAGCACGCCCGGCCCGACCGCTCCCGTCGAGGAGCAGACTCTCACCGTGCTCGCCGCCGCGTCGCTGCGCGACGTGTTCGCGGACCTCGCGCAGGAGTTCGAGGCCGAGCACGACGGCGTGACCGTCGCCCTGTCGTTCGCCGGGTCGGCCGACCTCGCCGACCAGCTCCTCGCCGGGAGCCCCGGCGACGTGATCGCCTCGGCCGACACCACGAACATGGACCGCGTCGTCGAGGGCGGCGACGCGGCCGACCCCGTGGTCTTCGCGACCAACACCCTCACGGTCGTCGTGCCCCCGGGGAACCCGGGTGGTGTGACGTCGTTCGCGGACCTCGCGCGCGAGGACCTCAAGGTCGTCGTGTGCGCGGCCGAGGTGCCCTGCGGGTCCGCGACCGCGAAGGTCGAGGCCGCCGCCGGCACCACGGTCCACCGCGTGAGCGAGGAGGCCAGCGTGACCGACGTCCTCGCCAAGGTCACGGCCGGGGAGGCCGACGCCGGGCTCGTCTACGTGACCGACGCGACCCTCGCGGGCGACGACGTCGAGGTCGTCGACGTCCCCGAGACGACGACCGTCGTCAACCAGTACCCGATCGCCGTCACGACGGGGGCGGCCGACGCCGCGCTGGCGCAGGCGTGGGTCGCCCTCGTGACCGGACCCGCCGGCCAGGACGCGCTCGCGAAGGCGGGCTTCGGGGCACCGTGAGGCCAGGACGCGGGAGCAGGGCCGTTCCCGGGTCGAGCCGTGCCCGGGGTCGCCTCCCCCGGACGCCCCGGGCGGCCCTCTGATGCGCGGCCTCCCCCGCTGGGTCCTCGTCCCCGCGACGCTCGGCGCGCTGTTCGTCGTCGTGCCCGTGGTCGCGATGGTCGCGCGCCTCGACGTGTCCGGGGGCCTCGGCGGGATCTGGGACCTCCTCACCTCGCCCACCGCGACCGACGCCCTGTGGCTCTCGGTGCGGACGTCGTCCGTCGCGACCGTGTGCTGCGTCCTGCTGGGCGCGCCCATGGCGCTGGTCCTCGCGCGGACCACGTTCCCCGGGCAGCGCGTCGCCCGTGCGCTCGTGCTGCTGCCGCTCGTGCTGCCGCCCGTCGTGGGCGGCATCGCGCTGCTCCACACGTTCGGGCGGCGCGGGCTGATCGGCCAGCACCTGTCCGTGCTGGGGGTCGAGGTCGCGTTCACGACCACCGCGGTGGTCATGGCGCAGACGTTCGTCGCGCTGCCGTTCCTCGTGCTGAGCCTCGAGGGCTCGCTGCGGACGCACGACGCCCGCTACGAGGAGGTCGCCGCGACGCTCGGCGCCTCCCCCACGACCGTCCTGCGCCGCGTGACGCTCCCGCTCGTCCTGCCCGGGCTCGTGTCCGGGTCCGTGCTCGCGTTCGCCCGCGCCCTCGGGGAGTTCGGCGCGACCATCACGTTCGCCGGGTCGCTCCAGGGTGTCACGCAGACGCTGCCGCTCGAGATCTATCTCCAGCGCAGCGCCGACCCCGACGCAGCGGTCGCACTGTCCCTCCTGCTCGTGGTCGTGGCGCTCGTCGTGACGGCTGCGGTCCACGGCGGCCCGTTCGGGCGGGAGGAGCGCGGCGACCCGGCCCGGTCCGCCGACCCGGCCCGGTCCGCCGACCCGGCCCGGTCCGCCGACCCGGCCCGGTCCGCCGACCCGGCCCGCGAGCAACCCGTCGGCCCCGCGAGCGCCGGACGCGTCCGCGCACCCTCCGGCCCGACGACGCCGGACCCGGGTCCGTCCGTCCCGGCGCCCGGGTCCGCCCTCCCCGGCGCGCCCGTGCACGTGCGGGTGCGGCTCGCGGAGCGCGGCGTCGACGTCGACCTCTCCGTCCGGCCCGGCGAGGTCGTGGCGGTCCTCGGGCCCAACGGTGCGGGCAAGTCGACGCTCCTCCAGGCCCTCACGGGACTGCTCCCGCACCGCCGGTCCACCCGTGCCGAGGGGCCCCTGCCCGACGAGCTGCGCGTCACGATCGACGGTACGGTCCTCACCGACACCGTGCACGGGGTCGCCGTCCCGCCGCGCAGGCGCGGGGTCGGGTGGCTGACGCAGCGGCCGCTGCTGTTCGGGCACCTGGACGCGGTGGACAACGTCGCGTTCGGGCTCCGTGCCCGGGGGGCGCCCAGGCACCGGGCAAGGGCCGCGGCCCGCGAGCTGCTCGACGCCCTCGCCGCAGGCGACCTCGCCGCGCGGCGGCCCCACGAGATGTCGGGCGGTCAGGCGCAGCGCGTCTCGATCGTGCGCGCCCTCGCGACCGACCCCCGCGTCCTGCTGCTCGACGAGCCGCTGGCCTCGCTCGACGTCGGGGTCGCGCAGCAGGTGCGCCGGGCCCTGCACGACGCCCAGCGCGCCCACCCCCGCACGACCCTCCTGGTGACGCACGACCTGCTCGACGTCCTGCTGCTCGCCGACCGGGCGGTCGTCCTGGACGCGGGGCGGGTCGTCGAGGACGGACCGGCGCGCGAGGTCCTGACGCGTCCTCGGTCACGGTTCGCCGCCCGCCTCGCGGGCATCAACCTGCTCGCCGGGACCGCGACCGACGACGGCGGGCTGCGGCTCGGCGGGCACGACGGACCGGACGGCGGCGCGGGCAGCGCCGGGGCGACCGGGATCCCCGGCACGGCCACCCTCACGGGCACCGCCGCACAGGTCGTCGCGGGCGTCGTCGCCGACGAGGCGGGCCTCGTCCCGGGCGACCGGGCGGTCGCGATGTTCGAGCCGCGCGCGGTCGCGGTCCACCGGGACGCGCCGTCGGGCAGCCCGCGCAACGCGTTCGCGGTGACGATCACGTCGCTCGAGCCGCACGGCCAGCTCTTCCGGGCCTGGGGAGAGGTGACGGGGCCCCGCGAGGTGCGCGACGCCGTCGGGCACCTCGCGGCGGACCTGACGGCGCGGTCCGTCGCGGACCTGCGCCTGGCCCCGGGCGAGAGGGCGTGGTTCGCGGTCAAGGCGGCCGAGGTGGAGATCTACGGCACCCGCTGAGCCGCCGCGACCGACTCCGCGAGGCTCCCCGTGACCGGGACGTCGGCCAGGAGGAACGCCTGGCCGACGTGGTAGACGTCGGGCTTGCCGTCCCACACGGCCGACGACGGGCGGTTGCGGGCGTCGAGCTCGTGGCGCCACGACCCGCGCTCGGCGTCGACCAGGTGCGACCTGGCCCAGGCCCACCAGTCGGCCGCGAGCCGCGCGTACCGGGGCTCGCCGGTCACCCGGGCGAGGACCTCGGCGGCCGCGACGGCCTCGGTGGCCACCCAGTGGAAGCGTCGCCGCTCGACGGGCCGGCCGGACCAGTCGACCGTGTAGACGAACCCGCCCTCGACCGGGTCCCAGCCGTCCGCGAGGGCGCGGTCGAACAGCCGTCGCGCGGCGTCCAGCCGCGCGTCGGCGGCCCCGGCGCCCACGGCGGCCTGCGCCGCGTCGAGCTGGACCAGCAGGCGGGACCACTCGAACCCGTGCCCGGGCGTCGACCCGAAGGGCTTGAACGGGTCGTCGGGCCGCTCGGCGTTGAGGTCGGGCAGCGGACGCCACGTCTCGTCGAAGTGCTCGACGACGCGCCACTCCCGCTCGGCCGCCCAGCCGACGACGCGGTCCGCGATCGCGCTCGCGCGCTCGAGCCACCGCGGGTCGCCCGTGGCCGAGTGCGCCGCGAGCAGCGCCTCGACTCCGTGCATGTTCGCGTTCGCGCCCCGGTAGGGCGCGCACGTGGTCCAGGCGCGGTCCCACTCGTCCCGCAGCATGCCCTGGCCGGCGTCCCAGAACCTCTGGTCCAGGACGCGCAGCGCGTCGTCGAGGAGCTCGCGCGCACCGGGCCTGCCCGCGACCGTGGCGCTCGACGCCGCCAGGACGACGAACGCGTGCGCGTACGCGCTCTTGGTGGCGTCGACCGCGTCGCCCGGCCCGCGCGACGCGAACCAGCCGCCGTCCACGGGATCGGCCAGCGCGGTGCGCAACCCGTCGAGGGCCCGGTCCGCGAGCAGGTCCGTCCCGGGCAGCCCCAGCAGCGCACCGAGCGCGAACATGTGCGCCATGCGCGCCGTGATCCACGTGTGCACGGGCCTGCGCGGGTCGGGGGCGCCGTCGTCGTCGAGCCAGCGCGCCCCGCCGTCGGGCCCGATCGAGGCCTCCGCGAAGGCGAGCAGCCTGCGGAGCTCGCCGCGGCGCCACGCCGCCCCGTCTCCCGAGCGCGCGGGATGGTCGTCGGTCGTCATGCTTCCCCGTTCGTCGTCGGTGTCCACAGATCTTCCCCGCCCGGGCGCGTGCAGGGCGAACGCCCGACGGCGTCGCCCGCCTCCCGTGGCCGCGTGCCGCCGCGTCGTGCCCGCCTCACCCCTTGACCGACCCGGACATGAGCCCGCCCATGAAGTACTTGCCGAGCAGGATGTACACCACGAGGGTCGGGAGCGACGCGAACAGCGCGCCCGCCATCGAGACCCCGTAGTTCTGCAGCAGGGCGCCGTTCGCGAGGTTGTTGAGCGCGAGCGTGACCGGGCCGTTCTGGCTCGAGGAGAAGAACACCGCGAACAGGAAGTCGTTCCACGCCGAGGTGAACTGCCAGATCAGCACGACCACGAAGCTCGGGATCGAGATCGGCAGCACGATGGACCAGTACGTGCGCAGCATGCCCGCGCCGTCGACCCGCGCCGCCTCGATGAGCTCGTTCGGGACCGTCTGGTAGTAGTTGCGGAAGATCAGGGTCGTGATCGGCAGGCCGTAGATCACGTGAAGGACGATCAGCGTCGGGATGCCGCTCGGCAGGTTGAGGCTCAGGACGAGCTGGTTGAGCGGGATGATCACCGCCTGGTACGGGATGAACATGCCGAACAGGATGAGCGTGAAGACGAGGTTCGCGCCGCGGAACCGCCAGCGCGAGAGCACGAACCCGTTGAGCGAGCCGAGGAACGCCGAGATGAGCGCCGCCGGGACGACCATCTGGAGCGTGCGGCCGATCGCCGGCGCCAGCGCCGTCCACGCCGCCTGCCAGTTCTCGGTCGTCCACACCTGCGGCAGGTTCCACGCGCGGGTCGGCGCCGCGTCCCCCGGTCCCTTGAAGCTCGTGACGAACAGGACGTACACCGGCACGAGCACGATCAGCACGAAGAGGATCAGGAGCGCGTAGCGCAGCGTGCGGGCCACGGAGAACCGCTCGACGGGCTTCTTCTTCCGGCGGCCCGCCGCGCCGGCGCCGGGCCCGGAACCCGAGCCGGGGGACGCTCCGGGGACGGGCGCCTCGACGGGGCTGGTCACGGCGGTCATCGGATCTTCTCCTTGCGGTTCAGGGAGATCAGGTAGGGCACGATCACGAACGCGACGATGACGAGCAGGATCGCGCCCACCGCGGCGGCGTTCGCGTAGTCGAAGCTCGACTTGAAGACGTACATGTCGACCGCCGGGACCTTGGTCTGGTAGTTCGACGGCTTCGAGATCGACATGATGAGGTCGAACGCCTTGAGCGACATGTGGCCCACGATGATGAGCGCGGACAGCGCGATCGGCGTGAGCTGCGGGAAGAGCACGTAGCGGTACAGCTTCCACTCGCTCGCGCCGTCGATGCGGGCCGCCTCGCGCAGCTCCTCGGGGATGCCGCGGAACCCTGCGAGGAAGAGCGCCATGACGTAGCCGGAGAGCTGCCAGATCGCGGGGATCGCGATGGCCGCGATGCCGAACGTGATGTTGTTCCACCAGTTGTTCTGCAACGCGTCCAGGCCGATCATCTGGAACAGCCGGTTGAGGCCGCTCGCCTTCTCGTCCTGGTTCGAGTTGAGGAGCCAGCGCCACACGACGCCCGAGGCGATGAACGAGACCGCCATGGGGAACAGGTAGACGGCGCGGAAGAACCCCTCGCCCTTGAGGGGCTTGTCGAGGAGCCAGGCCCACACGAACCCGACGACCATGGTCCCCACCAGGAAGACCACGGTGTAGATCAGGAGGTTCAGCAACGAGTGCTGGAACTCCGGGCTCGCGAGCAGGTCGAGGTAGTTCTGGAGGCCGACCCGGGACACGGGAGCCTGGCCCGTGGACTGCGCGGCCTTGTGCATGTCCGTGGTCGAGGTCGAGAAGTTGATCGCGATGAGGCCGTAGACGAAGACCCCGACCAGGATCAGGGACGGGGCGACGAGAAGGAGCGGCGGGCCCCATCGTCGGGCGGAGTGGATCACCGGTGATCCTCCAGGGGTGCGGGCACGGCCCGGGGACGCTCGTCCGCACGAGGGTGCGACGACGGCCGCCGGGCGGGTGCGACGGGGAGTGCGGCGGGTGGTGCGGCGGGTGGTGCGGCGGGTCTCGGGTCCGGCGCGTGACCGGGCAGGGCCCGCCGCGGGGCTGCGCGAGCAGCTCCGCGGCGGGCTCGTCGCACGGCCTAGCCTGCGGCAGCGGCGGCCAGGTCGGCCTGGTACTGCGACAGGTCGGACGCGCCGGACGTGAACTTGCTCGTCGCGTCCGAGATGGCGTTGGACACCGTGACCGAGGCCGCCGCGCCGTGGGCGAGCGACGGCAGGATCGTGTCCTCGGCGAACGACGTGATCGCGGTCTGCTGGTACTCCGAGAAGTCGTCCGGGTTCGCGTCGGTCCGGGCCGGGATGGAGCCCTTGGCCTTGTTGAACGCGGTCTGCCCCTCGAGGCTCGAGACGGTCTCGATCCAAGCCTTGGCGCCGTCGGGGTTCTTGGCGCCCACGGGGAGCGTGAACGAGTCGGCGAGGAAGCCGAACATGCCGTCGGTGCCGGGCACCGGGAAGTAGACGAAGTCGGTCCCGGCGACCTTGTCGGCCCCCTCGAACGCCGCCACGGCCCAGTCGCCCATGACGTTGTAGGCGGCCTGCCCGTCCATGACGAGCTGCGTGGCCTCCGGCCAGTCCAGGCCGTCGCGGTCGGTGTTGGTGTAGCTCATGAGCTGCTCGAAGTCCTCGAGGGCGGCCGTGACCTCCGGGCTCTCCCAGTCGGTCGAGCCGTCCCACAGCCCGTTGTAGGCCTCGGCGCCCAGGTCGGCCATGAGGACCGTCTCGAGCAGGTTGACCTGCGTCCAGGTCTGGCCGACCGAGAGCGGCGTCTTGCCGGCGGCCTGGACCGCGTCGAGGGCCACGAACCAGTCGTCGAGGGTGTCGTACGTCGCCGTGGGGTCGAGGCCCGCCTCGGTCAGGACGGCGGGGTTGGCCCAGACCATGTTGGAGCGGTGGATGTTCGACGGCATCGAGTAGATCTTGCCGTCCACGGTGAGGAGGTCGATCAGGTCCTCCGGGAAGACGTCGGTCACCCCGTACTGGTCGTAGAGGTCGGAGATGTCCTCGATCTGGGCAGCGTCGATGTAGTCGGTGAGCTCGGCGCCCGCGTGGGCCTGGAACGTGTCCGGCGGGTCGTTGGCCTGGAGCCGGGTCTGGAGCAGGTCCTTGGCGGCCGATCCGGCACCGCCCGCGACCGCGCCGTTCACGAACGTGTAGTCGGGGTGCTGCTCGTCGAACACCGTGACGAGGGCGTCGAGGCCCGCCTTCTCGGAGCCGGAAGCCCACCAGGTGAAGACCTCGACGTCGCCGCCCGCGGCCTCTCCCGAGCCTCCGCTGGTGGAATCGCTACCAGAGTCGCCGCTGCAAGCCGCGAGGGCGAGGAGGGCCGCAGTGCCCACCAGTGCCCCGGCGACGCGTAATCCGTTACGCATGGGGTCCTACTTTCGTCGTTGACAGCGCTGTCAGGAACAGGTCGAACGTACGACCGCGCCTCCCCCCTGTCAAAGAGGTACGCACAATCGTTACCGCGGAGAGACCTCCGCAGGGGGCACAAGAGGACGACGGCGACAAAGCGGCGCGCGCGTGCGCCCGGTCGTCGTCACGGCGCAGCGGGCGCACGGACGGACCATCGCGTCCCGGCGGCGACCGCCGCACGGCGGGGCGGGCCACACCCCGGCGGGCGGGTCACCGACCGGCCGGCACCTCGAGCGTCCCGACCTTCGGCGCGATCTCGCCGGAGCCCCGGGGGACCAGGACGGTCGGGACCACGCGCCACCGTGCTGCCCCACCGGGCGCCGCGATGCGGTCCACCGCGAGCCGTGCGGCCTCCTGGCCCATCGCGGAGACCTCGTACCCGACGACCGTCACCCCGAGCACGTCGGCGAGCTCGAAGTCGTCGAACCCGACGAGCGCGACGCTCCGGCGGTCGTCGTGGGCCGCGCCGTCGGACGGGGCGTGGGCCGCGCCGTCGCCCCCGCCGTCGGACGGGGCGTGGGCCCTCGCGCGCAGCGCCCTGAGCGCGCCCTGCGTGATCTTGTTGTTGGCCGTGAGGATCGCGGTCGGGGGCTCGTCGAGCGCGAGGAGCTCCTCGACCGCGGCCCGGGCCGACTCCGCGTCGTGCAGGCCTTCGCGCACGTACCGCTCGGGGTCCTCGATGCCCGCGTCGCGCAGGGCGGCGACGAAGCCCTCGTGGCGTTCGCGGAACGTCCACAGGCGGGACAGGTCGCCCGCGAGCGCGATCCGGCGGTGCCCCTGGGCCAGGAGGTGACGCGTCGCCTCCTCGGCGCCCGCGCGGTTGTCGAGCACGACGGTGTCGGCCTCGATGCCGCCCGGTGGGCGGTCGAGGAAGACGACGGGCACCCCGGTCGCCAGCTCGGGGTGCAGGTAGGAGTGGTCGGTGCCCGTGGGGGCGATGAAGAGGGCGGCGACGCGTCGTTCGATCAGGGCGTCGATGAGCTCGCGCTCCTGGTCGGCGTCCTCGTCGGAGCTCGTGGTGATGAGCTGGAGCCCGTGCTTGCGCAGCTCGCGCTCGATCCCGGCGGCGAGGTCCGAGTAGAAGGGGTTGGCGATGTCGCCCGTGACGAACCCGACGAGGCGGGACACGCCGCCGCGCGCGAGGTCGGCGGCGACGGCGTTGCGACGGAAGCCCAGCTCGTCGGCGGCCGCGCGGACCTTGAGCCGGGTCGCCTCGGAGACGCTGGGTTCGTCGTTGAGCACGCGGGACGCCGTCTTGAGGCTGACTCCTGCGGCCTCGGCCACGGCGGCGAGGGTCGGTCGACGTCCCCCGCGTGCCGGTCGACCACCTGCGGCCATGTGCACCCACCCCCGCACGGATCTCTGGCGGGGCTAGTCGCGCCCCGGACCTGCTCCGCGCCGACGTGCCCCGACGACGCGTCACCGCGCGGCCGGGAGCCCTCGGCGCACCCTGGGGCGAGTAGACCGCGATTCTGACAGCGCTGTCAAGCATCGACCGGCCGCCGCGCCGGGCACGCCCGCGTGGAATCGCATCCACACCCGTCCTCGCACCGCTCCGGACGGATTCGTGACCTGCTCCCCCTCTCCGCTAGCCTTCGATCGCCCTGCCGGTCCAGGACGCCGCCGGCGGGTTGCCCGCAGGCGACCAGAGCAGCAGGAGGCGCCATGGGTCGCACCGCTCCGGGGTGGTATCCCGACCCCTCGGCCGCCGGCACGCAACGATGGTTCGACGGCGACCGCTGGTCCCAGCACACCCGTCCTGCGGCCGTGCCCGCCAGCACCCAGCGCCTCCCGCTCGGCGTCGGCACGCTCGGTGGCGACCCGCCACGGACGCCGCCCGCCGAGGGCGAGGAGACGCCGTTCGCCGCGGTGCGCCCCGGGGCCGAGGAGCAGCCAGGGTCCTACGCTCCCGCCGCGACGGTGCGGGCCCAGCCGCCCGTGCCACGACCGCCGTCAGGTCCGGGGTGGCCGGGCGGACAGGCCGGCGGCACGGGCACCGCGAGCCACGGCCCGACGGCGTCGCCGAGCTCCGCGCGCCGGTCGCCCGCGCAGCGTGGACGCCTGTCGGGGCCCTCCCTCTGGGTCGGGTGCGCGGTGCTGGTCCTCGCGCTCGCCGGGAGCGGCATCGCGCTCGCCGGCAAGCGCGCCCAGGACGGGCCGCCGGTCGCGTCCGCCTCCAAGACCGCGAGCGCCCCGAGCCCCGTCGTGGACCCGCCGGAGGACCGGACCCCCGACTACGTCGAGGTGGCCAACTCGGCCGTGCTCGACGTCGCGTCGCTCAAGGTCGACGCCGTCGTCGCCGCGGCGCCCTCCCAGTCGGCGCTGGCGACGGTCGCCCTGCTCGAGGTCGGGGACCGGGACGGCACGAGAAGGTTCGCGGTCGAGGCGTTCGGCAAGCGGTTCGCGGACACCGACGGCAACGGCTGCGACACGCGCAACGATGCCCTCGGCCGGTCGCTGTCCGGTGTCTCGTTCAAGCCGGGGACGGACGACTGCGTGGTCGTCACGGGTCTGCTCGCCGACCCGTACGGGGGCACGGACATCGCCTTCGAGCGCGGGCCGCTGTCGTCCGGCAAGGTCCAGCTGGACCACGTGGTCGCGCTGACCGACGCGTGGCACAAGGGCGCGTGGTCGTGGGACAGGACACGGCGGGAGGCGTTCGCCAACGATCCGCTCAACCTCCTCGTGGTCGACGGCGCGCTGAACCAGCAGAAGGGCGACGGCGACGCCTCGGCCTGGCTGCCGCCCGACGAGTCGTACCGCTGCGCCTACGTCGCCCGCCAGGTGGGCGTGAAGTACACGTACGGCCTGCGCGTGACCGGTGCGGAGAAGACCGCCATGGTCGCCGTCCTCTCCGCGTGTCCCGACGAGCCCCTGCCTGCGGGCAGCACGTCGCCCCCGCCGCGGGACCCCGTCGTCCCCCCGGTCGACAGGCCGCGCCCGACCCCCACCCCGACGCCCGAGGCGCCGTCCGTCGACGAGCCGTCGCCGTCGCCGTCTCCGACGTCCGGCCCGACGCCCGTGCCTCGCCCGACCCCTCGCCCGACCCCCCAGCCGACCGCGACTCCCGCCCCCGAGGAGCCGACGCCGACACCGACGCCCATCCCGGCGGACTGCCGGGTCAAGGGCCTCCACGTCCGCCAGGCGGACGGTGCGACGAACCTCTACTACCTCCGTGAGGACCGGTGGATCTTCAAGCGGATCGAGGGCGACGTGTGCTTCGAGGACTGGGAAGAGGCCGAGGCGGCCGGATTCTCGCGCGCCTGGTGGTAGACGTCCCCGCCTGACGGGTCGGAGCCCGTCGGGTGCGTCCGCCGCCCGACGGGCTCCCGCCCTGCCGTCAGAGCCAGGGCGACTCGATCGCGAAGGTGGTCGCGACCGACCGGATCTCGTCCCGGGTGAGACCCTCGGCGCGCCCTCCGACCATGAGGTCCATGTACTCGTACTTGGCGCCCGTCTCGGCGTACTCGATCCGGTCGACGGCCCGCACGACCGACAGGTCGGAGCGCGACATGACCCCGTGCTTGCTCCACAGGGTCACCTCGGCCTCGCGCAGGCCCTGGACGTTCGCCTCCATCATCTCGGGCGAGCCCGGGACGAAGAACGGCAGGACCTTGACGCCCTGGGGCAGCGAGACGATCGACTCGGGCTCCCAGCGCAGGATGCGCCGGTTCATCGTCGCGTCGTCCCGGTAGGCGGGGACGTGCGAGAGGTACGTCAGGTGCGGGGGCTGGGCGTGGACCACCGCGTGGAAGTCGAGCCCGCGTGCCGCGACCTGGTCCTCGTGCACGCCGAGGTGAGAGTTGAACTCGCTCGTGAGCCGCTCGAAGAGGCGTCGAGGGGACGTGAACAGGGTCGCCGTCGTCCCTCCCGGGTGCACCTTGAGCGCGCCGACGCACGCCTCGGGGTCGGCCGCGATCTGGCGCAGCCGCCGACCCGACCCGGTGACGAGGATCGTGCCGCCGACCAGGGAGGGGGCGGCCGCGGGCAGCTCGACCTCCTCCGTGAGGGGGAACCGTCGTCGGACCTCGACGTCCCAGCCGAGGAAGACGGAGATGTTCCCGGCCCCCGCCTCCGCGGCGTCGATGTCGCAGATGCGACGGCCTGCCTCGCCCATCGATGCGAGAACCTCGCCGAGCCCAGGACGGATCGCGCTGGGAGCGGCTCGCGGACCGCGTCCTCCAGGTCCTGCGCGCCGAGGGCTGGAGCGGCACCGACGGCGCCTGGCGCACCTACCTGGACGGGAGCAGCGCTCCGGACCCCTACGCGACCCTGCTCGCGGTCCACGCCGGGCTGTTCGACGGCGCGGTCCCCCGCGGCGCCGTCGACGTGATGACCGCCGCGACGTTCCGCACGCCGTTCATGAGGACGCTCGCGCTGCGGGCGCTGGGGTCTGCGGGGCACCGGCCCGACGCGGTCCGCGCGCTCGCCGCGGACTGGGGCCCCATGCTCGACGCGGGGTCGGTGACCTTCTGGGAGGAGTTCCCCCGTCCGGGGCACGACCCGCTGTCCATGTACGGCCGCCCGTACGGCAAGAGCCTGTGCCACGGGTGGGCGAGCGGACCTGCTGCCGCGCTCCCGGAGCTCGTCCTGGGCCTCGTCCCGCTCGAGCCCGGGTGGCGGACCTTCACGGTCGACCCCGACCTCGGCGACCTGGGCTGGGCGGCCGCGGTCGTGCCGCTCGGCGGTGGGGACCTCACGGTCGTCGCCGACCGGGACGGCCTCCTGACGGTCGACGTCCCGGCCGGGCACGCCCTGTCCTACGAGGGCTCCCTGCACCACGGCCCGGGCCGTCTCGAGATCCCGTGGGGGTGACCGCCCGGCGGGACCAGGACCGACCAAGGACGGGGACCTGCCCGACGGCGGCGCGCGGCCGACGGGGAGGATCGGCTGCACGGCGTCCTTGGAAGCAACCCCTCGGGCACGCCGGGACGCCCGCGCCGGTGTGACAGACTCCTGGCGTCCCGCCAGATGCACGTACCTGCCGGAAGGTCGGAATGCCTGTTTCACCGGAGAGTCCCCGGAACGACGCGCCGCCGTCGGCGTCGGCGTCAGAAGGGGCCTCGACGACGTTTCGTGAGACCAGGCACGCCTCGCGGGAGCTTCAGGTCGGGGTCGTCCTCCTCGGCCTGGTGATCACCTCGTTCATCGTCGCGACAGCCGTGCCCGACTCGCGATCCACCGCCGAGGCGGTCGGGTTCGTGCTGGTCGCGCTCGGATCCATGGCGCTGGTGCTGGGCGCGGCGCGGATGTCGTCCGTCGTGGAGGTGGACCCGGTCCGAGGCGTCTCCCTCGGCTTCCGCCTCGGCATCCCGGTGTGGCGGCGTGCCATCAGCCGGGACGAGATCTCCGAGGTGGCGGACGGGACGCTCTCGATGGCGGGCGCGGGCGGGCTGGGCCTCCGGTGGATCGGCCCTGGCCGGTGGGCACTCCTGGTCAGAGGCGGAAGTGTCGTCGTGATCAAGGTGCCGGACGGGCCGAAGGAGTACCTCGTCGGGACGGACCGGCCCGCCGAACTGATGGCGGCCCTTCGCGAGCTCGGTCAGGGCTGAGCGCTGCCGACCCTGACATCCCGCTCGGAGGGCGATGTCCTGAGACGCACGAAGGCCAGGAACCGTGACGGTTCCTGGCCTTCGCGTACTGTGCGCCCGGAGGGATTCGAACCCCCAACCTTCTGATCCGTAGTCAGAACTTATTGGAACTAGACTA
>NZ_JACSPN010000025.1:47150-55915 GCF_015142735.1 Oerskovia douganii | reverse complement strand
GACTTCGACATCTCCACTAAGCCCGGAGGTCCTCCCTTCGACAACCGGAACTGGCACCAACCTCACGGCCGGGTACACCTAGAGCCGCACCCCGAGCAGGGCGTTGACGGCGCGCGAGATCACGCCGGGCGCGCCCTCGGTGTCGCCCGAGGTGTCACGGCCCTCGGCGAGCGAGACGTCGGCCCACGCGTCGACGGCCGCGAGCGCGGTGGGGGCGTCGAGGTCGTCCGCGAGCGCCGCGCGCACGGCCGCGAGGGTCGCGTCGGCGTCGGGCCCACCGTTCCCGGAGACGGCCGAGCGCCAGCGCTCGAGGCGCTGGACGGCGCCGGGGAGGTCCGCGTCGGTCCACTCCCACACGGAGCGGTAGTGGTGCGCCAGGAGGGCCAGGCGGATGGCCATGGGGTCGACGCCGGTGGCGCGCAGCGCGGAGACGAACACGAGGTTCCCGCGCGACTTGCTCATCTTCTCGCCCTGGTACGCGACGAGGCCCGCGTGGACGTGGTTGCGCGCGCCGAACCCGTGGTCGAGGAGGCGGTCGTGCGAGGTCGACATCTCGTGGTGCGGGAAGAGGAGGTCCGCTCCGCCGCCCTGGATGTCGAAGGGCAGGCCCAGGCCGTCACGGGCGATGACGGCGCACTCGATGTGCCAGCCGGGGCGCCCGGTGCCGAGGCTCGCGCCGTCCCAGGTGGGTTCGCCCGGGCGTTCGCGCCGCCACAGGAGCGGGTCGAGGGGGTCCTTCTTGCCGTCGCGCCCGGGGTCTCCCCCGCGCTCGCCGAACAGGCGCAGCATGTCCTCGCGGCTGAGGCGGGACACGGCGCCGAAGCGCGCGTCGGCGCTGAGGTCGGCGTACACGTCGCCGAGCTCGGGGGTGTCGCCGCCCGCGCCGGGCTCGACGGGCACGCGGTACGCGAAGCCGTCCTCGATGAGCGCCTCGACGGCCTGGACGACGTCGGGGATGGCCTCGACCGCGCCGCGGTACACGTCGGGGGGCACGACGCCGAGGGCCGTCATGTCCTCGGCGAGCAGGGCCGTCTGCTCGACGGCGAGGTCCCACCAGTCGACGCCGGTCGCTGTCGCGCGCTCGAGCAGCGGGTCGTCGACGTCGGTCACGTTCGAGGCGTAGGTGACCTCGTGCCCGGCGTCGCGCCAGGCACGGTTGAGCAGGTCGAACGCGACGTAGGTCGCGGCGTGCCCGATGTGGGTCGCGTCGTACGGGGTGATCCCGCACACGTACATGGTCGCGGTCTTCCCCTCCGCGGCGACGACGAGCTCCCCCGTGGTGCTGTCGTGCACCCGGATCGGGAGTCCTCGGCCGGGCAGGGACGGGATCTGAGGCATGGGCCAGCTGTGCACGCGACAACCTTAGCCGCGAACCGGCGCGGTGCCGGCGTGCGACCTCGCCGCAGCGAGGGCCCTCCGTGTCCCCCGCTGCCCGACGGCGCAGCTCACCGGTCCTGGGTGGCGCGCCTGCGCCGTCGGGCAAGAATGCAGGGGTGACAGAACCCACACGCCCCACGGGCGACCACCCGCCCGCCCCCGACGAGCCCGCACCGGACGCACCCCGCGCCGAACCCGTGCACTACAAAGAGCTGTGGGTCGAGGGCGACGACGGGCGGGTGCGGCCGGTCGAGCGGGGCACCTCGGCGGGCAGCGGACCGGACGGCAGCCCCGGCGGGCCCCCCGCCCCGAGACCGCGGGCACGCTGGTACGAGGTCCGCACGCTCGACGACTTCGTGGCGGCCGCCGACGCCCTGGGGGCGGGGCTGAGCGCCCAGACGGTGCACGGCCACCTGCCCGTGCACCACGGCAGGCACCCGCTGGCGCACGTCGAGCACGTCGGCATGGACTGGTTGCTCGTCGTGACCCCGACCGTCGCCTTCTCCGAGCAGGACCGGCAGGTCAGCACCGGCAGCTTCTGCCTCCTCGTGGGACCGGAGGTCGTGGTGACCGTCGAGAAGGGGGCCGCAGGCGTCCACGACCGGATGCGCGAGCACCTCACCGGCCCGTCGCACGGCCGCAGCACCGGTGCTCAGCACGTCGCGGGCGAGGCCCTGTTCTCGCTCGTGGCGACCGCCACGGACGTCGAGCTCGCCCTGGGGGACGCGGTCGCGGAGGTCGAGAAGATCGTGTTCGAGCCCAGGCGGCACTCGGACCCGGTCCTGCCGATCTACGACCTCAAGCGCGAGATCACCGAGGCGCGGCGGGCGCTGCTGCCCATCACGGCCGAGCTGCCCGAGCTCGTGCCGGGCAGCGCCCGGTCGCACATCACGTTCGACAAGAGGCTCATGGACCGTCTCGTGTCGACCGTCGAACGGATCGACCGGCACCTCGACGCGCACGACGACCTGCTGTCCGACATGCTCTCGGTGCACCTGTCACAGGTCTCAGTGCGCCAGAACGAGGACATGCGCAAGATCAGCGCGTGGGCCGCAATCCTCGTGTTCCCCACGATCGTCGGCGGCATCTACGGCATGAACTTCGACCACATGCCCGAGCTGCACTGGACGCTCGGCTACCCCCTGGCGCTCGGTGTCATGGCCGTCGGGTGCTTCGTGCTGTACCGGGTGTTCAAGAAGGCGGGGTGGATGTAGCCGGTCCCGCGCTGCGGCCCGGGACCCCTCATGCGAGGGGCTGCAGCACCCCGAGCGTGAGCAGCAGCACCACGACCCCGGAGAGCACGAGCCGGTAGACCACGAACGGCGTGTAGCTGAACGTCGAGACGATCTTCAGGAACACGATGATCACCAGGTACCCGACCACGAACGCGACGAGCGTGGCGATCAGGGTCGCGCCGAACCCGGGCGAGCCCGGCACCGGGTCGGCCGCGACCGACTTCGCGAGCTGGTAGAAGCCCGAGCCCAGGACCGCGGGGATCGCCAGCAGGAACGAGTAGCGTGCCGCGGCCTCGCGCGTGAAGCCCATGAGCAGGCCCGCCGTGATGGTGCCGCCGGACCGGGAGACGCCGGGGACCAGGGCCAGCGCCTGTGCGAGGCCGAACCCGACCGCCTGGCGCGGGGTCAGCTCGTCGAGTGTGCGCCTCTTGGCCCCGACGCGGTCCGCGAGCCCGAGCAGCAGGGCGAACGCCGCGAGCATGAACGCCGTGATGTACAGGTTGCGCAGCGACACCTCGATCGCGTCCTGGAAGAGCAGCCCGAGGACCACGATGGGGATCGAGCCCAGCACGATGAACCAGGCCATGGCCGCGTGGTGGTCCCCCCTGCCCAGCCGGGCCCGCCAGTCCGTCCCGTTGGCCCCCCGCAGGGCACGCCACCAGGCACGGCAGATGGTCGCGATGTCCCTGCGGAAGTACAGCAGGACCGCCGTCTCGGTGCCGATCTGGGTGATCGCCGTGAACGCGGCCCCCGGGTCCGACGAGCCGATGAGCTCTCCCACGATGCGCAGGTGCGCGCTCGAGGAGACAGGCAGGAACTCGGTCAGGCCCTGGACGAGGCCGAGGAGGGCGGCTTCCCACGCGTTCACGCACCGCACCCTACCGGCGGAGCGGGTCGCGGCCCCGTCGGACAGGCCGGAGCACCGGGACGCCGCGTCGCGCAGCGACGGACCTCACCCTCTCACGGCGGCTCGTCTCCGGGCATGACGCCCTCTTCGCCGGTAGCCTGCCGCGCATGGAACTTCGTCAGCTCGGCCGGACCGGCCTTCGCGTCTCTCCCCTGGCCCTCGGGACCATGGCGTGGGGACGGGACACCGACGAGATCGACGCGGCCGAGCAGCTCCGCGACTTCGTCGACGCCGGCGGCAACCTCGTCGACACCGCGGCGTCGTACGGCGGCGGAGCGAGCGAGTCGATGATCGGCTCGCTCCTGAGCGCCGGGAAGGTCCACCGCAGCGAGGTGCTGCTGTGCACCAAGGCCGGCATCCGCACGACCGCGGACGGCAACACGGTCGACGCGTCGCGCGGCGCGCTCCTCGACTCGCTCGACGCCTCGCTCGCGCGCCTCGGCACCGACCACGTCGACCTGTTCCTGGTGCACACCCCGGACCCGCGCACGCCCTTCGACGAGACGCTCTCCGCGCTGCGCCTGGCCGTGACGACCGGTCGCGCCCGGTACGTGGGCCTCTCCAACCACCCCGGGTGGGCCGCTGCGCGCGCGGCGGCGACGCTCGACGGGCGCGGCGACGTCGGGCTCGCGGCGGTCGAGCTCGAGTACTCGCTGCTGCAGCGCGGCGTCGAGCGCGAGGTCGTGCCTGCCGCGACCGAGATGGGGTTCGGCGTCCTGGCCTGGTCGCCCCTGGGCCGTGGGGTGCTCACGGGCAAGTACCGCGGGGGGCTCCCGGCCGACTCCCGCGGGGCGTCCTCGCACCTCGCGGGGTTCGTCCAGCCGTACCTGGACGGTCCGTCGTCGGGCATCGTGGAGGCGGTCGTGACGGCCGCGAACGGCCTGGGGCGTGCTCCGCTCGACGTGGCCCTCGCCTGGCTCCTGCAGCGGCCCGCCGTGTCGAGCGCGATCGTCGGCGCGCGCACGCCGTCCCAGCTGCGGGCCTCGCTCGCGGCGAGCGACCTCGAGCTGCCCGACGCCGTCCACCACGCGCTCGACGACGTCAGCGCGCTCTCGTTCGGCTACCCCGAACGCTGGTAGGACGCCGCGTCAGGGACGCGCGGGGGCGCTCAGCGGCTGGCGCCGTCGTGCAGGTCGACCTCGTCGAACTCCTCGTCGGACTCCTCGTCGTCACGCTCGTCGTCGTCCTCGTCCGACTCGTCGCGGTCGTCGTCGTCATCGTTGTCGTCGTCATCGTTGTCGTCGTCATCGTCGTCGTCCTCCGCGAGGTAGAACGGCGTCGCCTCGCCGTGGACCTGCGCGAGCGCCTCGTCGTACACCTCGTAGGCGTCGGCCAGGACGTAGTAGGCGTCGTCGACCGCCGGGTCGTCCTCGCCGCGCCGTGCCGCGACGGCGTTGTAGTGGGCCTCCAGGGCAGCGATGAATCGGTCGAGGGCGGCACGCGGGTCAGCGGTCATACCCTGACGGTAGCCCTGCGCGAGGCACAATGGCACTCGGAATCCCGGCGCGGCAGAGTGAGGTACGGCTCACGGCTCGCCGGGCCCAGGACGACTCGAGGACGGTGACGCATGGCAAGCACTCCTCCCCCGCAGCGGGCGGGCCGCACCGAGCCCGGGAGCCAGTACGAGTACCGCGTGCTCACGATCGACAGGTCCGTGAGCCGCCACGACGCCGTCCGTCTCCTGACGGACGAGGCCGAGTACGGACGCTGGGAGCTCGAGCGCACCCGGCTGTACGTGGGCGGCGAGCGCCGGGTGTGGCTGCGCCGCAAGATCATGCGGGTGCGCTCGACGCTCTGAGGCGGCAGGGCCGCCCGACCGGCCCCCGCCCCCGCACGTGGGCGGGGTCGGGGTCGGGGGTCGGGTGTCTCAGCAGGTCCGCAGCAGGCGGTCCAGGACGCGCACGCCGAACCGCAGGGACTCGACGGGCACGCGCTCGTCGACGCCGTGGAACATCCCCGAGAAGTCGAGGTCCGCGGGGAGCTGGAGCGGTGCGAACCCGTAGCCCGTGATGCCGAGCCGCGCGAGCGACTTGTTGTCGGTGCCGCCCGAGAGCGTGTAGGGCAGGACCGTGGCCCCCGGGTCCTCGGCGTGCAGCGACGCGACCATGGCGTCGACCAGGTCGCCCTCGAAGGGCACCTCGAGCGAGATGTCGCGGTGGATGGGCTCGATGCGCACGTGCTCGCCCACGAGTCCCTCGATGACGGCGAAGCCCTCGTCCTCGTGCCCCGGCAGCAGGCGCACGTCGATCGCGGCCTCGGCGCGGCCGGGGATGACGTTGGCCTTGTAGCCCGCGCCGAGCTGGGTCGGGTTGGACGTGTGACGGACGGTCGCGCCGACGAACTTCGCGGCCGGGCCGAGGGCCGCGACGAGGGCGTCGATGCCGGCCTCGTCGTGAGGGTCGTAGGGCAGCCCGGTGAGGTCGGCGACGCCGCGCAGGAGCGCGTCGACGGTCGGGGTCACGGTGTAGGGCCACTGGTAGGCGCCGATGCGCGCGACCGCGGCCGCGAGGTGGGTCACGGCGTTGTCGGTGTTGACCTGCGAGCCGTGCCCGGCGCGGCCGTCGGCGACGAGCCTCAGCCAGGCGATGCCCTTCTCCGCGGTCTGGAGCAGGTAGGCCCGCCTGCCGTCGATGTCGACCGAGAAGCCGCCGACCTCGCTGATGGCCTCGGTCGCTCCCTCGAAGATCTCGGGGCGGTGGTCGACGGCCCAGCTCGCGCCGTACGTGCCGCCCGCCTCCTCGTCGGCGAAGAACGCCACGACGACGTCCCGCGCGGGCTTGCGCCCCTCGCGGACCATCTGCCGCACGACCGCGAGGATCATCGCGTCCATGTCCTTCATGTCGACGGCGCCGCGCCCCCACAGCAGCCCGTCCTTCTCCTCGCCCGCGAACGGGTCCACGGACCAGTCCGAGGCCTGCGCGGGCACGACGTCGAGGTGACCGTGCAGGACGAGCGCGGGCCGCGTGGGGTCCTGCCCCGGCAGCCGGACGACGACGCTCGCGCGGCCGGGCGCGGACTCGAAGAGCTCGGGGCTCAGGCCGACCTCGTGGAGCAAGGCCATGACGTACTCGGCGGCGGCGCGCTCCCCCGGGCCGGAGCCGTCCCCGAAGTTCGACGTGTCGATGCGGAGCAGGTCCTGGCAGATGCGCGCGACCTCCTGCTCGGCGGTCGGGTGGGTCTGGGGCGGGTTCGCGGGGTGGGCACGGGTCGTCATGGCCACACGGTACCCGCTGGGTTCGCCGCCCTCGAAGCGTCTGCGGGGTGTCTCGCCCTGCGGTCGGGCACTCACCGGGGCGTGTGGTCGGACCTCAGCCGTGCCCTCGGGCCGTGGCGTGCCCCTGGGCGGGGAGCCGGGGGCCGGTCCCGCCGCGCGGCGCGTCGTCGGCGTGCGTGTCCCCGTGCCCGCCCTCCTGCCCGACGCCGCCGCTCACCCCCGGCAGCAGGTCGCCCGGGGCGGGGCGCCCCGCCGTACCGGGGGCTGCCGACGGGTCGACGACCACGAACTGTCCCATCATCCCCTGGTCCTCGTGGCGGAGCAGGTGGCAGTGGAACATGTAGGGGTGCTCGGCGTCGGGTGTCGTGCCGAACGTGACCAGGAGCCGGGTGACCTTGCCCGGCCGCACGTAGACGGTGTCCTGCCAGCCGCGGAGATCGAGGGGTGGCGGTTCGCCCGCGACGTCGAGCACCTGGAACTGGGCGTCGTGGACGTGGAAGTTGTGCGGCGAGTCGTCGAGGCTCGTGACCTCCCAGACCTCGGTCGCGCCGGCGTCGACGACCTCGTCGATCCTGCGCAGGTCCATGTCCTGCCCGTTGATCGAGGTGCCCGACAGCTCGAAGCGGCGCGTCGTGGTCGCCGCCCCCTCGTCCGCGGAGGGGATGCCGGCGAGCGTGGTCGGGACGGGGGCCGACGGCTCCAGCGTGGGAGCGGCCCGCAGCTCGAGGACGTCGAGGGTGTCGTCCCCGCCCGAGAACCGGGCCGTGAAGGGGTTCACGCCCAGCTCCTGCGGGAAGCTGCGCAGCACGGTCCGTTCGCCGGGCTCCACCTCGACCACGACCTCGGCCCGGTCTCCGGGGGTGAGCCGGAGGCGGTCGGTCGTGACGGGCGCCTCGAGGAGACCGCCGTCCGAGCCGACCACCTGGAAGTCGCGGCCGTCGTCGAACCCGAAGCTGTAGATCCGCGCGTTGGAGCCGTTCAGCACCCGCAGGCGGACACGCTCGGTCGTGACGTCGAGGTAGGGATCGGCGGTGCCGTTCACGAGGACCACGGACCCCCGCACGCCCGTGCTCGACAGGAACGGGTCGGCGTCGTCGAGCCGGCCGTCGGCGTGGAACTTCTTGTCCTGGACCACGAGCGGGACGTCGTCGACGCCGTACTCGTGCGGCAGCGCGTCCTGGACCGCGGCCTCGGGCGACCCGGCGGGCTCGTCCAGCACGAAGAGACCGGCCAGGCCGCGGTACACGTGGTCCGCCGTGCGGCCGTGCAGGTGCGGATGGTACCAGAGCGTGGCCGCGGGCTGGGCGACCGTCCAGGTCGGGGACCACGTCCGCCCGGGCTCGACCTGCTGGTGCGGGCCGCCGTCCATGACCGCGGGGAGCTTCATGCCGTGCCAGTGCAGCGTGCTCGTCTCGCTCATCGAGTTCGTCACGTCGATGCGGACCTGCTCGCCGCGCGTCGCGCGCAGCGTCGGGCCGAGGAACGAGCCGTTGACCCCGAGCGTGGGCGCGAGGCCGCCCTGCCCCAGGTCCGTCTCACCCTCCTGCATGTCGAGCGTGAAGACCCGGACCCCGTCCTGGACGGTCGAGGACGCGAGAGGCGGGATCGCGAGCGGGCGCGTGAACTCGACCTCGCCGGCGGTGGACGTCACCCCGCGCGAGAAGGCCACCGCGGCACCGGCGAGGAGCCCGCCGACCACGAGCGCCGCGAGCGCCGTGAGGGCGACGGCCCGGCGACGCCGACGGCGGGGCTCCGCCCGGGCAGGCCCGACGCCCTCCGCGGGGGGCTCGGGGACGGCGGCGTCGTCGTCGGGCAGGGTGGTCATGTCGGTCGCGAGGCTCCCAGGTCAGGTCGGCGCGGACGGCTCCGCGCTCGGCGAACCACCGGGGTGGCTCGTCTCCAGGCTAGGGAGGGCGCGCCGTCGGGCGCATCGGGGGTGTCCCCCACCCGTGCCCTGACCCGACCCTGGACCGGCCCGGACGGCCGGGGGGGGGGGGGGGGGGGGGGCGCGCGGGGGGGGGGGGGGGGGGGG
>NZ_JACSPN010000025.1:40029-47140 GCF_015142735.1 Oerskovia douganii | reverse complement strand
GGACCCGTACGGGTCCGCCTCGGCGCCGCGGGGACGACTACGCGTCGAGACCGCGACGCGTCAGCAGCGGCGCGATCTCCGGGGCGCGGCCCCGCAGGTCGGCGAACGCGACCATGGGGTCGACCGAGCCGCCGCGCGCGAGCAGCTTCTTGCGGAACGCGTCGCCGTTGGCCCGGTTCAGGCCGCCGTTCTCCTCGAACCAGGTCACGGTGTCCGCGTCGAGGACCTCCGACCAGATGTAGGAGTAGTAACCGGCCGAGTACCCGCCACCGAACACGTGGTTGAAGTACGTCGTGCGGTAGCGAGGCGGCACGGGCGCGAACGCGACGCCGGCCGCCTCGAGAGCCGCGGCCTCGAACGGCAGGACCTCGTCGACGCTCGTGGGCACCTGCTCGGGGGCGAGCTGGTGCCAGGCCTGGTCGAGCAGCGCGGCCGCGAGGTACTCGGTCGTCCCGAAGCCCTCGTTGAACAGGCGCGAGGCGAGCATGGTGTCGACCCACGCGGCCGGCATGGGCTCGCCCGTGACGTGGTGGACCGCGTAGGACGTGAGGATCGTGGGCTCCCAGGCCCACATCTCGTTGACCTGCGAGGGGTACTCGACGAAGTCGCGCGGCACCTCGGTACCCGACTGCGACGGGTAGCGCACGTCGGAGAACAGCCCGTGCAGGGCGTGGCCGAACTCGTGGAAGAGCGTGATGACCTCGTCCCACACGAGGAGCGTGGGCTCGCCCGCCGGAGGCTTGACGATGTTGAGGTTGTTCACGACCACGGGCGGCTGGTCCAGCAGGTGGTTCTGGTCGACCAGGTTGTTCATCCACGCCCCGCCACGCTTGGACTCGCGCGTGTAGAAGTCGGCGAGGAACAGCCCGAGGCCCTGGTCGGGCTCGCCGACCGGTCCGTCGAAGACCTCGAACACCCGGACGTCGGGGTGGTAGCCCACGAGGTCGGTGCGCTCGGCGAACGAGATCCCGTAGAGCAGGTTCGCGGCCTTGAACACGCCGTCGGTCACGACGCGGTCGAGCTCCAGGTAGGGGCGCAGCGCGGCGTCGTCGAGCGAGTAGCGCTCCTTGCGGACCTGCTCGGCGAGGTACGCCCAGTCGGACGCGCGCAGCTCGGCGTGCCGACCGGCCTCACGGGCGAGCGCGACCTCGAGGTCGCCGGCCTCACGGCGGGCGTTCGCGACGGCCGCCGGGGCCAGGCGCGAGAGCATCGCGTTGACGGCGTCGGTCGTCTTGGCCGTCGCGTCCTCGGCGATGTAGGCCGCGTGGTGGTCGTACCCGAGGAGCCGGGCGTGCTCGGCACGCAGCCGCGCGAGGTCGATCACGATCTGGCGCGTGTCGTTGTCGTCGCCCGTCGCGCCGCGCGTCATGGACGCCTGCTGGACGCGCTCACGCGTGTCGCGGCGGGCCAGGGACGCGATGACGCCCTGCTGCGTCGGGAGCTGCATCTCGAGCAGGTACCTGCCCTCGTGCCCGCGCGTCGCGGCCGCAGCCGCAGCGGCCGCGATCGCGTCCTCGGGCAGGCCGTCGAGCTCGGCGGCGTCGTCGACGAGGACGCTCGCGGCGTTGGCCCCCGCGAGCAGCTTGCGGCCGAACGCGGCCTCGAGCGAGGTCAGCTTCCCGTTGAGCTCGCGCAGGCGCTCCTGGTCCGCGGCGTCGAGCTCGATGCCCGAGCGGCGGAAGTCGACGAGCAGGGTGTGCAGGAGCCAGGCCGTGTCGGCGTCGAGCGTGAGCTCGCCCGCGTCGACCGCGTCCTGGAGGGCGCGGACCCGCGCGTACAGGCGCGCGTCCATGTAGATCGCGTCGTGGTGGGCCGAGAGCTCGGGGGCGACGGTCTCCTCGATCTCCTCGAGGCCGGGCGTCGAGTCGGAGCTCGCGACGTTGTAGAAGGCCGTGACCGCACGCGTCAGGAGCTGCCCGGCGGACTCGAGGGCCTCGAGCGTGTTGGCGACCGTGGGTGCCTCGGGGGCGGTGACGATCGCCTCGATCTCCGCGCGCTCGGCCTCCATGCCGGCACGGAGGGCAGGGAGGTAGTGCTCCTCGCGGATCGTCGTGAAGTCGGGGAGCTGGTACGGGAGGGTGGACGCCGCGGCGAACGGGTTGGCCGGGTCGAGAGTGCTCGTCATGCGTCCTATCCTCACCCGGCGCACGGCCTGCTCACGACATCATTCCCGGCGCGGCACCCGCCGGGACGCCCTCACCGCCCCTCGGCGGCCACGCGCTCGGCCGTCACCCGTGCGGCGAGGCCCCGGGGTGCACCCCGGAGCCCACCCGCTCCCCCGCCTCGGCCGACGGCCACGGTTCCACGGGCTCGCGCGGGTCGTCCGCCAGGAGCGTGCCGATCCACGCGTCGCGGCGCCGACCCCGCTGGATCCCGTGGCCGCGCACCGTCCCCTCGACACGGAACCCGAGGCGCCACGCGACCCGGCGCGACGCCCAGTTGCCCGTGTACGCGGTCCACACGATGCGGCTCAGCCCCAGCCCCTCGGGGTCGAACGCCCAGTCGACCGCGAGGCGCGCGGCCTCCGACATGAGGCCTTCGCCCCGCGCCTCGGGAGCGAGCCAGTACCCGATCTCGGCCGACGCGTCCGTGGTCGGTGCCTGGTCGCTCGTGAGACCGATCATGCCGAGCACGGGCCCCTCCGGGTCCTGGGGTCGACGGATCGCCCACGTGTTCCCGCGGCCCGTCCGCCAGGCCTCGGGCACGATCTCCTCGATGAACGACGCCGCGTCCGCCCGCGAGTACGGGCTGGGGACCGTGGTCCAGTCCGCGACGTCCTGCCCCTGGCAGAGCTCGGTGATGCGATCGACGTCCGCGGCGGTGGGCATCGCGAGACGGACGTGCTCGTTGGCGAGGACGAAAGGCTCCATCCGGACAGGATGCCACTCCTCGGGGCCGAGCCCCAGAGCATTCCGGCGACCGGCCCTACTCCCGCAGCACGTCCTCGGCACGGGTCCAGGGCAGCCCGAGCGCAACCCCGACCTGCTCGTTGACGAGCGTCCCCGTCACGGTCGACAGCCCGTTGCGCAGCAGCGGCACGTCCGCCAGCGCGCGGGCACCGCCGTCCGCGAGGAGCGCGAGGTAGGGCAGCGTCGCGCTCGTGAGGGCGTGCGTGCTGGTCACGGGCACCGCGCCGGGCATGTTCGCGACGCAGTAGAACGTCGACCCGTGGACCGTGAAGGTGGGGTCGTCGTGCGTCGTGGGCCGGGTGTCCTCGAAGCAGCCGCCCTGGTCGACCGCCACGTCCACGAGCACCGACCCCCGCTTCATGCCGGACACCAGGTCGCTGGTGACCAGGCGCGGGGCCCGGGCACCCGCGACGAGGACCGCACCGATCACCAGGTCGGCCGCGAGCACCTCCTGCTCGATCGCGTACGCGCTCGACGCGACGGTCCGCACGTGGCCCGCGAACTCGCGGTCGAGCCCGCGCAGCACGGGCAGCGACAGGTCGAGGATCGTGACCTCGGCCCGCATGCCGACCGCGATCTCGGCCGCATGGCGCCCGGCGGTCCCGCCGCCGAGGATCACGACACGCCCCGGCCTGCTGCCGGGCACCCCGCCGAGCAGCACGCCCGACCCGCCCGCGGGGCGCATCAGGTGGTACGCCCCGACCTGGGTCGCCATGCGCCCGGCCACCTCGCTCATGGGCGCGAGCAGCGGGAGCGACCCGTCGGGCGCCTGCGCGGTCTCGTAGGCGACCGCGGTGGTCCCGGCGTCGAGCAGCGCGGCCGTGCCGCGGGGGTCCGCGGCGAGGTGCAGGTAGGCGAAGAGCAGCAGGTCGTCGCGCAGCAGCGGGTACTCGCTCGGGACGGGTTCCTTGACCTTGCACACCAGCTCGGCCCGACCCCAGACCTCCTCGGCGGTGTCCAGGACGTGCGCGCCCGCGAACGCGAAGTCCTCGTCGGAGATCGCCGACCCCGCCCCCGCGCCCGCCTCGACGAGCACCTCGTGCCCGGCAGCGACCAGGTGGTGCGCGCCGGCCGGGGTGAGCGCGACGCGGTACTCGTTGTTCTTGACCTCGGCGGGTATCCCGATCCTCATGCCGCCCAGCGTGTCGCGTGCGCGCGGATCCCGCGCGTCGAGAGCACCGCGCCGCCCGGGGCGCGACCGCCGGGACCGCGCCCGCCCGTGCTGCCCGACGGCGGAGCGCACCGCCGCGGGAAGGCGCGCTGCGCCGTCGGGCCGGGTCGTGGCGCCGAGAACGAGGTCGAGGCCGTCCCCGGGCCACGACGACCTCGACCCTGCTCTCGGCACGCCTCGACGACCGGTCAGTCGCCCTTGACGTTGACGATCTGCCGCAGCGTGTGCCGCACCTCGACGAGGTCCGCCGCGTCCTGCATGACCCGGTCGATCGGCTTGTAGGCCGCCGGGATCTCGTCGACGAACGCGTCGGTGTCGCGGTACTCGATGCCCGCCATGGCCTCGCGCAGCTGCTCGTGCGTGAAGGTCTTGCGCGCCTTGCTGCGCGAGTACTCCCGCCCCGCGCCGTGCGGCGCCGAGTCGAGCGCGAGCGGGTTCCCCGTGCCCACGACCACGTACGACGCCGTGCCCATGGACCCCGGGATGAGCCCCGGGTCCCCCTCGCGGGCGCGGATGGCCCCCTTGCGGGAGACCCACACGTCCTGGTGGAAGTGGTGCTCGCGCTCGGTGAAGTTGTGGTGGCAGTTGATGCGCTCGGCCTCCTCGACCGGCGCGAGCCCCGACCAGGCGTCGAACGCGGCCACGACGCGGTCCATCATCTCCTCGCGGTTGAGGAGCGCGAAGTGCTGGGCCCACCGCAGCTCGCGGATGTACGCCCAGAACTCGTCGGTGCCCTCGACGAGGTACGCGAGGTCCTTGTCCGGCAGGTCGATCCAGTACCGGGCCATGAGCTCGCGCGCGACCGCGATGTGGTGCTGCGCGATCTTGTTGCCGACCCCGCGCGACCCGGAGTGCAGGAAGAACCAGACCCGGTCCTCCTCGTCGAGGCTGACCTCGATGAAGTGGTTCCCGGACCCCAGCGACCCGAGCTGCAGACGCCAGTTCCCCGCGTACCGCGCGGGATCGAAGCCCGCCTCCTCCGCGAGCGCCTCGAGCTCGGGCACACGGGCCGCCGCCGTGTCGGTCAGGCGCTGGTTGTAGGAGCCGGCGCTCGTCGGCACGGCCTGCTCGATCGCGATCCGCAGGTCGCGCAGCGCGGGCCCGGCGACGTCGCCGGCCGTGTACCGGGTCCGGACCGCGACCATGCCGCACCCGATGTCGACGCCGACCGCGGCGGGGATGATCGAGCGCAGCGTCGGGATCACCGAGCCGACGGTCGCGCCCAGCCCCAGGTGCGCGTCGGGCATGAGAGCGAGGTGCGGGTAGACGAACGGCATGGTCGAGGTGCGCTCGGCCTGCTCGCGGGCGCCGTCGTCGAGGATCGAGGCCCAGCTCCAGAGGGTCTTGGTCAGGCGAGTCGGCGTGGTCTTCACGGTCGCCCGGGTGCTCGTGGTCATGGCGAGAACTGTGGCAGGCCGCTGCGGTCCGCGGCGAGGTTTATTCGGCAGCGTCGTGCCGCGGCGACGGGCGAGGCCGTCCCCTGGTCCGGCTGGTCTAGGCCTCGGCGGTCGCCTCGCTGTCGCTCCCCCGGCCGCCCGAGCCCCCGCTCGCGCCGCCGTTCGAGGAACGGCCCCGCCCGGACAGCGCGATCTCCTTGGCCGTCGGGATGTCCTCCTCCATGGGCGGGTCCTTGCGCCTCAGCTTGCTGAACACGGCCCACGCGACCGCGACCAGCGGGACCGACACCACGGCCCCGAGGATGCCCGCGATGAACGTCCCGGCCGTGACCGCGAGCGCGACGACCACGGGGTGCAGCGAGACCTGCTTGCCCATCACGAGCGGCTGCAGGATGTGCCCCTCGAACTGGCCGATGAGGGCGATGAAGATCCCGACGAGCGCAGCGTTCACGACGCCGTTCGCGGCGAGCGCCACGACCATCGCGACGACCATCGCGGCCGGGGCACCGATGAGCGGGATGAACGCGCCGATGAACACGAGGACCGCGAGCGGCGCCGCGAGGGGGACGCCCAGGATCACCAGGACGATCGCCGCGAGGATCCCGTCGGCGAGAGCGATGATGACGGTCCCGCGGGCGTAGCCCGAGAACGTGTACCAGCCCGCCCCACCGGCCGCGATCCACGTCTCCCGCGAGCGGGACGGGAGCTGGTTGAGGAACCAGGTCCACATGTCCTTGCCGCGCGCCAGGAAGAAGATCGTGCAGAAGATGGCGAGGGCGAGGACGGCGAAGCCCTCGAACACCGAGCCGGCGCTGGCTGCGGCCTGGCTCGCGATGTCCCCGCCGTGCTCCGCGATCCACGTGCGCGCGTTCTCGATCCAGGTCTCGATGTCGGCCGAGGTGATCGTCACGGGCAGCGGACCGTTCTCGAGGAAGTCGAAGATCTTCTCGATGCCGCTGTTGAACTGGCCCGCGAGGCTGTCCCACTGGCCCGCGACCGACGTGATGACGTAGGTCAGCAGGCCGCCCAGCACCAGGAACGCCGAGAGGATCGCCAACGCGGTCGCGAGAGCACGCGGCATGATCTTCGCGTACCAGTCGGTCACCGGCCGCAGCACCGAGGTGATGACCAGCGCCAGGAAGACCGCGATGAACACGATCTGCACCTGCGCGGTCGCGTAGAAGATCAGCCCGACCGCCGCGACCAGCAGCAGGATCCGCCACGACCAGCCCGCGCTCGTGCGCAACCAGGCGGGCACCGACTCGTCGACGCCCACGACCGACGGGTTCCTCCGTGCGCCCGCGACCTTCTTGGCGGCGGGACTCAGCCCGGCCAGGTGCTTCATCGAGGCCGTCGGTCGCTCGCTCGGGATCCCTGGGCTCGCCGACATGGCATCCTCCGGCCGTGCGTCCCTGTCCTCAGTCACGAGCACCCCATCCAGTGTCGGTCCGAACGTGAAACCACCCCTGACCTGCACCGACCGGTGCCCGAGGTCCGGGGACGCTCCCCAGTCTGCACCACGGGCCGGATGCACGCTCGGCGCCCGAAACGTGTTATGTTTTTCCCCGCAAGGCCCCCGGCGGGAACGCCGGGACCTGACACCTGTCCGGGTGGCGGAATGGCAGACGCGCTAG
>NZ_JACSPN010000025.1:19540-39929 GCF_015142735.1 Oerskovia douganii | reverse complement strand
CTTGAGGTGCTAGTGCCCTTTATCGGGCGTGGGGGTTCAAGTCCCCCTCCGGACACTCGTTGAGACAGCGAACCGCGAAGCGGACCAGGGAAACCTCGGTCCGCTTCGTTGTGCGACACCCGGTGGCGACACCGGAACACCCGTCCGGGTGGCGGAATGGCAGACGCGCTAGCTTGAGGTGCTAGTGCCCTTTATCGGGCGTGGGGGTTCAAGTCCCCCTCCGGACACTCGTTGAGACAGCGAACCGCGGAGCGGACCGAGGAACATCTCGGTCCGCTCCGTCGTCGTGTCCGCGTGCCGACCACTCCACCCGCTCCGTCCGCTCCCCGCGTCGGCGTGACCGACTAGGCTGTGGAGTCGGTCCGACCAGGGGCTTCGCAAAGGGTCTTCAACGGGAGAAGAGGGTTCGTGAGGCACACCAGCAGCCGGACGCGCAGCCCCTCGGGCGGCGGCGTGGTCTCGACGGCGTTCGGCGTGCTGGGCGAGCTGCTCATCACCCTGGGCGTGGTCTTCGGTCTGTTCGTCGTGTGGCAGCTGTGGTGGACCACGGTCCAGTCGAACCAGGCCGCGACGACGATCATGACGGAGTTCCAGGAGTCCCTCCCCGAGGCGCCGCAGGTCGCCGCCGAGCTGCGCACCGACGCGCCGCCCGTCCCGGAGGCCGTCGCCGAGGGCGAGACCATCGGCGCACTGATCGTCCCCGCCTGGTACGGCAAGACGGACAACACCATGCCGATCGTCCAGGGCACCTCGACCGAGCTCCTCAACAAGGCCGTCGCGGGGCACTACACCCAGACGCAGCAGGTCGGCGAGGTCGGCAACTTCGCGCTCGCCGGGCACCGGCGCACCTACGGCAACTCGTTCCGGTTCGTCAACGAGCTCGTGCCGGGTGACCAGGTCATCGTCGAGACCGCGAGCACCTGGTACGTGTACGAGGTCACGGGCCACGAGGTCGTCCTCCCGAGCCAGGTCGACGTCATCGCCCCCGTCCCCAACGAGCCCGGGGTCGAGCCCACCGAACGGCTCCTGACCCTGACCACGTGCCACTCCCCCACGCTCGGGGAGTTCGGCAACTCCCACCGGTGGATCACCTACGCGAAGTTCGTCGGGTGGATGGACCGGGCCGACGGGATGCCCGAGCAAGTTCTCGACGACCCGGGGGTGCAGTGATGTACGGGTGGATCTTCCGGCACCTGCCGGGCAACCGCTTCTGGCAGGTCGTGCAGTCGCTCGTCCTGGTGGCGGCCGTCGTGGCCGTCCTGTTCACCTGGGTGTTCCCGTGGGTCGCGGAGACGTTCAACGTCAACGGCGACCCCAACTTCGACTGAAGGTTCTCCGGTGGACCCAGGTCCAGGTGACCGCGGCGACGACGTGCCCGACGCAGAGGCCTACAGGCCGAGCGAGCGCTTGAAGGACAGGTCGACGACCAGCGTCGACGCGTCTCGTCCGGCCGACACGCAGACCTTCCGCCGGTCCAGGACCGAGATCGCCCGGCATCGTCCGTCCATCTCGAGCAGGTCCCGCTGGATCCCGGTCGACAGGTCGTCGCTCGCGAAGCTCAGACGCAGCCAGCAACCACCCGAGGCGCACTCGACGCTGTGGTCTGCCCCCGCTACCCCGGAAGGCAGGTGCGCCTGGTCGACGGTCGGCATCAGCATGTCGTCGACCTCGACCGCGACCACGGGGGCGAGCAGGAGGACCCCCAGTCCCGACGCCGACAAGAGCGCGATCACACCAAGTCGGCGCGTCGTCCGAGATCCTGCGGACGTGCCCTTCGACACCTGCTCGCCTCGCTCTCCGACGACGGTGCGGCCGCTGGAGGTCAGGGCCGTCGTGCCTCGCGGTTCAGCACCCTACCGCGACGACGGCCGACCGCGACGGCAGGGGCTGGTGGTCGATCCCCGGGCCGCTGCTCAGTCGAGGCAGAACTCGTTGCCCTCGACGTCCTGCATCACGATGCAGGACTCCTCGTCGTCGTCGGCCGGGAGGAGGCGCACCCGGGTCGCGCCCAGCGCGACCAGCCGCGCGCACTCGGCCTCGAGCGTGGCGAGGCGCTCGTCGCCCACGAGGCCGGTGCCGACCCGCACGTCGAGGTGCACGCGGTTCTTGACGACCTTGCTCTCCGGGACGCGCTGGAAGTACAGGCGAGGACCGACGCCCGTGGGGTCCTGGCAGACGGACGCGGCCCCTCGGTCCGCAGGCGGCAGGGTGTCGGCGAAGTCCTCCCACGTGGCGAACCCCTCGGGCGGCGGCGGGACGACGTACCCCAGCACCTCGCACCAGAAGAGAGCGACGCGCTCGGGGTCCGCGCAGTCGACGGTGACCTGGAGCTGCTTGACCGACGGCATCCGGCCACGATATCCACGGGCCCTCCGTCGAGGACGACCGGTCCCTTCGCGACACGCCGGACCCGCTCGTCACCCGGCGGCGGGCACCTCGGGGGTGCGCCGTCGCTCCCGCCGGAGACGACGCTGCGTCCGTTCGTCGCGCGTGTAGGCCGCCACGTCCCTGCTCGAGAGCGTGAGCAGCACCAGGATGTCGAGCGCCACGGTCAGCAGGGTCGTGCGGAACGTGATCTGGTCGCCGGACACGGCCCACCCCACGAACGAGGACGTGGTGCTGATCGCCGCCAGCACCATGACCAGGGCCCGCGCCCACGTCCGGCCCTTGAAGACCCGCCAGGCCAGGAAGAGCTGGAACAGGGCCACGAGCGAGAGCAGCACCACGACCACGACCAGCAGCGGGCCCGACGCCTCGTCGATGTCGTGCTGGGTCACGTCGCCGCCCAGGAACAGCGACCTCAGTGTCTGGTCCCAGTGCAGAGCGAGGTTCGCGAGCCAGATCAGGTCCGCGACGACACCCAGCACGACCAGCAGCGCGCCGGCGGTCGTCGCGGCCGGGCGGCCAGGCTTCTGCGCAGCGGCGTCCACGACCGGCTCTGCCGGGGCAGCCACGGCGCGGACGTCGACGACGGGGAGGGCGCCGTCGGTCCTGATCGCGTCGCCGCCGCCGTTGCGTGCGTGGTAGCCGGTCGAGAAGTCCTCGATGACCTCGACGTCGACGCCCACGTCGGCCGCGAGGAGCGTGCCCACGACGTGGTCGCGCTCCCGGTCGGTGTCCGCCTCGATCTTGTGCGTGACCTGGAGCGTGAAGAGCGAGAACCCCACGGCCCGGTCGTACGTCCCGGCCGCGAGCCAGTCGACGCGCCGACCTCCCGGCAGCGGCCAGGCCGGCGGGCAGCGCCAGAACCGGATGTGGTGGCGGCGCGACGGGTTGCCCTCGACCTCCTGCTGGTACGCGAAGTCCTGCTGGCGCCCGAACAGGAACAGCGGGCTCACGGGAGCCTGGTCGTAGCTGCGGCGGCTGAGCGTCGCCGCGACGATGCGTCCGCTCGAGGCGAGCGTGACGTCGTCGGCGAGGGTCCAGCCCGCGGCCTCCATCGCCGCGCGCACCTGCGCCTCCTCGCCCAGCAGCGCGAGGTTGACCGGGTCTCCCAGCAGCCCGTTCGCGGTGCGCGTGCGCCCGATGAAGTACTCCGGCACGTAGAGCGCCGTGAGGATGCGGTGCAGGCGCGGCAGGGCGAGGTACGCGATGACGAGCCAGACCGCGACGACGTAGAGGATCGCGAACCAGCCGAGGTGGATCGACTCGCTCAGCACGAGCCACGCGAGCCACACGGCCGCGAGCCCCGCGAAGACGAAGAAGAACCCGTCGCCGAGCGCGACGAGCCGGTCGCGCGCGCCGCGGGGACCCCTCGCCCCGTCGTCCGCCGCGCCGTGGTCTCCGGCGGGCGGGTGGGGGGGCACCTCGCCAGGTCCGTCGGCGGGCACCGCGACGGTTCGGGTGGGGTCGTGCGCGCTCTCGCGGGTCACGCCCCCAATCTATGGCGCGTGGCGCAGCCGGGCCGGGTGAGGGCGCAGGGGTGGGACCGGGCTCAGACCGAGCAGTCGCAGACGGGGTTGAACTCGACGACCTGGTCGCCGAGCTCGGGGTGCGCCCACGCCTGGGCCTCGGCGAGCGAGGCGAACCTGCGCCCGGCGAGGCGGCCGTTGGCGAACAGGACGCCGGCCTCGATCTGGTCGCGGACGTCGTCCGGCTCGGCGGGGGGCGCCGCGGTCCGGGGGGCCGCGTCGGTCCGGGTGCTCACGCTGGTCATGACGTCCTCCTGCGCTCGGTGGCTCCCTCCCAGTATGGCTCGGCGCCGCGGGTCCGTCAGTAGGCGGTGTGCGTCCAGAGGTGGAACAGGGCGTAGGCCCGGACGGGCGCCCAGGCCTCGGCCACCCGAGCGGCCGCACGCGCGTCGATCCCGCCGAGGGCCTTGCGGAGCACCAGGTCGCCCGGCACGAACCCGTCACGGTCCCCGAGCACCTTGACCGACAGGTAGTCGACGGTCCACGGCCCGATCCCGGGCAGGGCGAGCAGCCGCGCGCGGGTGTCCGCGAGCGCCGCCGGGTCCTGCGCGGTGTCAGGTGCGAGCACCAGCCCGTCGGCGCAGGCCTGGGCGAGCGCGAGCAGCGTGCGGGTGCGGGCGCCCGTGATCCCGACGGCGGACCGCAGCTCCGCGGCCTGCGCCCCGGCGAGGGTCTCCGCGTCGGGGAACAGGCGCAGGTCGTGCGGCCCGGCGGGGGGTCCCGGGCGTCCGTGGGCGTCCGCGAGCCGCCCCGCGAAGGTCCGGCACGCCGCGAGGGAGACCTGCTGGCCCAGGACGGTCGTGACGGCGGCCTCGAACCCGGAGGGGTGCCCCACGACGCGCAGCCCCGGCCGCGCGGCGAGCAGGGGCGCGAGCACGGGGTCGGCGCCGAGCACGGCGTGCACGGTCGCGAGGTCGGCGTCCGTGTCGAACCACCGGGAGACCAGGGCGCTGACCGCGTCCGGGTCCCCGCCGTCCCCGCGCACCTCGATGCCCTCGGGCGCCAGCCGCACGGTCACGGCCGCCGTGCCCGAGCGCGTCTCGACGAGCCGCGTGACCTCCCCCCGCGCGGCGTCAGCGCGGTCGACGCGGTCGACGCCCGGCACGGCGTGCGCGACGAGCGTCGCGAGCGCCGAGGCCGCGTCGAACGGCTGGGCCACGGGCAGGTGCCGCGCCCAGGCCCCCTCCCCGGGGGCGCCGACCTGCGGGACGGTCGTGGCGCCGTCGGGCAGGCTCATGCCGCGTGCTCCAGCGCGAGCAGCAGGCGCTTGGCCTCCGGGCCGCCCGCGTAGCTGCCGCTCGAACCGTCCGAGCGCACGACCCGGTGGCACGGCACCACGAGCGGCAGCGGGTTCCTGGCGCACGCGGTCCCCACGGCCCGCACGGCGCGCGGGCTGCCCGCGGCCAGCGCGACCTGGGCGTAGGACGCGGTGCGCCCGTAGCCGATGTCGCGCAGGTGGCTCAGCACCTCGCGCCGGAAGGGTCCCGTGGCCATGGTCAGGTCGAGCGGCAGGTCGAACGTGCGGCGCTCGCCCGCGAAGTACTCGTCGATCTCGGTCGCGAGCCGGTCCAGGCGCGCCGGGGACCGCAGGACGCGCGGGCTCACGGTGCGGGCGATGCGGTCGAGGACGGCGTCGTGCCCCTCGACGTCGAACGCGATGCGCACGACGCCCTGGTCGGTCGCGGCGAGCAGCAGCGTGCCCACGGGCGTGTCGAGCGTGCGGTAGGCGACGTCGAGCAGGCCCGACGACGCGGCGTCGGCCGCGAGGCGGTCGTGCAGCCGCGAGAGTGCGGCCCGGGAGTCGTCGCCGCGGCCCTGGTCGAGGACCCGCGCCAGGGGCCCGAGCAGGGGGGCGTCGTCGAACGAGGTGTCGCTCATGAGGCACTTCCTTTCGAGGCACGAGCGGAGGACGGGTGAGGCGCGGCCGGGACGTACGTGCGGCGCAGCGTCGCCATGCCGTCGGCGGCCGCTCGGCGCGCGGCCTCGGTGCTGCCGCCCAGGATCGCGGCGACCTCGCGGTAGGCGAGGCCCGCCACGTGGTGGTACGCCACCGCCTGGCGCTGCTTGGGCGGCAGGGCGGCGAGCGCGCGCCACAGGTCGGGGTCCCGCTGCTCGACGTCGCGCTCGGGCAGCCCGTCGCGGCTGGGCTCGTGGGTGAGCTCGGCGACGTCGGGCACGGCGATCGGCGCGCGGGCCCGGCGCCGGGTGACGTCGATCGCCTTGCGGTGCGCGATCGTCACGAGCCAGGCCTCGACGTTGGCCCCCTCGTCGAGGCGCGGGTAGGCCGCGAGCGCCGACAGGAAGGTCTCGGACCACGCGTCCTCGGCGTCCACGGGCCCGAGGACCGCGCGGCACACCCGCAGGACCGTGGCACCGTGCTCGGCGACGACGCGCTCGAAGGGCTTCACGTCGGGTGGACGGCCCGGGCGCGCGGGACGTGCGGTGCTCGCGGGGGACGCGGCGCCGGGGCGGGCATCAGAACAGCCTGCTCGCGCGCGTCTCGTCGGACTCCTCGAGCGCGAGGAGGAACTGCTTGCGCTCGAGCCCGCCCGCGTACCCGGTCAGGCGTCCGTCGGCACCGACGACGCGGTGGCAGGGCACGACGATGCTCAACGGGTTCTGGCCGTTGGCCGCGCCGACCGCACGGGCCAGGTTCTTGTCGCCGAGCGCGAGCGCGAGGTCCCCGTAGGAGCGTGTCTCGCCGTAGGGGATCTGGGCGAGCAGCGCCCAGACCTTCTGCTGGAACCCGTCGCCGACCGGGGCGAGCGCGAGGTCGAACTCGCGCCGCGACCCCGCGAAGTACTCCCCGACCTGGACCCTGACCTCCTCGAACGCGTCGTCGTCGCGCTCGCCGAAGGTCTCGCCCGTCGGGCGGCGCTTGTGGGCGTCGAAGTACAGGGCGCGCAGCCCCTCGTCCGTGCCGACCGCGGTGAGGTCGCCCACGGGCGAGCCGAAGACCGCGTGGCGCACGGCCCTGTCCTGCTCCAGCGGGGGCTCGGGGGGCAGCAGGTGCTCGGGGTGCTCCCTCACCGTGGCGTCTCCCGTCCTGGTCGTGACCTGCGTGCTGTGTCTCATGCACTGTAGACGCAGGGGTCCGACAAGACGTGAGATCCGGCGTCCGCCCCTGACAGGTAGGGTGTGCTGTCGCGCCGGACAGACCGCGCGAACCACGCTTGCTGGACGAATCGACCTGACGGGACGAACTCATCATGATGGGTGGTCACCACGCCGCCTGCGGCGCGGCCGCATGGGTGGCGGTCACCTCGACCGCCCCGTACACGCTCGGCATCTACCCCGTCTCCGACGTGGGCGTCATCACGGGCGCGATCGTGTGCGCCGGCGCGGCCCTGCTGCCCGACGCCGACCACCACTCCGGCACGATCGCACACTCGCTGCCGCCCGTCTCCGAGGGCGTCGCGAACCTCGTCGAGACCATCTCCGGAGGGCACCGGCGCGGCACGCACTCGATCCTGGGGATCGTCGTCTTCACGGCGCTCGCATGGCTCGCGGGCCTCGTGACGTACGAGTCGGACACGTTCGGCACCGTCGCGGTCGGGGCGGGCGTCGTCGCGATCCTGCTCGTCGCGTTCGCGCTCAAGGCCCTCAAGCTCACGCGCGGCGGCAAGCTCGGACCCTGGATCGGGTCGATCACGATCGCGGTCCTCGTCGCGCTCCTGGCCCCCGAGGAGTGGAACTGGCTCCCCGTCGCGGTGGGCCTCGGCGTCGCCGTCCACATCGTCGGCGACGTCATGACCACGGGCGGCTGCCCCCTGCTGTGGCCCCTCACGTTCAAGGCGCCGCGCTGGGTGCGCAGGACCAACGTGCTCAACGACATCTGGCGCCCCGGCGGCAACTTCGCGCTGCCCGTCCTGGGCAACGCCGGGTCGGTGCGCGAGTGGCTCTTCCTCATCCCCGTCACCGCGTACGCGGTCGTCGGGGTCGGGTGGTCCCTGCTGACCCAGATGGGCTTCGACACGGGCGGGACGTACACGCTGATCGTGCAGTCCCTCGGAGGCTGACCGGAAAAACCGTTGCGCCCGCTCGACGGGGTGCGCGACAGTTGGGACGTCCGCCGGAGAAGGTCCGGCCACGAGGCGCGGCTGCGAGCCGCGAGAAGCAGGAGGTGAGTGATGACCGTCGTCGTCGTACTCCACACCCTCCCCTTCCCGAGGAGCCTCGTCCGCTGACGCGCCCGGCTCCTCCCTCGTCCGAGGAGCCCCACCCGTGCACGAGCACACCGATTTCCCCGCACTCCCCCGCTTCACCGGCACGCCCGACGACGCCCTCTACGCCGAGGCCGACGGCGGCGAACTGGACCCCGGCCTCGGCCCCGACCAGCGCTGGTCCACCTGGTCCGGCGTCGAGAAGGGCATGCGCGGCCCCGAGCCCCGGCCGGGCTGGGTCGTGACGGCCGACGCCGCGCTCGACACCGAGCTCGGCGTCCTCAAGTCCGGCAAGGAGGCCGACGTCTTCCTCCTGGAGCGCGCCGTGCCCGACGACCCCGACCAGTTCTCGCTCCTCGCCGCCAAGCGGTACCGCTCGTCCGAGCACCGCGCGTTCCACCGCGACTCCGCGTACGTCGAGGGGCGACAGGTGCGGCGGTCGCGAGACCGGCGCGCGATCGAGCGCAAGTCCTCCTACGGCCGCGAGGCAGCGGCCGCGCAGTGGGCGAACGCAGAGTTCGCAGCGCTGTGCCTGCTCTGGTCGGCCGGGGCGCCCGTCCCCTACCCGGTCCAGATCGACGGGACCGAGATCCTCATGGAGTTCGTGGGCGAGCACGCGAGCAGCGGCGAGAGCGACGGGTCCGCGGCGAGCCGCGTCGCGGCCCCGCGCCTGGCCCGCGTACGACCCGACGTCGCCACGGTCGAGTCGTACTGGGACCAGCTCCGGCACGCGATGGGGATCCTCGCCTCGCACGGCTACGCGCACGGCGACCTGTCGCCGTACAACGTCCTGGCCCAGGGCGGGCGCATCGTGATCATCGACCTCCCGCAGGTCCTCGACCTCGTCGCCAACCCGCACGGCACCGAGCTCCTCCTGCGCGACTGCCGCACCATGTGCGCGTGGTTCCGCTCGCGGGGGCTCGACGTCGACGAGGGCGAGCTGTTCGCCGACCTCATCGCACGGGCCTGGTGACCCGGGCGACCGCCGCAGGGCGCTGACCTCGGGGCACGGTCGCCGACCCGGTACGCATCTCGTGCCGGGTCGGCGCACCCGACCTACCGTGAGGGGATGACCTCACCCACGACCGACGCGACGCCCTACGACCACGACGACGTCCAGACCTTCCTCAACTCCTACGGCGTGGCGCTCGCCGCCGGCGACCTCGACGCGCTCGCCGAGGCCTACGCGTTCCCCGCGCTGGTCGTGACCGACGAGGTGTCGGTGCTCATCAGCGACCCCGACACGGTGCGCGAGTCCTTCCGTGGTGCGGCCGAGAGCTACCGCGACCGGGGGCTCGTCGGTGCGGTCGCGCAGATCCGGTCGCTGGGCACCACGAGCGCGGGGCTGGTGTGGGCCGACGTGCGCTGGAGCTACCGGGACGAGTACGCGGGCGAGGCCGACACCGAGAGCTTCCGCTACCTGCTGCGGCGGGGGCGGGACACGTTCCTGATCTGCGTCGTCGTCCCGGTGGACCCGTTGGCGTGACGTCCTGCTAGGCTCCCCGCCATGCGTTCCTCGCTCCTCCTTATGCAGCCGCGCTGACCAGGCACGACCAGCGCGGCAGCCCCTCGTACCCTCGAGGGGCTTTTTTGTGCCCGCACCCAGGACGGAGCAGCACCGAGGAGACACCATGCCCCAGGACCAGGACCAGGACCAGGACCAGACCGCGCTGGCCACGCCGACCGTCGCGACCGTGAAGGCACCCGAGGCCTCGCCCGCCGAGCACGCCGACCCGGCGGGGCAGGCTCGGATCGAGGCCCGCTGGCAGGAGGTCTGGGAGCGGCTCGGGGTGTTCCGGGCCCGCGACGACGGGTCGGCCGAGCGCCGGTACCTGCTGACGATGTTTCCGTACCCGTCGGGCGACCTGCACATGGGGCACGCCGAGGTCTTCGCCCTCGAGGACGTCGTCGCGCGGTACTGGCGCCTGCTCGGGCACGATGTGCTCAACCCCATCGGGTGGGACTCGTTCGGCCTGCCGGCCGAGAACGCTGCGATCCGGCGGGACGAGAACCCTGCGGTGTTCACCGAGGCCAACATCGCGACCCAGGCCCGCTCGATCCGACGCTACGGGGTGTCGTTCGACTGGTCGCGGCGCCTGCGGACGTCGGACCCCGAGTTCATGCGCTGGACACAGTGGCTCTTCGTGCGCCTGGTCGAGAGGGGGCTCGCGTACCGCGCGACGGCCTCGGTCAACTGGTGTCCGCGGGACGCGACCGTCCTGGCCAACGAACAGGTCGTGGGCGGATCGTGCGAACGGTGCGGGGAGCCCGTCGTGCGGCGTGACCTGACGCAGTGGTTCGTGCGCATCACGGACTACGCCGACCGGTTGGTCGACGACATGGACGATCTCGTCGGACAGTGGCCCGAGAAGGTCCTGACGATGCAGCGGAACTGGATCGGGCGCAGCCGCGGGGCGCGGGTCGAGTTCGAGGTCGCGGACGGGAGGCCACGACCGGGCGGCCGCCAGAGCGTGTCGGCCTTCACGAGCCGACCCGAGACGCTTTTCGGCGTGACGTTCCTGGCCGTGGCGCCCGACGCCGACGTCGCGCGCGAGCTGTGCGCGCCGGACCGCGCGCAGACGCTCGACGCGTACCGCGCGGCGAGCCGGGACCTGAGCGACATCGACCGCCGGTCCACCTCCCGGGACAAGACCGGCGTCTTCCTGGGGACTCATGTCGCGCACCCGGTGACGGGCGAGCGGCTGCCCGTGTGGGCGGCCGACTACGTCCTGCCCGGGTACGCGTCGGGGGTCGTGGCGGGGGTCCCGGCGCACGACGAGCGCGACCGGGCGTTCGCCGAACGCCACGGTCTGCCCGTGCGCCGGGTCCTGCGCTCCGGGGGCGAGGGGGACGCGGTCGTGCACGACGTCGTCGTGCGCTCGAGCGGGGGCGGGCTGACGCTCGACGGGCTGAGCGCAGCAGAGGCCGCCGAGCGCGTCGTGGCCTGGCTGTCCGCGCACGACCGAGGTGGGCCGCAGGTCGTCTTCCGGCTGCGGGACTGGCTGGTCTCGCGTCAGCGCTACTGGGGCGCCCCCATCCCGATCGTCCACTGCGCCGTGTGCGGTGAGGTCCCCGTACCCGACGACGAGCTGCCCGTGCGCCTGCCGGATCTGCGCGGCAAGGACCTCGCGCCCCCAGGGGTCTCGCCGCTGGCCGGCTCCGAGTCGTGGGCGCGCACTCCCTGCCCACGGTGCGGCGACGAGGCGCGACGGGACACCGACACGCTCGACACGTTCGTCGACTCGTCGTTGTCGCGGGCTTCGGCACCGTGACGTTCCCGCAGGACGCCGACCAGGCGCAGGCCTTCGTGTGGGACGGGTCCGCGTGGGTCGCGGGCCCCGTCGGCGCACAGCCCACGCTGCCCGCCGGGATCGACCTCGAGGACGTCCGCGGGGTCCGCGTCGAGTTCACCAGCTCGACCGGCGCGCACCTGCCCGCCGGAACCACCGCGACGGTCCCCCTGGAGCTCGTCCAGCGCCCGAGCGTGTCGACGCTGACGGACCCGCTGACCGTGACCAACACCGCGACGTCGAGCGTGCGCCTCGGCGCCGCGAACGCGACGTCGGCCCCTGCGAGCGACACCCACGAGATCCTCCCCGCGAACCTGTCCGCGACCGCCGGCAAGACCTTCTCCCCCGACCACGTGCGGGCGGGCGAGCCCAGCACGGTGACCCTCACGGGGACCAACAGCGGCACCGCCGTCACGTCGCTGTCCATCGCCGAGCCCGGGCCCGGCGCCGCCACGAACCCCTTCACCGACGGCCTCACCTTCACCGGCTTCGGCTCCGACGGCGCCGGTGCGGACGTCGTGTGGCCCACGGGTGCCACGAGCGCCGGCGTGACCTTCACCTACGCCGACGGCTCGACCCGGACCCTCACGGCCACGGGCCCCGACACCCTGCCCCAGCCCCCGGCCGGCAAGACCGTGACCGGGTTCGTCGTCGAGTACACGGGCGCGATCGTCGCCGGGGCGCAGGCCACCGTGCCCTTCACCGTGGACACCGACCCGGACCAGAGCATCGAGGAGCACGCGCGGCACAACGAGATCCTCGTGACCGTCGTCGACGGCCCCGACAGCGGGACCGCGACCGCCGCGCACGCGCTCACGAGCTACGTCGACCGCCTCGCGGTCGACGTCACCAAGCGGATCAGCCCCGCCGAGATCCTCGCCCACCCCGGCGAGATCGCCACGGTCCAGCTCCCGACGCAGATCAAGCCCTTCCCCGCCTCGACCACCGACGCGACCCACCTCGTGGTGCAGGACCCGCGCGTCCTGCCCGCCTCCCCCTCGCCCGACCCCTGGTGGAACGCGTTCGACGCCCGCAGCATCGCGCAGACCGCCGTCCCCGCCGGGGCGACCCTCACGATCCGCTACTGGGACGGCTCCGGGTGGGTCGTGCTGCCCGGCGGCGCGAACCTGGCCGGCCCGCAGATCGTGAACCTGCCCATCCCCGACGCCCTCAAGGACGACGTCCACGGGCTGCAGTTCGACTTCGCGAACCCGGCGGGCTTCCCGCCGGGCACGAGCGTCCAGCCCAACTTCTCGGCCGAGCTGCGCGCGACGCAGCGCGACGGCGCGCCCCTGCAGAATCTCGCGCAGACGATCGAGAACTGCGCGTCGGCGAGCGCCACGGACGGCGCCGTCTCCGGGTCCGCGGACGTCGCTCCGCCGTGCCCGGCGATCACCCTGATCCCCGTGACCCCGGGAACGGGCGACCTGGTCGAGAAGGAGTTCCTCGAGCCCGTGCCGGGCGCCGGAAAGACCGTGGTCGCGCGCTCCGGGGACCGGGTCGACGCCCGCCTGCACTGGTCGACGGGCGGTTACTCGGGCCTCGACGAGGTCGCGATCTCCGACGTCGCGGACCCGCAGACCACGAACGTCGCCGACTCGGTGTTCGACGCGTTCGACCTCGTCGCGGTCAGGCCCGTCACCCCCGCGACCGACCCGCTCATCGCCTACGACGCCGTCGCACGCGTCGAGCTGTGGGACGGGACGCGCTGGGCGCGTGCCGCGAACGACCCCTGCGCCGCGGGCTCCGCGTGCGACGGGACGTTCCCCGGGGTCACCCTGACCGCTCAGGAACGTGCCTCGACGCAGGCCGTCCGGCTCGTCGTGGTCGAGTCGACCACGCGCGGCGCGCGCCTCGCGGGCGACCCCACGCTCCCCCAGCCCGGTGACGGGGTGGCCCGCTCGACCGGCAACGGCCGCACGATCGATCTCACGTTCCAGGTCCGCGACACCAGGCGCAGCGACGGGACGCCCGCGCTCGGGAGCTCCTCCGGCGTCGTGTACAACCAGGCGGCGGCCGGGGACGTCCTCAACTCCGCACGCGTCTCGGGCGTCGTCGCGGGCTCCCAGGTCGTGACCGACACCGACGTCGACGTCGTGACGATCGTCGACGTCCCGCTCAACGTCGACGTGACCAAGTCCTGGACGGGCGGACCGCTGGGCATCCCCGTCGCGGGCACGCCCCGGGACGACTACCCGTCGGCGCGCGTGCGGGTCGAGGCGACCAACGCGACGGCCGCGAAGGTCGACCGCCTGACGGTCACCGAGCCCGGCACGACGGACCCGGCGGACGACCCCTTCGACGTGTTCGACCTCAAGGACGTCGTGACCCTCACGGTCCCGGCGGGTGCGACCAGCACGACCGTGACCCTGGTGCGCGAGGACGGGTCCACGACGACCCACACCCGGGCCGAGGCCCTGGCGCTCTCCGCGACCGACCTGGCCGACGTCGTCGGCGTCACCGTGGACCACGAGGGGCGCATCGCGGCGGGGGCGACCACGGTCCTCGTGCTCGACCTGCGCCTGCGGCCGGACACCCGCGGTACGGCAGACCCCGTCACCGTCGCGGCGTCCCCCGTGCGCAACCTGGCCCGCGCGAGCGTGGCCGACCTGGGCGGCAACGCCACCGGGGCCGACCCGACGGCGGACGACGACGCGACCATGACGCTCGTGCCCCAGGGCCTCGAGCTCGTGGTGACCAAGAAGTTCACGCCGGGCGTGCTGACCGAGCCACGGACCGGCCCCGTCACCATGACCCTCACCGGGACCCCGGGCGGGGCGTCCCGAGCCCTCCGCATGGTGCTCACCGACGACGAGCCGCAGTTCTGGAACCAGTACTCCTTCACGGGCTTCGCGCCCACGTTCGGCCTTACCGCACCCATCGACCGCGTCCAGGTCGACGCGCTCGTCGGCGCCACGTTCACCGCCGACGAGGTCGGGATCTCGACCGCGGGCGGCCGCTGGGTCACGGGCTCGCCCACCACCGCGGCAGGCGTCAGGCTGCCCGACGGCGTGTCGCCCGCCCAGGTGCAGGGGCTGCGGTTCACGTTCACCCGGGCGGACGGGAAGATCTGGGAGAACCCGGCGACGCCGACCCAGTCCGCCCCGGTCCTCGTCGAGCGCCGCACCGACCTGCTGACCGGTGGCCCCGTCCTGTCGGACATGGCGGGCAACGCCCCCGCGCCCGGTGAGCGCACGCCCGGGACGGCGAGCAACTCGGTCCGGGGGCTCGTCCAGGGGGCCGAGCTCGTGGCCGGGTTCCCGATCTCCGCGAGCGACGAGGCGGAGGCCTCGATCCTCTACCAGCACCTGCCGAACGCGGTGAAGGTCGTCAAGAAGGCGAACGGGTCCGTGGCCGGCGGCTCGCAGGTCCCGGGACGCGCGTTCCCGTACACGCTCGAGGTCACGAACACGGGCCGGGTCGCGATCGTCGACCCGGTCGTCACGGACCGCCTGCCGAGCGACGCCGACGGCGCGCAGCTCGTGTTCGACCCGGTCGCGCACCCCGGTGGCGCGGGCGCCTTCGCCTACTCCCTCGCCGGGGCCGCCCCGAAGCCCGCGAGCGGGCCGGCGATGCCGTCGGCACCCGCCGACGTGACGGTCGACCTCCAGGGTGACGTCGAGGAGCTCCGCTTCACGTTCCCCCAGGGCTCCGTCCTCGAGGTGGGGCAGACGTACACCATCACGGTGCGGCTCATGCTGCGCCCGGGCCTGCCCGGCGGCACGGCCGTCGTCAACACGGTCGGCGTGACCGGTGAGCGGCCGTGGGACCAGTGCTCCCCGGCCCTCGACCCCGCGACGGGCGAGTGCCGCACCTCGACGACGGTCACGTCCGTCAAGGCGGGCACCCTGCGCTCCGAGAAGCTCGTCCGCGCCGAGGACGACGAGCTCGGCGCGTTCGCCTCGACCGGTGGCGCCACCTGCGTGCCCGACGCCGACGGCTTCCACTCCTACCCGTGCGTGCCCGTGACCAAGCCCGCCTCGAGCGAGGTGTGGCGCCTGCACTACACGAACACCGGCAACCTGCCCATGGACCGCCTGCGGGTGATCGACAAGCTGCCCGCGCCGGGCGACACCGGCGCCGTGAACCCCTTGCCCCGTGGGTCGCAGTGGCGGCCCCTGCTGGAGGGGCGGGCCGAGCTGGCACACGCCCCCCAGGGCGCGACCATGGCGCGGTACTACACGTTCGACGCGACCCCGTGCGTCGACGGCACCTCCTGCGCACCGGGTCGATGGACCGCGTTCACGGGGTCCGAGGGTCCGGAGATCCTCGACCGCGTCACGGGCGTCATGACCGAGGTCGCCTTCACGGACCAGGACCTGCTCGCCCCCCTCGCCGAGGTCAAGATCGACCTCTGGACGACGACCCCCGCGGTCTCGCCGACCACGGGCCCCGACACCATCGCCTGGAACTCGGTCGCCGGGACCGCACGGACGGTCGACGGCGCGAACCGGCAGTGGATCGCCGCGACCGAGGGCAACAGGGTCGGTGTCGCGCTCGCGACCGGACCCGTCAGCGTCGTCAAGGAGGTCACCGGTGACGGCGACCGCTTCGCACCCGGCTCGTTCCCCGTCCGGCTCGTGTGCCGCTCGGGCGTCGGGACCCGCCTCGAGCAGGAGGTGCCGCTCGGCGCGCGCGGTGACCTGACCCTCGTCGCCGGGGTCCCGCAGACCGTCGCGGACGTCCCGTGGGGCTCCGAGTGCACCGTCGAGGAGGACGACGCCGCGACGGCGCCCACCGACTTCGACGCGACCACCGTCACCGTCGGCCGCGACGACCAGGCCCCGCCTGTCGTGATCGCTACCAACCGGTACGACCAGGCGTCCCTCCGGATCGCGAAGACCGTCGACTCGGCAGCCGTCGACCAGGACGGGACCCCCGTCGCGTACGGCCCGTTCACCATGACGGTGCAGTGCACGTTCCTCGGGGCCCCCGTCCACGCCGACGGCTTCGGACCGGGCAAGCCCATGGTGGTGTCCGTCGACGCGGGCGCCCAGGTCGAGCTGACCGGCCTGCCCGCCCGGGCCGAGTGCACGGTGACCGAGACCGGGACCGCGGGCTCGCCGTCGGGCTCGGTCACCGTCACCCAGGGGGCGGACGCACCCGTCACGTCCCCCGGGACGACCGCGACCCTGACCCTCCTGCCCGACGACGGCGGTGAGCCGGCCAGCACGGTCACCGTCACGAACTCGTTCGAGGTCGGCGAGGTCGTGCTGACCAAGGTGGTCGACGGCGCCGGCGCGGGCTTCGGCACGGGCCCCTTCACGCTCGCGCTGACGTGCACGCTCGATGACCCCAGCGGGACCCGGGTCGTGTACTCCGGGACCGTGGTCGTCGGCGGGGACCAGCCCCTCGAGGCGACCGTCGGGAACCTGGCGAGCGGCGCGGTGTGCGCCGTGTCCGAGCCCGGCGACGGCGGCGCCACGACCACGACCGTGTCGCCCGACGTCACGGTCACGACGGGGAGCCCGGCGCACCTGACGGTGACCAACACGTTCGAGGTCGGCGACCTGGTGGTCACCAAGGACGTCGTCGGGGACGGCGCGGAGCTCTACGGCGCCGGACCGTTCGAGGTCACGCTGCAGTGCACGCTCGCCGGCACACCGATCACGGTGCCCGGGGGCGCCGCCCGCGCCGTCAGCCCGGACGGGCCCGCGACGTACCTCGGCCTGCCCGTCGGCGCGGAGTGCGACGTGACGGAGACCCGCACCGGCGGCGCCACGACCACGGTCGTGGGCGGCGACGACGAGACCGCCGCGGGCGGGGCCGTCGTGGTCACCGCCGGCACCCCCGTCGAGGTCACGGTGACCAACACGTTCGACGTGGGCGAGGTCCGCGTCGTCAAGCGGCTCTCCGGGTCCGGCGCGGCGCAGCACGAGGACGACGAGTTCACGTTCCTGCTCGTGTGCACGCGTGACGTCGACGGCACGGCCGTCCCCGTCGCGGTCCCGGACGGCCCGACCCGCACCGCGTCGGCGGCCTCCGACTGGGTCGCGGTCTTCACCGACCTCCCCGTCGGCGCCACGTGCACCGTCACCGAGACCACGGTCGGCGGGGCGGACGAGGTCCGGGTCGTCGTCGACGGCCGGACCACCGTGACCGACCCCGCCGCCGGTGACCCCACGTCGGTCGAGTTCCGGCTGCCGTCCGGCCCGGACGTCTGCCTGCCCGTCGAGGTCGTCAACACCTGGGGGCTGAGCGGGGCCCTGGGCGGCACGGCCGGCGGACCCCTGGGCGGCACGGCCGGCACGGCCGGCACGACGACCCTGGCCTCGCGCACGGCGTCCCCGTTCGGGACGCCGCAGGTCGGGCTGAGCAACGACGCCGGGTGCGCCACCACGCCCCCCGGTGGCCTGACGCCACCGGACGAGGAGCCTGCTCCCGGCGACGGGGGCTCCTCGGCCGGCGGGACGACCCCCGGCGTCGGGACTCTCCCCCTGACCGGCGTGAACGTCGGCCAGGCCGCCCTGCTCGCGAGCCTCCTCGTCGCCACGGGGTACGTCCTGGTCCGGGGCGCACGCACGCGCCGGTCATGAGGGCGCGGCGCCCGGCGGGTGATCTCGCCGGGGCGCCGGGCTAGGCTCGAACCATGCTCCTGCGTGCCTACGACGACTCCGACGCCGACGCGACCCTGGGCGTCTTCCTGCGGGCCGTGCGGGTCACGGCTCGCGCCGACTACACGCCCGAGCAGATCGCGGCCTGGGCCTCCGACGACATCCCCATCGACGTCTGGGCGGCCAAGCGACTCCTGGTCGACACGGTCGTCGCCGTCGAGGGGGACGAGGTCCTGGGGTTCAGCGACGTCGACGAACGCGGCTACATCGACATGATGTTCGTCGACCCTGCCGTCACCCGGCGCGGTGTGGCCACGGCCCTGCTCGGACGGGTGACGGAGATCGCCCGCGAGCAGGGGGCCGACGAGCTCACCACGTATGCGAGCCTCACGGCCCGCCCGTTCTTCGAGAAGCACGGGTTCGTCGTGGTCGAGGAACGTGAGCCCGTGCTCCGCGGCATCTCGTTGACGAACTTCAGCATGCGGCGCGCACTCGTCTGATCCGTCCTGCATCACGCTCCCCGAGGTCCCGCTCCTTCCAGGTAGCGGGTGCACCCGCACCCGCCACGACCGAAGGAGGGGGCACCATGGTACTCACGACCAGCGCGCTGACACTCATCGGCCGACGGCACCCAGCGATCTTCGACCTGCTGGGCAACCCGTACGGCCCCTTCACCGGCTCCCGTGGAGCCGAGGTCTTCCTCAACCCGCAGCCGCTGCCGCCCGGCCCCCCGGACGGGATGCGCACCGGGTTCCACGCGGGCGCGGCGCTCGTCCAGCTCGCGTTCACCGCGCACCACCTGCACGTGGGCTTCGACATCGACATCGACGACTGGTGCCCGACCCCTCCCCGCCGCCCCAAGCTCCCGCCCTGGCCGGGTCCTCGCCCGCGCCCGTGGCGCACGGAGGTCGTCGACGAGTCCTGGGGGGCCGACTACGTGCTCGGGCTCGCGGGCTCGCTCGAGGTGTCGGCCTCCGTCTGGGAGGGGTTCGCCGGGGCCGACGTCCTGGACGGTGTCCACGGCAGGGCCCTGGAGATCGGGGCCAAGCAGGGGTGAGGCGGCGCCCGGTGCACCGAGATGCCGCTGGTCGTCGCCCCGGGGGGTGGGGCGACGACCAGCACCCGGGCGGGAGAGGTGTCGGGTCGGTGCCGGGAGCGCCCGGACGTCAGCCCTGACGCCCGACCAGCACCGAGACCGCGACGGCCGCCCCCGTGCCCACCTCGACGGCGACGGCGTGGCCGAGGCCCAGGTCCACGTCGTCCGCGGTGGTCAGCGCGACGTACCCCGCCTCGCCCGGGCGGAATCCGCACGAGACCGATCCGAGGGCTGCGCCGTCGACGGTCACGTGAGCGTCTCCGTCGCCCTCGCACGTGATCGCCACGGTGAGGGGCGCAGCGCTCGGCAGGTCCGCCCCGTCCGCGAGCGCCCCGGGTTCGACCGTGAGGTCGAGCGCGGAGCGCCCGACCGAGGACACGAGGTCGGTGTCCGCCGGCATCAGGTCACGCTGCGCCTGCAGGAGGTCGTCGGGCGTGACGGGGTCCGCCGCGCACCCGGTCAGCAGGACGAGGGCCGCGACGACGCACCCGGTCAGGAGCCCGGGCCTCGATCGGCGGCGGGCACGTACGGGTCCGGTCCTCATGGGCCCCGAGTATGCCAGCGCGTCCCCTACTGGAAGTCCCGCGACCGCGACGCGACCTGCAACGACAGCGGCGCGAGGTGCTCCGCGAGGAGGTTCGTGGCGCCGTCGGCCCGTTCGAGGCGCCCCCGCACCACGAGCGCGGGCGACGACCGCGCGACCCGGCGGAACCGCTGCCACAGGCCGGGCGTGCAGATGACGTTGAGCAGCCCCGTCTCGTCCTCGATCGACAGGAACGTCACGCCTCCCGCCGTCCCGGGGCGCTGGCGGTGGGTCACGACTCCCCCGACCGCGACCCGCCGACCGGCCTCGTGCTCGACGGCCTCCGCGACCGTGACGACCCCGGCCCGGCGCAGCCCGGGGCGCACGTACTGGGTCGGGTACGAGTCGGGCGAGACGCCCGTGGCCCACACGTCCGCGACCGCGGTCTCGACCTCGCTCATGCCCGGCAGCGTCGGCGCCTCGACCCCGACCGAGACCCCGGGCAGCGTGTCCGGGCCCTCCTGGGCGAGAGCGCCCGCGGCCCACAGCGCCTCGCGCCGGGCCACGCCCAAGGACTCGAGCGCGCCGCCCGTGGCGAGCGCCTCGAGCTGGGCCGTGGTCAGGTCGACGCGTCGCACCAGGTCGCGCAGGTCCGTGAAGGGGCCGTCCGCGCGCGCCGCGACGACCGCCTCCGCGACCGGGTCCCCCACCCCGCGCACGCTGCCCAGCCCCGTGCGCACCGCGAGGGACAGGTCGGGGTGCGGGGCGCCGTCGGGCGGGGCGGGAGAGCGGGGGGCGGCGGGACCGCGTCGGGGGGGGGGGGGGGGGGGGGGGGGGGGGGGGGGGGGGGGG
>NZ_JACSPN010000025.1:0-19530 GCF_015142735.1 Oerskovia douganii | reverse complement strand
CCGTCGGGCAGCACGTCCCTGCCCGACGGCGCCGCACCCTTCGCCGCCCGGCTCGCCGGCGCCCGGGGCAGCCGCTCGAGCCCCGCCTTGACGCCCGACGCGTTGACGTCCGGGCGCAGCGTCGTGACCCCGTGACGGCGCGCGTCCGCGACGAGCGACTGCGGCGAGTAGAACCCCATGGGCTGCGCCGCAAGCAGGCCAGCGTAGAACGCGGCCGGGTGGTGCACCTTGAGCCACGCGCTCGCGTACACGAGGTACGCGAACGAGTAGGCGTGCGACTCGGGGAACCCGAAGTCCGCGAACGCCTTGAGCTTGTCGAAGATCTGCTCGGCGACGTCCGGGGCGACCCCGTTCTTCGCCATGCCCTCCAGGAGCCGCCCGTGCAGCGCCTCCATGCGCTCGACCGACCGCTTGGACCCCATCGCGCGGCGCAGCTGGTCGGCCTCGGCCGCGCTGAAGCCCGCGACGTCGATCGCCATCTGCATGAGCTGCTCCTGGAACAGGGGCACGCCCAGGGTCTTGGCGAGCGACTTCTCGAGCAGCGGGTGCAGGAACGTGACCTTCTCCCGGCCGCGGGCCCGGTTGATGTACGGGTGCACCGAACCGCCCTGGATGGGGCCGGGGCGGATGAGCGCGACCTCGATCACGATGTCGTAGAACGTGCGCGGCTGCAGACGCGGCAGCGTCGCCATCTGGGCGCGCGACTCGACCTGGAACACCCCGACCGTGTCCGCCGCGCACAGCAGGTCGTACACGGCCGGGTCCTCGTCGGGCAGCGAGTGCAGCTCCAGGTGGAGCCCTTCGTGCTCGGCGATCAGCTCGAACGCGACCCGGATCGCCGTGAGCATCCCCAGGCCCAGGAGGTCGAACTTCACGAGCCCCGCGTCCGCGCAGTCCTCCTTGTCCCACTGCAGGACCGTGCGCCCCTCCATGCGGGCCCACTCGACCGGGCACACCTCGATCACGGGGCGGTCGCACATGACCATGCCGCCCGAGTGGATGCCGAGGTGCCTCGGGAGCCTCAGGAGGCGCTCCGCGAGGCTCAGCACCGGGGCCGGGATCTCGCCCTCCTCGGCGGCCGACGGCGGGCGGTGGGCGGGCACGACGTCGTGCGGGTCGTCGGAGCGCAGCGCGGGGTCGTCCCGCCGGTCCGCGTCGTCGTGAGCCAGCGGGTCGACGACGCGACCCGACAGGTCCGGGGTCCGGTCGGCGTGCCCCGCGTGCGGGCGGTCAGGGCGTCGCCGGGGTGCACCGGTCCCCCAGACCTCGGCCGCGCGGGCGTCCTTGGCCGCGGTGCGGGTCACGACGACGGGCGGGCCGACGGGCGTCGTGACCCGCCCCGCCGAGGCTGCGGCCCCGGCCGCCGGGCCGTGCGCCCTGCGCGCCGCGATCGCCCGTTCCCGGGCCGCCCGGTCCGCCGCGGGGCTCGACGGGTCCGGCCCGCGCAGCGACCCCCACCGCTCGATCGACTTGCTCCACGCGTCCTGCTGCCCGACGTCGTGCCCGAGGGCCCGCGCGGCGTCCCGCACCGCGGACTTCGGCCGGTAGGAGATGACGTTCGCGACCTGCGCCGCGTGCGTGCGCCCGAACCGCTCGTACACGTACTGGATGACCTCCTCGCGGCGCACCGACTCGATGTCGACGTCGATGTCCGGCGGGCCGTCGCGCTCGGGCGCGAGGAAGCGCTCGAACAGCAGGCCGTGCTTGACGGCGTCCACGGCCGTGATGCCGAGCGCGTAGCAGACGGCCGAGTTCGCGGCCGAGCCGCGCCCCTGGGCGAGGATCCCGCGCGTGCGGCAGAACTCCACGAGGTCGTAGACGATGAGGAAGTACCCGGGGAACCCGAGCTGCTCGATGATCGCGAGCTCGTGGTCGATCTGCCGCCACGCACCGGGCTCGTGCTCGGCGTCGCGCGGGCCGTAGCGGTCCGTGGCCCCCCTCTCCACGAGCACGCGCAACCACGACCGCTCGTCATGGCCGGCCGGGACCGGGTACGGCGGCAGCTCCGGGGCCACGAGGCGCAGGTCGAACTGGCACTCGGCCCCCAGCTCCGCCGCGGTGACCACGGCCTGCGGGTGGCGGCGGTGCCGGCCCGCCATCTCGGCCGCCGAGCGCAGGTGCGCGGTGGGGGCCCCGGGCAGCCAGCCGTCCATGTCGTCGAGCGACGAGCGTGCACGCACGGCCGCGAGCGCCCCCGCGAGAGGCGCGTCGCGGGGGCGCGCGTAGTGGACGTTGCCGGTCGCGACGAGCGGCAGGCGCGCCCCCGCGGCCAGGTCGGCGAGCGCGTCGCACAGGTCGCTGTCGCGGGGGTCGCCCGAGTCGGTGATCTCCACGGCCACGTTGTCCGGGCCGAAGACCTGGACGAGCCGGTCGAGCTCGCGCCGAGCGGCCCGCGGCCCCTCGGTGAGCAGCGCCGAGCGCACCGCGCCCTTGCGGCAGCCCGTGAGGACGAGCCACTGGCCGCCCGACTGCTCGCCGAGCAGGTCGAGGCGGTAGTCGGCCGCCCCCTTGGTGCCCGTCGCGAGGTGCGCGGTCGCGATCGCGCTCGACAGGTTGCGGTACCCGTCGGGGCCGCGGGCCAGGACGAGCAGGTGGGACGCGCGCGGGTCCGGCACGCCCGTGGGTGCGTCCAGGACGGGGGCGGCACCGGGGGTGGGCGCGACGGGCAGGTGCAGCTCGGCGCCGAACACGGTCGGCAGGGACAGCGCGCGCGCTGCGGTCGCGAAGCGGACCACCCCGTACAGACCGTCGTGGTCGGTCACCGCGAGCGCGGACAGGCCCAGGTGCGCGGCCTCGGCCGCGAGCTCCTCGGGGTGGCTCGCGCCGTCGAGGAAGCTGAACGCGGAGTGCGCGTGCAGCTCGGCGTAGCGGGGCGCCGAACCGACGGGCCTAGTCATAGACGGCCTCCACGGTCCAGCGCCCCTGGGCGCTCGCGAGCAGCACACCGCGCCCGTCGTCGAGCAGCACCTGCAGGTACGCCCGGCGGCGCGGTGCCTCGCTCCACCAGCGTTCGGCGAGCGGCCACGGCCCGGACCAGCCGAGCACGCGTCTGCCGGCCCCGGCGCGGGGCGCGAGCCACCGCACGGTCGCGGGCGGTGCGCTCATCGCAAGGCGTACGTCGACGCGGACGGGTGCTCCGGCGTCGTCCAGGACCGCGACGTCCTCCGGGACGTCCAGCACGAGGGCGGGCGCGGGCTCGGGCAGGCGTCCCGGCCACGGCAGGTCCGCCCGCCGGGGCGCGGGAGCCGCGTCCCCCCAGGGGGCGAGGTGCACCTGGTCGTGGACGTCGCGCCCGCCCTGCGTGGTGACGCTCAGGACGCCGTCCCCGCCCAGGAGCCCCTGGACGCGGCCCAGCGCACGCCGGGCGCGTGCGTCCTCGCCGCTCGACACGCCCCACAGCCGCGGCTGCTCGACCCCTGCGGGCACGACCTCCTCCGCGGTGATCGCGAGCCGCACGAGGGGCGAGGGCCGGTCCTCGGGCAGGTCCGGCAGGTCGTCGTGGGCCGTGCCGTCGTCCGGCTCGCTCCCGCGACCTCCCTGCGGGCTCCCTCGTCGCTGCCGCTGCTCCTGGCGCCGACGCTGCCCCAGCGCGACGCGCGACGCCGTGAGCCACCCCTCGAGCTGCCAGCGCACGCGGTCGGTGATCCGGGCCGCGGTGAGCCCGCCCATGGCCCCGTCGTCGCAGCGCCAGGTCCGTTCGAGCTCGCGCCCGTCCTCGGTGCGGGCCGTGATGCGCAGCCGACCGCACGACGACGACCGTTCGACGAGCTGGGCGTGCAGGTCCTCGGCGAGGCGGCGGGCCGCGAAGGTCGCGACGTCGACGCGCTCGGCGGGCGGGTCGAGCTCGCACCCGACGGCCACGTCGGCCTCGATGCGACGCCTCGCGGGCGGGCGCAGGTCCTCGCCCTGCGCGAGGCGCTGGGCCCACGCTCCCAGGTCGCCGAAGCGCGACAGGACGCTCGCGGCGGGCAGCGTCGCGAGGTCGGCGAGGGTCCGCACACCGAGGCGTCCCAGGAGGTCGACGAGCTCGGCGACGGGCTGGGCGTCGCCCGCGACGACGTGGACGAGCTCTCCCAGCGGGCGGGGGGCGAGGTAGGCGCGCGAGCCCCCCGCGGGCACGACGGACGAGGCCCTCGCCGCGAGCACCGCGGCCAGGATCCCGTCGGCGACGCCGACCTGGCTCTCGTGGCCGGTGTCGTGGACGACCCGCTCGACGAGCACCTGCGCGAGGCGCTCCTCGGTGCCGTGGTAGCGCGCGGGGCCGCCCGAGGGCAGGAGCAGCAGGCCCGGGCGCGCGACCTCGATGCCCGCGACCACGGTCTCGGCGGCGAGCGCGACGGGCTCGAACTCGCGCGCGTCGCGGGCGTCGTCGGCGTCGAGCAGCTCGATCTCGGGGCAGCACTCCTGCGCCCGACGGCGCCGCATCCCCCGGCGCACGCCCTGCGCCCGCGCGGTGGCCGAGACCGCGAGGACCCGGCGGCCGTCGTGCGTGGCCGCGGGCACGTGCGCGGGGACCTGCGCGGCGCCCATCGCGGCGACGACGGGCCAGTCCGGCACCCACAGGACCGCGGTGCGGGTGGCTGCCTCGGTGCTCATCCGACGAGCCGGAGGCCGGGCGGGGTCTTCTCGACCTGCCGCGGGTTCTTCACGGCGCCCCCGTGCAGCGGCAGCTCGACCTGGCGCACGATGCCGCGCGAGGCACCGGCCCGCCCGCTGCGCTCGACCGTGAGCCGTCGCCTGCGCAGGTACCCGGCACCGTGGTCCGTACCCGACCACGTGCCGTCGCGGACCGTGAGGACCACGTGCGCCCCCGCCCAGGGTTGTGCGGCGACGAGGAGGTTCCCGCGCTCGCGGGCGCGGGAGGTCAGGCGGCGTCGGTCGGCGTCCGTCAGCGCGGCCTGCGGTCCGACCACGACGACGTCGATCCCGTCGAGCAGGGCGGCGACGGCTGCCGCGGCGTCGGGGCCCGGGGACGGGACGAGCGCGACGCGGCCGAGATCGATGCCGGCCTCGGCCGCCGCGAGGATCCCGAGGCGGGGGAAGCCGACCATCGCCGTCCAGGCCCCCGTGCGGGAGGCCTCGGACAGCAGCGCGAGCAGGAGCGAGGTGGACCCGTCGACCACGACCGCGGTACCGCGCTGGAGGCCGCCGGACGGGAGCAGGCCGGCCAGCTCGTCGGGGACGGGGAGGAGCTTCTCCTCCCCCGTGCTCCCCGGTGCCCGCCGGGCCGAGAGCTCCGCGCGGCGCAGCACCGACCGGGCGAGCAGGGTCCGCTCGGCGTGCGTGGGGCCGGTGGCGCCTGCGGTGTCCGCGGGGCCGCCCAGGGCCGCCAGGAGGGCGTCGTCGACCAGGGTCATGACACCTCCTGCACGCTCGAAAGACATTCGAACAGGTGTTCGAACACTTCCAGTACACGCCTTCCCCGAGGGGGTGTCAACTCGCCCGAGCCCCTCGGCGCCGGGGGTCAACCAGTGGTCGATAGTTCGTCGATCGCGCAACTATCTACTAGGTATCCGGGCATTCCGGAAGTCTCACTCGGGGCTTCAAGCTTGGGCAGGAATCGGCGGATTCCCGGCGATCTCAGGCCCTCCCGCACGGCGCCACGCGAGGCCAGACCCTCGAGCGGCACTCGAGAGAACGACGACCTGTGTCATCGAGCGTGCGAGGGGCGGACCCGGAGCGCGAGGACCACGTAGACCCCGACCGCGACGAGGCCGGCCAGGGCCCCCAGGACCGTGGAGGCGGTCGGCCCCTCGTCGACCGTCCGCCAGGTCCCGAGCGCGACCCCCACCCCCGTGAACAGCCCCAGGAGGACGAACGCCGCCTTCTCCCCCGCGAGCGGCCCCCGGCGGCGCACCGTGATCGCGATACCGAGCGCGGCCACGAGGGCCAGGGCACCGAACAGCACCACGGCGGTCGTGGTGTCGTGGATGAAGTACCCCCTTCCTCGCCGCTGCTGCATCAGCAGGATGGGGGCGATGACCGCCAGGATGATCAGGACGACGCTCTGCGTCGTCCCCTTGCGTCGCTTCTGCACCCGCACATGGTGGCAGACGCGACACCTCGGCAGCCCCGGACGAACGCCCGAGGGGCCCGGCCTGTGCAGGCCGGACCCCTCGGGCGTTCGTCGTGCGTCAGGCGTCAGCCGCAGGCGGTCCCGGTGAAGGGGACCTCGACGGATCCTGCCTGCCCGGGCGAGCCCGCCGGGGAGACGTCGACGACGGCAGTGCCACCCTCGACGCCCACGGCCCGCGTGCTGAACGCGGCGTGCGCCCGCTTCTCGGGCGAGAGTGCGGAGAAGGTCCGGCTGCCGTACGGCGTCGTGACGACGACGTCGACGGGCGCCGCGTCGTCGTTGACGACGTCGACCGACAGCTGGGCCCGTCCGGCCACGCACCGCACGGTCGCGGTGGCCGTCACCTGCACGGGCTCGGCCGGCGCCGCCCCGCGCACCTCGAGGTCGTAGAGCGACAGGTACGGGTTGAGGCTCTTGGCGGTCGTCGTGACCCTGACGTACCGTGCGGCGGTCGCCGGCACGGTCAGGACGTCGGTGCGAGCCCCTCCCGCGAGCCCGGTCCTGGTCACGAGGGGGGACCAGGCGGCGCCGTCCTGCGACACCTCGACGCGGTAGGCGGTCGCCGAGGCGGCCTCCCAGCGCAGCGTGATCTCGTCGACCGTCCTGGCCGTGCCGAGATCCACCTGGACCCAGGGCTGCGCGCTGTAGTCGGCCGACCATCGCGTCGAGGGGTCGCCGTCGACGACGTTGGCCGCCGTCATGGTCGTGCCCGACTCGACGCCCGAGGCCGTCGCGACGGCACCCAGGGCGAGGTCCGGACGACCCAGGACGCTCAGTCGCCACGCGCCGACGCCGTCCGGACCGCCGACGACCGAGCTCAGCCGGACGTACCGGGCCTCGTGGGCGCCGAACGTGGCGCGGTCGATCCCCGGCCCGGTCGTGTTGCGATGCCGGGACGCCCTCGTCCAGGTGGACCCGTCGGCCGAGACCTCGACCGTGTAGCTCGTGGCTGCTGCCGCGGTCCAGTCGACCTCCACGGCGCCGACCGTCTGCACCGACCCCAGGTCCACGGTGAGCGTGGCGGGCGCCGTCGACCGCGTGCTCCAGCGCGTCGTCGTCTGGCCGTCGGTGAGGTGCTCGGGACCGTTGCCCTCGTCCGCGGACGAGGCCGTCACGGTCGCGCCGTGGCTCAGCTCGCCCGCGAGCTGGCCGCCTCGCGTGAAGTCGACCACCTCGATGCCGGGGCCCAGGCCCAGGGTGCGCGTGAGCGCCGAGAACTGCGCGAACGTGAGCTCGGGCGTCGCGCCGTCCCAGGTCTTCTGCGCGATCGTCGGGAAGGACAGCTCGACCAGGCCGTGCACGTCCTGCTGCGTGTAGTCGGCGTGCACGAGGTCGTTCCAGACCGCGAACATGGCTCCCTCCGCGGCCCCCTCGGGCACGATCTTGTTCCCGGTCCGGTTGGGCGCCCAGGACGAGTACAGCCACTGGTTGTTGAGCCCATTGCCGTGGTAGTAGCTCGCGAACGGGACGACGTACAGCGTCGAGTCGTCGGTGTTGAGGAACCGGTAGCCGTCGGCGTACGCCGACTCGATCGAGTACCAGCCGCCGTTCCACGAGTTGATCGTCACGTCACGGTCGTAGCCGTTCGCGTTGCCGTGCATCTGGGTGAAGCTCCCCCAGGCGCGCGGGTGCTTGCCGAGGCTGCGGACGTGGGCAGCCATGGTGTTGAAGTAGTCCCGGAAGAGCGCGGGCGACGCGTAGTACTCATCGACCCCCATGTGGACGTCGGGGCCCTCGAACCACGGCGCGAACTCGGTGAAGATCGACTTCATGACCGCCGTCGCCTCGGGCTTGCTCAGGTCCAGGTGGTCGGAGTTGCCGCCGTTCGTGCCGAGCTCGGGCTTCCAGCGGACGACCGAGCGCGCGTGGGCGGGCCCCTCGATCTCCGGGATGATCGTCACGGCGTGGGCTGCGGCGGTGTCCTCGAAGGACTGCCAGTCCGCCCGGTCGTAGGCTCCGTCGGTCGACGCGAGACCCGCGAACGCGGGGTTGTCGGACTGGAGCCGGAAGCCGGCCTGAGCGTCGGCCCAGTTGCCGCCCGCGGGGCTGATCTCGTTGTCCATGAGGTGGATCTGGAACTCGTTGAGCTTGAACCAGCTCATCATCGAGATGTAGTCGCGGACGAACTCGGGCGTGAAGAAGCGCCGCCCCACGTCGAGCATGAAGCCGCGCGAGGCGTAGTCGGGCCAGTCGACCGACTCCCCGACGGGCACGCTTCCGCGGCCCGGGCTCTGGACCAGCACCTGCAGGAGGCTCCGGGTCCCGTAGAAGGCCCCCTGCTCGGTCGGTGCGGTCACGGTCACGCGTCCCGGGTCGACGTCGAGGACGTAGCCTTCCTCGTCGAAGCGCTCGCCGCCCGCGGCGTGGACGAGCGTCGGGTCGACGACCAGCACGATGTCGCCCTCGTCCGGTGCCGCGTCCACGGCGACGGGGACCGTGCGGGCCGTGAGGTCGGCGATGTCCGCCGCGACCTGCGCGCCCATCTCCTCGAGCGTGGCAGGGACGACGATCCGGGTCGAGGAGTCGAGATCGAACGACCCGCTGCCTCCCGTCCACTCCTTGAGCGTCGGGACGACCGCGGGCTTGGCGTTGGTGACGTCGGCGGCCGCGGGAGCCGTCAGGGCGACGCTCCCGGCGGCCGTGCCGAGCGCGAGGGCGAGGGCGGTGGCCGAGGCGACCGCCCGTCGTCGGGCACCGGACGACCTGCGTCCGGACAGGGGCCCTCTGGCGGGGCTCACGGGTGGTGGGACTGCGTGCATGGCGACCTGCTCTCTGGTCGGCGATGCGCCCGGGGGTCTGCCGGGACCGGTGGCGATCGACGCTCGTGACATGGCATCTGTGGCACTCACTGCGTGGCCCGAGGATCGCCCGGGCAGTCACCAGATTTGCGGGTGGTGACGGAGTTTGTCAATAGCGGGGCCTGAACAAGCACAATCCTGCAAAGTGTGGTTCGCTGGGCGGGCAAGGAGGGACAATTCACCGCGCGCTTCCGACGCCACCGACGCCCCCGCACCTGGCCCCTCCCCCGCCCACCGGGCACGATGGGACGATGAACCTCGCCGACCGGCCCCTCGCTCCCGACCCCTACTCGCTCCTGCCCCAGGTCCCACGCTTCAGCGTCACGAGCGACGACGTCGCGCACGGCGAACCCATGGCGCGCACGCACGCGGCCGGCGGCGACAACCGGTCGCCCGAGCTGTCCTGGAACCACTTCCCCGCGGCCACGCGCTCGTTCCTCGTGAGCTGCTTCGACATGGACGCGCCGACCCCGGCGGGCTACTGGCACTGGACCGTCGTCAACGTGCCCGCGTCCACCGTGACGCTCGCGCAGGGCGCAGGGTCACCCGGAGGCGGTTACCTCCCGCCGGGAGCGGTGCAGACCCGGCACGACGGCGGTGGGCCGGGCTACCTGGGCGCCGCACCCCCGCCCGGCGACAGACCGCACCGGTACGTGTTCGCGGTGCACGCGCTCGACGTCGAGACGCTCGACGTCACCCCCTCGACGACCGCGACCGCGGTCGCCATGGCGGCCGTGTTCCACACGATCGGGCGAGCGACCATCACGCCGACCTACCAGGTCCTGGTCGCCGCATGAGCCACGACGGGATCGACCGCCTCACCCTTCCGACCCTCGGCGACCTCGACTGGGTCCCCGCGACGACCCGGCCCGACCTGCTCGCACCGTCGGTCGCCGAGGCCCTCGCCCGGTGGACCGCTCAGGACCCCCGCGTCGCCGAGCAGGTCGCCGTCGTCGAGATCGACCCGGACCTCGCCGACACCGCCACGCTCAACGCGGCCCACGACCTGCCGCCCGCGGTCTCCGCGAACTGCGTCCTGGTCGCCGGGCGGCGCGGGGGCGACGAGCGGATCGCCGCGGCCGTCGTGCGGGCCACGACCCGGGCCGACGTGAACACGCGCGTGCGGTCGCTGCTCGACGTGCGCAAGGCCTCGTTCCTGCCCATGGACCGCGCGGTCGTCGAGTCCGGCATGGAGTACGGCGGGATCACCCCGATCGGGCTCCCCGAGGGATGGCGCGTGCTGCTCGACGCCGCCGTCGCCACGGACGGCGAGGCCGCGCTGATCGGGAGCGGGCTGCGCCGCTCCAAGCTGCTGCTGCCGGGCGCCCTGCTCGCGCGGCTGCCCGGGGTCGAGCTGGTCGAGGGGCTGGGCGTGCCGGTGGGGTGAGCGGGCGCCCGGCGCGGCCCTCACGGCCGTCAGCCCTCGGCGCGGCCCTCACGGCCGTCACCCCTCGGCGCGGCCCTCACGCCAGTAGCCCATGAACGCGACCGACCGACGGTCCACACCGCGCTCGGACACGAGGTAGCGCCGCAGCGTCTTGATGACCGAGGCCTCCCCGGCGAGCCACGCGTAGAGCTCGGCGCACGCGACCAGGGGTGCGCCGTCGTCGTCCACGGGAACCTCCCAGAGGATGTCCGTGTCGACGTCGACGTCCTCGAGCTCGGCCACCTCGCCGGCCGTGCCGGGGCGCGCCGCGAGCCCGCGCGCGGCGCAGGTCAGCGAGTGGGTCGCACCGCACACGTTGCGCTCGAGCAGGCGGTCCGCGGCCTCGCGGACGGCGGGCACGAGCAGGTCGCCGTGCGCCCGGCCCTCGCGGGCGAGCCAGGTGACGTTCACGCCGGCGGGCGCCGTGACGGGCAGGACGTCGCCCGCGTGCGGGACCTCGAGGAAGACCTCGCCGACCTCGTCGGCCGGGAGGGACTCCAGGATCGAGGCGATGGCCGGGACCGCGGTCTCGTCCCCGGCGAGCAGCAGCGCGTGGCTGCGGACCGGGCGAGAGAACTCGACGCCGCCGTGAGCACCGTGCCACAGCCCGTTGGGGCCCAGCAGGACGACCTCGGTACCGGGGCGCGCAGCGAGCGCCCACCGGGACGCGGGGCCCGCGTCGCCGTGCAGGACGAGGTCGACGTCCACCTCGGAGACCTCAGGACGCACCGCGCGCACGGTGTAGGTGCGCAGCGGATTGCGCCGCTCCTCGGGCTGGGCGCGCCAGGCGGCGTACCACTCGCCCGTGCGGTCGAGGTGCTCGTAGCCGCCGTCGGTCGCGGGCAGGACGAGCTTGATGCGCTGGTCCAGGCCGTTGTCGGCGAACTCGTGCAGGTCGTGGCCCGTGAAGGTCACGCGCAGGAAGCTGGGGGCCAGGCGCTCGACCCGTCGCACCTGCACGTCGAACATGCGGAACGGGGAGATCTCCTGCTCGGTCACGACACTGGTCTGGCTCACGTAGGCGAGCCTAACCAAACATCGGGCCCGGGTGAACCCCCGGACCCGTCCCTGTGGTCGGGATCACTCTCACGCCTCGCGGCCGCGGCTGCGCCACAGGAGCCACACGAAGTACGGCGCACCGATGAGCGCCGTCGTCAGGCCCGCGGGGATCTGGGCGGGTGCGATGACCGTGCGGCCCACGGTGTCGGCGACGCTCACGAGGACGGCCCCGAGCAGCATCGAGACCGGGATGACGCGGCCGTTGCGGGACCCGACGAGGGCCCGCGCGGCGTGCGGGGCGACGAGACCCACGAAGCCCACGACGCCGACCGCGCACACCGCGGCGGCCGTCAGCACCGCGCTCGCGCCCAGGAGCAGGAGGCGCGTGCGGTCGAGGCGCAGGCCCAGGACCCGCGGGGTGTCCTCGTCGAGCGCCAGGACGTCCATCTCGCGCCGGTGGAGCACCGCGACGGGCACGACCACGAGCAGCGCGAGCACGACGGGGACCACGTGCTCGAGCGTGCGCCCGTACGTGGACCCGGACAGCCAGGTGAGCGCGAGGTTGAGGTTCCACGGGGCCACGACGACGATCACGAGCGTGGTCAGGGCCGTGGCCCCCGCGCTCATGCCGATGCCGATCAGCACGAGGCGGTCCGAGCTCAGTCCGCCCCGGTACGCCAGGCGGTAGACGATCGCGAACGTCCCGAGCGCGCCGACGACGGCCGCCACGGACATCCCCACGATGCCGACGCCGGGCACGAGCAGGACGACCGCGACGGCCCCCAGGCCCGCGCCCGCGGTCACGCCGAGCAGCCCCGGCTCGGCCAGCGGGTTGCGGCACACGGCCTGCACCACGGTTCCCGCCAGGCCCAGCGCGGCGCCCGCGAGGATCGCGGCGAGCGCGCGCGGGAAGCGCTGGTCGAGCACGAAGCTCACCTGCTTGCCCGCCCGGTCGGCGGCCCAGTTGAGGACGTCGCCCGTGAGCAGGAGCCGGTCGCCCAGCAGGAGCGCCGCGATCGTGGCCGCGACCAGGAGTGCGACCAGGACGGCCGTGACCACCAGCGCGCGGCGCGAGGTGCGTGGCCGGACGTGCGCGGCCCGGGTCCCCGCAGCAGGTCCCGAGTCCTTGAGGCGGCGCGCGAGCCACACGAGCGTCGCGGCGCCGAACACGGTCGTGATGACGCCCGTCGGGACGGCGACGCCGTAGGTGCCGGGCAGCACGAGGCGCAGCAGGACGTCGGCGCCCAGGATGACGATCACGCCCGCGATCCCCGAGAGCGGGATGAGCACACGGTGCCGGTTGAGACCGGGCACCTTGCGCGCCACGAGGCGCACGATCACCGGGGCGCACAGTCCGACGAACCCGACCGGGCCCGCGACCGTGACGGCCGTCGCGGACAGCAGGACCGCGAGCAGGATGGTCACGACGCGCGTGGCGCGCACGTCGATCCCGAGCACGGTCGCGGTGTCGTCGCCCAGCGCCAGGAGGTCCAGCCGGTGGGCCACGAGGACCAGCCCGCCGAGGCCCACGACCACGAGCGGGGCCACGAGCGCGACCTGCGACGTGCCGGACTGGACGATCGAGCCGCTCCCCCACGCGAAGAGCCCCATGGTCTCCTGCTGGAACAGCACGAGCAGCACGGTCGTCAGCGATTGCAGGGCCAGGGTGATCGCGGAGCCCGCGAGGATCAGCCGCGTGGGCCCTGCCGCACCGCCGCGCGCCAGGACGAGCACCAGGCCCGAGGCCGCGAGGCCACCGATCAGCGCCAGGGTCCCCGAGAGGTAGAACGGGAGCGTCACGCCGACCACGGCCGCGCCCACGACCGCGACGTAGGCGCCCGCGTTGACCGCGAGCGTGTCGGGCGAGGCCAGCGGGTTGCGCGCCACCGACTGGAGCGCGGCTCCGGCCGCGCCGAGCGAGACGCCCACGAGGAGGCCCGCGAGCAGGCGGGGCAGGCGCGAGGCGACCAGGACGGCGGCCACGGTCCGGTCCGCGTCGGCGTCGCCGGCGGTCCCGCCCACGACGAGCCTCAGCAGGTCGCCGAGGCCGACGTCGGCCGTCCCCTGCGTGAGGTGGATCGCGGCCAGCACCAGGACGACGAGGATCGCGACGACGAACGCCGAGGCGACCGTCAGGCGGAACCGGACGCGCGAGCGCCCCAGGGGAACCGGCGGGGCCAGGAGCCCCGAGGAGTCGTCCGGGACCTCGCTCTGGGCCGTCGAGAGTCCCCCCGGGGCGCTCGTGCTCACTGGGTCAGTGCCGCGACGAGCGCGTCGACGTAGGCGTTGGCCGAAGCCGGGCCGCCGAACATCCAGATGCCGTCGGGGATGCGGTGCACGTCACCGGCGATGACGAACGGGAGCTGCTGCCAGATCGCGTTGTCCTTGAGCCCGTCCGCGAAGGGGTCGGCCTCGGAGTCGCTCGCGGCGTAGACGAACTGGACGTCGCTCAGCGCCGTGAGGCCCTCGACGTCGGTCTGCGCGAGGCCGTAGTCGGGGTCGCCCTCGCCGGTCCAGGCGTTCTCGAGGCCCAGCTCGGCGCCGACCGCACCCAGGAACGAACCGGGCGTGTACATGCGCACCGAGACCGTGCCGTTGTTGACCCAGCCGTCGGCCATGACGTACGAGGCGCCCGCCACGCCGGCCTCGTCGAGGGCCTTCTTGCCCTCGGCGACCTTGGTGTCGAAGCCCGCGAGCAGCTCGGCGCCCTTGTCCTCGGTACCCGTCGCGGTCGCGAGGGTCTCGACGGTCTGACGCATGTACCCGATCGGGTCGGTGCCGTCCGAGCCGCGCAGGGTGACGACGGGCGCGATGTCCTCGAGCTGGTCGATCACGTTGTCGGCCGTGTCCGTGGTGACGGCGATGAGGTCGGGCTCGAGCGCGGAGATCGCGTCGAGGCTCGCCTCGCCGCGCGTGCCGACGTCCGGGGTGGAGGCGTCGAGGGGCACCGAGGTGTCCCAGGTGTTGTAGCCCTCGACGTCGGCCTGGCCGACGATGTCGACGCCGAGCGCGAGCAGGTTCTCGGTCAGGCCCCACTCGAGCGAGACGACCTCGGTCGCAGGAGCGTCGAGCGTCTGCTCGCCGCGCTCGTCGGTGAAGGTGACGGGGCCCGCGTCGGAGGCGGCGGTCGCGTCGGCCGTGCCGGCGTCGGCCTCCTCCGTGGTGCCGCACGCGGTGAGGGTGAGCGCTGTCACGAGCAGGACGGCGGGCAGGCCGGTCCGGAGGGTCGTTCGCATGGGGGTCCTGTGTCCTTGAGGTGCGGCCCGCGCCGGGACGGCGTCGGGCTCGGTGGGCCACCGCGCGGGGGTGCGCGGCGGCACGGGGTGCGTCGGCCCGGCCGTCAGGGGACGGCGACGAGCCTGCGGGTCGTGTGCCGCCCGACGGGCGCGGTCTGCACCGTGCCGGTCAGCGGGTCGTGCGTGACCTCGATCCGGATGCCGTAGGTCTCGCTCAGGGCGTCGGCCGTCAGGACGTCCGCGGCCTCGCCCGCGGCGCGGACGACGCCGCGCTGGAGCAGGACCACGTGGTCGGCGACCGCGGCCGCCTGGTTGAGGTCGTGCAGCACGACGCCCACGGCCACGCCGTGGGCGTCCGCGAGGTCGCGCACGAGGTCGAGGATCTCGACCTGGTAGCGCAGGTCCAGGTAGGTCGTGGGCTCGTCGAGGAGCAGCACGCCCGTGTCCTGCGCGAGGCACGTCGCGAGCCACACGCGCTGGAGCTCACCGCCCGACAGCTCGTCGACGCCGCGCCCGGCCATGGCCGCGACGCCCGTGACGTCCATGGCCCACGCGATCGCGCGGGCGCCGTCGGGGTCCGTGGAGCGGAAGCGCGCCCGGTGCGGGTGCCGTCCGTACCCGACGACGTCGCGCACGCTCACGCCGTTGGGCGTGGGCCTGCTCTGCGAGAGCAGCGTGACGCGGCGCGCGAAGTCCTTGGGGTGCAGCGCGAGCGCGTCGGGGACGTCGGGCAGGCTCACGGTCCCGTCGAGCGGCTTGTGCAGCCGGGCGAGCGAGCGCAGGAGCGTCGACTTGCCGCTCCCGTTGGGCCCGATCAGCGCGGTGACCTGTCCGGGGAGCAGACGCAGCGAGGCGTCGTGCACGACGGCGTTCCCGTCGTACCCGAGGCTCAGCCCGGTCCCGGCGAGGGCCGGGAGGGCGGGGTCCTGGGCTGCCGTGGTGTCGTCGGCTCCCGATAAGGTCTGGCTCACGGAGGTGAGCCTAACCAAACATCCCCACCGGGTGAAAGTCTCAGGACCGAACCTGTGGCGGGGATCACGCGACCGTGGACGCCGGGGTCAGCGCACGATCGTCACGGGGCAGTGCGCCTCGCGCACCAGCGCGTGGCTCACCGAACCCAGGACGAGCGCCGCGAACCCACCCCGGCCGCGCGAGCCCACGACGAGCCGCTCGGCCCCCTCCGAGGCCCTGACCAGTGCGGGAGCCGGGTAGGCCTCGACCGTCTCGCCCTCGACGTCGATCCCGTCGAACGCCTCGCGCACCTGGGCGAGCGCCGCGGCGAGCTGCCGCTCGGCGCCCTGCTCGGCGCGCTCGCGCGGGAACTCCGCGGCGACATAGCTCTCGAGGTGGGCCGAGGCCCGCGTCCACCAGGCGACCACGACACGCAGGGACGCCTGTCGCGAGACAGCCACCTCGGCCGCGTGGAGCAACGCGTCGGTCGAGGCCGCCGACCCGTCGACCCCCACCACGACGGGCAGGTTCACGTCGCGCAGCGCCTCGACGTCGCCGTGCACCACGACGACCGGGCAGTGCGCGTGCGCAGCGACCGCGAGCGCCACGGAGCCGCCGAGCTCACCGCGCACCCGCCCGTGGTCCCCGGAACCGACGACCACGACCGAGGCGTCGAGCGATGCGCCGACCAGGGTCGCCGCAGGGGTCGTGTACTCGACGGTCGCCTCGACCTCGAGGTCCGGCTCGACCTCGAGCGCCGTGCCACGGCCGCGGTCCGCGAGCGCCCGCGCTCCGGCCTGCGCGTCGTCCCCACCGCCCGGCAGCGAGGGCTCCAGGTGGGAGTCGTGCGCGTCGCGCGCGAAGACGACGTCGAGCCGCGTGCTGCGCCGTCGGGCTTCGCGCGCAGCCCAGCGCACCGCTGAGGTCGCCGAGGGCGACCCGTCATACCCGACAACGACCGGTCCGACGCTGGACATACGTCCATCGTCACCCCGCGGGCGTCCTGGCGCGAGGGCTGGGGCGTCGGCTCCGGACGCGTCGCGGCCGGGTCACGGGCGGGGCGTCCGCCGCGCGGTGGCCCGGACCACGGCTCGTCCGGCCAGCCCCACGAGGAGCACCGCCCCGCCCGCGAGCACCGACGCCGGCGGGAGCGCGGCGGCGAGCACCACGCACCCGACGAGCCCCAGGACCTGGAGGGCGCGGGGCCACCGACGGTCGTCGGGCCCCTGCGTGAGGGCCGCCAGGTTGGCGACCGCGTAGTACGTCAGCACCGCGAAGGACGAGAACCCGACGGCCGTGCGGAGGTCGGCCACCAGGACGAGGACGACGAGGACGGCCCCCAGCACGGCCTCGGCCCGCGCCGGCACCCGATGCACCGGGTGCACCGCCGCGAGCGGGCCGGGCAGGTCGCCCTCGCGAGCCATCGCGAGCGTCGTCCGTCCCACCCCGGCGACGAGCCCCAGGAGCGCACCCCCGCAGGCCGCGGCGGCGCCGACCCGCACGACCACGTCCCCTCCGGGCCACCCGGCCGCGCCGACGAGGTCGGCGAGCGGCGCCGTCGACCCGGCGAGGGCGTCCACGCCGAGCGCCCGCAGCGCGCCGAACCCGACCACCGCGTAGACGACCACCACGATCCCGAGCGCGAGCTGGATCGCCCGCGGGATCGTCACGCGCGGGTCGCGCACCTCTTCCCCGAGCGTCGCGACCCGCGCGTACCCGGCGAACGCGAAGAACAGCAGCCCGGCGCTCTGGAGCACGCCGTGCGACCCCTGCGGTGCCCCCACCTCCGACGGGGACTCAGCGACAGGAACCTGCCACGCGACGACGACCACGAGCACCAGCACGAGCACCGTCACGGCGACCAGGACGCGCGTGACCTGGGCCGTGCGGGTCACCCCCCGGGCGTTGACCGCGACCAGCGCCACGACGACGAGCGCGGCCACGGGGCGCTGCGCGCCGGGGGCGGCATAGGCCGCGAAGGTCAGGGCCATGGCCGCGCACGAGGCCGTCTTCCCGACGACGAAGGACCACCCCGCGGCGAACCCCCACCACGGTCCCAGGCGTTCACGCCCGTACGCGTAGGCCCCGCCCGACGTCGGGTAGCGGGCCGCGAGCTGCGCGGTGGACGTCGCGTTGGCGTAGGCGACCAGGGCCGCGACCGCGAGCCCCGCGAGCAGCCACCACCCGGCCGCGGCGGCCGCCGGGGCGAAGACCGCGAACACCCCGGCGCCGAGCATCGAGCCGACGCCGATCACGACGCTGTCGGCCAGCCCCAGGCGGCGGGCGAGCGCGGCGGGACGAGGGGGCTGGGCGGGCTCTGCGGGCTGTGCGGTCACGGTGCGACCGTAGCGAGAGCGGGTGAACGGAAGGTGCCGCGCACCGCTGGGTGCATGGTTCCGCTGCTGCTCGCCGAGCATGTCGCAGCCGAACCACGCGCTCGACGTCCGCCCGGAGAATTCCCGCGACGAACGGATGCACCGTGGGTAGGGTCGGAACCGGTGGACGTGAGGCGTGACGACCCTCGGCCCGGCTCTCGCAGCACGGGCGGACGTGCCCCGCGCGTGCGGCGTACCGACGAGAGGTCGGGACCTCCCGGCGAAGGAGTGGTGGCACAGCGACCTAGCCCCCGCCCGCTCCTCCAGGGCCTTCGCCTGCTGGAGGAACCATGAGACCACCCACCCCACCCGTCGCGCTTCCCGGCTCCCGCACCCTCGCCGCCGACCTCTCCTCCGTGCCCCCTGGCACGTCCGTGACGCTCGACGGCTGGGTGCACCGCCGCCGGGAGCTCGCCACGGTCACCTTCCTGGTGCTGCGCGACCGGTCGGGCCTGGCCCAGGTCGTCGTGCGTGCCGGCGACGAGCAGGACGTGCCGCCCGAGGAGACCGTGGTCGAGGTCACGGGCACCGCCACGGCGAACGCCCAGGCGCCCGGCGGGATCGAGGTGACCTCACCGACCCTCGTCCTCCTCACCGACCCCGCGGTGACCCCACCCGTCGAGCTCTGGCGCCCCACGCTCGACGTGGCGCTGCCGACGCTGCTCGACCACGCGGCCGTCGCGTGGCGCCACCCCGCCCAGCGTGCGCGGTGGGAGGTCGCGGCCGCGTCGTTGCGGGGCTTCCGCGAGGTGCTCGACGCGCAGGGGTTCACCGAGGTCCACTCGCCCAAGATCGTCGCGTCGGCGACCGAGTCGGGGGCGAACGTGTTCGCGGTCGACTACTTCGGCGGTCCCGCCTTCCTGGCGCAGAGCCCCCAGCTGTACAAGCAGCAGCTCGTCGGGGTGTTCGAGCGCGTGTACGAGGTGGGACCGGTCTTCCGCGCCGAGCCGCACGACACGGTCCGCCACCTCGCCGAGTACGTCTCGCTCGACGTCGAGCTCGGGTTCGTGCACGACCATCGCGACGTGCTGCGGGTCCTGCGCGACGTCCTGGCGGGCATGGTCGCGGGGGTGCACGAGCTCGCGGCCGGGGCGGTCGCGGCCCAGGGCTTCACCGTCCCGGTCGTGCCCGACGAGATCCCCGTGATCCACTTCGCCGAGGCGCTGGCCCTGGTCGGCGCACCCTCGGACGAGCCCGACCTGACCCCCGAGCACGAACGCGCCCTGGGGAGGTGGGCGCTCGCCGAGCACGGGAGCGACTTCCTCGCCGTCGAGGGCTATCCGATGGCCAAGCGCCCCTTCTACACGCACCCTCAGCCCGACGACGCGCGGTGGAGCAACAGCTTCGACCTGCTCTTCCGCGGTCTCGAGCTCGTCACGGGCGGTCAGCGGCTGCACCGGCACGCCGACTACGTCGCGGCGATCACGGCCCGCGGCGAGGACCCGGCCGCCTACGCGACCTACCTCGAGGCGTTCGAGCACGGCATGCCGCCGCACGGCGGCTTCGCGATCGGCCTCGAGCGCTGGACGGCTCGCCTGACCGGGGCGACGAACGTCCGGGAGGTCACGCTGTTCCCGCGCGACCTGCACCGGCTAGTTGTACCCGGCCAGGAGGTTGGTTACAGCCTGCTGATCGGGGGTTGGCCGTCGAGGGCTTGGTGGCGACGGTG
>NZ_JACSPN010000024.1 GCF_015142735.1 Oerskovia douganii | reverse complement strand
GGGGGGGGGGGCCGCGCCCCCCCCCCCCCCCGCCCCGGCGTCAGGCGTCCGCGTTCGCGGGGGCGCCGTACAGGTCGTCGATGGTCGAGGCGAAGTCCCGGAGCACGAGGGGGCGCTTGACCTTGAGCGAGGGCGTCAGGTAGCCGTTCTGCTCGGTGAAGTCCGTCGTGAGCACCTGGATCTTGCGGATGGACTCCGCGCGGGACACCGCCTCGTTCGCGCGCGTCACGGCCCGGTCGAGGGCCGCGAGCACGGTCGGGTCCGTGGCCGCGGTCGTGACGTCCATGGGCGGCAGGCCGTGCGTCGTGAGCCAGCCGGGGAGCATCTCGGGGTCGATCGTGACGAGCGCGCCGATGAACGGACGCTGGTCGCCCACCACGACGACCTGGCTCACGAGCGGGTGGGCGCGCAGACGGTCCTCGAGCTGGGCCGGGGCGACGTTCTTGCCGCCGGCCGTCACGATGATCTCCTTCTTGCGGCCCGTGATCCGCAGGTAGCCGTCCTCGTCGAGCGAGGCCAGGTCGCCCGTGCGGAACCAGCCGTCCTGGAACACCTCGGCCGTCAGCTCGGGCTGGTTGTGGTAGCCGCGGAAGACGTGGTCGCCCTTGACGAACAGCTCGCCCTCGGCGTCGACCTTGAGCGCCGTGCCGGGGAACGCGGGGCCGACGGTGCCGATCTTGAGGCGGCTGGGCGGGTTCACGGCGCAGGGGGCCGTGGTCTCGGTGAGTCCGTAGCCCTCGAGGATCGTGAGGCCGATGCCGCGGAAGAAGTGCCCCAGCCGTTCGCCGAGCGGCGCGCCACCTGAGATCGAGTGCGTGAGGTCGCCACCGAGAGCCGTGCGCATCGAGCCGAACACGAGCCGGTCAGCGAGCGCGTGCTGGGTCTTGAGGACGATCGACGGCCCCGCGGCGGAGTCGAGCGCGCGCGAGTACGTGATGGCGACCTTGGCCGACCAGTGGAAGATCCGACGCTTGGCGCCGGCTCCGGCCTTCTGCTCGGCGGCGTTGTAGACCTTCTCGAACACGCGGGGCACGGCCAGGAGGAAGGTCGGCCGGAACGAGCCCAGGTCCGGCACGAGCTTCTTGATGTCGGAGCTGTGCGCCAGGACCGCCGTGGGCGACGCGATGCACACGACCTGGACGAACCGCGCGAAGACGTGCGCGAGGGGCAGGAAGAGGAGCGTGCGGGCGTCGGGCGTCGCGACGATCTCTGCCAGCCCGGCGACGCCGTTGCGGGTCAGGTGCACGAAGTTCAGGTGCGTGAGCTCCACGCCCTTGGGGCGGCCCGTCGCTCCCGAGGTGTAGATGATGGTCGCCAGGTCGTCACGGCCGGTCGCGGCGCGGCGGGAGTCGATCTCCTCCCGGGGGACGTCGTCGCCGCCGGCACGCAGGTCGTCGACCGCGCCGTCGTCGATCACGAGGACCTCGCGCAGGAGCGGGAGCCGCGCACGGAGGCTCTCGACGATCTGGGCGTGCGCGGACGTCTCGACGAGCACGACGCTGACGCCGGAGTCGGACAGGATCCACTCGACCTGCTCGGCGGACGAGGTCTCGTAGACCGGGATGGGCACGCCGCCGGCGGCCCAGACGGCGAAGTCGAGCAGCGTCCACTCGTAGCGGGTGCGCGACATGATGGCGACCCGGTCACCGGCCTGCACGCCGCGCGCGGCGAGGCCGCGGGCCACGGTGACCACGTCGTCGTCGAAGGCGCGCGCGGTCACGGGCTCCCAGGGGCCGCCCGGCGTGAGGCGTCGCTCGATCACCGCGTCGTCCCCGGACCGCTCGACGCGGTCGGTGAGAAGCGTGCTGATGCTGCTGGTGGCCGGTACCTCGACGAGGCTCGGCGACGCGAATTCGGTCATGTCAACTCTCCGCTGAGTGGTGGGGCAACGTCCGATTTTACTGCGTACCGGGCGTCCCACGTTCCGCGGGTCAGGACCCGGGTGCGCGCCCCGGTGCTTAGGATCGTCGGATGAGCGACCCCCACGCCCCCGCCGCGGCCCCCCGCCCCGTCCCCGCAGAGATCCTCAGCCTACGAGAGAGCATCGACAACATCGACGCGGCCCTCGTGCACCTGCTCGCGGAACGCTTCAAGTTCACGCGCCGCGTGGGAGAGCTCAAGGCCCAGGGTGGTCTCCCGCCCGCAGACCCGGCCCGGGACCAGCAGCAGATCGCGAGGCTCACGGGCATCGCACAGGCGTCCGGGCTGGACCCCGCGTTCGCCGAGCAGTTCCGCGAGTTCATCGTGAGCGAGGTCATCCGGCACCACCAGCAGATCGCGCGGGAGCACCAGGACGAGGTCCCCGTGCTCGACACCTACTCCTGATCTCCTCCACGGGTGGCGGGCGCCGGGCCCGTGCAGCAGGCTGGTGAGGACATCGGGGCGGTCGGCCTCCGACCGTCCCTCCGACGATGGATGTCTAGAGGTGCCTGCATGAAGATCGACTGGCTCAAGCCCCTGCTCGGCCACCCCGGCCCGTTCGCGACCGTCTACTTCGACGCGACACGAGGCGACGAGGCCACCGCACGCGAGGTCGAGAACCGGTGGAAGGGAGTGCGCCGGACGCTCGCAGCAGCGGGAGCTCCGGCGAGCATCATCGACGAGCTCGAGGAGTCCGTCCTGCTCCCCACGAGGCTGCCCGGCCCGCACGGTCGCGTCCTCATCGCCGACGAGGAGGGGATCCTCGTCGACCGGGTCCTGAAGGACCCGCCCGCCGTCACCAAGGGGCTCTGGGGTCCCGTCCCGGCCCTGCTGCAAGCCGCTCGGGCCGCCGACGAGTCCGTGGACTACGTCCGCGTCGTCGTCGACCGCCAGGGCGCCGACCTGACGTGGTCCGTCGCAGGAGGGCACGTGCCCTACGGCGACGCCGAGTCCGTCGAGGGCGGTCACGACGTGATCAACAAGGTCCGCACGGGCGGCCTGTCGCACAAGCGGATCGAGGCACGCGCCGAGGACTCCTGGGAGCGCAACGCCGAGGCCGTCGCCGCGGAGCTCGACCGGCAGGTGCTCGAGCACCGGCCCGAGGTGATCCTCATGACGGGCGACGTCCGCGCGGTGCCCCTCGTGCGCGCCGCGCTCAACAAGGCGACCGACGAGCTCGTGGTCGAGGTGGCGGGCGGAGGCCGCGCCCCGGGCATCAACGAGGCGGCGTTCGAGGCGAAGATCACCGAGGCGCTCGAGAGCTTCCGGGAGCGTCGTCGGGAGTCGGTGCTGGCCGAGTTCCGGCAGGAGCAGGGCCGGGAGGCGGCCGCGGTGACGTCGCTCGAGGACGTGGTCGCGGTGCTCTCGCGCGGGCAGGTCAAGGAGCTGATCCTCGCGGACGAGTACGGCGAGGACGCGGAGCTCGACGGTCGGACGCTGTGGATCGGGCCCAGTCCCCTGCACATCGGGTCCGCGCGCTCCGACATCACGGACCTGGGGGTGAGCGAGGGGATCGAGGAGCTGCCCGCGACGGTGGCCCTGCTCCGGGCCGCGATCGGTCAGGACGCCGGCCTCACGTTCTCGCCCGACGGCAGCGTCGAGCTCATCGAAGGGGTCGGCGCGACCCTGCGGTGGAACGACGACGGGACGCCCAACGAGGTCGCCGCGACCATGTCGGGCGACGACGCGAGGCTGCGCGGCGAGATGGTGTGACCGCCCGTCGCTCGCGCCCGTGACGGGACAGGGCCCCGACCGCGCGTGCGGTCGGGGCCCTGTGCCGTGCAGCAGGTGCGGGCGTCAGCCGCGGTTGCGGGCCTCGGGCTCGCCGAGCTCGGAGTGCACGACGACGATCCCGCCCTGGACGGCGGGGTCGCCCTGGCCCTCGGTCGCCTCGACGACGTCGAAGGTCCCGGTCACGCGGCCGGCACCCTTGATGTCGGACTCGGCGGCCCGGACCGACGCGACGAACTCCGCGGGGACGGCCAGCGTCACGGCGAGGATCGGGGTGCGCATCGACACCTTGGCCTCCGACTTGACCTTGCGCAGTGCGGCCAGCGCGTGGCCCGCGCCCACGAGGACGACAGGGACGCCGCCGCTCGTGGCCGGCAGCAGCTCGGCGGTCGTGGGCCACGGCGCACGGTGCACCGAACCCTTGCGCCACCACGACCACACCTCTTCCGTCGCGAACGGGATGAAGGGCGCGAAGAGGCGCAGCAACGTGTCGAGAGCCAGGGCGAGCGCGACGCGAGCCGACTGCGTGGCGGGGGCCGCCGCGTCGGGCGTCTCGTTCGTCGTGCCTGCGCCGTACGCGCGGTCCTTGACGAGCTCCAGGTAGTCGTCGCAGAAGGTCCAGAAGAACGTCTCGGTGACCTCGAGGGCGCGCGTGTGGTCGTACTCCTCGAGCGCCTCGGTCGCACGGGCGACCACCTCGAGAAGGCTCGCGAGCATCGAGCGGTCGATCGCCTCGGTCACGAGCGACGGGTCGAGCGTGATCTCGCTGCCGCCGAACGACAGCGCGAACTTGGACGCGTTGAGGACCTTGATCGCGAGGCGGCGGCCGATCTTCATCTGGCCGACCTCGAAGGCCGCGTCCGTGCCGAGGCGTGCCGAGGCCGCCCAGTAGCGGACCGCGTCCGAGCCGTGCTCCTCGAGCAGGCCCATGGGCGTGACCACGTTGCCCTTGGACTTGGACATCTTCTTGCGGTCCGGGTCCAGGATCCAGCCCGAGATCGCGGCGTTGGACCAGGGCAGCGAGCCGTGCTCGAGGTGCGAGCGGACGACCGTCGAGAAGAGCCACGTGCGGATGATGTCCTGGCCCTGGGGGCGCAGGTCCATGGGGAAGACGCGCTCGAACAGGTCAGGGTCGGACTCCCAGCCGCCCGCGATCTGCGGGGTCAGCGACGACGTGGCCCAGGTGTCCATGACGTCGGGCTCGCCCACGAACCCACCGGGCACGCCGCGCTGGTCGGCCGTGTAGCCGGCCGGGACGTCGGAGGACGGGTCGATCGGCAGGATCGACTCGTCCGGGACGATCGGGTGCTCGTAGTCGACCTCGCCCGACTCCAGGACGGGGTACCACAGCGGGATGGCGACGCCGAAGAAGCGCTGGCGCGAGACGAGCCAGTCACCGTTGAGGCCACCGACCCAGTTCTCGTAGCGCACCTGCATGAACTCGGGGTGGAAGCCCAGCTCCTTGCCGCGCGCGAGCAGCTCCTCGCGCAGCGCCACGTCGCGGCCACCGTTGCGGATGTACCACTGGCGCGACGTCACGATCTCGAGGGGCTTGTCGCCCTTCTCGAAGAAGTTCGCCTTGCGCTGGGTCGCGACGGGCTCGCCGTCCAGGTCGCCCGACTCGCGCAGCGCGTCGACGACGGCCGCGCGCGCCGAGAACGTCGTCTTGCCCGCGATCTCCTCGAACAGCGCGACCGCACGCTCGGATGTCAGCCAGGACGGGGTCTCGCGCGTGATGCGCCCGTCGCGGTTGATGATCGAGCGCGTCGGGAGCTGCAGCTCGCGCCACCACTGGACGTCGGTCAGGTCGCCGAACGTGCAGCACATCGCGATGCCCGCGCCCTTGTCCATCTGCGCGGCGGGGTGCGCCAGCACGGGCACCTCGACGTCGAACAGGGGAGACGTGACCGTGGTGCCGAACAGGCCCTGGTAGCGCTCGTCGTCGGGGTGCGCGATGAGCGCGACGCAGGCTGCGAGCAGCTCGGGGCGCGTGGTCTCGATGAAGACCTTCTCGCCGCCCGGGGCGTGGAACGCGACCTTGTGGAAGTGCCCGGGGTAGTCGCGGGCCTCGAGCTCGGCCTGCGCGACGGCGGTCTGGAACGTGACGTCCCACAGGCCCGGGGCCTCGGACTGGTACGCCTCGCCGCGCGAGAGGTTCCGCAGGAACGCCTTCTGCGCGACGATCCGGGCCGGCACGCCGATGGTCTGGTAGTGGTGCGACCAGTCGACCGACAGGCCCAGGCGGCGCCACAGCTCCTCGAACTGGACCTCGTCCTCGGCCGTCAGGCGCTCGCACAGCTCGACGAAGTTGCGGCGCGAGACGGGCTGCTGGTCGGCGGCCTTGACGCTCTTGCCCTCGGCTCCCTGGAGCGGGGGCTCGTAGCCCTCGATGTACGGCAGCGACGGGTCGCAGCGCACGCCGTAGTAGTTCTGCACGCGACGCTCGGTCGGCAGCCCGTTGTCGTCCCAGCCCATGGGGTAGAAGACCTCGCGGCCGCGCATGCGCTGGAAGCGCGCGACGACGTCGGTGTGCGTGTAGGAGAAGACGTGCCCCACGTGCAGCGAGCCGGAGACGGTGGGCGGCGGGGTGTCGATCGAGTAGACCTGCTCGCGCGTCTTCGTCCGGTCGAACGAGTAGGTGCCCTGCTCGGTCCAGGCGGCGTCGAACTTGGTCTCGAGGCCGTCGAGGCTCACCTTGTCCGGTACCTCTCCGACCACGGCGCGGACTACCTCGGTGCCCTCGGCGGGGGCGGGTGCGGCGGGGGTCTGGGAGGCGGGTGCGGGCGTGGTGCCCTCGACGGGTGAACTCATGGACGACATTCTCCCAGAATCTCGGAGGGACCTGCGAAACGCGCCGCTCCCCGGACCGGGGTGGGTGGGACTCCGGCGGCGAGCGGCCCGCGGGAGGCCGGTCGGCGAACCTCCGGGGGCCTCGGTGAGTGCCGGGCCGGTGAGCAGCACGCCTGTAGCCGCCCCGGGGTTTTACCGAACGAACAAAGGCCAAAGGTCCCTGGTCGGTGTTGGTCATCGGCTCGTAACCTTCGAGCAAAGGCGGGGGCGTACGTGGACGCGCCCCATCAACTCGACGCCTTCGTTCGAGGTCCGACCCAGGAGTAGCTATGACATTGATCGACAGCGTGGCCGTGCACGGTACCGGGAGCATCCCTGCCGGCATGGTCCTTCCCCCCGCTGTCCAGGCCGCCCTGGATGCGTGCGCCACCGTGATCGTCCCCGCCTCCCGTGAGGAGCTGTACCAGCTCGCGCTCGGCCCCGAGGGAGGGCCGCGCTTCACGGTCGAGTACGACGTGTTCGGCACGCCGGTCCCCGAGGCCGAGGTGGTCCGCTGCAAGAACGGGATCGCCGTGAACTACCCCGAGGACTACATGCGCCGTCGGGACCCCGACTGCATGCGCATCGCCGACGACCTGCCCACCGACAAGCCGCGCTACCGCGACGTGTTCGGGACCGGGTTCGACCAGGTCAAGGCCGAGACGCTCGACTGGCTCGCGGGCCAGGACCTCGTCGTCGTGCCCTTCAAGGCCGGCGGCCTCACGCACGGCTACCCCTCGCTCGCGATCTGCCCCGTCAACTCCGCGTTCTTCGCGCTGACGCTCGTGGACCTGCAGGGCTGGGTCACGTTCGACGAGATCGGGCCCTTCGAGCCGCGCTCGATCCTCTACGTCGCGCCGCCCTTCCGCCACACGCACTTCGACGGCCGCCAGGTCGTCGTGCACGACCGCTCCGAGACGCTGCACGAGGTCTTCGCCTACAACCTCTACCCGGGCCCCAGCGCCAAGAAGGGCGTCTTCTCCGTCCTGCTCGACGTCGGCGAGCAGGAGGGGTGGGTCACCGCGCACGCGTCGTCGGTGCGCGTCACGACCCCCTACGAGAACGAGACCGTCATCATGCACGAGGGCGCGTCGGGCGGCGGGAAGTCCGAGATGTGCCAGGAGATCCGCCGCCAGGAGGACGGGCGCATCCTGCTGGGCACCAACGTCGTGACCGACGAGCCCTACGTCATCAACCTCGGCGAGTCCAGCGCGCTGGACCCCGTGACCGACGACATGACGCTGTGCCACGTCGACCTGCAGACCGGCGAGGGGCGCCTCGTGGTCGCCGACGCCGAGGACGGCTGGTTCGTGCGCGTCGACAACCTCACGGGCTACGGCCAGGACGCCCACCTCGAGCGGGCCTGCATCCACCCCGACCAGCCGCTCGTCTTCTTCAACATCGACGGCGTCCCGGACGCGACCGTCCTGCCGTGGGAGCACACGCTCGACTCGACGGGCAAGCGCTGCCCCAACCCTCGCGTGGTCGTGCCCCGTCGTCTCCTGACCGACGTCACGGGGGCCGAGGAGGTCGACGTGCGCACCTTCGGCGCCCGGATGCCGGCCTGCACCCGCGACAACCCGACCTACGGGATCATGGGCATGATGCACATCGTGCCGCCGTCGCTCGCGTGGATCTGGCGGCTCATCGCCCCGCGCGGAGACAAGAACCCCTCGATCGGCGAGTCCAAGTCGGCGACCGACAAGCTGGCCCACGGCGGCATGGTCGCAGAGGGCGTCGGGTCGTACTGGCCGTTCTCCACGGGCACCAAGGTCGCGGCCGCGAACCTGCTCCTGCGCCAGCTCGTGGACATGGACCGCACGCGCTACGTGCTCACGCCCAACCAGCACATCGGCGCGTACAAGGTCGACTTCGCGGCCGAGTGGCTCACCCGCGAGTACCTGGCGCGCCGTGGCGGCGGCAAGTTCCGCACCGAGGAGCTGACCCCCTCGCGGTGCCCGCTGTTCGGGTACACGCTCCAGGAGATGAAGATCGACGGGCAGCTCGTGCGCCCGACGTTCCTCAAGCCCGAGATGCAGTCGCAGGTGGGCGTCGAGGCCTACGACGCCGGCGCGAGGATCATCACGGACTTCTTCAAGAGCGAGCTCCAGGAGTTCCTCACCGACGACCTGGACCCGCTGGGTCGCCAGATCATCGAGGTGTGCCTGCGCGACGGCTCGGTCGAGGAGTACACGGCGCTCACCCCGCTGTTCACCTGATCGAGGCCTGCTGAGAAGAGGACGGGCCCCCCCGCCCCCCCCCCCCGCGGCCCGGCCCCCGCCGGGGGGCGGCCGTCCTCCGGCAAGTATCAGATACCGGCGCTCGGGCGCGAGGCGCCCGTACTAAGGTCGGTCCATGGACTTGACGATCGGCTACGCCGCCATGCTCGAGCAGTTCCACCCGACCGAGGTGATCGCCCTCTCCGAGTACGCCGAGAGCAAGGGCTTCTCCGGCGTCATGGCCGCGGACCACTTCCAGCCCTGGGTCCCCGCGCAGGGGCACTCGGCGTTCGTGTGGAACGTCCTGTCGGCCCTCGGCGAGCGCACGCGCGGCGACCTGGGCCCGGGCGTCACGGCGCCCACGTTCCGTTGGCACCCCGCGATGGTCGCGCAGGCCTCGGCGACGCTCGCCGCGATGTACCCCGGGCGGCACTGGCTGGGCCTGGGCTCGGGCGAGGCCCTGAACGAGCACGTCACGGCGCAGTACTGGCCCGAGGCCCCCGAGCGCATCAACCGCATGTTCGAGGCCATCGACATCATCAAGAAGCTCTTCGCCGCCTCGCTCGCGGGCAAGGACACCAAGCACTCGGGGCAGTTCTACAAGCACGAGTCCACGCGGCTGTGGACCATGCCCGAGGTCGCCCCCGAGATCCTCGTCGCCACGGCCGGCCCCGTGACCGCGAAGCGCGCGGGCAAGCACGCCGACGGCCTCATCACCGTGGGCGCCCCGCTCGAGAAGATCTCGATGCTGTTCGGCAAGTTCGACGACGGCGTCCGCGAGTCCGGCCGCGACCCGCAGACCATGCCCAAGGTCCTCCAGCTCCACATGTCGTGGGCCGAGACCGACGAGGAGGCGCTGACGAACGCCATGACCGAGTGGCCCAACGGCGGCATGAAGTTCCCCAAGGCCGACATCCGCTCGCCGTTCGACTTCGAGCAGATGGCCAAGCTCGTCCGGCCCGAGGACTTCGAGGGGCGCCTGGTCATCTCGTCCGACCCGGACGTGCACCGCGCCTACATCCAGAAGTTCGTCGACCTGGGCTTCGACCGCATCTACCTCCACAACGTGGGCCGCAACCAGCGCGAGTGGATCGACACGTTCTCGCGCGACGTCCTGCCGAAGCTCGTCCGGTGACGGGCACGTCCGTCCCGCTGCCCGACGGCGGAGCTCGCGCCGAGCGGCAGGCGTCGCCCGAGGCGAGGCGTGCCGCGGGCGACGACACGCGCTTCACGGTCGTGGCGCCGTCGGGCATCGGGGAGATCTTGCCCGGTGACGACCTGGCGCGCATCGTGGGCGACGCGCTCGCCCGCGAGGGCGGGCTGCACGACGGCGACGTCGTGGTCGTCACGAGCAAGGTCGTGTCCAAGGCCGAAGGGCGCGTCGTCGCGGCCACCGACCGCGAGCAGGCGATCACCGACGAGACCGTGCGCGTCGTCGCGACCCGGCCGTCACCCGGGGGCGTGCTGCGGATCGTCGAGAACCGGCTCGGCCTCGTCATGGCCGCAGCGGGCGTCGACGCGTCCAACACCCCCGAGGGCACCGTGCTGCTGCTGCCCGTCGACCCCGACGCCTCGGCGCGCGCTCTGCGGGCGGCGCTCGCGGAACGGTTCGGGGTCCGCGTCGGGGTCGTCGTGTCCGACACGGCCGGGCGTGCGTGGCGAGAAGGGCTCACCGACCTGGCGATCGGGGTCGCCGGGGTGGTCGCGCTCGACGACCTGCGCGGCGGCGTCGACTCCCACGGGCGTGAGCTGTCCGTGACCGTGACGGCGGTCGCGGACCAGATCGCCGCGGCCTCCGAGCTCGTCCGGGGCAAGGCCGCGGGGCGCCCCGTGGCCGTCGTGCGCGGGCTCGGGCGGTTCGTGACCGACGACGACGGGCCGGGGGCGCGCGTGCTCGTGCGGGACTCGGGGACCGACATGTTCCGCGAGGGCTCCGCGGAGGCGTACGCGCGGGGGGTGGCGGCAGGCCGTGCGGGCGCTGCCGGTGAGGGCAGGCCGGGGGTGGGTGCGCCGGTCGGTGCTGCGGCGCCCGGCGGTGCTGCGCCCGGCGGTGCCGAACGGCTCGCCCGCGAGGCCGGGTACGCCGACGGGTACCGGGACGGGTTCACCGAGGGGTTCCGGGAGGGGACCGGAAATCCTCAACAGGGCTGACGTCGGGTGCCGAGAACGGGGTTGTGGTCGTTCTGAGGGTTTTGGCGGCCGCAAGGTCGTGGTCGACTGAACGGAAGGTCCTGCTCGATGACTGCTGGGGCGGGCGCGTAGTGCGGCGGGAACCGAGGGCGGAGCTCCGTCGGCTCGCGCGGGACCTTGCGTTCTCCGGCGACCTGGCCGACGAGCACGCACGATGGGCGCTGTACCAGAAGGCGCTGCAGCATGGCGCGCTCGAGCCTCTCTTCCGGGCGGTGGCCGACGACAGCGACCACGTGATGGCGGGCGGAGCCGTCGTCGTGGCCCTCGAGCTCGTCCCGCCCGTCGAGCGGGCGCGTTGGGTGGGGCTCACGAGCGACTGGACAGTGGCCAACTTCGTCGCCCGGCGGGCCGCGGAGCTGGCGATCCTCGAGTCCGTGTCGGGCGCCGTCGCCGCATCGGGCGGCGAGCTCCGATCGCTGGGCGACGGGCTCGACGTCGAGTGCTGGTCCGACTGGCTCCAGCTGCGCGCGGCGAGCTCCGCGACCCGTGCCGACGTCCTGGACGCCCTCGCCGGGGGCGGTCGGACCCGCCGGATCCGGTATGCTGCGGCGGCGAACCGCGGTCGTTCGGGCGGTGCTGGCTGAGCTTGTTCCGCCCTTCCGGTCCGACGGCCCGCGATCGCTCAGGGGACCGGGTGCCGAGAACGACGTTGTGGTCGTTCTGAGGGGTCTGGCGACCGCAAGGTCGTGGTCGACTGAACGGAAGGTCGTGCTCGGCAGGGGCACCGGAGCCGGACGCCCAGCACAGAATCTGCTGGGCGGATCGGCCGGCCGCTCGGTATCGTTCCCTGATGCTTCCCGCCGACTGGATCCCGCACCGCCGTCCCGACGACCGTGAGCACATCGGCTGGATCCGTCCCGACGGTGACGGGTGGGTCGCCGTCTCCCTGCTGGGGCACGCGCTCACCGAGCCGGTCGACTGGCTCGACGCCGAGGAAGCCCTCGATGCCACCGGGCTCTCGTGGCTCGGCGACGTGTGGATGCTCGAAGGGGACGGCGTCGAGCCGATCCGCGTCCGCCTCGTCGAGGTCACACCCGAGCGCGTCGTCGTCCAGACCGACGACTTCGGGGCGATCGACGCGCCCGTCGTCCGGTTCGAGCTGCCGTGGCCGGCCCCCGCCCGGCTCAGGCCCCGGCGCAGCGACGACCCGGACGAAAGAGTCGTGTTCGGACCGGCGTGAGGCGCGTTCCGAACGGCAGGTGTCGCGAACGGCGCACGAGGCGAAGGTGTCGCACGGCCCCGCCTCCTCGGGACGAGTGGCTGTGCGCCCACCGGGGGTCGGCGCACAGCCCTCCTCAGGGACTACTCGTCGTCGACGTCGTGACGGTTCCAGCGACGGACGCGTCCGATCTTGCGCAGGTCGCGGAAGGGCAGGCGCGCGGCGTCGCCGATCCCGCGGATCTTGTGCGGGCTGCACAACCGGCAGCCCTTCCACCGGCGGTGGGGTGAATGTGCCACGAGGCACCTCGTCTCAGGACAACACCCGCCTGAGAGGGCGGGGTTGGTTCCCGCGCGGACGCACCCGTGGAGTCATGCGAGCACCGTACAGCGCGCCGCCGACGTGCCTCCCGGGCACGGCGGCCGGACTGACCCTGACGCACCCGCGGCCACGGCACCCGCCGCGCCCCGAGACCCCCGGTTCCGCCGTGCGTCCACGAAGACCCTCGTCATTCGGCCGACGTGACGCCCTCGTAGAGGCCGAGCTGGTTCCCGTCGAGGTCCTCGAAGATCGCCCACCAGCTCGTCGGGCTGATCTGCGACTTGCCCATGAGCACCTTCCCGCCGAGGGAGGACACCTGCGCGAGGGTGTCGTCGATCGAGTCGACCTCGACGTAGCTGCGCGGGGTCGTGAAGCTCGCGTCCCGTGGTGCGAGCCCGCCGCCGCTGATCTGGTTGGGTGCCCGCCACATGGGGTACCCCTCGAAGCCGGGGACCTCCGCGATGTCCCAGCCGAACAGCCCGCTGTAGAACGTGCGGGCGGCCTGGGTGTCGCCGACCGGGATGTCGATGTGCGTGATGTCGCCGTGAGCCATGGGGTCCTCCTCGACCGGGGTGCTGGGCGGTGCGGCCGGGCGCCGGGCGGCGTCCCCGCTTCTCCACGCTACGTCCGTCGAGCGCGACGGGCACCCGTCCGCCGGGGTGAGCGACGCCGTCGGGCAGGAGCGCTCCCGGGCGGTCAGCCCTTCGCCGCGCGCTCCGCCTTCGCCGCGGCCTTGGCCGCCTTCTTGGTCTCGCGGACCTGGTCGAGCGAGTGCTGGTCGACGACGTCGGCGATCGAGCGGCGCGCACCCTCCTCGCCGTACGCCCCCGCTGCCTCGCGCCACCCCTCGGGCTGGACGCCGTACTGCTTGCCGAGGAGCGCGAGGAAGATCTTCGCCTTCTGCTCGCCGAAACCCGGCAGGGCCTTGAGCCGCTTGAGGACGAGCGGGCCGTCGGGGGCGCTGCCGTCGGGTCCGGGGTCGGTCCACAGGCGCGTGACGTCGCCGTCGTACTGCTCGTCGACGACCTGGGCGACGGCCTGCACGCGACCCGCCATGGAGCCGGGGTAGCGGTGGATCGCCGGGGGAGTGGCGGCCATCGCGGCGAACGACTCGGGCTCGGCCGCGGCGATGCGGTGCACGTCGAACCCGCCCATGCGCTGGGAGATCTTGAGCGGCCCGGCGAACGCCGACTCCATGGTGACCTGCTGGTCGAGGAGCATCCCGACGAGCAGCGCGAACGGGTCGGTGGACAGCAGCGTGTCGGCTTCCGGGTCGCCGGTGAACCACAGGTCGTTGGCCATGCCCCCATCATGGCAGCCGGGGCCCGCCGACGCCGTGGCGCCGGGGTGCCGGGGTGCCGCTCAGCGGGGCGGACCCACCCGCCCGTCGAGGAACTCGTCCACGCGCAGCACCCGCAGCGCGACCCGGATCACGCCCGGCACGAGCCGGAGCCCGGCGTCGCCGTGCAGGCGGCGCAGGTCGTCGACGACGTAGCCGCGCCCACCGCGCGTGAGCCCGAACAGACCGACGGCCTCGACGTTCCTGAGCCAGTCCACGTCGGGGCCGTAGGTCAGGGCGATCACCACGCGGACCTCGTGCGGAGCGGTCGCCGACGCCGGCTCCCGGAACGCCATGACCGGTGTCGCGAAGGGGCGCCCGCTGCGCCGCCCGTGGTGGTGGACCGTCGCGAAGGGGGGCACGCGCGACGACATGCGGAGCACGAGGGGGTTGAGGAGACGCCTGTTGGTCCGGGCGACCGCGTGCGGGATGGGCATGACAGCCATGGTGCGCGCCGGCGCGTGCACCGGCCAGCGCACGAGCGCCCGGCGTCGTGACCGGCTGCCGGCCGAGGACGACGTTGCGCGCCCTCGAGAACGAGGTTGCGGTCGTCTCGGCGGGTATGACGACCGCAACCTCGTTCTCGGCGGGCAGGGCCCCGGTCCGGCCGTGGCCGTTCAGGCGGCCCCGGCCCGTTCCCGGTGCGCGGTCGGGCTCATGCCGCGCACGCGTGTGAACGCTGCGCTCAGTGCGAACGGTGTCCCGTACCCGACCTGGCGGGCCACCGACCCGACCGTCGCCCCGGGTTCCAGCAGCAGGTCGGCCGCGAGGGTCAGGCGCCACCCGGTCAGGTAGCTCATGGGCGGCTCGCCCACGAGCTCGGTGAACCGGCGCGAGAACGCGGCGCGCGACAGCCCGACGGACCGCGCGAGGGACTCGACCGTCCAGGCCGTGGCCGGCTCGTGGTGCATGAGCCGCAGCGCGTGCCCGACCACGGGGTCGGCGTCGGCGCGGTACCACCCCGGCGCCTCGCCGCGGTCGAGCCAGGCGCGCAGGGCGCCGATGAGCAGGATGTCGAGCAACCGGTCGAGCACGGCCTCCTGCCCGGGCCGGTCGTGCGCCATCTCGCGGGCGAGGAGCGACACGAGGTCGGCGTCGAGGTCTCCCCGGCGCAGCACGAGCAGCGGCGGCAGGACGCTCAGCAGGCGGCCGCCGACCTCGCCGTCGAGGGGGTAGGTCCCGGTCAGCAGGACGGTCGGACCGTCGGGGTCGTTTCCCAGGTCCGGACGCCGAGGTCGACGAGGGGCGACGGCTGGTCGCCGACCGCCCGGCAGGCCCCGACGGCGTCGCTCACCATCTGCGGTGGCGTCCCGGGGGCGTCGGCCACGGTGTAGTGGCGTGGGCCGCGCAGCAGGGCGACGTCGCCCGCGACGAGGTGGGCGTCGAGCCGCGGCTCGTCGGGTCCCGGCCCGGCGTCCATCCCGATCCACGCCGTCCCGTGCACGACGGGTACGAGCGTGAGCGGCGCCTCGTCCTCGATGCGCATCGACCACGGCGGCGCGAGGAGCGAGCGCAGCAGGAAGGCGCCCCGCGCGCGGGGCCCGTCGAGCAGTCCGGCGACAGCGTCCATGCCTCGACCGTACGCCGCCCCGCTGCCCGGTGGAAGACGGACGGACATGCAGACGAGCCTCTGGGCCATGGAACGTCTCGGACGGTACCTGTTGACTCGAAACCACAGCACCGGACCATCGATCACAGGAGACCGACATGACCGCGCACCAGCCCCCCGCAGAAACCGCAGCACCCGCAGGACCCGCAGCACCCGCGGCACCGGACGGCGTCGCGCCGCTGGTCGCCGTCGTCGGCGCGACGGGCAAGTCGGGTCGTCGTGTCGCCGCCCGCCTCACCGCGGCGGGCGTCCGCGTCCGCGCCGTCTCGCGCAGCACCGAGGTGCGGCTCGACTGGGACGACCCGGCGACCTGGGCCACGGCCGTCGCGGGAGCCGACGCCGTCTACGTGGCCGTCGCCCCGGACCTCGCAGCCCCCGGCGTCCCCGAGGTCGTCGCCGACCTCGCCGGGGTCGCCGCCCGGGAGGGGGTCCGGCGCCTGGTCCTGCTCTCCGGCCGGGGCGAGCCCGAGGCACAGCGGGCCGAGGGGCTCGTCGCCGAGGCCTTCCCTGCGCGCACGGTCGTGCGCTGCGCGTGGTTCGCGCAGAACTTCAGCGAGAGCTTCCTGCTGGACCCCGTGCTCGGCGGCGTGGTCCACCTTCCGGTCGACGGCGTGGTCGAGCCGTTCGTCGACCTCGAGGACGTGGCCGAGGTCGCGGTCGCCGCACTGACCCAGCCCGGGCACGAGGGCCTGGTCCACGAGCTCACGGGGCCGCGACTGCTGACGTTCGGCGAGGCGCTCGCGGAGATCGGTGCGGCGAGCGGTCGGGAGGTCCGCCTCCGGACCGTCACGGGCGACGAGTTCGCGGCCGGCCTGCGTGCCGCGGGGCTCCCGGCGGACGACGTCGACCTCGTGCGCTACCTCTTCGAGGAGGTTCTCGACGGTCGCAACGCGCACCTGGCCCACGGGGTCCGCGAGGCGCTCGGGCGCGAGCCCCGGGACTTCGCCGGGTTCGCGCGCCGCGAGGCCGCCGTGTGGTCCCCGACCTCCACCGCAGCCCCGTCCGCTCTCTCGGAGGTGCACTGATGGACGCGGTCGGCGCGGTGGGGTGGGCGGTCGTGGTCGCGGCCGTGGGCTGCGCCCTGGTCGGGGGAGTGCTCTTCGCGTTCTCGACCTTCGTCATGGCCGGTCTGCGGTCGGTCGCGCCGGACGTCGGCGCGGCGGCGATGGCCGCGATCAACCGTCATGCGACGAGGGTGCCGTTCGGGTCGCTCCTGCTCGTGACGACCGGGCTGGTGACGGTGCTCGGCGTCGTGGCGGCTACCCGGCTGGGCGAGGCGGGCATGCCGCTCGTCGTCGCGGGTGCCGTGGTCTACCTCGTGGGCGGGATCGGGGTGACGGCGGCGGTCAACGTCCCGCTCAACGACCGCCTCGAGGCCGCGGACGCCGCGGTCTCGGCCTCCTCGCCCCGCGCTGTCCCGGCCTCGGGCGCAGGGGTGCGCGACGTGAAGGTCCGGGCCACCAGCCCGACGGCGGAGCGCGACCAGGTCTGGCGGGTCTTCCTGGGGCGCTGGGTCGCCTGGAACCACGTGCGGACCCTCGCGTGCGCGGCGGCGGCCCTGCTCCTGACCCTGGGACTGGTGACGCTCGTCGGGGGATGAGCGGCGCCGTCGGGCCCGGTCCTGGTCCGGTCGTCGAGGTGGACCTGGAATAGCCGCTCGCACGCCGGGGTTCGCCCCGGTATGAGCGAACAGAGCTGGGGCGACGACGCCACGATCCGCACGGTCCTCGCGGACACCGAGACCTGGGCCGTGGTGGGTCTGTCGAACAACTCGGCACGCGCTGCCTACGGGGTGGCGCGGCTGCTCCAGCGTCAGGGCAAGCGGATCGTGCCGGTCCACCCGTCGGGCCAGTCCGTGCACGGCGAGCAGGGGTACGCCTCGCTGGCCGACATCCCGTTCCCGGTCGACGTGGTGGACGTGTTCGTGCGGTCCGAGCTCGCCGGGGACGTCGCGGACCAGGCCGTGGCGATCGGGGCGAAGGCCGTCTGGTTCCAGCTCGGCGTGGTCGACGAGGACGCCCTCGCGCGGGTCCGCGACGCCGGTCTGGACATGGTCATGGACCGCTGCCCCGCGATCGAGTGGCCGCGCCTGGGCCCCGCCGTCTGACCGGCCGGGCCCCGCAGGGCGCCGAGAACGGGGTTGAGGTCGTTCCGACCAGCAGAACGACCTCAACCCCGTTCTCGGCACCCCGGGGGACACAGCAGGGTCAGTCGCCGAACACCAGCACCGGGCGCCCCGTCCGTGGGTGGGTCAGCACGTCGCAGCGGACACCGTAGACCGGTTCGATCACGGCAGGCACGAGCACCTCCCTGACCGGTCCTGCCGCGACGACGCGCCCTTCCGCGAGGACCACGACGTGGTCGCACGAGGCCGCCGCGAGGTTGAGGTCGTGCAGCGCCGCGAGGACCGTCACGCCGTCGGCGGCGAGCTTGCGCAGCACCGTCATCGCCGCGAGCTGGGCCGCGATGTCGAGATGGTTGGTGGGCTCGTCGAGGAGCAGAAGGGCCGGGTCCTGGGCGAGCGCACGAGCCATGTGCACGCGCTGACGCTCACCGCCGGACAGCGTCGCGAGCGACCGCCCGGCGAGCTCCTCGACCCCGGCGCGGCCCAGGGCCTCGCGGGCCACGGCGCGGTCGGCGTCGGTGTCCCCCGCGAGGAGCGGGCGGTGGGGGATGCGGCCGAGCAGCACCGCGTCGAGCACCGAGATCGGCAGGTCGGTCGACGCGTCCTGCTCGACGAGCGCGACCCGACGGGCCCGACGACGCCGCGGCATGCCCAGGAGGTCCTCGCCGTCGAACCGGACCTCGCCCGCGTCCGGTACCTGCGTGGCCGCGATCGCGCGCAGCAGCGTCGACTTCCCCGAGCCGTTCGGTCCGAGCAGCCCGCTCACGGCGCCCGGGGGAGCGGTCGCGTCGACCCCGTCGAGGACGAGCCGTGTCCCGGCCGACCACGAGACGCGCGACGCGTCGAGCCCACGACCGCCCTCCGCGCCCGGGACCACAGCGCTCTCCCCGCTCACAGCGCCCGCCTCCCTCGCCACAGGATGAGCGCGAAGACGGGCGCACCGATCGCGGCCGTGAGGATGCCCACGGGCAGCTCGCGCGGGGCGAAGATCGTGCGGGCGAGCGTGTCCGCCCACACCAGGAACGACCCGCCGAGCAGTGCCGCGAGGGGCAGCAGCACGCGGTGCCGGGCGCCCGTCAGGAGCCGGACGGCGTGCGGCAGGATCAGGCCCACGAACCCGATCGCGCCCGAGACCGAGACCAGCGCTCCGGTGAGCAGCGCGACCCCCACGAGCAGCAGCCAGCGGGTCCGGTTCACGGCGATGCCGAGGCCCGCGGCCGCGGTGTCGCCGAACGTGAAGGCGTCGAGCACCGAGCCCGTCGAGGCGAGGAGCGTGCCCAGGACCAGCACGGCCCCGCCCGCGATCGCCACGGACGTCCAGGTGGCCCCCGCGACCGACCCCATGAGCCACGACAGGATCTCGCGGTAGGAGTCCCCTGTCGCGGACCAGAAGATGATGAACGACGTCGCCGCGGCCGCGAGCTGGCTCACCGCGAGACCCGCGAGGACCGTCCGTGTGGGGGTGACCGCCCCGAGCGAACCGGCGAGCGCGAGCGCCGCGACCAGGGCCAGGACGGCGCCGCCGAACGCCGCGACGGGCAGCAGGACGCTCACGCCGAGGACCAGGACGAGGACCGCGCCGAGCGAGGCGCCCGACGAGAGCCCGAGCAGGTACGGGTCGGCGAGCGGGTTGCGCGTGAGGGACTGCATGACGGCTCCGCAGATCGCGAGCCCTGCCCCGACGGCCGCGGCCGTGAGGACCCGCGGCAGGCGGAGCTGCCACACCATGCCGTCCTGCAGGAGCGGCAGCGGTTCGAGCCCGAGCGGCCCGCCGAGCCCGACGTGCGTCGCGATCGAGCGCCACACGTCTCCCCACGTGAGGTCCGCGGGGCCGATCGTCACGGCGACCACGACGCTCAGGACGAGCGCGAGCGACGCCCCGGCGAGCCACCACGGCCCCGCGCGCCGGTTTCCCGGGGAGCGGCGCGCGGGGGCGCGCTCACCCGACGGGGCGGTGCTCGTCTCGGCCACGAGGCTTCTCACGGGTGCCGGACCTCTCAGGAGACGGTCAGCGCGGCGAGCTGCGCGCCGAGGTCCTCGACGGCGTCGACGTTGCGGACGCCCGCCTCGGTCGCGGGGAAGGGGACGGTCAGGAAGCGGTCCTCCCGCACGGCCGTGAGGTTGGCCGTGGCCGGGTTGGCCTGCAGGGCGTCGATCTTGGACTGCGCCGTGTTCCAGGCCGAGTCGACGAGCACGATCACGTCGGGGTCGGCCGCGATGATCTCCTCGAACGAGAACGGCGTCCAGGTGTCCCGGACCGAGGCCGCGATGTTCTCGAGCCCGACGGCGTCCATGATCATCTGCGGCGCACCGGTCCCGGCACCCACGTAGGGGATGTCCGACCCGGACGAGTACCACAGGGCCGTGAGCCCGCGGTCGTCGGGCTCGACGGCGTCGAGCCCTGCGCGCTGGGCCGCCACGAGGTCCTCCGCCGTCCCGGCGACGTCGAAGACCTGGCCTGCCTCGGTGATCTCGGCGAACACGTCGTCGAACGTGAGCGGGTCCGGCTTGTACGCTTCGTCCTTGCAGGCCGAGGGCGAGACGTAGGTCTGGACGCCGAGCTGCTGGAGGGTCGAGCGGTCGCCCGCGCCCTCGGCGGTGAGGTTGGACTCCCACCCCGCGTACACGAGGTCGGGCTCGAGCGTGAGGACCGCCTCCGCGCCGGGGACCTTGTCCGCGAGCGGGGTCGCGACGGCCGGGAGGTCGGCGGCGACGTCGGCCCACCGCTCGGCCACGGCCCCGTCGGGGAACGCGGTCCCGACGATCCGGTCGCCCAGCCCGAGCGCGAGCATCATCTCGGTCGTGCTCGACTTGATCGTCACGACCTTCTCCGGCGCGGCGTCGAACGTGACGTCGAACCCGCAGTTGTCGAGCGTCAGGGGGTACGTCGTCGCCGCGACGTCGGTCCCGGCGGGCGCGGACGACTCGTCCGACCCACCGGCCGACGGGGCCCCGACGGCCGAGCACCCCGCGAGGGCGAGGGACGAGGCCAGGGCGAGCGCCGCCGTCGGGCCGGCGCCCGGTGCGCGACGGGACGGGCGGACGGACGGTCGGACACGGCGCAGCGTGGACAGCACAGCACTCCAGGTCGGGAGGTCGCCTGCTCGACCGGTGCAGGGCACGGCGGCGCGGCGAGATGCGAGAGGGGTAGGGCGCCACAATCCGCGACGAGGATCCGCGGCCCAAGCACGGGCCGCTGCGGCGAGCCAAGCACGGCCCGCGATCCGCACCCCAGCCTAGTAGGTCGTGGCGGCCGGGGGCCACGGTCGGTGAGACCGCCGTCCGCGCGGCGCACGGACCTAGAGTGGGCACATGAGCCCGACGGCGGAGCCCACCCCTCCCGGCACGCCCGGCACGCCCGGCACGCCCGGCCGCGGGTCCGGCGCGGCGCGCACCGGTCCGTCACGGCTGTGGGCGCCGCTGCTCGGGATCGTGTCGGCCCTCGGGGCGTTCGCCGTGGCCGAGCTCGTCGCGCTCGTCGTGGGCGCCGGGTCGAGCCCCGTCCTCGTCGTGGGCGCCGGGGTCGTGGACCGGGTGCCGCCGTGGCTCAAGGACTTCGCGGTCGAGACGTTCGGGACCGCGGACAAGACCGTGCTGATCCTCGGGATCGTCGTGGTGCTGGCGCTCGCGGCCGTCGCCGCCGGGACCCTCGAGACGCGACGGCCGCCGTGGGGCGCCGTCCTGCTCGTCGCGGTCGGCCTCGTGGGGGTGGCCGCCGCCGTCACGCGACCCGACGCGACGCCCCTGTGGGCGCTGCCGACCGTGGTGGGGGTCGGCGTCGGCGTGATGCTGCTGCGGACGGGCGCGGCGCGGCTGCGGACGTGGCGCAGCGCGGCGCTCGCGGCCACGACGGGTCCGGCCGACCCCGAGACCCCGCTCACCGCGGCCCGTCGGCGCGAGGCGGTCGACCGCCGGTCGTTCCTCGTCTTCGCGGGCCTCACGACCGCGACCGCGATCGTGGTCGGCGGGGTGTCGCGCGTGCTGTCCGCCTCTGCCCGGGCAGTGACCGCGGCGCGTGACGCGATCCGCCTCCCGGCCCCGACCGGGCCCGCCGTCGTGGTCCCGGCCGGGGCAGACCTCGCCGTGCCCGGCATCACGCCCTACGTGACGCCCAACGACGACTTCTACCGCATCGACACCGCCCTGCGCGTGCCCGAGGTCAACCCGGACGACTGGCGGCTGCGCGTCGTCGGGCTCGTCGAGGAGGAGGTCGAGCTCACGTTCGCGGAGCTGCTCGCGCTGCCCCTCGTCGAGCACGCCACGACCCTGACGTGCGTGTCGAACGAGGTCGGCGGGAACCTGGTCGGCAACGCGGTGTGGCTCGGGTACCCGCTGCGCGACCTGCTCGCCCGCGCCCGTCCGCACGCGGACGCCGACATGGTGCTCTCGCGCAGCGCCGACGGCTGGACCGCGAGCACGCCGCTCGACGTGCTCACGGACCCGGGCCGCGAGTCCCTGCTCGCGGTCGGCATGAACGGCGAGCCGCTGCCGCTCGCGCACGGCTTCCCGGTGCGCATGGTCGTGCCGGGGCTGTACGGGTACGTGTCGGCGACCAAGTGGGTCGTCGAGCTCAAGGTCACGCGCTTCGCCGACGACGTCGCCTACTGGTCCACGCGCGGCTGGTCCGAGCGCGGGCCGATCAAGACGTCGTCACGCATCGACGTGCCCCGGGCGGGTGCGACGGTGTCGCCCGGCGCCGCCGGGGACGTGGTCGTCGCGGGCGTCGCGTGGTCCCAGCACACGGGTGTCGCGGGCGTCGAGGTGCGGGTCGACGAGGGGGAGTGGGAGCAGGCCGAGCTCGCGGCGACCGTCTCGGCCGACACCTGGCGCCAGTGGACCTGGACCTGGGCGTCGCCCGCGGCGGGCAGCCACCGCCTCGCGGTCCGGGCGACCGACACCGACGGCACGGTCCAGACCTCGACCGAGGCGCCGCCCGCCCCCGACGGGTCGAGCGGCTGGGACGCGATCGAGGTCCGCGTGGGGTGAACCCGTCCAGCATGCGAGCACCTCGCGCAGCGGCGTGGACGACGCCGCGCGGCGTGGCAGGGTAGGGAGCGTGACGACCTCGCAGCCCCAGCCCCCGTCCACCGAGCAGGCCGCCGTGCCCGCGACCCTGCGCGCCGTCGTGACCGGCGCCTCGTCCGGCATCGGCGCCGCGACCGTGCGCCGGCTGCGCGCGCAGGGGTGGGACGTCGTCGCGTTCGCGCGCCGCGCCGACCTGCTCGACGCGCTCGCGGCCGAGACGGGCGCCCACCCCGTGGTCGGCGACGTCACGGACGAGGCCGACGTCGCGCGCCTCGTGCGCGAGGCCGAGGCCCGCGGACCTGTCCACGCGGTGCTCAACATCGCGGGCTTCGCGAGCGGCACGGACCCGATCGACGCGAGCGACCTGGACCGCTGGCGCGCGATGTTCGAGACCAACGTGCTGGGGACGGTGCGCGTGACCAAGGCGTTCCTGCCCGCGATCCGCCGCGCGGGGTTCGGCACGGTCCTGGTCCTGACGTCGACCGCGGGGCACGACGCATACAGCGGCGGCTCGGGCTACGTCGCGACCAAGCACGCGCAGGCCGCGGTCGCGGACACGCTGCGCCTCGAGCTCAACGGCGAGCCCGTCCGGGTCCTGGAGATCGCGCCCGGCATGGTCCGCACCGAGGGGTTCTCCCTGACGCGGTTCGACGGCGACCAGGCCAGGGCCGACGCGGTCTACGAGGGCGTCGAGAACCCGCTCACCGCGGACGACGTGGCCGACGTGGTGGCGTTCGCCGTGACCCGGCCCCAGCACGTCGCGATCGACACCCTGGTGCTGCGCCCCGTCGCGCAGTCCTCGACCACGCTCCTGGCCCGCGGGCCGCTCGTGACGCGGACGGACAGGGGCTGAGCGCCGGTCCGGGCTGAGGTGCGGGCGCCCTGGGCCGAGACGCGCTTGTCGGGCTGCGGCCCGGCTGGCATGATGACGCCCGTGACCCCCTCCGCGCACCCCCTGAGCACGCCGGTGCTCCCGGTGCGCCCGTGGGCGGTCCGCGCGTCGAGCTGTTGTTGAGGGCTCGCTGACGCTCCAGCAGCGTGCGACCTGGTGTCAGCGAGCAGTGCCGCGCCCCTCCCTCCTGGGAGAGGGCGTGATGGTCACCGATCAGTTCTCCGGACCCGGTCGGTCTGCCCTCGTGAGCACCCGCCTCGACCTCAGGACCTCCTATGAACATCGCTCTGAACGCCTACCCGTTCGCCGTCTCCGCGGACGTCGACCCGCTCGGCCGCCTGGTCGCCCACGACCCGTGGTTCGCCGCGGCCTCGCGGGGCGGCGTGCCGTCGGCGGCCCACGGCCCGACGGCGCAGCCCGCCCCGGCCGGGGCGCTCACCATCGAGTGGCTCGTCGCGCGCGACATCGACACCTACCGGGCGCGGCGCGGGCAGTCCTCGCGGGGCAGGTAGGCGGGCTCAGGCCGCTGCGCGGTCGCCGACCGTGCCGGCGCTCATGCGCAGCCCGGGCAGGCCCCGCCGGGCGACCAGCCACTCGGCGCGCACGATGTTGGGGAGCCAGCACAGGAACGCGACGGGGGCGTACGCGGTCTCGAAGAGCACCCCGGGGTCGGCGTCGGGTCCGGCGAACGGCGTCTGGACCGCCACGAGGACGCCGACCCACAGGCGCAGCGTCACGGCCGCGTACGTCAGGGCGAAGCAGCGGATCATCCAGGCCTGGTGCTCGGCGACGCGACCCGTCCGGACGGCGCGGTACGCCTTCCAGCCCGTCCAGGCCCACAGCACCGCGAGCGTGCCGAACCCGAAGAAGCCGAGGAAGGCGACCGAGCTCGCGGTCGAGACGACGAGCCCCGTGAGCGCGCCGACCCCGACCCCGACCAGGTAGACCCGGCCCAGCACGCGGTGCAGGCGTGGGAAGCGGCGGCGCCAGCGGGACACGAACTGCAGCGGTCCCACCAGGAGCGCGACGCCCGCGAACGCGATGTGCAGGTAGAACGCGAGCTGGATCGCGGGCGGGCGGTCCGCGAACGTCGACGCGAGGCCCGTGCCGTCCTGGGCCAGCTCGTCGAGCGTCGCGCCCGTGTAGGAGGTGAGCAGGACCGCGGCCATGGCGATCGAGCTGAGCGCGACCCACACGAGCCCGGGCCGGAAGCGGCGGGACGGGCGGACCGGGTGCGAGGGGCTCGTTCGCCCGGGGGCGCGCGGGGCGCCGGTCGTGGACGTGGCCTCGGAGGGAGTGGGCATCGTCGCCTCGTTCTCGGGTCGGGGTGCGGGACGGGGGCGCCGTCCGGGCACCGTCGGGCGTTCCCAGCGTCCCGCCCCGGGGAGGCCCTCCGACAGGAGGGCGACCCCCCGGAAACGTGGTGGCCCGCCCCCGGCACGCGCTCGACCGTTCCGGTACGCCGGTTCGACGATCGGCTCGGTGCCCGCGCCGACGGCGCGTTACCATGGGGCCACAGGCATCGACCCGGCCATCACCGGTGAGCCTCCGGAAGAACAGGTCCCACGCCGTGGCGCCCCAGTAGAACCGGACGGGTAGGCCCGTCACAGCCGTGTCGAGCGGTCGCCGCTCGGGCTCCGTGAGGTGCCCGACGACGGCAAGCGGGGTGGTACCGCGGCTCGCCCGCTCCCTCGGTCACCAGGGAGGGGTGGTCGTCCTCGCACGAGCACGTCCCGGACCACCGCCTGCCACTCACGATGGAGCCACTGAGCCATGGCCTACCCTCTGCACCGCACCGACGACACCGCCCCTGACGGTCAGGGCCACCAGATCCCCGCCAGCCCGAACCTGCCCGCGCTCGAGCGCGGCGTGCTGTCGTACTGGTCCAAGGACGACACGTTCCGTGCGTCGATCGAGCGCCGCGAGGCCGGCCAGGACGGCGACAACGAGTTCGTCTTCTACGACGGCCCTCCGTTCGCGAACGGCCTCCCGCACTACGGGCACCTCCTGACGGGGTACGCCAAGGACGTGGTGCCGCGGTACATGACCATGCGCGGCAAGCGCGTCGAGCGCCGCTTCGGCTGGGACACGCACGGCCTGCCCGCCGAGCTCGAGGCCGAGCGCGTGCTGGGCATCACCGACAAGTCGCAGATCGAGGCCATGGGCATCGCCGCGTTCAACGACGCCTGCCGTGAGTCCGTGCTCAGGTACACGGACGAGTGGAAGGACTACGTCACGCGCCAGGCGCGCTGGGTCGACTTCGCCAACGACTACAAGACGCTCGACATCACGTTCATGGAGTCGGTCATCTGGGCGTTCAAGCGCCTGTACGACAAGGGCCTCGCCTACGAGGGCTACCGCGTGCTGCCCTACTGCTGGCGCGACGAGACGCCGCTGTCGAACCACGAGCTGCGCATGGACGACGACGTCTACCAGTCGCGTCAGGACCCGGCGCTCACGGTCGGGCTGCGCCTCTCGGGTGACGTCGTGGACGGCGCCGCCTCCCCGGCGGCGGGCGCGCTCGTGCTCGTGTGGACCACGACCCCCTGGACGCTCCCCTCCAACCTGGCGGTCGCCGTCGGGCCGGACGTCGACTACGTGGTCGTGCGCCCCGGGGTCGACTCCGCGGTGGCGGGGGACAAGGTCGTTCTCGCGGCCGCGCGCCTGGGCGCCTACGTCAAGGAGCTCGGGGAGGACGCCGAGGTCCTGGCGACCGTCAAGGGAGCCGACCTCGCGGGGCTGCGCTACACCCCGGCCTTCGACTACTTCACCGACCGCTCGGCGGCCGGCTGGCCCAACGCCCACCAGGTGCTCGTCGCGGACTTCGTGACGACCGAGGACGGTACCGGTGTGGTCCACCTGGCCCCGGCCTTCGGCGAGGACGACATGGCGGTCTGCGACGCGGCGGGGATCGTGCCCGTCGTGCCGGTCGACGCGCGCGGTCGCTTCACCAACGAGGTGCCGGACTACGCGGGCGAGCAGGTCTTCGACGCCAACCCGAAGGTCATCAAGGACCTCAAGGAGGGCACGGGCCCTCTCGCGCGCGTCGAGCCCGGGGCACGCGCCGTCGTGCTGCGCCACGAGACCTACCAGCACTCCTACCCGCACTGCTGGCGCTGCCGGAACCCCCTGATCTACAAGGCGGTCTCGAGCTGGTTCGTGCGCGTGACCGAGTTCCGCGACCGCATGGTCGAGCTCAACCAGGACATCACCTGGACCCCGGAGCACATCCGCGACGGGCAGTTCGGCAAGTGGCTCGCCGGTGCGCGCGACTGGTCGATCTCCCGCAACCGCTACTGGGGCACGCCCATCCCCGTGTGGGTCTCGGACGACGCCAACCATCCGCGCATCGACGTCTACGGCTCGATCGCCGAGCTCGAGGCGGACTTCGGGGTGCCCGTGACGGACCTGCACCGCCCGTTCATCGACGACCTGACGCGCCCCAACCCGGACGACCCGACCGGGAAGTCCACCATGCGCCGCATCCCCGACGTCCTGGACGTCTGGTTCGACTCGGGGTCCATGCCGTTCGCGCAGGTGCACTACCCGTTCGAGAACGCCGACTGGTTCGAGCACCACTACCCGGGCGACTTCATCGTCGAGTACATCGGCCAGACGCGTGGCTGGTTCTACACGCTGCACGTGCTGGCCACGGCGCTCTTCGACCGGCCGGCGTTCCGCTCGGCCGTCTCGCACGGGATCGTGCTGGGCTCCGACGGGCGCAAGATGAGCAAGTCGCTGCGCAACTACCCGGACGTCAACGAGGTCTTCGACCGCGACGGGTCCGACGCGATGCGCTGGTTCCTCATGAGCTCGCCCATCCTGCGCGGTGGCAACCTCATCGTGACCGAGGACGGCATCCGCGACTCGGTGCGCCAGGTCCTGCTGCCGCTGTGGAGCACGTACTACTTCTTCACGCTCTACTCCAACAACGCCCAGGACGGCGCGGGGTACACCGCCCAGCGCGTGGCCCCCGAGCGCGTCGCCGGCCTCCCGGCCCTCGACCGCTACCTGCTGGCCCGCACGCACGACCTGGTCGAGACCGTCACGGCCCAGCTCGACGCGTTCGACATCGCCGGGGCGTGCGAGACCGTGCGCGAGCACCTGGACCTGCTCACCAACTGGTACGTCCGCACGCAGCGCGACCGGTTCTGGGACGAGGACGCCGACGCGTTCGACACCCTGTGGACGGCGCTCGAGGTCCTCACGCGCGTCATGGCGCCGCTCGCGCCCCTGCTCTCGGAAGAGGTCTGGCGCGGGCTCACGGGCGGGCGCAGCGTGCACCTGACCGACTGGCCCAGCGTCGCCGCCGGTGGGGCGGACGGCGCGGGGGAGTCCCTCGCGGACGTCCTGGTCGCCGACGACGCCCTGGTCGCCTCGATGGACCTGGTCCGCTCGGTCGCCTCGCTCTCGCTCGGGCTGCGCAAGGCGCACTCGCTGCGCGTGCGCCAGCCGCTGAGCACCCTGACCGTCGTGACCGAGGACCCGGCAGCGCTCGAGCCCTACGCCGACCTGCTCGCCCGCGAGCTCAACGTCAAGGCCGTGCGCTTCCTCGACCTCGAGTCGGGCGCGGCCGACGAGTTCGGCGTGTCGCAGAAGCTCACGGTCAACGCCCGGGCCGCCGGCCCGCGCCTGGGCCGTGGTGTCCAGGCCGTGATCAAGGCGGCCAAGGCCGGGGCGTGGCGCGTGGGTGACGACGGGTTCGTCGTCGTCGAGACGCCCGACGGCGACGTGCCGCTGCTCGGCTCGGAGTACGAGCTGACGACCGTGGTGCTCGCCGAGCAGGGCCACGACGAGGCGGACCCGGCGGCGCCGTCGATCGCCGCAGCCGTGCTGCCCACGGGCGGTTTCGTGGTCCTCGACCTCGAGCTGAACGACGCGCTCCTGGCCGAGGGGTACGCGCGCGACATCGTGCGCGAGGTGCAGGATGCCCGCAAGGCCGCCGGCCTCGAGGTGTCGGACCGCATCGACCTGTCCCTCTCGGTGCCCGGCCCCTGGCAGGGCGCGGTCGAGGACCACCGCGAGCTCATCGCGGGCGAGACCCTCGCAGTCAGCGTCACGATCGACCTGTCGCCGACCGACGAGCGCCAGGTCCTCGTGACCAAGGCGACCACGGGCGCCGACGTGTCCGGCTCGACCGGAGCACAGGCATGAGCGGCATCCGCGTCGGCCGTGGCGCCGGCGAGCGCCCGGGCGACAAGGACGCGCGGCGTCCCGGAGGTGCTGCGCACCAGCGCACGGCCGAGGAGGCCGCCGCGCTCGAGGACCTGACCACGGTGTACGCGCACATCATGGACCGGGCCCCCGAGCACGACATCGACCCGACGCTCGCGCGGGTCGAGCGGGTCCTCGAGCTCCTCGGCGACCCGCAGAAGGCCTACCGCACGGTCCACATCACCGGGACCAACGGCAAGACGTCGACGTCCCGCATGGTCGAGCGCCTCGTGCGCGAGCACGGCCTGCGCACCGGACGCTTCACGAGCCCGCACCTGACGTCGGTCACCGAGCGCATCGCGATCGACGGGGAGCCCGTGAGCCCCGCGCGCTTCGTCGAGATCTGGGAGGACGTCGCGCCGTACATCGGCGTCGCCGACCGCGAGTCCGAGGAGGCCGGCGGTCCCCGGCTGAGCTTCTTCGAGGTGCTCACCGTCATGGCCTTCGCCGCGTTCGCCGACGCCCCCGTGGACGTCGCGATCGTCGAGGTCGGCATGGGTGGCGGCTGGGACTCGACCAACGTCGTGGACGGCGACGTCGCGATCGTGACGCCCATCTCGATCGACCACACGCGCTGGCTCGGGCACACGATCGAGGAGATCGCGACCGAGAAGGCCGGCATCGTCAAGCAGGACGCCGTCGTGGTGCTCGCCGAGCAGAGCGACGTGGCCGAGGCGATCGTGATCGAGGCGGCCGCCGCCAAGGACGCCCGCGTCCTGCGCGAGGGCCAGGACATCGCGGTCGCCGGGCGGACGCCGGCGGTCGGGGGACAGGTCGTCGACCTGCGCACCCCCGCAGGCCTGTACACGCAGATCTTCCTGCCCATGATCGGCGAGCACCAGGCGCACAACGCCCTGCTCGCGCTGTCGGCGACCGAGGCCCTGCTGTCCGGCGGGCGCGCGCTCGACGGCGGGGTCGTCGAGGCCGCGTTCGGCGACGTGTCCTCGCCGGGGCGCCTCGAGGTCCTGCGGTCCAGCCCGACCGTGATCGTCGACGCGGCCCACAACCCGGCGGGTGCCGAGGCCCTCGTCGCGGCGCTCGACGAGGCGTTCGAGTTCGAGCACCTCATCGGGGTCGTCGCGATCATGGGCGACAAGGACTCCGAGCAGATCCTCTCGGTGCTCGAGCCCGTCCTTGCCGAGGTCGTCATCACGCGCAACAGCGCCGAGCGCTCGGCCGACGTGACGGACCTCGCGGAGGTCGCGACGGAGGTCTTCGGTGAGGACCGGGTCCACACGGCCGAGCGGCTCGACGAGGCGCTCGCCATCGCGGTCGACCTGGCCGAGCGCGACGACAGCGTCGGCGTCGGCGTCGGGACGGGCGTCCTCGTGACCGGGTCGGTCATCACGGCGGCCGACGTGCGGATCCTGCTCGGACGCGGCTGACGCGTCGGGCGACCACGGCGCGGGGCGCCTCCTCCGGGAGGTGCCCCGCGCCGTCGGCATCCGGTGCCGCGCGCCCGGACCGGGCGCTCCCTGCGTGCCGGGGGGCGCGCGCGGGTGTTTGATGGGGGGACGGGCGCCGGGGCACGAGCCACCGGCGCGCGTGCAGTGCACGCGGCCGCCCGGTGCCGCAGCAGTCCGACGGAGGGATGCGCCATGAAGAAGCTGCTCAACGACCCGCAGGACGCGGTCACGGAGTCGCTCGACGGGTTCGAGCTGGCTCACGCGGACCTGGTCGAGGTCCACCGCGCGCCGCTGTACGTCTCGCGCGCGGGCGGGGCCGTCCCCGGGAAGGTCGGGCTCGTCAGCGGGGGCGGCGCCGGGCACGAGCCGCTGCACGCGGGCTTCGTCGGGGCTGGCATGCTCGACGCCGCGGTGCCCGGGGCGGTGTTCACCTCGCCCACGCCGGACCAGATCGTGCCCGCGATCCTCGGCGCCGACTCGGGCGCGGGCGTGCTCGCGATCGTCAAGAACTACACGGGGGACGTGCTCAACTTCGAGACCGCGCTCGAGCTCGTCGAGGCCGAGGGCACGCAGGCCGCGAGCATCCTCATCAACGACGACGTCGCGGTCGAGGACTCGCTCTACACCGCGGGCCGCCGCGGCGTGGCCGGGACCGTCGCGGTCGAGAAGATCGCCGGGGCCGCCGCAGACCGGGGGGACGACCTCGGCAAGGTCACCGAGATCGCCGGCCGGGTGGTCGCCAACGTCCGGTCCATGGGCGTCGCGCTCAGCGCGTGCACCGTGCCGCACGTCGGCAAGCCCAGCTTCGACCTCGGCGACGACGAGATCGAGATCGGGATCGGGATCCACGGCGAACCAGGACGGCACCGCATCCCGCTCGCGGCCGCGGACGAGATCACGGGCATGCTCGTCGACGCCGTGGCCGAGGACCTGAGGCTCGAGGGCGGGGAGCGAGTGTTGCTGTTCGTTAACGGTATGGGCGGTACGCCCCAGTCCGAGCTCTACGTCGTCTATCGTCAGGCACGGAGGCTGCTCGAGGCGCGCGGCGTGGCGGTCACCCGCTCGCTCGTGGGCAACTACGTCACCTCGTTGGAGATGCAGGGGGCCTCGGTCACCGTGCTCCGGCTGGACGACGAGCTGACCGCGCTCTGGGACGCGCCCGTGCACACCGCCGCTCTGAGGTGGTGACTCCGGCCGCTCCCGAGAGCCGGGGGACGGCGCCCCGCCGGCGGTTCTCGCGAGCCGCCCCGGGACAGTAGTGAAAGGGCGATTGATGACGCTGGACGTTGCGTGGGCTGTGCGCTGGATGCGGGACACCGCGGAGATGGTCGTGTCGTCGAGGGACGAGCTCACCGAGCTGGACCGCCAGATCGGCGACGGTGACCACGGCGAGAACCTGAACCGTGGCTTCCAGGCGGTCGTCGCGAAGCTCGACGGGCTGGAGCAGCAGCCCGCACAGATCGGTGACGTGCTCAAGCTCGTCGCCACGACGCTCATGTCCTCGGTGGGGGGCGCGTCCGGCCCCCTCTACGGCACCGCGTTCCTGCGGGCGGCCAAGGTGACGGGTCTCGCCGAGCTCGACTCGTCGGCCGTCGTCGCGCTGCTCGAGGGCGCGCTCGAGGGGATCACCGCGCGGGGCAAGGCCGTGCCCGGCGAGAAGACCATGGTCGACGCCTGGCAGCCGGCCGTCGACGCGGCCGTCGCGGCGGCCGACGCCGGGGCCTCGCCGGAGGGGGTCCTCGAAGCGGCCCTCGCCGCCGCCGAGGAGGGGGCCCGCGCGACGATCCCCATGCTCGCGACCAAGGGGCGCGCGAGCTACCTGGGCGAGCGCAGCATCGGTCACCAGGACCCTGGTGCGACGTCGACGGTCGTGGTCCTGCGGGCCGCGGTCGCGGCGGCCACCGCTCCCGGTGAATGATGGCTCGATGACTACCCCACAGGTCGGCGACCGCGCGCGGATCGCCCTGGTGCTCGTGTCCCACTCGGCCCGCCTCGCGCAAGGGGTCGCCGAGCTCGCCGCCCAGATGGCGCCCGGGGTCCTCCTCCTGCCCGCGGGCGGGACGGACGACGGCAGCCTGGGCACGAGCTACGACGTGGTGTCCGCCGCGGTCGAGGAAGGGCTCGTCGGCACCGACGGGGTCGTCGTGCTCGCCGACCTGGGGTCGGCGGTCATGACGATAGAGTCCGTCATCGAGCTGGACGACTCGCTCGACGGCCGGGTGGTCCTCGCGGACGCCCCGTTCGTCGAGGGGGCCGTCGCCGCCGCGGTCACGGCCCACGGCGGCGGTTCCCTCGCGGAGGTGCTCGCGTCGGCCGAGGCCGCGGGCGGCACGTTCGCGCAGAGCGCGGGGGCCCCGGGGGGAGGGGGCGAGTTCGTCCCCGCCCCGGGACCGGCCGACCAGCTCGCCGGTGCCGCGGGGATCGAGGACGACTCGCCCGGGGCCCCGCGCGCGGTCACGCTGCGCAACCCGCTCGGCCTGCACGCCCGCCCTGCGGCGATCCTCGCGCGCCTCGTCGCGGGGTACGACGCGAAGGTCACGGTCAACGGGGTCAACGCGGCGAGCGTGCTCGAGCTGATGAAGCTCGGTGCGACCGGAGGCCGCGAGCTCGTGGTCGCGGCCGAGGGGCCGCAGGCGGACGAGGCCAGGGACGCGGCGGTCGCCGCGGTCGAGGAGGGCTTCGGAGAGGTCTGAGGGGCCGCGGCCCGGACGGCGCCGCCGGACCCCGCCATCGGACCCCGCCGTCGGCGCGTGCCGCGCCGAGTGCGTGACACGTGTCACGCGAAGACTGCATTGCCTGCAAAGTTGCACGACGCGTAAAGTTGCGTGCTGTGCAGAACGTCGTCGAACCGTCAGCGGCCCCCACGGGGCTGCGTGAGCGCAAGAAGCGCGAACGCCGCGAGGCGCTCATCGACGCCGCCCAGACCCTCGTGCTCGAACGAGGGCTGGACCGTGTCACGGTCGAGGACATCTGCACCTCGGTGGGCGTCTCGACGCGCACCTTCTTCAACTACTTCGCGTCGAAGGACGACGCCGTGCTCGGGGTCGAGGAGTTCTCCCCGTCCCCCGAGGCGGTCCGGACCTTCGTCGCGGGCGGCCCCACGGGCGACCTGCTCGCGGACGTCCAGGCGCTGGTCGCCGACCTCCTGTCCCACCAGGCGATGTCCCTCGACCGCGTGCACCGCGCGCTCGCGCTCGTCGAGCGCGAGCACCGGCTCCTCGCCCGCCACATGTGGTGGGTCGAGAACCTGCGCACGGGGCTCCTCGACGTCTTCGGTCGTCGCCGGGCGGACCACCCGTTCGTACCCGAGCCCGAGCTCCTCGTGATGGTCGTGATGAGCCTCCTGCGCACCACGACGCTCGAGTGGGAACGGCTCGGCCGTGCGGGCGAGCCCGTCGACCACCTGGGCTCCGTCGTCGACCAGCTCCGTGCGCTCGCGGGACCCGACCCCTCGCCGCACTGACCGACGAGACGCACCCTCCGGCCCGGCGGCTCGCGTCCGCCGGGTGCCTCACGACCCGACCGACCTGAACGGAATCCTCATGTCCTCCTCCCGCTCCACGACGCCGGCCGCGCCGGCCGGGGCCGGCGCGTCGCCCGCCGAGAGCGGCAAGCCGCTCATCGTGCTGACGCAGCGCACCGTCTGGCTGATCTTCGGCGCGCTCATGGCCTCGATGTTCCTGTCGTCGCTCGACCAGTCGATCGTCGGCACCGCGATGCCGACCATCGTGGGCGAGCTGCACGGTGTCGAGCACCAGGGCTGGGTCATCACGGCCTACATCCTGGCGATCGCGATCGTCATGCCCCTCTACGGCAAGTTCGGCGACCTCTGGGGTCGGCGCTGGCCGTTCCTCGTCGCGATCGGCCTGTTCACGATCGCGTCCGCGGGCGCCGGGTTCGCCCAGACCTTCCCCGAGCTCGTCGCGTGGCGGGCCGTCCAGGGCCTCGGCGGCGGTGGTCTCATGATCCTGTCGCAGGCGATCATCGCGGACATCGTCCCCGCCAAGGACCGCGGCAAGTACATGGGCCCCATGGGTGCCCTGTTCGGGATCGCGGCCGTGATCGGTCCGCTCCTCGGCGGCTGGTTCACCGAGGGCCCGGGCTGGCGCTGGGCCTTCTGGATCAACGTGCCGATCGGCATCGCGGCGTTCCTCGTCGCCTGGGTCACGCTCAAGCTCCCGAGCCACCGCTCGGGTCGCAAGATCGACGTCGCCGGCATCTTCTTCATGGTCGTCGGGACCTCGGGGATCGTCCTGCTCACGAGCTGGGAGTCACTGACCACGAGCGCGGGCTACGACTGGTCCGACCCCATGCTGCTGGGCCTCGTGGCCGCGACCCTCGCCTCGATCGCCCTGTTCGTCGTGGTCGAGAACCGTGCCGAGGAGCCGCTGCTGCCGCTGCACCTGTTCAAGAACCGCACCTTCACGATCGCGACGCTCATCGGCCTGGTCCTGGGCATGGGCATGTTCTCCGCGCTCGCGTTCCTGCCGACCTTCCTGCAGATGTCGACCGGTGCGGGCGTGACCGAGTCCGGCTTCCTCATGCTGCCCATGATGGTCGGTGTCATGATCACCGCGATCGGCTCGGGCTTCGCGATCACCAAGACGGGCCGGTACAAGGTCTATCCGGTCGTCGGCCTCGCGATCACGACCGCGGGCATCGTCTGGCTGACCAACATCACGGGCGACATGTCGATGGTGCTGTTCGGCGCCATGATCTTCGTCATGGGTGCCGGCATGGGGCTGGTCATGCAGACGATCGTGCTGGCCGTCCAGAACTCGGTGGACCCCCACGAGATCGGCACCGCGACGAGCGCGAACAACTTCTTCCGTGAGATCGGCGCCGCCGTGGGCACCGCCCTGTTCAGCACGATCTTCACCACGCGGCTCACCGCGAACCTCGCTGAGGTCATCCCGGGCGGGGCGGCGACGGGAGGCGGCGACGCGGCGAGCCTGACCCCCGCCGCCGTCCAGGCGCTGCCCGAACCCATCAAGACCGGCGTGATCGAGGGCTTCACGGACGCTCTCGCCCCGGCGTTCTGGTACCTCGTGCCGCTCGTCGTGGTCGGCTTCGTGCTGTCGCTCTTCCTCAAGGAGGTCGCGCTCTCGAACGAGGCGGGCATGGTCGCGCGCGGTGAGGCCCTCGCCGACCCGCGGGGAGCGCTGGTCGAGGGCGTCGAGGACGTTGCCGGTGGTCCGGAGGGGGACCCGGACGCCCGGGTGCGTGACGCCGTCGGGCCGGACGGGGCGCGCGTCCCGGGCGACGGCGACGCGCCGGGCGCCCCTGCCCGGCAGGACGCGCCGGTAAACTGACCGGCGTGAGCTCCACCATCGAACCGGCCGACGAGCCGGCAGAGCAGGCCCGGTCCGCCGCGTCCTCCGCCCCCGCGGGCGAGGACGCGGCGGGCCCGCCCCGCATCAAGGCCAAGAAGTCCGCGAAGATCCAGTTCACGTCCACGACGCTGCTGCTGGAGGCCTTCCTGGTCCTGTTCGCGACCCTCGTCGCGTACGGGCTGCGGACCGTGCCGTACGCGTGGCCGGACCGGCTGCAGGTCCCCTCGGGGCCCGCGATCTGGATCGTGGGCGGCACGCTCATGGTCGTGCTGATCCTCCTGAGCCGCATGGTCGGGGGCCCGGGCGGGTACGTCGCGGGCTCGGTCGTGCAGCTCCCCGTCATCGCGTGCGGCTTCGCCGTACCGCTGATGTTCCTGGTGGGAGGCATCTTCGTGGTGCTGTGGGTCGTGTCGTTGCGCCTCGGCGGGCGGATCGACCGTGAGCGCGCGGAGTACGACGCCGCGCACCCGGAGACCGCGCCGAACATGTGAGCGCGCCCGGTAGGGTCGTGCGCATGACTGATGTTGCAGCCCCCGCAGTGGCAGACGCGCTCTCCGAGACCATCGAGCGCACCCTCGTCCTCGTCAAGCCCGACGGCGTCCGTCGCGGTCTGTCGGGAGAGATCCTCCGCCGCGTCGAGGCCAAGGGGTACACCCTGGCCGCCGTCCAGCTCCTGGACGCCACCCCCGAGCTCCTCGCGGAGCACTACGCCGAGCACGAGGGCAAGCCGTTCTTCCAGCCCCTGGTCGACTTCATGCTCTCGGGTCCGATCCTCGCGGTCGTCGCCGAGGGGCAGGGCGTCATCCCGGGCTTCCGGTCGCTCGCCGGCACGACCGACCCCACCGCCGCCGCCCCGGGCACCATCCGCGGCGACCTGGGTCGCGACTGGGGCCTGAAGGTCCAGCAGAACCTGGTCCACGGCTCGGACTCCCCGGAGTCCGCGGCACGGGAGATCGCGCTCTGGTTCCCGGGCCTCTGAGCGGCCCCCGCACGACCCGCTGACGCCCCACCCGGCGCGGCACGCAGGCACCCCCCGTCCAAGGGACCGGGGGTGCCTGTCGTCGTCCGTGCCTGCGTCCCTGCGCCACCACCTCCCCGGTTCACCCGCAAAACCGCACTAGGCTCTGACCCGTGCACCTCAAGACCCTGACCCTTCGCGGGTTCAAGTCGTTCGCGTCGGCGACGACCCTGCGCTTCGAGCCCGGGGTGACGTGCGTCGTCGGGCCGAACGGCTCGGGCAAGTCGAACGTGGTCGACGCCCTGTCCTGGGTCATGGGCGAGCAGGGGGCCAAGTCCCTGCGCGGCGGCAAGATGGAGGACGTCATCTTCGCGGGCACCGCGGGGCGTCCGCCGCTGGGCCGCGCCGAGGTGTCGCTGACGATCGACAACACGGACGGCGCCCTGCCGATCGACTACTCCGAGGTGACGATCTCCCGCACCCTGTTCCGCAACGGCGGGTCGGAGTACGCGATCAACGGGTCGTCGTGCCGCCTCCTGGACATCCAGGAGCTGCTGTCGGACTCGGGCATCGGGCGCGAGATGCACGTGATCGTGGGGCAGGGGCAGCTCGACGCGGTGCTGCGGGCGACGCCCGAGGAGCGGCGCGGCTTCATCGAGGAGGCCGCGGGCGTCCTCAAGCACCGCAAGCGCAAGGAGAAGGCGCTGCGCAAGCTGGACGCGATGCAGGCGAACCTGACGCGGCTCGGGGACCTGACGGCCGAGATCCGGCGCCAGCTCGGCCCGCTCGGACGGCAGGCGCAGATCGCGCGCAAGGCACAGGTGGTCCAGCGTGACCTGCGCGACGCGCGGGCGCGCCTGCTCGCGGACGACCTGGCCCAGCTCACGGCGACGCTCGAGCAGGAGATCGCGGACGAGTCGGCGCTGCGCGCGCGGCAGGCCGAGGTCGAGCGCTCGCTCGCGGCGGCGCGCGAGGCGCTGGGGTCGTTGGAGGCGCAGGCCGCCGAGGCCGCCCCGGCGCTGGCCCAGGCGAGCGACGTCTGGTACCGGTTGTCGTCGCTCCAGGAGCGCCTGACCGGGACCCGGACGCTCGCGGCCGAGCGGCTGCGCCTGCTGGGCCGTCCGGAGACGGTGCAGCGCGGGCAGGACCCGAACGACCTCGACGCGCAGGCGGCGCGGGCGCGCGCCGCCGAGCAGGAGCTCGAGTCGGAGGTGGCGGTCGCGCGCGCGACGCTCGAGGGCGCCGTGTCGGAGCGGACCGCGGTCGAGGGCCAGGCCCAGGCCGCGGAGCGTGCGCTCGCGACGTTGCTGCGCGGGGCGGCGGACCGCCGCGAGGGGCTCGCACGGCTGGCGGGCCAGGTCGCGGCCCGGCGCTCGCGCGTCGAGGCGACCGAGGCCGAGATCGGGCGCCTGCGGGAGTCGCTCGCGGAGACCGAGCGGCGCGGGAACCAGGCCAACGTCGAGTTCGCGAGCCTCGAGACCCAGGTCGTGGGCGTCGAGGAGGGCGAGGAGGGCCTCGACGCCGAGCACGAGGAGGCGGCCGACGCCGTCGAGCGGACCGCGGCCGTGGTGTCCCGGCTGCGTGCCGACGAGCAGACCGCCGACCGCGAGCGGGCGACGTGGAGCGCACGCGTCGAGGCCCTCGAGATGAGCCTGGTCCGCAAGGACGGCGCGGGAACCCTGCTGGCCGCGGACCAGGTGGGGACGCTGGGCTCGCTCGCGGCGCTGCTCGGCATCGACACGGGGTACGAGGACGCGATCGCCGCAGCCCTGGGCCCCGCTGCCGACGCGGTCGCGGTCGAGAGCCTCGAGGCCGCGGTCGACGCGGTGCGCCACCTGCGTCAGGAGGACGCGGGACGGGCGAGCCTCGTGGTCGGCGGGGGAGCGCCCGTCGAGGACAGGGCGAGCGCCGCGCGTGCGGCCCGGCCCGCCGTCCTGCCCGACGGCGCAGCGTGGGCCACGTCGGTCGTCACGCCCGCGCGGTCCGTCGCCTCGGCGGTCGAGCTCCTGCTCGACGGCGTGGTCGTGGTCGAGGACCTCGCGCAGGCGCGTGCCCTGGTCACGGCGTCTCCCGAGGTCACGGCCGTGACCCGGGGTGGCGACCTGCTCTCGGCGCACGGTGCGTGGGGCGGGTCGGCGACCGCGCCGAGCGTCCTGCACCTGCAGTCGGCGCTCGAGGAGGCCCAGACGGCGCGGGACGACGCGGTCGCCCGGGGGGAGCGCACGCGCTTCGCCCTGGTCGGGGCGCTCGAGGAGGCAGACGAGGCGCAGCAGCGCTACGACGCGACGCTGGATCGGCTCAACGAGTCCGACGCCGCGCTCGCGGCCGTCGCGGAGCAGCTCGGGCACCTGGGCGCCACTGCGCGCGCGGCCGCGGCCGAGTCCGCCCGGGTCCGGGCGAACCTCGAGAAGGCGCAGGCCACGCTCGTGGCCGAGCAGGCCGAGCTCGAGGCCCTGGTCGCGCGGCACGACGAGGCCGAGGCAGCGCCCGAGCAGACCGAGGAGTCGGTCGCGGCCGCCACGGCAGCGCGCGACGAGGCGAACGCCCTGGCGACCGGGGCCCGGGCCGCCGAGACCGAGGCGCGCCTCGCGCTGCGCACGAGCGAGGAACGGGCGCGCGCCCTGACGGGGCGGGCGCAGTCCCTCGCCCGCGCTGCCGCGACCGAGCGGGCGGCTCGCGAGCGTGCCGCCGCCCGGGAGGCCGCACGGGTTCGACAGGCCGCGCGGGCAGAGGCCGTGCGCGACGGGGCGCAGGTGGCCCTGACGGCGATCGACCGCTCCCTCGCGCGGGCCCGGGACGAGCGGGAGGCCGCGGAGGCGGCCCGGGGCGAGCTCGACGCCGCCGTGACGGCCCGACGCGCCGAGGTCGACGCGCTCGCCGGACAGCTCCGCGAGCTGACCGACGTCGCGCACCGCGACGAGGTCGCCCGGACCCAGCAGCAGCTGCGGATCGAGCAGCTCCAGGAGCGCAGCGTCACCGAGCTCGGCCTGGACCCCGAGGTGCTGCTCGACGAGTTCGGCCCCGACCGCCCGGTGCCCGTGCTCGCGGAGGACGGCTCGGTCCGCCAGGACGAGGACGGCGATCCCGTGACCGAGCCCTACGTGCGCTCCGCGCAGGAGAAGCGGCTGCGGTCCGCCGAGCGCGCCCTGGGGCAGCTCGGGAAGGTCAACCCGCTCGCGCTCGAGGAGTTCGCCGCGCTCGAGGAGCGGCACACGTTCCTCACGACCCAGCTCGCCGACCTCAAGAAGTCCCGCGCCGACCTGCTGGAGATCGTCCGGGAGATCGACGAGCGCGTCGAGCAGGTCTTCACCGAGGCGTACCACGACACGGCCGAGCAGTTCGTGCACGTGTTCGAGCGCATGTTCCCCGGTGGTGAGGGGCGCCTGGTCCTGACGAACCCCGAGGACATGCTCACGACCGGCATCGAGGTCGAGGCGCGCCCCGCGGGCAAGAAGGTCAAGCGGCTGTCGCTGCTGTCCGGGGGAGAGCGGTCGCTGACCGCGGTCGCGCTCCTGGTCGCGATCTTCAAGGCTCGCCCCAGCCCGTTCTACGTCATGGACGAGGTCGAGGCGGCGCTCGACGACGTCAACCTGGGGCGCCTGCTCGAGATCTTCCGCGAGCTCCAGGAGGACTCGCAGCTCATCGTCATCACGCACCAGAAGCGGACCATGGAGATCGCGGACGCCCTGTACGGCGTGACCATGCGCGGCGACGGCGTGACGACCGTCATCAGCCAGCGGCTGCGCGACGAGGTCGGGGTGTGACGACCGTCTCGAGGAGGCGCCGGCCCCCGGTCCGGTGACCGAGGGGCCGCGTGCCGGAGCGTGCGACCCGCACGATCGTGCGGCTCGCGCGGTGTGAAGATGCTGTATCGATCAGCGGACTCGCCGCGTTCGGTAGGCGGTCGGCCGCGAGCCCCGGTGATACTTGACGAATGCTCTGGATGTTCGTGTTCCTCGGGATCGCGCTCGTGGCGGCCGTCGTGGTCTTCCTGTTCGCGAGCGTCGTCACGCGCATCGACGACCGCAACGAGCGCCAGGGTCCGCCCGTCGGGATCAAGGGGTTCTGGCGCGACTTCCGGTCGGGCCTCTCGGGCTGGCGTCGCCGCAAGGACGAGGACCGGGCCGCGGCGAGGGCCGCCCGACCGATCGACACGGGCATGGAGGAGTTCTTCGCCGCGACCGAGGTCGACGAGCCCGCCTACATGGACGCCGACGAGATCACGGACGTCCTGCACCGGGCCCGGGAGCGGGCCACCCACACGCTCCAGGGGGCCACGGTGCGCCGCCCGCACACCGGGTCCGTGCGCTCGGTCCCGGCGACACCGCCCCAGGGCCCGGTCGCCCCGCAGGGCTGACCCCCTCCGAGCCCCTCGGCGGACCCCGCCGCGAGCCCCTCGCCGGACCCCCGCCGCCGCACGTCACGCTCGTATTTGAGAGACTGCGACGGTGAACGATCTCCTCTGGCTCTGGATCACCCTCGCCGTCCTCGTCGTCGTCTCGGTCGGCTTCGTCGGCTACCGCCGCCGACCCGGGACGCGCGCCCCCCTTCCTCCGCCGACGCCGGGCACGACCCCCGACGCCGTCGAGCCCCCGACCGCGACGCAGGAACCGGGGGCCGTCGCGACGACCGAAGCCCCGACCGACCTCGAGGCACCGCCCGCGGTCGAGGTCCCCGAGGCCGTCGGCGGCCGTCTCGCCCGGCTCCGCGGCAGGCTCGCACGGTCCGGCTCCCCGCTCGGTTCCCGGCTGCTCGCGGTGCTCTCGCGCGACCACCTGACCGAGGACGACTGGGACGAGCTCGAGGAGACGCTGCTGCTCGCCGACGTCGGGGCCGGGCCCGCGGGCGAGCTCATCGAGTCCCTGCGGACCCGCGTCCGGGTCCTCGGCGTCCGCGACCCCGCGAGCGTGCGCGCCCTGCTCCGTGAGGAGCTGATCGCCCTGGTCGACCCGACCCTCGACCGCTCGCTGGCGACCGAGCCCCGGACGGCCGAGGACGGGTCGCGCGTGCCCGCCGTCGTGCTGGTCGTGGGTGTCAACGGCACGGGCAAGACGACGACCGTGGGCAAGCTCGCGCGCGTCCTGGTCGCCGAGGACCGCACGGTCGTGCTCGGCGCGGCCGACACCTTCCGCGCGGCCGCCGCGGACCAGCTCGAGACGTGGGGCGCCCGCGTGGGCGTGCGCACCGTGCGCTCGGAGCGTGACGGCGCGGACCCGGCCGCGGTCGCGTTCGACGCTGTCCGCACCGGTCGTACGGAGGGCGTCGACGTCGTGCTCGTGGACACCGCCGGCCGCCTCCAGAACAAGGCGGGCCTCATGGACGAGCTGGGCAAGATCCGGCGCGTCATCACCAAGGAGGCGCCGCTCTCCGAGGTCCTCCTGGTCCTGGACGCGACCACGGGCCAGAACGGCCTCAACCAGGCGCGCGTCTTCGGCGAGATCGCCGGTGTCACGGGCATCGTGCTGACCAAGCTCGACGGCACGGCCAAGGGGGGCATCGTCGTCGCGGTCCAGCGCGAGCTGGGCGTGCCCGTCAAGCTCGTGGGCCTGGGTGAGGGGCCCGACGACCTGGCCCCGTTCGACCCGCAGGAGTTCGTCGACGGACTGCTCGGCGACTGACGCCGCGCCACCCCGAGCCCGCAGGTCGTCGACCCGCGGGGCGTCCCGGAGGCTCCACGGCCACCGGGGCGCCCCGCGCGGCCGACGGACGACCGGGTAACGCAACGTTTACACGCAGGGTCCGCGCGTTACACCTCCGTCACCGCGCGAGCGTCGGCGGGAAACGCCGCTGGACGACTCTTGACCTGTCCGGCCGCCCGGCTGGCGAGGTGAGAGGCGACAGCGCATGCCCTTCGAACTTGACACTGGAAACACGGCCTGGCTCCTGACGTCGGCCGCCCTGGTGCTGCTGATGACCCCGGCCCTGGCGTTCTTCTACGGCGGCATGGTCCGCGGCAAGAGCGTCCTGAACATGATGATGATGAGCTTCGGCGCGATCGCCGTGGTGGGCATCATCTGGGTGCTGTGGGGCTACTCGATGACCTTCGGGTCCGACGTGGCGGGAGTCTTCGGCAACCCGACCGAGTTCTTCGGTCTGGCCCCCCTGACCGACGACTCGAACAGCCTTCTGGCGGCCAGCGGCGTCCCGGCGCTCGTGGCGGCAGGGTTCCAGGCCACCTTCGCGATCATCACGGTCGCGCTGATCAGCGGCGCGATCGCCGACCGGGCGCGGTTCGGCGCCTGGCTCGTCTTCGCGGGCGTCTGGGTCACCCTGGTCTACTTCCCGCTCGCCCACATGGTGTGGGGCGGCGGCCTGCTCGGCGCAGGCGAGAACGGCATCGCGGCTGCGATCTACGGCGTGACGGACGGGATCGCGAACGTCGCTCCCATCGACTTCGCGGGCGGCACGGTCGTGCACATCAACGCGGGGATCGCCGGCCTGGTGCTCGCCCTGATCATCGGCAAGCGCAAGGGGTTCGGCAAGGAGCCCATGCGTCCCCACAACCTCCCGTTCGTGATGCTCGGCGCAGCACTCCTGTGGTTCGGCTGGTTCGGGTTCAACGCCGGTTCCGCCGGCGCGGCCAACGAGGTCGCGGGTCTGGCCTGGGTCAACACCACGGTCGCGACCTGCGCCGCCATGGCGGCCTGGCTGCTCACCGAGCGTCTGCGCGACGGGCACGCAACGAGCCTCGGTGCGGCGTCCGGCATCGTCGCGGGCCTCGTCGCGATCACCCCGGCTGCCGCGGCGGTCAACCCGATCGGCGCGATCGCGCTCGGTGCCGTCGCCGGCGTCCTGTGCGCCCTCGCGGTGGGTCTCAAGTACCGCTTCGGGTATGACGACTCGCTCGACGTCGTCGGCGTCCACCTGGTCGGTGGCCTGGTCGGCACCGTCCTGATCGGCCTGCTCGCCACCGACACGGGCCTGCTGTACGGCGGAGGGATCGACCAGCTGGTGATCCAGGTCGTCATCGCCCTCGCGGCCGTGATCTTCTCCGGTGTCCTCACGTTCGTCATCGGCACCGTCATCAAGGTGACGATGGGCTGGCGGATCAGCGAGGAGGCCGAGGTCGGCGGGATCGACCTCGCAGAGCACGGTGAGACCGCATACGAGACCATCGCACAGGGTCGTGTCATCCAGGAGGTCAGGGCATGAAGCTCGTCACAGGAATCATCCAGCCGCACCGTCTCGACGACGTGAAGTCCGCGCTCGAGGCCGCAGGGGTCCGCGGCATGACGGTCAGCGAGGCCAGCGGCTACGGCCGGCAGAAGGGCCACACCGAGGTCTACCGCGGTGCGGAGTACACCGTGGACCTGGTCCCGAAGGTTCGGGTGGAGGTCCTCGTCGACGACGAGGACGCCACGACGGTCACCGAGGTCATCGTCAAGGCGGCCCAGACCGGGCGGATCGGGGACGGGAAGGTGTGGACGGTCACGCTCGACGACGTCGCGCGGGTCCGGACCGGCGAGCACGGCTCGGGCGCCCTCTAGGACCTGAGGGCCCGGTCGGGCGGCACGAGCGGTGGCAGCAGGCACGGCGGGGGCGACGGAGGCGGAGCCGAGATGAGTGGACCGGCAGGGGCAGGAGCCACCCGCGACGTCGACCGGCCGCCGGAGGCCCCGCACCCGTCAGGGGTGCGGGGCCTCCGGGCCGAGATGCTCGCGGTGGCTCGCGGGCTCAGCGGCCCGGGGAGCTCGGGGGTGGCGCGTCGGTCGGCGGTCTGCACCGTGGTGACGGACCGGCTGCGGGCGCTGTGGGACGAGGCGACGGCGGGGGAGAGCACCGAGGGCATCGCGCTCGCGGCGGTCGGGAGCCTCGGCCGGGGGGACATGGGGCCCGTGAGCGACCTCGACCTGGTGCTCGTGCACGACGGTCGCCACCACTCGGCCGAGCAGGTCGCGGTGGTCGCGGAGCGGCTCTGGTACCCGTTGTGGGATGCCGGGATCGACCTGGACCATGCGGTGCGCTCGTTGTCCCAGTGCCGTCAGGTCGCGTCCCGGGACGTGCCCGCGGCCGTGGGCTGGCTCGACGTGCGGGCGGTCGCGGGGGACGCGCTCGTGGTCCACCGGGCGGCGTCGGCGGTCCTCACGGACTGGCGGTCGGCGTCGCGTCGCCGGCTGCCGGAGCTGCTGTCGTCCGTCAAGGAGCGGGCCGAGCGGTCGGGCGAGCTCGCGTACCTGATCGAGCCGGACCTCAAGGACGCGCGGGGTGGGATCCGGGACGCGGTCGTGCTGTCGGCGCTGGCCGCGACGTGGCTCACCGACCGCCCGCACGGGACGGTCGACCGCGCGTACGCGCACCTGCTGGACGTGCGTGACGCGGTCCAGGTCGTCACGGGGCGGCACACGAACAGGCTGCTCCTGGCGGACCTCGACGAGGTCGCGCAGGTGAGCGGGTACGACGATCCCGACGAGCTCCTGGCGAGCCTCGCGGCGGCGGGCCGGGAGATCTCCTACGCGCTCGACACCACGGTCCGACGGGCCCGCCAGGCGCTCCAGCGCCCGAGCGTCGCGCGTCGCCCCGTCCTCGTGCGGGGCCGGCGTGCGGCGCCCCGGCTGCGGTCGGTCGGTGACGGCCTCGTCGAGCACGACGGCGAGCTGGTCCTCGCGATCGACGCGCACCCCGAGACGGACCCGTTGCTCGCGCTGCGGGCAGCAGCGACCGCGGCGCGCACGGGCCTGACGCTGTCGCCGGTCTCGGTCAGCAGCCTCGCGCACTGCCCGCCCCTGCCCGAGCCGTGGCCCGCGCTGGCACGGTCGGCCTTCCTGTCCCTCCTGGGGAGCGGACCGGCCCAGGTCGCGGTGTGGGAGGCCCTCGACCTCGTGGGCGTCGTCACGACCTGGATCCCGGAGTGGTCCGGGGTCCGCAACCGGCCGCAGCGTGCCGCGATCCACCGGCACACGGTCGACCGCCACCTCGTCGAGACGGTCGCCCGTGCGGCGCGCGACCGCAGGGCGGTCGAGCGCGGCGACCTGCTGCTGCTCTCGGCCCTGTTCCACGACATCGGCAAGCGGCGCGGTGCGGGCGACCACTCGGAGGAGGGGGCGCGCCTCGTGCCGGGCATCCTGCGGCGCATGGGCTTCGAGGACGGCGTGCCCGACGACGTCGCGCGCCTCGTGCGCCACCACCTCACCCTGTCGCGGCTCGCCGTCGCGGCGGACCCGGACGACCCGGCGACCGTCGCCGAGCTCGCCGCCGCCGTCGGGCACCGCCGGGACCTCCTCGACGTGCTGCGCGCACTGACCGAGGCCGACTCGTCGTCGCTCGGACCGGCGGGCTGGACGGCGTGGCGGGCGCGCCTGGTGGACGACCTCACGGCCGCGACCCGGGCGACCCTGCCCGAACCGCCGCCCCCGACCGGTAGGCTGGGTACTTCCCTGATTCACGAGCGGTAAGGATGACGCGGTGTTCGCCACGCTGTCAGATCGATTGACGTCGACCTTCAAGAACCTGCGGAGCAAGGGCCGTCTCTCCGAGGCGGACATCGACGCCACGATCCGTGAGATCCGGCGCGCGCTCCTCGACGCGGACGTCGCTGTGCCCGTCGTCAAGGACTTCACCGGCGCGATCCGGGAACGGGCCCTGTCGGCCGAGGTCTCCGGCGCGCTCAACCCTGCCCAGCAGGTCGTCAAGATCGTCAACGAGGAGCTCGTCGCGATCCTCGGCGGCGAGACCCGCGGGCTGCGCCTGGCGAAGAACCCGCCGACCGTCATCATGCTCGCGGGCCTCCAGGGCGCCGGCAAGACGACCCTCGCCGGCAAGCTGGCCCTGCACCTGCGCGAGCAGGGGCACACGCCGCTGCTGGTCGCGGCAGACCTCCAGCGCCCCAACGCGGTCAACCAGCTGTCCGTGGTGGGCGAGCGCGCCGGCGTGCCGGTCTACGCGCCGCTGCCCGGCAACCAGGGGTCCGAGGGGCAGTCCGGCACGAGCGTCGGCGACCCGGTGCAGGTCGCGCGCGACGGCGTCGAGACCGCTCGCCAGCGCCAGCACGACGTCGTGATCGTCGACACCGCGGGCCGCCTCGGCGTCGACGCCGAGCTCATGCGCCAGGCCGCGGACATCCGCGACGCCGTGAACCCCGACGAGATCCTGTTCGTCATCGACGCGATGATCGGTCAGGACGCGGTCGCGACGGCCAAGGCCTTCGAGGAGGGCGTCGACTTCACGGGCGTCGTCCTGTCGAAGCTCGACGGCGACGCGCGCGGTGGTGCGGCCCTGTCGGTCGCACGCGTCACGGGTCGCCCGATCCTCTTCGCGTCGACCGGTGAGAAGCTCACCGACTTCGAGGCCTTCCACCCGGACCGCATGGCGTCGCGCATCCTCGACATGGGCGACGTGCTGACGCTCATCGAGCAGGCCGAGAAGGCGTTCGACGCCGACGAGGCCGCGAAGATGGCCGAGAAGGTCGCCAGCGGGCAGGACTTCACGCTCGCGGACTTCCTCGTCCAGATGCAGCAGATGAAGAACATGGGCTCCATGAAGAAGATGCTCGGCATGCTGCCGGGCATGGGGCAGATGCGTGAGGCGCTCGACAACTTCGACGAGCGCGAGGTCGACCGCATCGAGGCCATCATCCGCTCGATGACCCCCGCCGAGCGGGAGAACCCCAAGATCATCAACGGGTCGCGCCGTGCGCGCATCGCCCGCGGCTCGGGCGTCACGACGAGCGACGTCAACCAGCTCCTCGACCGGTTCGCGGGGGCGCAGAAGATGATGCGCCAGATGAGCCGCGGCGGCGGCATGCCCGGCATGCCGGGCATGGGCAACCTGCCGGGCATGGGGGGCAAGAAGGCCCGCGGCCGCGTCGCGCCTCCCGCCAAGGGACGCAAGGCGAAGTCGGGCAACCCGGCCAAGCGTGCGGCCGAGGAGGCGGCACGCCAGGCGCGCGCCCTGGGCGGCCCGGCCGCACCCAAGGCCGCTCCCGGCGCGGCGTTCGGCGCCCTGGGCGGTGCCAAGAGCGCCCAGAAGTCGCCGGATCCCGCCGATCTCCAGCTCCCGCCCGACCTGGAGAAGTTCCTGGGGCGCTAGCGCGCTAGGTTATGTCCTGCAGGTCACGGTGGCCCTCACCGTGACCTCCGTCCGTCGCGTCCGACCTGTCCGTCCTCAGTCGCCCAGGAGTCGGACGAGCCCGACCGCCCGAGAACTGGGAGACCGATGTCCGCGCTCGAAGGCCCCTCGCTGCACCTCCGGGGGCACATCCTCCTGGGAGACGACCGTGAGGTGTCCGACCTCTGGGTCAAGGACGGTCACGTCACGCTGACCCGTCCCTCCGCGCAGGGGACCAACATGGTCGCGCTCGAGGGATGGGTCCTCCCGGGCCTCGTGGACGTCCACTGCCACGTGGGCCTCGGCAAGGACGGGGCGGTCGACAACGCGACCGCCCAGGCCCAGGCGATCGCCGACCGGGACAGCGGCGCGCTCCTCCTGCGCGACGCCGGCTCCCCGCTCGACACGCGGTGGGTCCGCTCGCGCAAGGACCTGCCGCGCCTCGTGCGGGCCGGTCGGCACATCGCGCGCCCCAAGCGCTACCTGCGGGGCTACGGCCTCGAGCTCGACGACGTCGCGCAGCTCCCCGACGCCGTCCGTCAGGAGGCGCGCGCCGGGGACGGGTGGGTCAAGCTCGTGGGCGACTGGATCGACCGCGACCTGGGTGCCGACGGCGACCTGCGCCCCCTGTGGCCCCAGGACGTGCTGACCGAGGCCGTGGCCGTCGCGCACGCGGAGGCCGCCCGGGTCACGGTGCACGCGTTCTCGAGCGAGGTCGTCCCCTCGCTGCTCGCGGCCGGCGTGGACTGCATCGAGCACGGCACCGGGATCCACCCCGACGACATGTACACGCTGTCCGAGCGGGGCGTCGCCGTGACGCCCACCCTGCTGCAGATCGACGAGTTCGAGAACATCGCCCGCCAGGCCGACGACCGGTACCCGGTCTTCGCCGCGCGCCTCCGGGCCCTGCACGCGCGTCGGCACGAGCAGGTGCGCCTGCTGCACGAGGCCGGCATCCAGCTCCTCGTCGGCACCGACGCGGGCGGGACCATCGGTCACGGCCGCATCGCCGACGAGTGCGCCGCGATGGTCGCCGCCGGGGTCCCGACCGCCGACGTGGTGGCGGCCGCGAGCTGGCAGGGACGCGAGTTCCTGGGGTACGGCGGTCTCGTCGAGGGCTCGAGCGCCGACCTGGTCGTGTACCCGGCGGACCCGCGCGAGAACATCGAGGTCCTGCGGCACCCGACGGCGGTGATCCTGCGCGGGGAGATCGTCGCGCCGGTGTGATCCGGATCCCGACGAGGGGTGTTGGTCGCACCGGGCCGGATCTGGCACAATAGCCGGGTACTCGGCGTGCCCGGCCCCTCTCTCCGCGCAACGCCGTGTCCCGACACCGTGCTCACCTGGTCCCCACCGGGAGGACGCACGGGTCACCTCACCCAGAACCAGGAGAGACCACCACAGTGGCCACCAAGATTCGTTTGAAGCGTCTCGGCAAGATCCGTGCGCCGTACTACCGTGTCGTCGTCGCGGACTCGCGCACCAAGCGTGACGGTCGCGTCATCGAGGAGATCGGCAAGTACCACCCGACCGAGGAGCCGTCGCTCATCGACATCTCCTCCGAGCGTGCGCAGTACTGGCTGAGCGTCGGCGCGCAGCCGACCGAGCAGGTTCTCGTGCTCCTCAAGATCACGGGTGACTGGCAGAAGTTCAAGGGCCTCCCGGGCGCCGAGGGCACCCTGCGCGTCAAGGGCGAGAAGGTCGACCCGGCCGCCGCCATCGAGGCCGCCGCCAAGGACGCCGAGAAGGTCAAGGCCAAGGCTGCCGAGAAGAAGGCCGCCGCTCCTGCCGAGACCGAGTCCGCTGACGCGGCTGAGGCAGCCGAAGAGCAGGCCTGATGCTCGGCGAGGCGCTCGAGCACCTGGTGCGCGGGATCGTGGACAACCCGGACGCCGTCCGGGTCAACGCGAAGCCGCTGCGCCGGGGCGAGCTGCTCGAGGTCCGGGTTCACCCCGAGGACCTCGGCCGCGTCATCGGCCGTGGTGGGCGTACCGCCCGTGCCTTGCGCACGGTGATCGGTGCCCTGTCGGTCGACGGTCCGGTGCGGGTCGACGTCGTCGACGTCGACCGCCGCTGACGACGGCTGAGCGCAAGCCGATACACAGCACGACGTGACGGTTCCGACCGTCGCGCTGACGAGGCCCGGTCCCCCTCAGGGTGGACCGGGCCTCGTCGTCTGCCCGGCACCTGCCCGCCCCCTGCCGCCCGACGGACGTGCGACCGCGTCGTGCGGGTGCCACGGTGGGAACGCCAGGTCGCCGGCCCCCGGCACGATCCGCTGCACGACGAGCACGAACACGACGAGAAGGAGCACAGGATGCAGCTCACGGTGGCCCGTATCGGCCGCGCCCACGGACTGCGCGGCGAGGTCGCGCTGGACATGCGCACCGACAACCCCGAGGCGCGTCTCGTCGTCGGGTCCACGATCGACACCGAGCCCGCCGAGGCCGGCCCGCTGACGATCGAGCGTGCACGCCTGCACCAGGGCAAGTGGCTCGTGACGTTCGCGGGCGTGACCGACCGGTCCGCGGCCGAGCGCATGCGGGGCATCACGCTCGTCGTGGAGGCCGACGTGTCCGACGAGGAGGACGCCTGGTACCCGCACGAGCTCGTGGGGCTGCGCGTCGAGCTCGAGGACGGGACCGTCGTGGGTGAGGTGCTGGGCCTCGAGCACCTGCCCGCGCACGACCTGCTCGTGATCAGGGAGACCGACGGCGCGCGCACGCTCGTGCCGTTCGTGCACGCGATCGTGCCCGTGGTCGACGTGCCGGGTGGGCGCGTCGTGCTCGACCCTCCGGGCGGCCTCCTGGCGCGGGACGCCGACCGGCTCGAGGTCGCGGAGCCCACGCCGGGCTCGGGCGACCTCGACGACGACGCGGCGGGCACCGACGGCACGGACGGGACGAACGACTGACGTGCGCATCGACATCGTCTCGATCTTCCCCGAGTACCTCGCGGCCCTCGACCTCTCGCTCGTCGGCAAGGCGCGCGTCGCCGGCCTGCTCGACCTGCGCGTCCACGACCTGCGCGACTGGACGACCGACCGGCACCGCACGGTCGACGACACGCCGTTCGGCGGGGGAGCGGGCATGGTCATGCGGCCCGACGTGTGGGGCCAGGCCCTCGACGAGCTGACCGCGACCGGACCCGCGCACCTGGTGGTCCCGACGCCGTCGGGCACGACGTTCACCCAGCGCACCGCGGAAGCCCTCGCGACCGAGGAGCAGCTGGTGTTCGCGTGCGGGCGCTACGAGGGGATCGACGCGCGCGTCGCCGAGCACTACCGTGCTGCGGGCCACCGCGTGAGCGAGCTCTCGATCGGCGACTACGTGCTCAACGGCGGCGAGGTCGCCTCGCTCGTCATGGTCGAGGCCGTCGCACGCCTCCTGCCGGGCGTGATCGGCAACCCCGAGTCGCTCGTCGAGGAGTCGCACGGCGCGGCCGGCCTGCTCGAGTACCCCGTCTACACCAAGCCGCCCGTCTGGTCCGACCTCGAGGTGCCCGAGGTGCTGCTCTCGGGTCACCACGCGAAGATCAGCCGGTGGCGCCGCGACCGGGCGCTCGAGAAGACGTCCGCGCGCCGCCCCGACCTGATCGAGGCGCTCGACCCGGGCCACCTGGACAAGCACGACAGGGCGTTCCTCGCGACGCTCGGCTGGGAGGTCCGCGGCGGAGCGCTGCGCCGGGAGGGCGGACGGGACGAGCCGCGCCCCGAGGCCACCGTCGGCGGTGTGGCAGAATAGACCCTTGGTGTGCGCCGGTCGGGCCTCTGCCACAGGGGAAGCCCACCGCACGTCCGCGTGCGCGACCGATCACATGCGCCCACCACCCTTGTACTGAACCGGACCCACCTCGCGGTGGGCCACGAGAACGCGTCTGACCTGTGGCAGGGCGGGGAGAGATCAATGCACACGCTGGACAGCGTCGACGCAGCATCGCTGCGTAGCGACATCCCGGAGTTCCGGGCCGGAGACACCGTCAAGGTCAACGTCAAGGTCGTCGAGGGCAACCGCTCTCGTGTCCAGGCGTTCCAGGGCGTCGTCATCGGCCGCCAGGGTGGCGGCATCCGCGAGACCTTCACGGTCCGCAAGATCAGCTTCAGCGTCGGCGTGGAGCGTACCTTCCCGGTGCACTCCCCGACCCTCGAGTCGATCGAGCTCGTCACGCGCGGTGACGTCCGTCGCGCCAAGCTGTACTACCTGCGCAAGCTGCGCGGCAAGAAGGCGAAGATCAAGGAGAAGCGCGACGCGCTCCCCTCGAAGTGATCTGCGCCTGACGTCACGTCAGGCTCGTCACACGTCCACGGGCGGCCACCTCTCGAAGGTGGCCGCCCGTCGGCGTCCCAGGGGTGGTCGGCCGCCGCAGGGCGGGCGCACGGCGGGTCGCTCCCGGTTTCGCCCGACGGCCCGCGCAATGGCACAGTGAGCGCGTGACAGACAGCGCCGCACCGGCCCCCATCCGACCCGAACCCGCCGTGGGCGGGTCACCGGCCGCGGAGCCGGACACGAGGAGCCCCATGGAACAGCCCGCGGGCCCGACCCCCCGGCGGGGGTCGATGCTGCGCGAGACCGTCATCATCCTGGTCAGCGCGCTCGTCCTGTCCTGGCTGATCAAGACGTTCCTGGTGCAGGCCTTCTTCATCCCGAGCGCATCCATGGAGGACACCCTGGTCGAGGGGGACCGCGTCATGGTCTCGCGCCTGGTCCCCGACGCGTTCGACGTGCACCGCGGCGACGTGGTGGTGTTCAAGGACCCCGGTGGCTGGCTGCCGCCCTACGTCGCCCCCGACCGCGGACCGGTCGGCAACACCGTGACGTCGGCCATGACGTTCGTCGGCCTCCTGCCCCAGGACACGGGCGAGCACCTCATCAAGCGCGTCATCGGCACGGCGGGCGACCACGTCGTGTGCTGCGACGCGCAGGGCCGCGTGAGCGTCAACGGCCAGCCCGTCGACGAGACGTACATCAAGCCGGGGTCGGTCCCGAGCCAGGACCCTTTCGACGTGGTGGTCCCGGAGGGCATGCTGTTCGTCATGGGCGACAACCGTCAGCACTCGGCCGACTCCCGGTACAACACCGGCAAGCCGGGCGGCGGGTTCGTGCCGGTGAGCAACGTCGTGGGGACCGCGTTCGTCAAGGTGTGGCCGCTCACCGACCTCACGCTCATGCGCAACCCGGGCGACGTCTTCGCGGAGGTGCCGGAGCCGTGACGACCGACCTGGGTTCCCCGCTCGGCGTCGGTGCCCCGGCCCCCGCCGCGCGCCGCACCGCCCGCACGACGCCCACCAAGCGATCGACCGGTCCCAAGCCCCCGACGCTGCGGCACGAGCGCGCGATCCTCGACTCGGGCGCACGCTTCGTCGCGGGCATGGACGAGGTCGGACGCGGTGCCCTGGCCGGTCCGGTCAGCGTGGGGGTCGTCGTCGTCGACCTGGGCACGGGAGCCTTCCCCCAGGGGCTGACCGACTCCAAGATGCTCACGCCCGCGGCCCGGGAAGCTCTGCTGCCCGCCGTGCGGGGGTGGGGGCTCGCCTGGGCCGTGGGGCACGCGGGCCCCGCCGAGATCGACGCGCACGGCATCGTCGCGGCGCTGCGCCTGGCCGGGCGCCGCGCGCTGGCCCAGGTGCGCCGGTCCCTCGGTCCGGTCGACGCGGTCCTGCTCGACGGCAAGCACGACTGGCTGACCCGTCCCAGCGTGGACCTCTTCGAGGCCTTCGACCTCGACCCCGACGGGGACCTCGGCGCGCTCCCGGACCCGGCCGTGCGCACGCTCGTCAAGGCGGACCTCCAGTGCGCGTCGGTCGCCGCCGCGAGCGTGCTCGCCAAGTGCGAGCGCGACGGACTCATGACCGGGCTGGCCCGCCAGTACCCGGCCTACGGGTGGGACGGCAACAAGGGGTACGGCTCGGCCGTGCACGTCGAGGCGCTCAAGGCTCACGGCCCGACGCCGCAGCACCGGCGCAGCTGGCGGCTCCCGGAGCGCGACGAGGGCTGAGGGCAGGGGACGGGTCGGTGCGGTCCGGCGAGACGCGGGCACCCGGACCACGGGCGCGCGCCGCGCGCACCCGGCCGACGATCCGGGGTTGTGGCACCCGATGGTCCATGATGGTGCAGTGAGCGCCGAAGACCTCGAGAACTATGAGACCGAGATGGAGCTGGCCCTCTACCGCGAGTATCGCGATGTGGTGGGCCTGTTCTCCTACGTGGTCGAGACAGAACGACGTTTCTACCTGGCGAACCAGGTGGACCTTCAGGTCAGGTCGGCTGCCGGCGAGGTGTACTTCGAGCTGCGGCTCGCGGACGCCTGGGTGTGGGACGTGTACCGCTCCGCGCGGTTCGTGAAGTCGGTGCGCGTGGTGACGTTCAAGGACGTCAACGTCGAGGAGCTGGCCAAGGCCGAGCTCCAGCTCTAGGAGCACGTCGGCGGCCGCTCGGGCGCGGCGGAACGTACGACCCGCCGTCGCCCGTGCCCCGAGCCGTGCACAGGGCCTCGGCCCTCACGGTTCTCCACAACCGACGCATCATCCCCTCCCGATCGCACCCCGTACCGGTCAGGGTGGGCGCCGGAGGTGGGACATGAGAGCGAAGGACGCTGTCGGCCGGTACGGGGAGAAGGTCGCCGCGGCGCACCTGGTCGAGGCCGGCTGGGTGGTGCTGGACCGCAACTGGCGCGGCACACGGGGTGAGCTGGACCTGGTCGCCCGCGACGGCGACGTCCTGGTCGTCGTCGAGGTCAAGACCCGTCGCGGTACGGCCTACGGCCACCCGGCGGAGGCGGTGACGGTCGACAAGCTGGCCCGCTTGCGCCGACTGACGGGCGAGTGGATCACGACCCACCAGGTGCGGCCCGCGTCCGTGCGCATCGACGTGGTGGCGGTCACGCTGCCCGCCGCGGGGGCCGCGCACGTCGAGCACCTCGTCGGGGTCAGCTGATGTCCCTCGGCACGACGTTCGCGGTCTCCCTCGTGGGGCTCTCGGGGCACCTGGTCGAGGTGCAGGCGCACCTCGCGGCCTCGGTCCCGGGGTTCACCCTGGTCGGGCTGCCCGACACCGCGCTGTCGGAGTCGCGCGACCGCGTCCGCGCAGCGATCGCCTCCTCGGGCATCGAGTGGCCCCAGCGGAAGATCACGGTCAACCTGTCGCCCGCCTCGCTGCCCAAGGCCGGGTCGGGGTTCGACGTCGCCATCGCGGTCGCCATGCTCGCCGGAGCCCGCAGGATCTCGGTCGCGGACCCCGAGCGCGTGGTCCACATCGGCGAGCTCGGGCTCGACGGCAGGCTCCAGTCCGTCCGCGGGGTGCTTCCCGCCGTCGCCGCCGCGGTCGCGGCCGGGCTGCGCGACGTCGTCGTGCCCGCGCAGGACGCCGACGAGGCACGCCTCGTCCCGGGCGCCCGGGTCGTCGGGGTCGGGAGCCTCGCCGAGATCGCGGCGCTCTACGGCGCCGAGGTCCCCGGCATCGTGCTGCCGTCCGCGACCGCGCGTCCCACCCGCAGCGGCGTCGCACGACGGGCCGAGGGAGACCTGCGCGACGTCCTGGGGCAGGAGCAGGCGCGGCGAGCACTCGAGGTCTCGGCCGCGGGCGGTCACCACCTGCTCCTCGTCGGGCCGCCCGGGGCGGGCAAGACCATGCTCGCGTCCCGGATCACGGGCATCCTGCCCGACCTCGACGAGTCGGAGGCCGTCGAGGTCACGGCCGTGCACTCCGTGGCAGGGGTCTTCGACCCGGGACAGGGCCTCATCCGTCGGCCGCCCTACGAGGACCCGCACCACACCGCGACCGCGGCCGCGATCGTGGGAGGGGGCAGCGGGCTGCCGCGCCCCGGGGCCGCGTCGAGGGCGCACCGCGGCGTCCTGTTCCTCGACGAGGCCCCTGAGTTCGGGTCCCGCGTCCTGCAGACCCTGCGCCAGCCGCTCGAGCACGGGGAGCTCGTGATCCACCGCGCGGCCGGGTCGGCACGCTACCCGGCGCGCTTCCAGCTGGTCCTGGCCGCCAACCCGTGCCCGTGCGGCCTGGGCATCGGCAAGGGGCTCGAGTGCTCGTGCAGCCCGCTGGTCCGACGCCGGTACTTCGCCCGCCTGTCGGGCCCGCTGCTCGACCGCGTCGACGTGCAGGTCGAGGTGCGCCCCGTCTCCCGGGTCGACCGTGGGGGCGGGACCGACGTCGAGTCGAGCGCGACCGTCGCGGCCCGGGTCGCAGCGGCCCGGGCCGCCGCCAGGGCGCGGCTCGCAGGAACCCCGTGGGTCACGAACGCCGAGGTGCCCGGCACCTGGCTGCGTGAACGGCTGGGACCCGACCCGGGCCTGCTCGCGGGTATCGACGCGGCCCTGGACCGGGGCACGCTCTCGCTCCGCGGCGCCGACCGGGTCCTGCGGCTGGCCTGGACCGTGGCGGACCTCGCGGGCCGCGGCGCACCGAGCAGGGGAGACGTCGGCCAGGGGCTCGCGCTGCGGACCCGAGGACACCATGGCTGACCGGGGCAAGGTCGCGGCCGCCCCGTCGTTCGACGCGAGCGACCCGCTGCTCGCCCGGGCGGCCTGGAGCCGGGTGGCCGAGCCCGGGGACCCGGTCGCGGGGGCGCTCGTCACGCACCTGGGAGCGCCGGACGCCCTGGCCTGGCTCTACGAGGCGGCTGCCGACGCGAGCCCGTTCGTGCCCGGGGCGCTCGCGCGCGGGCAGGACCGCCCGGCGGTCGAGCGCGTGCTGCGGGCCGTGGAGCGGTGGCGGGGCAGGCTGGCGGTGCTCGACCCGGTCCGGGAGATGCGGGCCCTCGACCAGCTCGGGGGTGCGCTCCTCGTGCCCGGCGACCCCCGGTGGCCGACGTCGGTCGACGCGCTGGGCGACGTCGCGCCCCTCGCGCTGTGGGTCCGGGGGGAGACGGACCTCGCCGGGCTCTCGCGGCGCTCCGTCGCGCTCGTGGGAGCTCGCGCGTGCACCGAGTACGGGAGGCACGTCGCAGCCGACCTGGCTTCCGGCCTGGTCGACCGACGCTTCACGGTCGTCTCCGGCGGGGCGTACGGGATCGACGCCAGCGCCCACCGTGGCGCGATCGTCGCGCAGGGGCGCACGGTCGCGTTCCTCGCGGGCGGCGTCGACCGCCTCTACCCCGCGGGGAACACCGACCTCCTGCGGGCGGTCCTGGACACGGGGAGCCTCGTCAGCGAGGTGCCACCTGGATCGGTCCCGAGCCGCGTCCGCTTCCTGCAGCGCAACCGGCTCATCGCAGCGTTCTCGCGGGCGACCGTCGTCGTGGAGGCGGCCTGGCGCTCCGGCGCGCTCAGCACCGCGACGCACGCCTCCGCACTGCTCCGTCCCGTGGGGGCGGTGCCCGGGCCGGTCACCTCGATGGCCTCCGGTGGCTGCCACCAGCTCCTGCGGGACGCGAAGGCCGTGTGCGTGACCGACGTGGACGAGGTGGCCGAGCTCGCCGGGCACGTCGGGGCGGACGCGCCGCCCCCGCGGGAGGGAGCGTCCGCCCCGCAGGACGGCCTCGACGAGCTCGGCACGAGGCTCTGGGACGCCCTCCCGCTGCGCGCCTACGCCGCCGTGGACTCCGTGGCGCGGGCAGCGGGACTCGGGGTCGACGAGACGTTGGGCGGTCTCGGCCACCTGGAGCTCGTCGGGCTCGCCACCCAGTCCGGCGGTCGGTGGCGACGGGCAGCCCGGCCGTCGCAGGGCGTGGGGTCCACGGCCCGAGGTGGCTGACCAGGGACACTGGGGTCATGAGGACACCGGGGACATGAGCCGCGAGACCGAGCAGCGCCGGAGCGTCTCCCGCACCGCGCCCCGCCCCGCGCCGGGGAGCGGCCCGACGCCGGAGGCCGAGCCCGCTCAGGGTGCCGAGCCTGCACAGGCACCCGACGCGCGGCACCTCCCGCCTGCGCTCGCCACCGCTGTGGCCGAGTTCGAGCAGCATCTCGACGTCCAGCGCGGCCTCTCGACCCACACGGTGCGCGCCTACACGGGCGACGTCCGGTCGTTGCTGTCCCGCGCCGTCGAGACCGGGGTGCGGGGCCTCGACGACGTCGACATCGCGGTCCTGCGCGACTGGCTCGCGGACCTCGGCGCTCGCGACCTCGCCCGCACCACGATGGCCCGCAGGGGAGCGGCCGCCCGTGCCTTCTTCGCCTGGACGACGAGCACCGGACGCACCGCGCACAACCCGGCCCTCCGGCTCGCGAGCCCCAAGGTCGCGCGACACCTGCCGACCGTCCTCGCGGTCGACGCCGCCACCCACCTCATGGAGACCGCCCGAGACGCAGCGGCCGACGGTGACCCGGCGCGCCTGCGCGAGTGGGTCGCCGTCGAGGTCCTCTACGCGTCGGGGCTCCGCGTGGCCGAGCTCGTGGGCATCGACGTCGACGACGTCGACCTCGGTGAGCGGACCCTGCGCGTCGTGGGCAAGGGCGACAAGGAGCGCGTCGTGCCGTTCGGCGTCCCGGCGGGTCGCGCGCTCCGCCGCTGGCTCGACGTGGGGCGCCCAGCGCTCGCCGTCCCGGGCTCCGGTCCTGCCCTCCTCCTGGGGGAGCGGGGGCGCCGCTGGGGGCAGCGGCAGGCGCGCGAGACGGTGCACCGTCTCGCGGCGCTCGCGGGCGTCGACGACGTCGCCCCCCACGACCTGCGGCACAGCGCCGCGACACACCTGCTCCAGGGAGGGTCCGACCTGCGCAGCGTCCAGGAGGTGCTCGGCCATGCCACGCTCTCCACGACGCAGCGCTACACGCACGTGAGCGCGGACCGGCTGCGCGCCTCGTTCGAGCAGGCCTTCCCGCGGGCGTGACGGGGCGCTGAACGGCCGGCCCGGGCCGGGGGCCGTCGTCGGGGCGACGGACGCGTGCTGAGCGGTGGACGGGCCCCGACCCCGCTCAGCGCAGGGGGAGCAGCACGATCGGCTCCCGCGGCCCGAGCAGTGCGAGCGGGTCGAGGTACGTCTCGCCGCGTCGCACGCCCCAGTGCACGCACGACGCGGGCAGGCAGTGGCCGGCCCCCGCCGGACCAGCCCCGTCCGCAGGTGCCGTGGCGTCGGGCCCGTCCGAACCCTGGACCGTCCCGACGGCCTGCCCACGGTGCACCCTGGTCCCCGCCGCGACGGTCCCGTCGACGGGCTCGAGGGAGGTCCGCAGGCCGTCGTAGTGCAGGACGACCACGACCCCACGGTCCACGACCGTCCCGGCGAACGTCACGACCCCGGACGCGGGTGCCACCACGGCAGCCCCCTGCGGGGCGGCGAGGTCGACGCCACGATGCCCGGCGAGCCAGTCCTGGTCCGGAGGGAGGAACGCGCGGAGCACGACGGGCTCTCCCTCGACGGGCGACGTCCACCCGGCCTGTGCCGGGCCGGGGTCACCGGCCGCCCGTGCCGGCAGGACGGCCAGAGGCGGGAGCAGCGAGAGCGCGACGGCGAGCGCGGCCACCCGTGCCCTCAGCCGACCGGTTCGCGGTCCCCGGCCGCGCCGTGCTGCGACACCCGCACCGGCCGAGGCGGGAACCTCTGCGCGTCCGCCCCGCCCGCGCGACGCCCGCCCCCGCGACGCCCCTCCCGGGGCCTCGCGGGGCGGGCCGGCAGCACGACGGGTGCGGCGCCGTCGGGCAGGGGAGGACGGCCGTGCGGACGGCCTGGGAGACTGGTGGGAGGGCGTCATCGCCCGAGCCTCGCGCACGAGCGTGCGCGCCGGTCGAGCGCCCGCCCGGCCTGTGGAGGGGGCGCCGGTCGGCGGAGCTGTGCACGGGTCGGGCCGTCGCCCGCGATCAGGTAGACTTAACGCCGCGATCGGCACGTTCATTCGGACGGCCTCCCAGCACCTCCGACGGACCCCGGCGGAGAGGCGACGGGCCCCCGTTGCGCGCCGTCGACTTCGCGCGTCACTTCCCCGCCACCCCGCCCGACAGGGCAAGGGGCCGGGGGCTGCCACGACATCGGTCCGGACCCTCGTTCGCCAGGGTCCGGCGTCCAACGGCGGTGTGGCGCCAGGGGTGCAGGGCCAATCCCGGCCGGCACCGACAACCGGAAAGCACCGACCGGACGCACCGCGACCGGTCGGACGAATGAGCGTGAGCAGCGGGAGGATCCCGCGTCACGCCTGAAAGGAAGTGCCATGGCCGTCGTGACCATGCGCCAGCTCCTCGACAGCGGAGTCCACTTCGGACACCAGACCCGCCGCTGGAACCCGAAGATGAAGCGCTTCATCTTCACGGAGCGCAACGGCATCTACATCGTCGACCTGCAGCAGTCGCTGTCGTACATCGACCGCGCCTACGAGTTCGTCAAGGAGACCGTCGCCCACGGTGGCACGATCCTCTTCGTCGGCACCAAGAAGCAGGCGCAGGAGCCCGTCGCCGAGCAGGCCGCTCGTGTCGGCATGCCCTACGTGAACCACCGCTGGCTCGGTGGCATGCTCACCAACTTCACCACGGTGCACAAGCGTCTGCAGCGTATGAAGGAGCTCGAGGAGATCGACTTCGACGACGTCGCAGGCTCCGGGCTCACCAAGAAGGAGCTGCTCGTCCTCCGTCGCGAGAAGGACAAGCTGACCCGCACCCTGGGCGGCATCCGCGACATGGCGAAGGTCCCCTCCGCCGTCTGGATCGTCGACACCAACAAGGAGCACCTGGCCGTCGACGAGGCGCGCAAGCTGCGCATCCCGATCGTCGCGATCCTGGACACCAACTGCGACCCCGACGTCGTCGACTACAAGATCCCGGGCAACGACGACGCGATCCGCGCCGTCACGCTGCTGACCCGCGTGATCGCCGACGCCGCGGCCGAGGGCCTGCTCCAGCGCCACTCGGGCAACCGCACGGGCGCCGAGGCCGGGTCGGCCACCGAGGCAGAGCCTCTCGCCGAGTGGGAGCGCGAGCTCCTCGCCGGTGCCGAGGCGGAGACCGCCGTGGAGACCGCAGCCGCCGCTGAGGTCGTCGCCGAGGCAGCAGCCGAGACGGCCGTCGAGGCCGAGGTCGTCGCCGAGGCAGCCGCTGAGGTCGCCGTCGAGGCCGAGGTCGAGGCAGAGGCAGCCGTCGAGGCAGCCGCCGAGGCCCCCGCCGAAGAGGCCGACGAGTCCAAGTGACGACGTGGTGCGCGCCCCTCTCCGGAGGGG
>NZ_JACSPN010000023.1:23340-64945 GCF_015142735.1 Oerskovia douganii | reverse complement strand
TGGGGACAAGAGGTGCCCCCGAGCTATGGGGCGGCAGTGTTCTCCGCCGATCGACAGCAGGTAGGTGGATCCGCCCCTGGCGATGTGGGGGCCGGGGACTGGCCGTACGCGGACCTGCAGTACACCGACAACGAAGGCCGGGTGGTCAACACCGCCGCGTTCGGCGCCGGGGACTGGCAGGTCACCGCAACCCGGTACGACACCGGCGGGCGCACCGTGCACGAGCTCGACCAGAAGGCCACCGTCCAGCTGCGTGCGCTGACCGCCGATCAAGGTCAACTGGCGACCGAGGTCATCGACTCCTACGCCACCATCACCCGCTATAACCCCGACATCAAGGCCACGGCCGCGATCTCCCACGACGGCGGCACCATCGCCGCCGGGACCGTCCTCACCCCGGCCGGGACCCTGGTCACCGACGTGTGGGAACCCGCCCGCGAGACGAACAACGGGCTCGTGCGCAAGCACACCCACACCGACTACGACCAGGGCGCCCCCAACCAGGGTGTCAACCCCAAGACCGGGATCGCTTACCGTCTGCCCACCACGGTCACTGTGACCGAGGCCGACGCTCTCACCGGCTCCAGCGAGACGACTGTTCCGGTCGCGACCGGTGAACCCGTCGTGTCCCAGGCCCTGTCCGGGTACGACACGCCCGGGCTCGCGCACACCGACCCGACCTCGGGCTGGTTCCTCGGGCAGGCCACCACGTCGACCACGGTGATGGACGACCCCGCCCAGAACATCGTCACCACCACCCGGTACGACGCCGAGGGCAAGGCCGTCGAGACCCGCAAGCCCGGGGCGACCGGCACCGACGCGGCCACCACCCTCAACGGCTACTACACCGCCACCGCCCAGACCGGGGTCTTCGCTACTTGCGGGAACAAGCCCGAATGGGCCGGGCTCGCTTGCTCCACCCGCACCGGTGAGACGACCCCGACACTCCCGGTCGAGACCACGACGAAGTACTCCTACTACCTCGCCTCCCGCGAGTCCGTGGAGACCCTCGGGGCAACGTCGCGGACTACGACCACGACGTACGACGTGGCCGGGCGCACCGTCCATGTCGCGACCGTGGCCACAGGTGTAGCCGGGTCCACGCCCGTGCCCGCCACACGCACCGACTACGACCCCACCACCGGACAGGCCACCGCGACCGTCACCCTCAACACCGCGGGCGCGGAGACCGGGCGCACCTCCACTGCCTATGACGCCTGGGGTCGGGCGACCAGCTACACCGACTCCGACGGCGCCGTCACGACAACCGCATACGACACCGCCGGGCGCGTCGCGAAGGTCACAGACCCAGTCCGGACCGTTGAGTACGGGTACGACGCCGAGGGCGAACACCGCGGGTACACCACCTCGGTCAAGATCCCCGGCACGGGGCAATTCACCGCTACCTACGACGCGACCGGCGCCATGACCACCCAGTCGCTGCTCGGCGGGCGCGTCACCCAGCACATCACCTACGACCGCGCCGGCGAGCTCACCGAACTCACCTACACCGGCGCACCCCTGCCCGGCGACCCGGAGCAAGACCTGCTCGCCTGGTCCATCGAGTCCGACGTCCTGGGCCGCACCACCACCCTCACCTCGACCGCGGGGACCGGGGACACCGGGATCACCCGCACCCAGACCTTCACCTACGACAAGGGCGAACGCCTCACCACCGTCGCGGACACCACCGGCGAGACGTGCACCACCCGCACCTACGGGTTCGACCAGCGCGGCAACCGTCTCACCCAGAACGCGACCACCCACGACACCGACTGCACCAGCGGCCCGGTCACGAACCTCGACAAGGCGTGGAACTACGACGGCGCCGACCGCGTCCAAACTGGCACGAATATCACCGGGACCTACACCTACGACCCCCTCGGACGCCAAACCACCGTGCCCGGTGTTGACACCCCCGCCGGGGCCGAGGCCGGTGACCTGACGATCGGGTACTACGACACCGACGCCGCCCACACCCTCACCCAGAACGACACCACCACCACCTACGCTCTCGACCCCACAGGACGCCGCCACACCGTCACCACGGTGAACGGAAGCGACACGACCAGCGTGGTCCGTCACTACACCGACACCAGCGACAACCCCGGATACGCCACCAAAACCACCGGCACCGGCGACCCCGTCACAACCTGGTACGGGGCCTCCATCGCCGGCGACCTCGGCCTCGAGATCACCGGGACCACCGCCGCCCTGTCCCTCATCGACCCCATCGGCTCCATCGCCACCACCATCACCCTGCCTGCGATCGACCAGCCCCTGCAGCTCGGCGCTCTCGGCACATGGGACGAGTACGGCAACCCCATCACCACCCCCACCCAAACCGGCGCCCTCACCTACGGCTGGCTCGGTGCCAAAGAACGCGCCCAAGACACCACCGGCCTCACCCTCATGGGCGCCCGCCTCTACAACCCCACCACTGGCCTCTTCACCAGCGTTGACCCCGTCCCCGACGGAAACACCACTGCCTACACCTACCCACAAGACCCAGTTAACAAGCAGGACCTTGACGGGAAATTCTGGAAGAAGATTAAAAAGGCTGGCAAAAGCCTATGGAAGGCAACCGGCAAGTCGTCCAGGTGGCTGACGAACAGCAAATGGGGCAAGAGGATAAAGGACGCGTGTGGATTCACATGGGGGTTTGTGGCGTCGGCATGCTCAGGCTTATATGCGGCCGCTTATGCCAGGCAAGGCAGGGGCAGAGAAGCCGCGATTGAACTCTTTTCCGCGGCGACTGGAGGTGTCGCCGGAAAAGCGGTTCGAGCGGTAGGGGTTGCCAATAGGGCACGATGGGTCCGAGGAGCTTCACGTCACGGAACTGTCTACCGCGCGGACCGCCGACGCTACGATCGGACCGTCCGCTTTGGAAGCTACTTCGGTGGCGTCGTCGCCTCCGACTATACAAACAGGAGGTTCTCCAGATGACGAATCGCCGAGAATCTCGCGTCGCTGGCGCGTGCACTCTCAACCATATCTTCGCAACGCTCGTCGGGACGGTGCCTATCCTTCTCGGATTGGGAGGATTCCTGTTCGAAGATTCAAGCGAAGGGTACTGGATTGGACTCGCCATACTCGGCGGGGTGGTGCTCGCGGCGGGATGGCGAACTGGAATCTATCTGACGGACAGCGGTGTTGCATTTCGAGGCTGGTGGCACACTCGCACATTCGATGCCACGGAATGCAAAGTAGATATCTCCACTGTGCCCTATTATGGATACCTGAACTGGGGAATGGAGAGTGCGACCTTTGCAATGCTTGAGGTAAAGTCGGGCACGACGATCGCCCGCTTCCAATTCACGGTAGGCAGTTGGGTTCGGGTTAAAAAGACGGCAGAGTTTCTCCGTGGTCACATATTACAAGTGTCTGCGTGATCGTCGGAAAACGTCTTTCGCCACAGACGACGATGGGGCCCCTGATCTCACACCAGCATCTTGGGCGGGTCAGGGGGTCCCATCACCACGGGAGGCGGGGCCGGCCCCTGCTCCCTACACGGACGTCGAAGTTCGGACGCCCCGTCAACGCTGAGGCGAGGCGGCTTCGGGCAGGATGTCCTCATGACGTCACCGGGCCAGGACCTCGAGCCTGTTGGCTACGCCGAGCTGCTCCGGAGCGCCCGTCCCACTGCGACATACATGTCCTGGTCAATCAGGCCCTCGCGGTAGGCGCGCACAACCTCCTCGAGCGTGTGTGTCGCGGGCTCGTCGACAATCAGGGCGTCGTACCCGTCGCTGCGCGCGATCGCGTCGTACGGCCACCGCACGAGCTCATCCAGCGCACGCTCGCGGTCAAGCTCGCCCGCGGCGTACCGCTGAGCGATCTCATACGGGCTCGCACCCGAGAACCCCGGCCGAACCTCTTCCACGTTCCTGGCCGTCTTCAGAGCCTGGCTCACCGCGGACTGGGTGACGTGCAGCTGAGCCGCGATCTCGCTCTGCGTCATCTCCCCCGCCAGCGCGCGCAAGACCCGCTGGTAGGACAGGTCCGTCACCGATCGCCGGCTTCGCAGACGCCGCAGCTCTTCCATGGTGGGCGAGTCGATAGTCGACATCCCTCACCACCTCCTCTTCTATATTAGGCATCTTATATCACTGGGTCAGTACCTGCACGGTCTCGCCGACCTCGACCTTCCCAAGGGCACCGGCCGGGACCTCGAGCAACGTGTCGACGTCGCCGGGTGAGGCGTACGTCGGGCAGTCGGTCACGACGTCGAGCTCGCATGGCGGCAGGGTCTCGACCGCGACGAGCTGGCTGTCGAGGATCCAGGCGATGTCGAGCGGGACCCTGGTGCGGGCCATCCAGACCTCGCGGGGTCCGGGCTCGTCGAACGGGAACAGCATCCCGGTGCCGGCGGGCACGTCGTCGCGGTCACTGAGCCCGGCGCGCTGGGCGTCGGGTGTGCGCGCGACCTCGACGGTGAAGGTCTGCTCGCCGATGGTCACAGTGCTGGTCGGCGCCCCGCACCCGGACAAGAGCACCAGCGCGGCCAGGACGCTGGCAGTGCGCCTCACCGCTCGTGGCCCGGTGTCCCGTACGTGGTGCCGTAGGCCGGCCGGGGCCGGGCCCCTTGGCCGCGCGCGGGCCCTGGTGGGCTCACGCGGCCGGGGGTGGGGCGGGAGGCCTGGGCCAGGCGGATCGTCTGGGCCAGGCGCAGGGCGTCGCCGGTGTGCTGGTCGAACGCGGTGGGGCGGGTGACGATGCGCGAGAACATCTCGCGCAGCGCCTTCGGGTCCCCGGCGCGGGCAGCTTCGCTGGCGCGGTCGTTCTCGGAGGCGATGCCGGGCGCCGCGCGGGTGACTCTGTGCCAGTCGATGTCGTGGCCGGACTCGCGGGCCAGGGCCCGCACGAACTCGCGCTGCGTGCGGCCGTTGCCCTCCCGAAAGGGGTGCACCTGGTTCACGACGTCATACACGCCTGCCAGGACGGTCGGCACCTTCTCCTGCGGGATCCGGCGCAGGTTGTCGGTCTCGCGCAGCACCTCGGCGACCTCGCGCACGCTGTCGGCGATCTGGGCCCGCGGGGTGAAGAAACCCGACTTGCCCTCGAGCACGTGCCCAGCCCTGCCCTTGCGGATCTCGGTCGTGCGTAGCTGGCCGGCCCACTCGTAGACGTCCTGGAACAGGTGCCGGTGGATGGCCTGGAGTCCCGCGAGGTCGTACGTCGCGGGGATGCCGGCCTGGCGCAGGGAGAGTGCGCGGGCCTCAACGAAGGCGTCCTCTGCTCGGCGCAGGTCGTGGGGGTTGGTCGCGCCCAGCTTGTTGCGCAGGGTCTGGCCGTCGGCCTGGAGGTATCCGCGGAACCGGTCGAACTCGCTGCCGGTCTCCCAGGGGTTCGCCACGCTCAGCTCTTCTCGGGCAGGTTGAGGTAGGCGCGCGTGCGCCTCATGAGCTCGTCGTGGTCGATCTCGCCGCGCGCGTACGCGTCCTGGATCGCGCGTGCCTCGTCACTTGTGCGCCCGCCCTCGAGCTCGGTGCTCGCCCGGGCCTGGCGCACGTCGTTCTCCCGCAGCGCACGTTCCTCGTCGCTGATGGCCATCTGGTTCCCCCTCTCGTCACCCGCAAACCTAGCGGGATGACGGCGAACCATGGCGCAACCACGGGCGTTCATCCGACCTCTCCAACCTGGGCGACGTGGGCCGCGGGCCGCGTGCGCGTGATCGACTTCGCGCACGCGGAACCGTCACCGTGGGCCGTGGACCTGCAGAAGCTCACGATGCGCGAGTGGCGGGGTCGCCCCGACCTCGAGGCGGCGTTCTTCGAGGGCTACGGCCGCGTGCCCGACGACGAGGATCGCCTCGTGCTGCGCGCGTACGTCGCGCTCTCGACGCTCGCGATCATCGCGTGGTCGGTCGCGCACGACGACCCGGGGTTCGAGGCCGAGGCGCGCTCGGTCCTCGCGGGGCTGGTCGCCCGCTGACACGGCGGGCGGCCGACGACGTCCCGGGCCTTCCCGCGTGCCGGGACCGGGACGTCGCCCACCGCGAGCCCCGCCGCCGCTCAGTCGAGGCCCAGCATCTCCCGGACCGGCCCGACGCCGTGGAGCGTCACCTCGGGCGGCAGCGCCTCCGCGCGGGCGTCCCAGTCCTCGCGGTCGAGGCGGAACCGGACGTCGCCCGCGGGCTTGCCCTCGCGCGCGAGCGTCGCCGTGCCGTTGGGGCGGTACCCGATCTTGCGCGTGACTGCGATCGACGGGCCGTTGTCCGCCCACGCCGACGTCGTGGCCGTCCGGGCGCCGAACCCCTCGAAGAGCAGGTCGAGGACCATGAGCCGCGCGAGCGTGCCGACACCGCGCCCCTGGTGGCGACGTCCCAGCCACGAGCCCGACTCCGCGGTCCGCGTCACCGGGAAGTCCGACGCCGTGAGGCTCTGCACCCCCAGCACCTCGCCGCCGCGGACCACCGCGAGCTCGATCGCCCAGGACTCCGGGGTGATGCGCGAGGCCGCGCCCCACTGGTAGGCCAGGATCCGGCGGCCGACCTCGACCGCCGAACCGCGCGACCACGGGAACGTGAAGGGCATGAAGTCCTCGTCGTGGATGCCCTCGCCGCCGAGCGCCGCGAGCTGGAACAGGAGGTCCTCGTCGAGGTGGCGCAGCTCCAGGTCACCCGAGACGACGCGCAGCCCGGACGGCGGCCAGAGCTCGGCACGCGTCGGGGCGCCGGTACCGGGGAGGTTCGGGTGGGGGGTGTCGGTCGAGGGAGCCGTAGAGGGATCGGGAGCCATCGGTGCAGCCTGACGGACTCCCCGAGGCCAGGTCAAAAGGAATGGCGGGGACCCGCCGTCGGGCACGGGCAGACGCCGGGACCCGCCGGCCGACCTGACGGCGGGTGGGCGTTCGGTCGGCCGGCGGGTCGCGGGTTCCCTCGGTGGCGGTACCGCTCCGCCGTCGGTCCGAGGTCGTTCGTGCGGCTCCCTGTGCCGATCGAGCACGGGGTTCCGTGCGGTCGAGCACGGGACTGAGGTCGTAGCAGGTGGGATGACGACCTCAACCTCGTGCTCGGCAGCCGGACGAGGACCGCAGGGCGTCAGCGCCTCGGCGTGGACGCCGCCTTGGCCGCGGCCTTCTCGCGGGCCTTGATCGCCTTCTCGCTCACGGGCTCGTCCCCGCTGGCCCGCAGCTGCCGGTAGTATTCGCGGGCCTCGTCCTGACGCTCCTGCTCGGCGCCCGACGCGATCTTCACGCGCAGGTGCTCGGGGCCGTAGCCGAAGGCGTCGACGAGGTCCTGGGCGTGCGGGCGCAGGCGGGCGACGAGACGGTCGACGTACCCGGTCACGGTGCGTGCGCGCTGCGCCGACAGGCGCCCGTTGATCAGGTACCAGGCGAGGTTGCGCTCGATGGTCGTGAGCCCGAACAGGTCGCGCACCCACGTGAGGACCTGCCGCGTGCCCGCGTCCTCGATCGTGTCGAGGGCCTGGGTGAACGCCTCCCAGTGCAGCAGGTCGGCGTGCGCCTTCGCCATCTCGATGAGCTCGTGCTGGTGCTGGTTGAACAGCTCGGCAGCCTTCTCGGGCGTGGCCTTCTGGGCCGGGCGCAGGGCCGAGGCGACCTCGGCGACCATGGTCTCGACGCGGTCGGTCAGCAGGTCGCGCTGGTTCCCGACGTCCTTGAGGTGCCCGACGGCGCGGCGCGGGTCGCCCACGTCGGCGATGGTCTGCGCGGCGCGCTTGAGAGGCGTGCGGTGCAGTGCGGCGTCGGCGGCCTGCTCGACCACGAACCGGGCCATCTGCCCCGGCGTGATGCCCTTGAACTCCTTGCCGTAGTCGGCCAGGAGCCGCTTGGCGACGAGCTGGAGCAGGACCGTGTTGTCGCCCTCGAACGTCACGTAGACGTCGAGGTCGGCGCGCAGGCTCGTGAGCCGGTTCTCGGTGAGGAACCCGGCGCCGCCGCACGCCTCCCGAGCCTCCTGGAGGGTGTCGAGCGCGAACCAGGTGCTCATGGGCTTGAGCGAGGCCGCCATGGTCTCGAGGTCCTCGCGCGACGCGGGGGTGTCGTTCGCGCCCGAGAACACCGAGTCGAACAGGTCGAGCAGCCGGTCGTGCGCGAAGTGCATGGCGTACGTCTGCGCGATACGGGGGATGAGGCGGCGCTGGTGCGTGCCGTAGTCGAGGATCACGACCTCGTCGACCGCCGAGGCGCCGTTGAACTGGCGCCGCTGGTTGCCGTAGGTCACCGCGGCCGCGAGCCCCAGCTTGGACGCCGTGATCGCGGCGCCGTCGAGCGAGACGCGGCCCTGGACCAGGGAGCCGAGCATGGTGAAGAAGCGGCGTCCGGGGCTGTCGATGGGCGAGGTGTACGTGCCGTCCTCCGCGACCTGGCCGTAGCGGGCCAGGAGGTTCTCGCGCGGGACGCGGACGTCCGTGAAGTGGAGGCGACCGTTGTCGATCCCGTTGAGCCCGCCCTTGAGCCCGTCGTCCTCCCCGCCGACGCCGGGGAGGAAGGCCCCCGCGGCGCCGTCGGGCGTGGTCTCGCGGATGGGCGTGTAGAACGCGTGGACGCCGTGGTTGACGCCGTTGGTCACGAGCTGCGCGAACACGACCGCGGCCGTGCCGTTGACGGCCGCGTTGCCGAGGTAGTCCTTCCACGCCCCGCGGAACGGGGTGTGGATGACGAACTCCTGCGTCGCGGCGTCGTAGGTCGCGGTCGTCGCGATCGAGGCGACGTCCGAGCCGTGGCCAGTCTCCGTCATGGCGAACGCGCCGGGCACCGAGGCGTCCATGGCGCCCGGGAGCAGGCGGTCCTGCTGCTCGGGCGTGCCGAGGTGCAGGATCGCTGACGCGAACAGGCCCCACTGGACCCCGGCCTTGATCTGGAGCGAGGGGTCGGCGGCGACGAGCTCCTCGAACCCGGCGAGGTTGCCGCCGGCGTCGTCCTGCCCCCCGAGGCGCGTGGGGAACCCGCGCCACACCTGCCCGATGTCCACGAGCTGCTTGACCTGGTCCATGACCCGCTCGCGGTGCTCGGTGAGCGAGAGCCCCTCGATGCGGTGGAAGCGCTCCTCGCCCGCGGTCGCGCGCGCCTTGGCGCGCAGGTCCGCCCACCGGCCCAGGAGCTGGTGCGAGAGGTCGGCCACGTCGATCCGGACCTCGCCCGCGGGCATCGAGGGTGTGACGCCTGCGGCGGGGATCGAGGTGGAGGTGGCTGCGCCGTCGCCCCGGGTGGGGGTGGCGGCGGTGCGGTCAGAGGTGGTGGTCATCGGGACTCCTGTGTGCCGGTGGTAGCCATGAGAGAGGTTCAGAGGTCGTCGGGAGGCGGGGCGGTCGCACCGACCGGGTCGCCTGGGGCGGCCGGGTCGCCTGGGGCGGCCGAGGGCGCGGTGTCGGCCGTCCCGGGTGCGCGGGTGCGGGCCATGACGCCGACCGGGCCGCCCCACAGCCAGGCGGCGACCCGCTCGGTGAGCTCGTCGCGGTCGGGGGCGTCGGGGGCGTCGTGGTTCCCGAGCCACCACTCGCCGGCCCCGCGCACGAACCCGACGGCGCCCGCGGCCCACGCGGCGGCGTCGGCGGGGCTCACGTCGGTCGCACGCGTGAAGGGCTGGGCGACGAGCTCGGTCACGGAGTCGAGGAACGCGGCGAGCGGTGCGGAGGCGGTGCGGGACGTGCCGTCGGTCCCGGCGATCGCCCCCGTCCGGGTCACGAAGTAGTAGACGTTGGGCGAGCTCGCGATCATCTCGAGGTAGACGCCGACCATGGCGCGCAGCGCCCGGCGGGGGGTCTCCGCGGACTCGGCGGCCTGGGTCAGGGCGTCGTGCATCTGTCCGACGACCGAGGCACCGATCGCGATCTGCAGCCCGGTCTTGTCCTCGAAGTAGCGGTAGATGATCGACTTCGACGTGCCCGACGCGGCAGCGATCTCGTCCATGGACACCCCGGGGCCGCCCTTGTGGACGGCCTTGCGGGCCGCGTGCACGAGCTCGGCGCGGCGGATCGCGCGGTGGTCGTCCCAGCGCGTGGAGCGGCCGTCGGTCACGGGCGGGGGCGGTGCGGTGCGCGGGGTGCGTGCGGTGTCGCGCGGGAGCACGGTGGTGCGGGGTCGTCCGGGTCGTCCGGTCGTGTCGCCGTTGATCACACAGTCCTCCAGTGGTGCCCGACGTCGGTGTCGTCCCTCGGTCTTCCGTCCGGCGGGCCGCGAGTGGCCCGGCGGGCGGCGCCCTCCCGTGGCGGGAACCGTCGGGCGCAGCGAGGTGAGGCATGTGACCCACCTCACGGTACCGAGAGTATCAGGTACTGTGGGTCTTGGACACCGCGCGGATCGCGCCCGCGGTCCCCCACCCTCAGCAACGAAGCGAGAGAGAGCAGGCGAAGTGGCCATCCCCAAGGCACCCCAGACCACCACTCCCACGGCCGACGAGCAGCCCGTCACGCGACCGGAGCGCACGCCGACGAGCTCTCCCGCCCCCCGTGACGCGTACGTCCTGGGCGGCAACCGCATCCCGTTCGCCCGCGCGGGCGGCAAGTACACGGGGGCCAGCAACCAGGACATGTTCACGGCCGCCCTCGAGGGGCTCGTCGCACGCTACGGCCTCCAGGGCGAACGCCTCGGCGAGGTCGTCGGCGGCGCGGTGCTCAAGCACTCGCGCGACTTCAACCTGGTCCGCGAGTCCGTCCTGGGCTCGTCGCTCTCGCCGCAGACCCCAGCGTTCGACCTCCAGCAGGCGTGCGCCACGGGCCTCGAGGCCGTCGTGACGGTGTCCAACAAGATCCGCCTCGGGCAGATCGAGTCGGGGGTCGCGGGCGGATCCGACACCGTCTCGGACGCTCCCATCGCCGTGAGCGAAGGGCTGCGCAAGGCGCTGCTCAAGGCGAGCCACGCCAAGAGCCTGGGTGCACGGCTCAAGGCCCTCGCGTCGATCCGCCCCGGCGACCTGGCCCCGTCCACCCCGAGCACGGGCGAGCCGCGCACGGGCCTGTCGATGGGTGAGCACCAGGCCATCACGACCGCCGAGTGGGGTGTCGGCCGCGAGGCGCAGGACGAGGTCGCCCTGAACAGCCACCTCAATCTCTCCGCCGCCTGGAAGGCCGGGTTCTTCGACGACCTGGTCACGCCGTTCCGCGGCCTCACGCAGGACCAGAACATGCGCGCCGACTCCTCGGCCGAGAAGCTCGCGTCCCTCAAGCCGGTGTTCGGCACGCACCTCACGCCCAGCGCACCCGTGCACGGGGCGGCCGCGGGCAGCGGGGCCCCCGGCCCCACCATGACCGCCGGCAACTCGACCCCCCTGACCGACGGCGCCTCCGTGGTCCTGCTCGGGTCGCGCGAGTGGGCCGCCGAGCACGACCTGCCCGTCCTCGCCCGCGTGGTCGACGCCGAGTCCGCCGCGGTCGACTTCGTGCACGGCCACGAGGGCCTGCTCATGGCCCCGGCCCACGCGGTCCCCCGCCTGCTGGCCCGCAACGGTCTGACGCTCGAGGACTTCGACTTCTACGAGATCCACGAGGCCTTCGCGTCGACCGTCCTGACGACGCTCGCCGCGTGGGAGGACGACGACTACTGCCGCACCGAGCTCGGCCTGGACGGCGCGTTCGGCTCGATCGACCGCTCGCGCCTCAACGTCAACGGCTCGTCGCTCGCCGCAGGGCACCCGTTCGCCGCCACGGGAGGGCGCATCGTCGCCACGGCCGCGAAGCTCGTCGCGCAGAGGGCTTCCGAGACCGGTCGCCCTGCCCGGGCGCTCATCTCGATCTGCGCGGCCGGTGGCCTGGGCCTCGCCGCGATCCTCGAGAGCGCAGACGTCCCGACCGCACCGTCGGCGACGACCGCCGCGACCACCACCGAGAGCTGAGGGAGCCCACCATGACCGACAAGTACCTGTCCGCCGTGAACTCCGGCTTCACCAAGACGCTCGCCAAGAAGCTCGGCCTGCCCCGGCCCGCGGTCCTGCGCCGCTACCGCCCGGGCGACCCGCTCGCCCCCGGCCCGGTCCTCGTGATCGGCGAGCCCGGCTCCGCCGCCGACACGAACGCCGTCGCGCAGGCCCTGCTGGGGTGGGACCTCGACGTGCGGCAGAACGCCGACGCCGGGGAGACCCGCTGGGGGGCCGTCGTCGTGGTCCTGACCGGCGCCACGAGCCCAGCGGACTTCTCGGCCCCCGTGCTCGAGCTCGGCGCGAACCTGCGCCGCCTCGCGCCGGGTGGACGCGTCGTGACCGTCTCGCGTGCGCCGGCCGACGACGACACGCCCCTGCTCGCGGCGACCCGTCAGGGGGTCGACGGGTTCCTGCGCTCGCTCGCGAAGGAGCTGCGCGCGGGTGCCACGGCCAACGGCATCCAGCTCACGGACGGTGCGGCGCCCGACTCGACGTCGGCCCTGGCGACGCTCCGGTTCTTCCTGTCGGGCAGCTCGGCGTTCGTCGACGGACAGCTCCTGCACGTGGGCCCGACCAGCAACGACGTCACGCCCGACTGGGACCGCCCCCTCGCGGGCCGGGTCGCGGTCGTGACGGGCGCGGCCCGCGGGATCGGGGCGGCCATCGCCCGGACCCTGGCGCGCGACGGCGCGACGGTCGTCGTGGTCGACGTCCCCGCGGCGGGCGAGTCCCTCGCGAAGGTCGCGAACGAGATCAAGGGCACGGCCCTGCAGCTCGACGTGACCGCCGAGGACGCGGGCGCCCGCATCCTCGAGCACGCACGAACCCGCCACGGCGGCCTGCACGTCCTGGTCCACAACGCCGGGATCCTGCGCGACAAGCTGCTCGCCAACATGTCGCCCGACAAGTGGGACGCCGTCATCGCGGTCAACCTGCTCTCGCAGCTGCGGATCAACGACTACCTGCTGGGTGCGAACGGATTCTCCGAGGCCCCGCACATCGTCTCGCTCGCCTCCACGAGCGGCATCGCGGGAAACCGCGGACAGACGAACTACGGCGCCTCCAAGGCCGGGGTGATCGGCCACACGCGTGCGACGGCACGCCTCCTGGCCCCGCTCGGCGGCTCAGCCAACGCGGTCGCGCCCGGGTTCATCGAGACCGACATGACGGCCTCGATCCCGCTCGTCCAGCGCGAGATGGCGCGGCGCGTGTCCTCGCTCCAGCAGGGCGGGCTGCCGATCGACGTCGCGGAGGCCGTCGCGTTCCTCGCGTCCCCGGCCGCGTCGGGCGTCAACGGTCAGGTGCTGCGCGTGTGCGGCCAGAGCCTGGTGGGCGCGTGACGGCCACCTCGCACGCCTCCCGCAACCCCCGCCTCGTCACGCTGCCCTCGCTGCCGGGGCTCGGCGGCCTGTACGCGAAGGGCGTGGCGTCGTCGGGCCGGATCGCCGTGACGCGCTCCCCCGTGGGGCGCGTCCTGCCCGGGCCGCGCGACCTCGTCCTGCCCGACGTCGTCTACCGCGTCGACGACGTCCCGACGTCGGGCGTGACCGAGCACCTGACCGCGTACCAGCGGCTCATCGGCGAGCGCGTGTGCGACACGCTGCCCGCGGGGTACCTGCACGTCCTCGCGTTCCCGCTCGCGACCGCGCTCATGGTGCGCGGCGACTTCCCGCTGCCCCTGCTGGGGCTGGTGCACGTGTCGAACGCGGTCTCGGTGCACCGGCCCGTGGGGGTGGGCGACGTGCTCGAGGTGCGGGCGTCCGCCGAGCACCTGCGCGCGCACCGGCGCGGGGTCCAGGTGGACCTCGTGACCGAGGTGAGCACGGGCGGCGAGCTCGCGTACCGCGGCGTCTCGACGTACCTGGCCAAGGGGTTCGGGCTGCCGCCGGACGAGCCGCCCTCTCGGCGGATCGAGGAGGCGCCGCGCGAGGAGTTCGTGCCGCCGCTCCCGACGGCGCGCTGGGAGCTCGGCAGCGGGACCGGGCGCGCGTACGGCGCGATCTCGGGCGACCGGAACCCCATCCACACCTCGGTCCTGGGAGCCAAGGCGTTCGGCTTCCCGCGGACCATCGCGCACGGCATGTACACGGCCGCCCGCGCGCTGGCCGAGGTCGGTGCCGCGCGCGGCGACGCCTACGACTGGACGGTCGAGTTCGAGAAGCCCGTGCTGCTGCCGGGCACGGTCCAGGTCGCCATCACGCGCGTGCCCGACGGCGCACCCCACCCGGGCGGGTTCGCGTACGTGGGGTGGCACGGACGTTCCGGGAAGCGTCACTTCAGCGGTGCCGTGACGCCGCGCTGAGCGGTCACGTCCGGGTGTCGAACCCGACGTCGGTCAGGCGACTCACCCGGGTTGCCTGACCGACGTCGGGTTCGGCACCTCTCCGTCACCCCTCGGGGGGTGGGCAGATGCCGTCCGCCAGCGAGCCCGTCCCCACGTCCAGCGCCGGTCCGGTGAACTCCGGGAACGGCCGCTCGAAGCTCATGCCGAGGACGTTCGTCACCGTCATCGACGGTTCGTCCCACTCGTCGAGCGCTCCGCAGTCCGTGATCTTCCACAGCACGACGACCTGCACCGGGCCGCTCGTGATCCGTTGCGGGAGCGCGGCGTCGTCGAGCACGCCGGGGGCGTAGGCGTCGGCGAGGACCTCGTCGACGGACTGCTGCGCGAGGGTCTCCGTGCGCAGCGCCGGCATCTCGACCGGTGGCTGGAAGAGCCATGCGTCCAGGACCGTCGCCCCCGGGACGTCACCGATCCCGACCACCGTCCCCCCGACCGGCGCGACCACCGAGAAGTCGACGATCCTCAGGACGGCCTCGCCCTGCGGGACGACCGCCACCGTCCCGCCGGAGCCCGCCCCGAGGTCCGGACCGGGTCGCAGCAGGCTGGAGGAGAACCAGGCCCCGACCAGGAGGACGGCGGCGACGACCACCAGGAGCAGGCTGCGTCCGCGGGTGGGGCGCGGGGTGAGGGCCGTGAGCGACGGGTCGCTCGTCAGGAGGCTTGTGGACGACATTGGCACAATGTACTGTGCCAATGGGCCAATAGGCCAGAGCCAGAAAGGTAGTGCTCGTGCGACTCGTCCCTCCCCTCCTTCTCGCCGGCCTCGTGGTGCTGCTCCTCGTGGCCCTCAACGCGAACCGCCGCGTCAGCGCGGGCGACGTCCGATGGATCGCAGGGACCCCCGACGTCCCCGCCGCCCAGGCCGACGTCTACCGCCGCTATCTCACCCGGCACCGCCAGCACCGGATGGTCGGCGGGCTGCTCGGGACGACGCTCGGCATCCTCCTCGGGCTCCGCTGGAACATGGAGGTCTCGCTCGCGACCGTGCTCTTCTGCGGCCTGGCCGGCGTCCTCGTGGGGTCCCTGTCGGCCGAGACGTACCGGCTCGCGCGCCCCCGCGCCACGGACGGCGAACCCTCGCTCCGCACCGCCTCGCTCGCCCCGCGCCCGTCGCTCGAGCGCGGACGGACCGTCGTCGTCGCTCGCGCACTCCTCGCCGGGTCGCTGCTCCTCGGCGCGGTCGCCGCAGGGGCCGGGCACGTCGCCCCGCTGCTCGTCGCGCTCACCGGGACCGCCGTCGCCGCGGTCGCCGAGTGGACCCAGTCGGTCGTCCGGTCGCGGCGGCGGCCCGTCCTGTCCCCCGAGGCCGCGACCGTCGACCACCGCATCCGGTCCTTCGCCGCCAGGTCGCTCGCGTGGCTCGAGGCGGGGGTCGCGACGCTCACGGTCAGCCAGGCGATCGCCTCGGTCCCGGCGTCCTCGCCACCCCTCGCGCTCGCCCAGACGCTCTGCTCGCTCGCCCTGCTCGTCGCGTCGTTCGTGCTGGTGCACCGGGCGTCACCCCAGCGGCCCTGGTCCGTGATCCTCCGCCCGGCCCGGGCGGTCCCGTCGGGCACGGGGGCCGGCGGCGCTCGATGATCGTCCAGGTCGACCCCCGGTCCCCCGTCCCGGTCTTCGAGCAGATCCGCGCCCAGGTGAGCCGGCTCATCGCGTCGGGGCAGCTCCGTCCGGGCACGCGCCTCCCCACGATCCGTGATCTCGCGACCGACCTCGACCTGGCCCGCGGGACGGTCAACAAGGCCTACGACGCGCTCGCGCGCGACGGCCTCGTCGAGACCCTGGGCCGGCACGGCACGATCGTCCTGGGTCCCGAGCGCGCCGTCGTCGGACCCGACGACGTCACGTCCGCGGCCGACGCCCTCGCCCTGGTCGCGCAGCAGACGGGGCTCGACGGCGCAGCCACCCGTGCGGCCCTCGACGCAGCCCTCGAACGGCTCCGCGCCCGTTCGTCGGCCGAGGAGTGAGCCGGCGCCCCACGGACCGGGAGCAGCGCCTGCGGCACGTCGGGACGGGGATCCGCCTCGCCACCGGGGTGCCGAACCCGAGGTCGGTCAGGCACGTCTTCCGGGTTGCCTGACCGACCTCGGGTTCGGCACCCTCGGGTCGGCAGGTCAGCCTGCCGTGCGCCGGATGCTGCGCCGCCACCTGCGCTCGAACACCACGGTCTCACCGTCACGCGCCACGACCTCGTCGTCGGTGTGGAAGTGCTCGGCGTCGCACGAGATCTCCGAGCGCGTCACGATGCTCGCGTCCCACGCGAGGTCGGCCGGCGTGGCCCCTGGCCGACGCAACCGCACGCTCCAGTCCGAGCGCGTGCGCGCGCTGAGCGGGTCGCGCCCTATCCAGTAACGCTCGAGGGCGTCCTCGGTGAACTCGAGGCCGTCGGGGTAGATGCGCGTCCCGCCGTACCTCGGGTCGACCTCCAGGAGCCACTCGTCCGCCGCGACGTCGCGCACCACGCGCCGCTCGGGCCGCTGGTCCGCGGCCTCCGGGTAGACGACACCGAGCGGGGGCGCCTGCTCGGGCTCCTCGAAGGTGACGACGGGGTGCCCACCGGGCGCTGCGCCGTCGTGCACCGGGAGCTCGAGCGAGCTGCCCGCGGGCGCGACCGCGAGCGCCGCCCCTCCCGGCTGCGGCCACACCCACGGCCAGTACGCCGAGGAGACCGCGAGCCGGAGCCGGTGCCCCGGCGCGACCGCGTACCCGGTCCCGCTGAGCTCGAACGTCACGTCGTGCGTCGCGCCGGGCTCCCACGGCACCACGCGGTCACGCCCCTCGCGCGCGGACAGGTTGAGCACGCCACGGGTCACGAGCGTCGAGGAGCCGTCAGGGCCCACGTCGCACAGCCGCGCCACGACCTGCCCCTTCTCGCCCGCGCACGTCAGGCGCAGACGGACCCGGGCGCGGCCCAGGATCTCGAGCCGCTGCGTGAGCGCGGCCGAGTCGAAGCACACGGACCGCCCGTCCTCCTCGCGCTGGTCGGGCGGCAGGTCCGCGTCGTTCCCGAACGGGAAGAAGCGCCCCGCGTCGATCCCGGTGTGCTGGGGAGAGGCCACGAGGCACGACGGCGGCACGTCGGCCGGGGCGGTCGGCTCACCGCCCGCCGGGCCCGGGTGGGCGGGCAGGCGGTTGACGAGCGGGGCGGTCGTGCGCAGCACGGTCGCGACCGCTGCGTCGTCGACGTCGTCCGTGCCGCCGGGCGCTCCCGCGAGCGGGAGGACCGTGGGGCGCACGTGCGGGGAGGGCCAGCGCTCCTCGCCGACCCAGCGTCCGGGCAGCTCGTCGTAGACCGTCGCGGGTGGCACGGACTCCGTGATCCAGGCGCGCAGCGCCGGCTCGTCGAGGGCGCCCGTGTCCTGGCCCTTGAGGAACTGGTCCCACCAGCGCAGCGTCTCCTGGAGGAACCCGATCGACGGGCCGGGCGGCAGGCCGCGGTCGGGGTACTGGTGCGACCACGGCCCGACGATGCCCCGGACCGGGCCGCCCAGGGTCCGGCGGGCGTTCGCCGAGCCGTCGCTCGATCCCTGGTCCGCCGGGTCCTCCCCCGCGGCGACGAGCCGCAGGACCGTGTCGCGGTAGGGGTCGTTCCACCCGCCGACCGCCAGGACCGCGGCCTTGATCGCCGAGTAGTCCTCGATGACGCTGCCGTGGCGCCAGTAGTCGTCGCGCGTCTGGTGGTCGAGCCAGGTGTGGACGAACGGCTCGGTGTGCTCGAGGCGGTCGAGCCACTGCTCCTTCCACCGGTCGCCCACGACGGCGGGGTCCGGTGGCCGGGAGCAGAACGCGAGCATGGTCGCCGCCCACGCGTGCATGTCGACCGCGAGGACCGACCCGCCCGTGTAGTGCACGTCGTTGTCGTAGCGGTCGTCGGTCGAGCAGACCGTGACGATCGCCGCGAGCGCCTCGGGTGCGAGGGCCGCGACCTGCAGGGCGTTGAACCCTCCCCACGAGATGCCGAACATCCCGACCTTGCCGCTGCACCACTCCTGCGCGGCGAGCCACTCGACGACCGCGACGCCGTCGGCGAGCTCGGTCGGGGAGTACTCGTCGTCCTGGTGCCCGTCCGAGTTCCCGCTGCCGCGGATGTCGACGCGCACCGACGCGTACCCGTGGCCCGCGTAGTACGGGTGGCGCTGCGCGTCGCGCGGCGCGGTCCAGTCGGACAGCCGGTAGGGCAGGTACTCCAGGATCGCGGGGACCGGCGTGGGGTCGACCGGTCGCCAGACCCTCGCCGCGAGGCGCGTGCCGTCGGCGAGGGGTATCCAGTGGTCCTCGACCGTGGTCTCGGACGGGAGCTCGGTCACGTACCGCATGGTCGTTCCTCCGGTGCTGGGTGGTGCGGGTGGTGCTGTCGGTCGGGTGGTGCTCGTTCAGCGGTGGTGGCGCGGGGCCACGCGGGTCGCGCGGGGCGTGCCCGCCGGTCAGTGGACAGGAGCCATAGTCCGCTTCATCCAGGGCGACAGGATCAGGACGACGACCCCGACGAGCACCGCGACGGCCCCGTTGAGCGTGAAGTAGAGGCCGTCGGGGATCTCGCCGTAGAACCGGACGGTCTGCGCCTGGATGCCGTTCGCGAGCGCGATCGACAGGAACCACACGGCCATGGACTGGCTCGAGAAGGCGGCGGGGGCGAGCTTGGTGGTCGCGGACAGGCCCGTCGTCTGGAGCAGGACGTCGCCGAGGCCCAGCAGCAGGAGCGAGGCCAGGAGCCACCAGACGGCGATCTTCCAGTCGCCGCTCTGCCCGGTCACGGCGGGTACGAGGATCAGGTAGGACAGCCCGCCGAGGAGCGCGCCGATCGCGATCTTCTTGGACGCGTGCGGCTGCCGGGGGCCGAGCCAGGTCCACAGGGCGGCGACCACGGGCGCGACGAGCACCTCGACGCCGCCGAGGAACGAGCTGAACCAGGCCGCCGGCGCCTCCCAGCCGAAGATCGTGCGTTCGACGTGCTGGTCGGCCAGCAGGATCAGGACGCTGTACGCCTGGAACAGCACGAAGTTGAACGCGACCGACGCGAACCACAGCACGAGGAAGGGGCGGAGCCGGCCGCGTTCGGCGCCCGTCACGCGGGGGCTGCGGAACATGACGGTGAAGTAGACGATCGGCGCGGCCATCGCGACCACGGTCAGCGCGTCGACGACGCCCGCGATGCTGAGCCGCCCCGCGAGCGCGAGCCCGACGGCGAGGATCACCACCCCGGCCGCGACCCCTCCCAGGATCCACAGGGTCCGCCGCATCACGTCAGGCGGCAGGGGCGCCTCGGGGCCGCGACCGTGCCCGGGGACGTGCCTGCGGCCCACGACGTACTGGACCACTCCCGCGGTCATGCCGATCGCGGCGGCCGAGAACCCCCAGTGCCACCCGACGTCGGCGCCGAGCCACCCCGTGACGAGGGGCCCGAAGAACGCACCCACGTTGATGCCCATGTAGTAGAGCGCGAACCCCGCGTCCCGACGCTCGTCCGTGGTCGAGTAGAGCTTGCCCACGAGCGTCGACACGTTGGGCTTGAGCAGGCCCGTGCCCAGGCTGATGAGCACCAGCCCGAGCCACGTCGAGAGCTCGGCGGGGATCGCCATGGTGTAGTGGCCGCACGCGATGAGGATCCCGCCCCACAGGACGGCCCGGTACGAGCCCAGGACCCGGTCCGCGATCCACCCGCCGCCGACCGAGACGAGGTAGACCATGGTCCCGTAGCCCGCCGCGATCGAGGCCGCAGGACCGGCCTCCATCCCCAACCCGTTGTCCGCGACGGTCGCCGTGAAGAACAGGACGAGGATGGCCTGCATCCCGAGGAACGAGAACCGCTCCCAGACCTCGAGGCCGAACAGGGTCGACAGACCTCGCGGGTGCCCGAAGAAGGCCCTGTCGTCCGGGTCGACCGCGGGGTCTGCCGGTCGTGCGTCCTCGGTCGTCAACAGCCCTCCAGCGGTCGGTGCGCCCGCCGCAGGCTCCCGGAGGCATCCTTCCAACCTAGGGAGGATCGGGGCCCGGGGCCACAGGGACGCTCGGCCTGGTCGCCCGCAACGTGGCTCGCAGCCCGTCAGACGACCCGGTCGAGGCCCTCCAGGCGGGCGAGCCGGTCGAGCAGGGCGTCCCGCACGTCCGGCCACTCGTCCGCCAGGATCGAGAAGTAGGCCGTGTCGCCGCGCGACCCGTCGGGCGCGACGCGGTGGCTGCGCAGCACCCCCTCGGGCACGGCCCCGAGGCGCTGGATCGCCGCGATCGAGCGGGCGTTGCGCGCGTCGGCCCGCAGCGCGACGCGCTCGACGTCGAGCACCTCGAACGCGTGCCGCAGCAGCAGGTACTTGCACGCCGGGTTGGTCACGCCGCCCCACCAGGGACGGTCGTAGAACGTCGAGCCGAGCTCGACCCTCCCCTGCGAGAGCGACCACTCGTAGAGCGAGGTGCTGCCGCGGACGGACGTGGCGCCGTCGGGCCCCTCGCCGGGAGCAGCCGGCCCGACGACGGCCCACGCCAGGCGCCCCGGCGCCGCCACCGCGTCCCGCACGTAGACGGACATGGCCGGCGTCCCGCGAGGCGTCGGCGAGGACATGCCCGCCCACAGGGCGTCGTCGACGAACGCCCCCAGCGCCTGCGCGTGCTGCTCGCCGAGCGGCTCGAGGCGCAGCCCGAACCCTTCCAGGACCGTGGCGTTCTCCATGCGGTCATCCTGCCGGACCGGACGTGAGGATCCTGTGAACCGCCCGTCCCCCGAGATGCGAGTCCTCTCCCGACCTGCCTACGGTCGATGCGAACCAACCACCATCCGACGATCACCACGGGAGGACCTCCATGGGACTGGGAGACAAGATCAAGCACGCGGCCGAAGAGGTCGAGGGCAAGGTCAAGGAGGGCGCCGGCAAGCTCACGGGCAACGAGAAGCTCGAGGCCGAGGGCCACGCCGACCAGGCGAAGGCCAACGTCAAGCAGGCCGGTGACGACGTCAAGGACGCCTTCAAGAAGGACTGACCCACCAGACGAAGAACGCCCCGGGACCCGTACGGGTCCCGGGGCGTCGCTGTGGACGGGGGAGGTTCAGAGGGCGACGGCGGGCGGCAGGGCCGTGACCGGTCCGACGGGCTGGCCGGGCACGTCGGCGACGTGACCGGCGACCGGCGGGACGACCGACAGGAGCGGCGTGGTCACGGGCTCGCCGGCGGCGGACATCTCGACCGGGCCGAGCACCGGGACGATGCGCGGGCTCGTGATCCGCGCGAGCAGGCCGAGCTCGACGCCCGCCCACTCGTGCGCGAGGATCGAGAAGCACACCGAGTCGGCGCGCGTGCCGTCGGGCGCCGTGCGGTGACCTCGCATGACACCCTCCTCGTACGCGCCGAGGCGACGCATCGCGGCGAGCGAGCGAGCGTTGCGCGCGTCCACCCGGAAGCCCACGCGGTGCACGTCCCACGACTCGAACGCATGTCGGAGCAGCAGCCACTTCGAGACCGGGTTGACGAGGCTCCCCCACGTGGAGCGGGCGTAGAAGGTCCGCCCGATCTCCACGCGCCTGTCGTCGAGCGACAGGTCACGGAAAGCGGTGCTCCCCACCACGACGCCCGAGCCCGCGTCGACGACGGCGAACGCCGTCAGGGCGCGCGTGGCCCGGGTGTCCTCGATGAAGTTCACCATCCCGACCTCCCCCTCGGGGAGGGTCGTACTCATGCCTGCCCACATCGTCGGATCGACGATCTGGGCCAGCGCACCGGCGTGCGCGACGGCCAGGGGTTCGAGGCGGAACCCGTGGCCTTCAAGGTGGACATCGTGCTGCACAGCGCATATCAGAACACACGCAGGCGTCGCCGCCAAGACCACGGAGCGGTCCTTCGTGGACGGTGGGGTGACGACCCGGTGAACACCGCGACGCTCGCAGCGTCCCCGCAGGTCAGAGGGGGTGTCAGGCGGGGGCGGGACCGCAGCCCACGGCCGCCGTGATGTCGCCTGCCGCAGCCGTCGCGATGAGCCCGGAGAGCCCCGCGACCTGGAGCAGCGGACGCGGGTCGTCGCTCACGACCCAGCAGCCGTCCACGACCTCGTACCGGGCCTTCGACCCCTCGCTCGCCCAGGCGCGCAGCGCCGAGAGGAGACGCTCGATCTCCTCCCCCGTGGTCCCCACGCCGATCGACGCGCGAACGGCCCCCGCCGGGAGACCCAGGCGGGCCAGGAGCGGGTGCGCGCAGAACCGGCCGTCGCGCACGCCGATCCCGTGCTCGGCCGACAGGTAGGACGCGACGAGGCCCGCGTCGTGGCCGTCGACCGAGAACGTCACGACGCCCACGGGGTCCACGGCGTCGGCCCAGGCGCGGACGACGCGCACGCCGTCGATCTCCTCGAGCCCCTCGACCAGGCGGGCGCGGAGCTCGGTCTCGTGCGCGACCAGCAGACCGGGCTCAAGCGCTGCGAGCGCGTCGCACGCCGAGGCGAGCGCGACCGCGCCGATCACGTTGGGCGACCCGGCCTCGTGCCGCGCGGGGGCGCTCTGCCACGTGGTGCCGTCGAGCGTCACGTTGCGCACCGCGCCGCCCCCGGCGAGGTAGGGCGTGCCGGCGTCGAGCCAGTCACGACGCCCCACGAGCGCGCCCGCGCCGAACGGCGCGTAGGTCTTGTGGCCCGAGAACGCGACGTAGTCCACGTCGCTCGCCGCGAGCGAGACGCCGCGGTGCGGGACGAGCTGGGCACCGTCGAGCAGGACGCGCGCCCCGGCGTCGTGCGCCGCGGCGACGACCTCGGCGAGAGGGAGCGACTCGCCCGTGACGTTCGAGGCCCCCGTGATCGCGACGAGCGCGTACGGGAAGCGCGAGAGCTCGGCGCGCAGCCCGGACAGGGTCTCGGCGACCGTCGCGCCGCCGACCAGGACCGTGGCGCCTCCCGTGCGCTGCCAGGGCAGGAGGTTCGCGTGGTGCTCGACGTCCAGGACGAGCACCCGGCCGGGCGTCCCGTCGGCCTGCGCCGGGACGCAGCCCGCGAGCAGGTTGAGCGAGTCGGTGGTGTTGCGCGTGACGATCGTGACGTCGTCCTCGCGGGCGCCGACGAACGCACCGATGGTCTGGCGCGCGGCCTCGTAGAGAGCCGTCGACACCTGGGACAGGTAGCCCGCGCCGCGGTGCACGCTCGCGTAGAGCGGCAGGACCTCGTTGACGCGGTCGGCCACGACCTGCAGCGCAGGGGCCGACGCCGCGACGTCGAGGTTCGCGTACGGGACGCTGCGCCCGTCGACGAGCGGGACCAGGGTGTCGCTGCCCACGACGGGCAGCACGGCACACGAGGTAGGGGCTTCGATGACTGCGTGTGCGCTCATGGCACGTCCTCCGGTGGTCGTCGGAGTTCGCCCTGCGGCCCCTCCGCGCTTGCCCCCTTCCTTGTAGAGAGGGGCCCGGTCGTCACCCGGGGCACCCCGCCGCGGAGGAGGGTTGCCGGCCAGCAAACCGGGGTTTTGCGCTGGCACTCATGACCTGGTGTCCAGGATGGGCGAGGCCCACGGAGCGTGTCAACCGGTGGGCAAGGCGTCTCGGATGGTGGGCAGCGGGAGCCTGTCAGGCGGGCGGAGCGTCCTCTGCCAGGGCCGCGACGCGGCGCGCGTCGGCGCGGTACATGGCCGCGTGGTCGAGGAAGTCGGACCGGCCCGTCTCCTCCGCGCGGCCGTCGGTGAAGTCCGCGATCTCCTCGAGGCGGACGACCATCGCGGTCAGGACCTCGCGCCGCGAGAAGGGCAGCCCGTAGGCCTCGACCAGCACGTCGAGCCGCGCAAGAGGATCCAGGCGCCCGACGACGCCGCTCCCGTCCTCGCCCGCGGCGTCCGCCACGAAGGGCGCCAGCCGGTATCCCAGGTACGCCAGGTCCCGGATCCGGGGGCCGGGGCTCGCGGTGTCGAAGTCGATGAGGCCCACCAGGGTCCCGGCGCGGAAGACCAGGTTGTACGGGGCGACGTCGTTGTGGCACACGACCTCGACCGGCTCGTGCGCCGGGGACTGCCACACGCGACCTCCCGGATCGGGCACGGGCACCGGCACGACATACTCGGGCCGGGTGTCGCCCGCGGGACCGTCGAGCGCCTCGACGGTCCCGTCGGCGTGGCGTCTGGCGGCTGCGGTGGCCGTTCGGGTGACACCTGCGTCGACGAGGAACCCGACGCTCGCGTCGTGCACGCGCCGTAGGAGCGCGCCCGCGCCGCGCAGCAAGGACTCGTCCCAGAGCCGGTCGGGGAGCGGGTAGTGCGCGGCCTCGCCGGGCACGAAGGAGAGCACCTCCCGGCCGCGCTCGTCGAGCCCCAGGGGCTCGGGGACCTCGGTGACGCCCTGCGCGCGCAGGTGGGCCAGCAGGGCCTGGACGGTCGGGGTCCAGGGCCCGGCGGTCCGGCGAACGGTGTCGCCGCGCCGGACGACGTTGGTGGAGTTCCCGCCGGTCAAGGCCTGCTCGTGCTCCGCGAGATAGAGGCCTGGCGTCGAGATAGAGGCCTCTGGCCCTCTACCTCGACGGGAGTCCTCTACCTCGCGGCCTGCTGAGTGCGACATGTACCGCAACCTAGCCTGCCCACCCTGCGAGACGTCCATTCCATTCCGTGGTCACGGTGACGTACGATCCGACGCAACCATCCAGAGCGGCTGAGTGACTTGGCACGATGACGCCGCAGCAACCCCCCGGTGACGGGCGAGGGTGCTACCGCCACGACCGATGGAGGATCACCATGAGTTCCCCCGACCGCGCGACCGCTGCACCGGTCCCCCCCGCCCGGCCCGCCGACGGCTACGCGGGCGACCTCACGCCCGAGCAGGCGTGGACCCTGCTCCAGAACGACCCGAGCGCCGTCCTCGTCGACGTCCGCACCGACGCCGAGTGGCGGTTCGTCGGCGTCCCCGACCAGTCCTCGACGGGCCGGGAGCCGGTCCTGACCCAGTGGGTCGACGTCGCGGGCCGCCCCAACCCGTCGTTCGTCGCAGACCTCCGCGCGGCTGGCGTGACGCCCGAGCGACCCGTCGTGTTCCTGTGCCGCTCCGGAGCGCGGTCGATCGGCGCGGCCAAGGCCGCGACGGCCGCAGGCCTGGGCCCCGCGTACAACGTCCTCGAGGGATTCGAGGGAGCGCTCGACACCGCCGGGCACCGCGGCGCCGACGGCTGGCGTGCCGCCGGTCTCCCCTGGACGCAGTCGTGAGCGCCGCGACGGGCGACGGCGTCCTGCGCATCCCCGCCGGGATCCCCGGAGGCTCGGGCCGCGGTCCGCTCCCCCGCTCGGCGCGACCCGACACCCTCGCGGTGCGCGGTGGCCACGCCCGCTCCGAGTTCGAGGAGACGAGCGAGGCCCTCTTCCTCACGCAGGGCTACGTCTACGGGAGCGCGGCCGAGGCCGAGGCCGCGTTCACGGGCGAGGTCGACCGCTTCATCTACTCGCGCTACGGCAACCCGACCGTGCACACGTTCGAGGAGCGACTGCGCCTCATCGAGGGGGCGGAGGCCTGCTACGCCACGGCCTCGGGCATGTCCGCAGTCTTCACCTCGCTCGCGGCGCTCGTCGGTTCCGGGTCGCGCATCGTGGCGGCCCGCGCACTGTTCGGATCCTCGCTCGTGATCTTCGACGAGATCTTCGCCAAGTGGGGCGTGCGCACCGACTACGTCGACGGCCACGTGCTGTCGCAGTGGGAGGAGGCGCTGTCGACCCCTGCGGACGTCGTCTTCTTCGAGACCCCGTCCAACCCCATGCAGGACGTGATCGACGTGCGCCGCGTGAGCGCCCTCGCGCACGCGGCGGGCGCGGTCGTCGTGCTCGACAACGTGTTCGCGACGCCCGTCCTCCAGAAGCCGCTCGAGCTCGGCGCGGACGTCGTCGTGTACTCGGCGACCAAGCACATCGACGGCCAGGGACGCGTGCTCGGCGGCGCGATCCTGGGCTCCGAGGAGTACGTCAAGGGCCCGGTCCAGACGTTCATCCGCAACACCGGTCCCTCGCTCAGCGCGTTCAACGCGTGGGTCCTGGTCAAGGGGCTCGAGACCCTGTCGGTGCGCGTCAAGGCCCAGAACGCCGCGGCCCTCCAGGTCGCGACCGCGCTCGAGGAGCTGCCCGGCATCACGGCCGTGCGCTACCCGTTCCTCGCCTCGCACCCGCAGGTCGAGCTCGCCAAGGCCCAGCAGAGCGGCGGCGGGACGGTCGTCACGTTCAACCTCGACGTGCCCGGCGCCGACGACCCGGGCACGGACCCCGAGCTCCTCAAGAAGCGCACGTTCCAGTTCCTCGACGCGCTGCGGATCGTGGACATCTCCAACAACCTGGGCGACGCCAAGTCCCTCATCACGCACCCCGCGACCACGACGCACCGCAAGCTGGGGCCGGAGGGTCGTGCCGCCGTCGGGATCGCGGAGACGACCGTGCGCCTGTCGATCGGCCTCGAGGACCCGCTCGACCTGATCGAGGACGTGGAACAGGCCGTGAGCCGCTGACCGTCGCGCGCAGGAATACCCCGACCGCTTCCCGGGGTTGGACCAGGCGATGACTACCTCGCCGCGCCTCTCCGTCCTCGACCTCGTCCCCGTCCGTTCGGGACAGTCCTCCGCCCAGGCCATCGCCGCGTCCCTCGACCTCGTGCGCCTCGCCGACCGGCTCGGCTTCACGCGCTACTGGTTCGCCGAGCACCACAACATGCCCGCGGTCGCCGCGTCCGCACCGCCCGTCATGATCTCGGCGGCAGCAGCGGCGACCGAGCGCATCCGCGTCGGGTCGGGCGGCGTCATGCTCCCCAACCACGCCCCCCTCGTCGTGGCCGAGCAGTTCGCGGTGCTCGAGGCCATGGCGCCGGGCCGCATCGACCTGGGGATCGGGCGGGCACCCGGCAGCGACCCCGTCGTCACGGCCCTGCTGCGCAGCAGCGGCCCCACGTCCGACGTCGACCGCTTCCCGCAGCACGTGCAGGACATCCGCTCGCTCATGAGCGCCGAGGGCGCCTCGGTACGCCTGACGAGCGGCCAGGTCTACGACGTGCACGCGACCCCGGCCGCTGAGAGCGTCCCCACGGTCTGGCTGCTCGGGTCGAGCGACTACTCGGCGCGCCTGGCCGCTGAGCTGGGCCTGCCGTACGTGTTCGCGAACCACTTCTCGGGCCACGGCATCGACGAGGTCCTCGCGCTGTACCGCGACGGCTACCGCCCGTCGGCCCAGCACCCGACCCCGGAGACGTTCCTGACGGTCAACGTGTCGGTCGCCCCGACGGTCGACGAGGCCCGAGCCCGCGCGCTGCCGCAGGCCCGCATGATGGCCCGCCTGCGCTCGGGCAAGCCGCTCGGCGCGCAGGAGACGGTCGAGGACGCGGCGTCCACACCGCTCGACGGGCTCACGTCCCAGATGGCCGACGAGATGCTCGACCGCTGGATCGTCGACGCGCCCCAGGCCGCAGCCCGGCGCGTGCGCGAGCTCGCCGCCCGGCACGGCGTCGACGAGGTCATGCTCGTGCCCGTCGCGGGGTCGCGGGCCGACGAGTCGCTCGACGCGACGCCCGGCCGCACGCAGACCATCCAGCTCCTCGCGGCCGAGCTCGCCGGCTGACGCCTGCCACGTGACGCGCCCGAGCGACGACCGCACCCGACCGCCCGCCGACGCGGCGCCGTCGGGCACGCCCGTGCGCGTCACGAGCCAGGCCTCGGTGCTCCTCGCACCCAACCCCGGGCCCATGACCCTCGACGGGACCCGGTCCTACGTCCTGGCCGCGCCGGGGGCGCGCACCCGCGTGGTCGTCGACCCCGGGCCCGACGACGTCGCTCACCTCACGGCCCTGGCCACCGGCCAGCGCATCGAGGTCGTCCTGATCACGCACCGCCACGCGGACCACACCGCAGGGGCGGCGCGCTTCGCCGAGCTCACGGGCGCCCCGGTCCGCGCCGCGGACCCGGCCCACTGCCACCCGGCAGGCTCCCGCGAGGCCGCGCCGCTCCGCGGTGGCGAGACGATCCACGCGGCCGGGCTGCGGATCGAGGTCCTCGCGACCCCCGGGCACACGAGCGACTCGACGAGCTTCCACCTCCCCGACGACGGACCGCACGGCAGCGTGCTCACGGGAGACACGATCCTGGGCCGGGGCACCACGGTCATCTCCGAGCCCGACGGCTCGTTGCGGGACTACCTCACGAGCCTCGACCTGCTCGAGTCGCTCGGCGCGGCGACGGTCCTGCCCGCGCACGGCCCGCACCAGGGCGACCTCGCAGCCGTCGCGCGCGCGTACCGCGAGCACCGGGCGACCCGGCTCGCGCAGGTGCGCGAGGTGCTCGGCAGCCGAGCGGGCGCCGCCCAGACCGAGGCTCTCGTGGACACGGTCACCGCTGCGGTCTACGGCGAGGTCGACCCCGGCGCGCTCCCCGCGGCCCGGCAGAGCGTCCGAGCGCAGCTCCGGTACCTCGCCGAGGGCGCGTAGCGGCCGACGCGCCGGGCCGCACGCCCGGTGGTTGACTGACCGCGTGACGCCCTCCCACCACCCGGACCTTCCCAGCGCCCCCGTGCCCCGCGACCGCCTCGGGGCCGGACCTGCGGTGCGGCTGGCGGTCGGCGCGGCGGTCGGGGTGGCCGCGGGTGCCTGGATCGGGTCGCAGGGGTACCCGCGGTTCGCGTTCCTCGCCGGGTGGTCGATCGCGGCGCTCGTGTTCGTCGCCTGGACCTGGATCGTCGTCATCGCCATGGATGCGCAGACGACCGCGAGCCACGCCACACGCGAGGAGCCGTCGCGGCGCGTGACCCACCTGTTCATCCTGGCTGCGTCGGTCGTGAGTCTCGTCGGGGTGGGCCTCATGCTGCTCGCCTCGCCCGACGACAAGGGGGCGCAGGCGCTGACCGCGGTGTTCGCCGTGGGGAGCGTCGCGATCTCGTGGGCCGCCGTCCACACGCTCTTCGGGCTCGCCTACGCGCGGCAGTACTACACGGGCATGGATGGCGGCATCGACTTCAACCAGCACGAGCCGCCCCGCTACGTCGACTTCCTGTACGTGGCGTTCACGATCGGGATGAGCTTCGCGATCTCCGACACCAACGTGACGTCGGGCGACATCCGTCGGACAGCGCTGTGGCACGCGCTGCTGTCCTACCTGTTCGGGACCGTGATCATCGGTGCGGTCGTCAACCTCGTCGCGGGGCTCTGACCTCGGTGTCCTCACGTGCCCTGCGGGTCACGAGGCTCGACACCAGCGCGGCGACCGCGGCCACCGACATGACCAGGAAGAGCGCGAGGGCGACCCGTGCCGGGGTGTACGCGATGCGCTCGGTCATCTCGCCCGCGGGACCGAACCAGCCCCACTCCACGACGGTGGCCTCGATGCGAGACCCCAGGGCTCCCAGCCTGCCAGGGGCTGCGGCCAGCGCGCCGGCCACCCAGGTGAAGCAGTCGACCGCGAGAGCACCGAACACGGAGGAACCGGACAAGAGGGTGAGCACCGGACCAGGGTAACGGGTCGCGCCGCCTGGTGGCGGGTGATATCGCGGACGGACGGACCGTCAGGGACGGGGCGGGACCACGACCGACGGGTCGTCGATGGTCAACAGCTCACGATCCGGCGGCGTGACGAACAGCCCTTGCACCGCGCCTGTCGCGTCGCACGAACCGAAACGCTCCTCGCGTGCCCCGTCGACGACCCGGCGACCTTCGACCTCCACGAGGTAGTACTCGATCGCCGTGCTCAGAGTCTCCTGGGGCTCAACCATGATCCGCTCGCGCGGCGCCAAGCACACCACGACCGTGGCCCCCGTCTCGGTCTCCACCACCGAGGTCACCGCGAACGACCGCGGCCCCACCCACAGCTCTAGGTCACCGTCCTCGATGCCGTCCACCGCGGCCTCGTACCAGCCCTGCGCGACGCTCTCCTTCATGATCCCGAAACGGGACGAGGAGAAGTCCAGGGCGTTCGTTCCTGCGGCCACGACGAGCTCGTACTCCCGCACCGCCTGCACCCACGGCGACTCCTCGAGCTCCCCCACCGGCTCCCCGTCCGGCCACACCACGTCGGCAGAGAACGGCGCAGGCTCCGGCGCCGACGAGCACCCGGCGAGCACCAGGGCGCCCGCCACGACGACGCTTGGCCCCCAGCCCGCCCTCAAGCCCCGACGCACCATGATTCTCACTGACGTTCTCCCTCACGTGCCCAGGCGTCGAAGCCATTGTTGTAGTGCATGATCTGCTCGTCGACATAGCGCGGATCGGGCTCCATCAGCCCCAGGTCGGCATAGTCCCCGACCAGGGTCTCGAGCCGCTCACGCATGATCGCGCTGCGGACCTCCTCGTCGCCGTACTCGAGCTGGAGAGCGTCGTTGTACGCAGTGGCCCATTGCGTACCGAGCAGGTCACCGACGGCACCCACTCCCTCTCCGAACGCCCATCCTCCGAGATATCCGCCCGGGACGGAGACAGCGCCGACGAGGCCCCCCACGGCATCGATTCCCGCCTTGACCGCCGCGTCGCTCCGTTGCGCGACCGCGAGACCAGCACCGACAGGTGCACCCTCGAGAGCTCCCTGCGCTCCCAGCATCCTCGTGATGGCGCCCTCCGCGTTCAAGGTCGAGCCTGGCACGGCGGCCATGCTCGTCACGTGCTGCTGGTAGTCGGCAACATGATCGGCCAAGATCTTCCGGCCCGCCGGGTCATAGCCCGCGACGCCGAAGAGGTCAGCGACCCAGTCCTGCTTCGCGTTGACGATCGGCACGGGCTCGCCACCCAGGATTCCTGTCACCACGACAGCGGTGTCCGCCGACCGTGCCGAGATCGGGTACTCCCCGAGCTGTTCGAGCTGCTGCACGAGCGCGGTCGCCAGGAGCATCGCGCCGTGGGTGCTCACGTTCTCCGGTTCCAGCGCTGCGTTCCGGCTGAGCTGCTCGAAGACCCTGGTCGAGAGGGAGGCGACGTCCTGCATCACCGCGACGTCGATCGGCGCCCCGTCGGCCGCTCCGGCCACCAGACCTCCTTCCGATCGCTGCAGGCCGGCCCAGAGCGCGTTCACGCCTTCGAAGCCGTCCCCGCTGGTCCCTACGGACCAGTCCCGCTGGCCGAACCAGTAGGTCAGCCGCGCGTCGCCCAGGGTTCCGTCGGTCGCGAAGTCGTCCTTGTCCTCGCTGAGCCAGGCGATCGCAGCGGCCGGATACACGCCGAGCGTCGCGAGAACTCGACCCGCGGGGTCGTCGACCTCGTTGCCGTTGGTCCCGCTCTCGAGGCCCGCGAGGAACCGGCCCCCGGCGTTCGGGGACGTGTCGTACCAGGCTCCCGTCGAGGCGTTGAGGGGGTTGCGTTCCTGGTCGTCGAGCGCGTCCGAGACCGCGACCGTGAGCGTCTCCCCCAGGGGGGCGCGGAGCGGGTTCGAGAACAGGAAGCCGATCGTGGCGACCCCGCCTCCCCCCGTCGCGCTCGCCGTGCTGAGCATCTGCTCGGCGAACCTGTCCGCGGTCCGGGGAGACCAGCGCGCCGAACCCGTGCTGAGGGCGGCCCGGATGCCCGCGGCGAGCAGGAGCGCCACCGCGGGGTCGATGCGGCCCGCCAGCGCGTCGTCGCCGAGCCGGTCGACCATGGCGACGGTGGTCTCACCTCCGACCTTCAGGAAGTACTGCGCCATCACGTCGTTCGACCCGCCCCACGTGTCGAAGAAGGCCTGGAGCCGCTCCAGCTCGCGCTCGGAGGCGTCTCCGCTCGCGACGCGGTCCGCGAGACCGGCGAAGGCGGCCGCGAGCTCGCTGCTGCTCATCTCGGCCGTCGAGTCGATGCCGACAGCCAGGAGCGCTCGGTACGTCGTCGACCATCCGTCGGGCGCATCGGCCGCGAGGGCAGCACAGAACGTGCTGTCGGCCGCTGCCCGCTGTTCCTCGAGCGTGCGCAGTGCCGCCCACGCGTCGAGCACGTCCCGCTCGGCCTGCTCGCGGACACGTTGACGCGCACGAGCGCGGTCGTCCTCGTCGTAGCAGAACGCCGAGCCGGTGTACTCGGAGTCCCAGTAGAGCCGTGAGATGACATGCTCCGCCTCGTCGAGCCGTGTCCGCTGGACGGCGGCGTCGCTCGCGATCCATGCCACGACGGTCACATAGGTGCCGACGGCCCGGGAGAACGTCTCGGCGGCCGCCTGCACCCGTGCGAGCCGCGTCGCGGGGACCGGGACCTGCGCTCGCCAGGCGTCGCCGGACACTCCTTGCCACGCTTCGACACCGAGGTCGCCGGATGCGCTCGTCAACGTGCCCGCCGCGGCCCTCGCCTGGTCGGCATGGGCCCCGAAGCCGGCCGATAGGCTGGTCAGGACGGTCAGGTCCCCCACGTCGGGGCGTCGAGTGGTGTAGTAGCTCACGGGGCGGCCTGCGCAAGCTCCTGGTCGGCCTCTTCGATGGCCCGGGCAGCCTCCCCGGCATGACGCCCGAGCGCCGCGATCTCCTCGGAGGCCCCGCGGAGCTCGAGCGCCATCCGCATCGCGAACTCCTGCACCGCGTTCTCGACCGCCTGGCTACCGCATCCGCCCGCACGGTCGGGCACCGTCCACGGGAGCTGCGATGCTGCCGCCTGCAGACTGGAACCCGCCGTCTCCATGCGTACCGTGTCGACCCGTAAGGACACTGACATGCCACGCCCCCTGTTCTTGACGATCTCGTGCATTCCGGGGCACAGGCTAGCCGTGGCCTCGTGCGTGCGACATGGGCACTGCTCCCCGTCCGTCTCGCGGTGCGCGACGGCGGCGCCCCCCGCGGGCGGGGCGCGCCGCCGTCGGGCAGTGCGAAGCGTCGCGCGGGGGCGACAGTTCTCAGGCCTGGACGAGCGTGCTCAGCACCGAGGTGAAGAAGCCCAGCCCGTCCGTGCCCGCGCGCGGGCCGGACTCGTTCGCGGGGCCGAACCCGGCCTCGACCGCGTGCTCGGGGTGCGGCATGAGGCCCACGACGTTGCCCGCCGCGTTCGAGATGCCCGCGATGTTGCGGCGCGACCCGTTGGGGTTCCAGCCCTCGTAGCGGAAGACGACGCGGCCTTCGGCCTCGAGCTCGTCGAGCGTGCGCTCGTCGGCGACGAACTGGCCGTCCTGGTTCTTGAGCGGCACCGTGATGCGCTGGCCCGCGGTGTAGTCGCGCGTCCAGGCGGTGTCCGCGTTCTCCACGACCATGGTCTGCTCGCGGCAGATGAACGCGAGGTGGTCGTTCTTGATCATCGAGCCGGGCAGCAGGTGCGCCTCGGTGAGGATCTGGAAGCCATTGCAGATGCCCAGGACGGGCAGGCCGCCCTTGGCCGCGTCGACGAGCGAGTCCATGACGGGCGCGAAGCGGCTGATCGCCCCGGCGCGCAGGTAGTCGCCGTACGAGAAGCCGCCCGGGAGCACCACCGCGTCGACCCCGTGCAGGTCCGCGTCCGCGTGCCACAGGGACACGGGCTCGCCGCCGGCCAGGCGCACGGCACGGGCCGCGTCCCGGTCGTCGAGCGTGCCGGGGAACGTGATGACACCGATCCGGGCCGTGGCCAGGCCGGTCGCTGCGGGGGCGCTCATCAGGCGCTCTCCCCGCCCAGCTCGGCCGTCAGCTCGGCGACGAGGACGACGTCCTCGATGACCGGGTTCGACAGGACCTTCTCGCCGGCCTCGCGGGCCGCGGCGAGCACCTCGGGGGTGACGTCACCCTCGACCTCGAGCTCGAACCGCTTGCCCTGGCGCACGCCGGTGAACTGGGTGAAGCCCAGGCGCGGGAGCGCCCCGACGACGGCCTTGCCCTGCGGGTCCAGGATCTCGGGCTTGGGCATGACCTCGACGACTACGCGTCCCACGGGAGCTCCTCGGGAAGTTGGTCCGGCCTGCTCGGCTCGGACAGGTCCGCACGAGGCTCGGGGCGCGCCGCGAGGGCGGCGACCGGGTCGCACGGATCTCGGTGGGTGGGGATTCCGCGGCCAGTTTACCCGCGTCGCACGGGGGGCCGGGCCGCGTCTCAGGCGTCGGTCGGGCGGCCCTCCCGGGGGGTGGTCGAGAACGTGGTTGCGGTCGTTCCGCACGCCATGACGACCACAACCCCGTTCTCGACCGCGGGCACCCGGGCCCGACGGCGGAGCTCGGCTCAGGAGGTGGGGCCCGCTCCCCGGGGGGCGGGTGCAACGGCCACGGACCGCATCTGCTCGGGCACGTTGCCGTAGACGACGTGCCGATACCAGGCCGTTCGCGTGCGGTACTCGCGCTGGAAGGTCGCCGCCATCATCACGACGGCACCGACGACGCCCCAGAAGAACCACGTCGCGTAGATCGGCGGCACGACGTCTGTGACCTGCCTGCCGACGACCACCGCGTAGACCGCGAGCCCAGCAGTCATCCCGCCGTAGATCAGCACCATCCCCCACAGCGCGTCCCGCACGGAGTAGAACGCTCCCCGGATGTCGTCCGCGACCCACCACCAGTACCGGGCGGGCAGCCGCAGGCCGAACCGGTACAGCACCCACCGCCACAGCGGCGGTCGCTCGCGCAGGCGCAGCCCCCAGCCCGCCCGCAGGAGGCTGCGGATCTCCTCGGGGGGCAAGCGGTCCGGGGCGGGCTTGCCGGTCGCCTCCGCGGCCGCGAGCGCCACGTCCCGCTGGACCGCGAGCAGCTCCTCGCCGTGGATCTCACGCCACCGCCGCGGGTAGGCGCGCGCCCAGAAGCGGGCCGAGCGCTCGAAGCGCTCCTCGGGGGCCAGACCGCGGCGGCGCATCAGGCCAGCCCCCCGGCGAGCCGGCCCGACGTCGGGCGTGCGGGCTTCCCCCGAGCGTCGAGGGCCCTCTGGGCCCGGGCGGCGAGCTCGCGGAGACGGACCGTCTCCTGCTCGGCGGCGCGGCGGCCGTCGTCGGTGACCCGGTAGTAGCGGCGGAGGCGACCGTCGACGACCTCCTCTCCCGAGGGTTCGACGAGCCCAGCGCCCGCGAGGCGGTCGAGGTTGCCGTACAGGGTGCCCGCGCCCAGGGCCGTGGCACCGTCCGACAGGTCGGCGACGGCCTGGATGACGGCGTAGCCGTGCAGGGGCTCGGGGGTCAGGGACAGCAGGATCAGGTAGGCCTGCTCGGTCATGCGGAAGGGCTTCCCGCCGGGGAGGCCGCGCGACGTGGGCATGGTCGATATATATCGTGCAACGACCCATCAGGGCAAGAGGTCGTTCGCCGAGTCGCGTGTCAGCGGTTCGACCTATGATCGAACACATGTTCGATTCGCTGTCCGAGACCCGTCCGGGGCCGGTCGTCCAGGTGGTCGCCGCCGTCCTGTCCCGGGACCGCACGTGCACGTTCCCGGGCTGCGCCGTGCCCGCGTTCCGGTGCGACCTGGACCGCGTGGTCCGGTCGGCACCCCGGGCCCCCGGCACGCACGCCACGGAGGCCGACGTGGGCCCGCAGGACCTCATCTCGCTGTGCCGGCACCATCACGTGGTCCGGGTGCGGCAGGGCTGGCGGCCCGAGCTCACACCCGACGGCACGGTGCGCTGGACGTCCCCGACCGGGCACCGCTATGTGCGCGAGCGTCGCGGCCACGCGGCGGGTCCGTCGAGCCTCAGAACAGGGATTCGCCCGTGATCCGCTCGTACGCCTCGAGGTAGCGCTCGCGCGTGCGCTCGACGACGCCGGCGGGCAGCTCGGGCGGCGGGGCGTCGGACGCGCGGTCCCAGCCCGAGGCCCCGGACGCGAGCCAGTCGCGGACGTGCTGCTTGTCGAAGCTGGGCTGCGCGCGCCCCGGCTGCCACTCGTCGGCGGGCCAGAACCGCGAGGAGTCGGGGGTCAGCACCTCGTCGCCCAGGACGGTCGCGCCCGTGACGGGGTCCACGCCGAACTCGAGCTTGGTGTCGGCGAGGATCACGCCGCGCTCGCGCGCGATCTCCTCGGCGCGCGAGTACACCGCGAGGGTCAGGTCGCGCAGCCGGGTCGCCGCCTCGATCCCGATGCTCTGCGCGACCACCTCGAACGACACGTTCTCGTCGTGCTCGCCCACCTCGGCCTTGGTCGCGGGCGTGAAGATCGCCTCGGGCAGGCGCGATCCGTCGACGAGCCCCTCGGGCAGCGGAACGCCGCACACCGTACGGTCGACGCGGTACTCGACCAGTCCCGAGCCCGTCAGGTACCCGCGGGCGACGCACTCGACCGGGAACATCTCGAGCCGGCGGCAGATCATGGCACGGCCCGCGACGACGTCGGGCACCAGGCCGTCGCCCGGCATCGCGCTGGCCTCGGTGCTGACCACGTGGTGGGGGACGAGGTCGGCCAGCCTGTCGAACCACCACAGGCTGAGCTGCGTCAGGATCACACCCTTGTCCGGGATGCCCGGGGACAGGACGTGGTCGAACGCGCTGACGCGGTCGCTCGCGACCACGAGGACCACGTCACCGAGCGGGTGCGCACCACCGAGCAGCGCGAGGTCCGGCTCGTACAGGTCGCGGACCTTGCCCGAGTAGACGTGCCGCCACCCCGGCAGGTCCAGGTGGGCCGTGTCGAGACCGCCCGGGGACTGCGCGCTCACAGCGCCACCGCCCGACCGGCCGCAGCCTTCTCGGCGATGTCCGTGCGGTGGTGCGAACCCGGCAGGACCACCTGGTCCACGCCCGCGTACACCCGTCGGCGCGCCTCGGCGAGGTCCTCGCCGCGTGCGACGACCGACAGCACCCGGCCCCCAGCGCTGCGCAGCACGCCCTCGTCGTCGAGCGTCGTGCCCGCGTGCAGGACGTGCACGCCCTCGCCGCCCTCAGCCGCCTCGACCCCCGTGATCGGGTCACCACTGCGGACTGCGGACGGGTAGCCGTGAGCCGCGACGACCACGGTGACCGCGGCGTCGTCGGACCAGCGCAGACGCGGGAAGTCCGCGAGCTCGCCCCGGGCCGCCGCCCGCAGCACCGCGGAGAGGGGGGTCCGGAGGCGGGCCAGGACGACCTGCGTCTCCGGGTCGCCGAACCGCGCATTGAACTCGACGACGCGCGTGCCGCGGCTCGTGAGCGCGAGGCCCACGTACAGGACCCCGGCGAACGGCGTGCCGCGGCGCGCCATCTCGTCGATCGTGGGCTGCGCGACCCGGGTCACGACCTCCTCGGTCAGCCCGTCGGGGGCCCACGGCAGCGGGCTGTAGGCGCCCATGCCGCCCGTGTTGGGACCCGCGTCGGCGTCGAACGCGCGCTTGAAGTCCTGCGCGGGCGCCAGCGGGACGACGCTCGTGCCGTCCGACAGGCAGAAGAGCGAGACCTCGGGGCCGTCGAGGTACTCCTCGATCACGACGACCGGGTCGCCCGCGCCGGGACGCGGCGTCGCGAAGCAGGCCTGCGCGTGCTCGAGCGCCTCCTGGCGGTCGTCGGTCACGACGACGCCCTTGCCGGCCGCGAGCCCGTCGTCCTTGACGACGTACGGGGCGCCGAACGCGTCGAGCGCGTCCGCCACCTGGTCGATGTCGGTGCACACGTGCGCGAGCGCCGTCGGGACCGATGCGGCCGCCATGACGTCCTTGGCGAACGCCTTGGACCCCTCGAGCGCCGCGGCCTCGGCGCTGGGGCCGAAGCAGTCGATGCCCGCCGCGCGGACCGCGTCCGCGACCCCCGCGACGAGGGGGGCCTCGGGACCGATCACGACCAGGTCCGCGCCCAGCCGGGTCGCGAGCGCCGCGACGGCCTCGCCGTCGACCGCGCTGACCGCGTGCAGGGTCGCGAGCTCACCGATGCCCGGGTTGCCGGGCGCGGCGTGCAGCTCGTGCGGCTCCGCACCCGTGACCACGGTCTCCTGCGCGAACGAGTGGACGATGGCGTGCTCGCGGGCACCCGAACCGATGACGAGGATCTTCACGGGACGGCAGTCTACCGACCGCGCCCCGCGGGCCCGGGGTCGTCCACGACGCCGCTCCCCGGACCGTCCTGCCCGGGGCGCCTGGCCGGGGAGGGCATGAGGGCGAACCCCACGAGGGCGCACGACGCGACCACGAGCGGGATCCCGACCGCGGGACGGCGCAGCACCTCGATCGCGTCCCGAGCGCCCGGGACGCGGACCAGGGGCACCAGGGCGTCCTCGACCACGTAGGGCTCGGGGTCGTCGACCGGGTTGTTGTCCCCGCGCAGCGTCAGGGTGCGCGCCTCCCCCGGGCCGTCCTCGATCCCGACGACGCGGTGCGTGACGAGGACGCCGTCGCTCGTGAACACGCTCACGACGTCGCCGACCTCGAGCGTCGAGGCCGGGACCCGCCGGGAGACGACCCCGTCCCCCACCTCGAACGTGGGGATCATCGACCCCGAGACGACGACCAGGGACTGCAGGTGGCCCGTCTGGATGCCGACGAACAGCCCCAGGCCGAGCACGCCGACGACCGCCGCGAGCGTGAGGAACACGTCACCGATGCGCTTGAGCAGCCTCACGCGACACCTCCTCGGGCGGGTCGACGGCGGCCGGGGGCAGGGCGCCCCGGAAGACCAGGGCGCCACGGAAGACCCGGCGGTGCACGCCGGTCACCGCCAGGCCGACCAGGTCGGCGTGACGGGCCAGGGGAAGACCTTGCGCCCTGCGGTCCCTGCGGTGCCCTGGATCCCGAGCTGGCCCTTGGTGTTCGCACCCCAGCAGTAGACGTTGCCCCCGGTCGTCAGGGTGCAGCCGTGGTCCGTGGACACGTCGACCCTCTGCAGGACGCTGTCCGCGCTCATCTGCCGGGTCAGCACCCTCTCCGGCCGGTCGCGGACGGCCGGGACGGTCCACTCGTCCTGGTTGGCCCCGGTCTGGGCCGACGAGTTGTCGCCCCAGCAGTAGGCGGCTCCGTCGTAGGCCAGCACGCAGGCGGTCTTCCCGCCGACCGCGACGAGCCCGGAGCGGAGCTCGGAGAGCGCGCCGCGCACCTGCAGGGGCGTCGTGGACAGGTCCACCTGGGCGCCGTTCGAGGACTGACCGAGCTGCTTGCTCGAGTTGTCCCCCCAGCAGAAGGTCCGTTCGGCGCTGTTGGCTCCCGAGGCGACCACGCACGCGAACTGGTTGCCGACCGCCACGTCGTGGCTCGTGAAGCCCGCGAGGACGCCGGTCGTGACGACCTGGACCGGGAGGTGGCTCGTGCTGGTCGTCCCGTCCCCGAGCTGTCCCCGCGCGTTGGCCCCCCAGCAGTAGGGGACGCCGTCCGCGACGAGGCAGGCCGAGTCGTCCCCGACCGCGACGTCCGTCACGGTCGCGGTCTCGGGCAAGGCCCCTCCGTTGATCTGGACCGGTGTCCCGGTGCTGCCGAGCTGGGTGTGCGTCCCGCCCCAGCAGTACGCCTTGTCGTCGGCCACCACGCACGAGCTCGAGGCGCCCACCTCGAGGTCGGTCACCGACGCCTCGTGACCGTGCGTGGGGACGCGCACCGGCAGCGTCGAGCTCGGGACGCCCTCGACCCCGAGCTGCCCCCGGTCGTTGAGGCCCCAGCAGTACACGGCGTCGTCCGTGGTCGCGCACACGTGCGCGGTGCCGGCGTCGACCTTGGTCACGGTCTTCCCCTGGAGCTCGCCCCGCACGGGGCCCACGAACACGTCGGTGGACGCGGTGTCCCCCGTCCCGAGCTGGCCCACCGAGTTGTCCCCCGTGCACCAGACCTGTCCGCCCACGAGCGCGCACGAGAAGCTGTCGCCCGCCACGACGTCGGTCACGGTGCCACCCGCGACGGAGGCGATGCTGACCTGCCCCTGGGCCTGGACCACGTCGGTCCACGCGGCCGCGGTCGGCTGCGAGCGGCCGACCGCCCAGAGGGTCGTCGTCGCGACCGCGAGCAGGAGGACCAGCGCTGCGGCGACCGCGGTGCGGAGCCGTCCCGGTCCGTGGTGAAGGACCGTCGTGGGGTCGGTCATGCTGCTCTCCTCTCGTCGTGTCGTCCGCGCGTCCTGCCTGCGTGCTCGCGCGGGTCGCGTCGTGCTGTGCCTGGTCCTGTGACTCGCGTCCCCAGGACGCCCTGCCGCTGTTCCCGCCTAGCGGCGCGCGGTCGCCCCCTCGTCGTCCGTGTCCCGTCGCCTGCGGCGCACGAGCGCCGCGCCGATCCCGAGCAGCGCGCCGGCCAGCCCGGCGAACGTCAGGACGCCCGTCCCGGTCGCCGCGAGCGAGCCGCTGCCCGGCCCGGGGGACGCGCCCGACCCTGCGGCGTCGTCGGGCGCGCTGGGACCCGTGGTCCCCGTCGCCCCGCCCTCCGAGCCGTCTCCGGTCTCCTCGCCGCCGGGGCGCGCGCCCTCGAACGAGAGGTCGTAGCGGACCTTGCCGGTCGCCCCGGCGCGCACGTCCTCGTCGAGCGTCACGGAGACGCGGAGCGAGGCCGTCTCGCCGGCGGGCAGGACGAGCTCCTCGTGCGAGCTCCCCGAGCGCCCGGTCCGCCACCCGTCGACGAGGACGACGGCCCCGGTCGGGCACTCGTCGTCGACCCAGGCGGTGCCGCACGCCTCGATCGTGGTGGCGAGCGAGGTACCCAGCTCACCCGTGGCCGTCACCGCGACGTCCACGACCGTGCCGTCCGTCTCCCAGACCGAGGACAGGTCGACGATCGTCGACCGGGTCTGGCCCGGCGACATGCCGTCGAAGGAGAACGACCGGGGCAGGGAGGTCAGGTTCCGGGTCGTCGTGGTCCGCTCCGCGGTGGGCGTCCCCGCTGCGGCGGCAGCGCCGGCCCCGAGGGGTCCGACGCTGCCGAGCACGCAGAGGGTCGCCACCCCCACGACGGCCCGTGCCGTGCGTGGGGTCCAGGTCATGTCAGGAGGCCACCTCGGTGCCGGTGACCTGGACCGTGATCTTGGCGCTCTTGCCCTGGGCTGCGGCGTTCGCGCCCGTGGCGCTGGTGTCCGGGTCCGTGAACGAGTACGTGACGTCGACCGGGACGACGTCGCCGCTCGCGAGCTCGTCGGGGTTCTTCCCACCCGACGTGTCGTAGGCGGCCGTCACGGTGAGGAAGGCAGCAGCGTCGCCCGTGACCTGGACGTCGGGGGTGTCGACGAGGTCTGCGGCGTGCGTCGAGTCGGCGTTCTTGACCCAGACGGTGCGCGTCACGGTGTCACCGGGGGCGAGGTCCTCGACGACGGGGATCGTGAGTGCGACCCCCTGCTCGTTCCCTTCCTCGAAGCCCTCGCTGGCGCTGGTCACCGATCCCTGCAGGTTGAACGACGAGGTGCTCACGTCTCCCGCGAACCAGACGTTGTCGCTCCAGAGCGCGCTGGTCGCGGCGACGCCGACCCCGAGGACGACCAGTCCTGCGAGCCCGGCCTTGATCTTGCGGCTACGGGTTTCGTGCATGCGTTGGAAAACACCCATCTCTCGGTCAGGGTGCGCGCAGCGAGCGGGGTCGGCGCCACCCTGAAGCTTCCTTGCGGTCCCTCCAAGTAAAGCGTCGTTGGTCGATGCCTCTTGGTACGCCCATACCATAGTGAGACGCTCGTATTAGGTAAAGACGCGCCGAGAGCAGCTCGGGTCGATTGTCCGACCGTGTCCGGTTTCTGACAGCACGTGTGATCGACGTCATATCACGTGCCCGGGGTGCGACCGAGGGCCCCGCGCTCCGCCGCCCTGGGGCGAGCG
>NZ_JACSPN010000023.1:0-23330 GCF_015142735.1 Oerskovia douganii | reverse complement strand
CGGGCCCCGTCTCCCTCTGGGAGGCGGGGCCCGGGCGGGGGGGCGGGGGGCCCTCGGTCGTCAGCGTGAGGTCCTCGGCGGACGGCTCAGTGCAGCAGGTCGTGGAGCGGGATGATCGCGTCGCGCGACGGACCGACCCCGATCGCGGAGACCCGAGCCCCCGAGAGCTCCTCGAGCGAGCGCACGTAGGCCTGCGCGTTGGCCGGCAGGTCCTCGAACGTCCGGCAGCCGGAGATGTCCTCGGTCCAGCCGTCGAACTCGGTGTAGATCGGCTTGGCGTGGTGGAACGCCGTCTGGTCCGTGGGCATCTCGTCGTAGCGGACGCCGTCCACGTCGTACGCGACGCACACCGGGATCTTGGGGATGCCCGTGAGGATGTCGAGCTTGGTCACGACCAGGTCCGTGATGCCGTTGATGCGGCTCGAGTAGCGGGCGATCACCGAGTCGTACCAGCCGCAGCGACGCGCGCGACCCGTGGTCACACCGAACTCGCCACCGGTCTTGAGCAGGTACTCGCCCATCTCGTCGAAGAGCTCGGTGGGGAACGGACCCTCGCCCACCCGGGTCGTGTAGGCCTTGATGACGCCGATCACCGACGAGATCTTCGTGGGGCCGACGCCCGAGCCCGTCACCGCGCCGCCCGCGGTCGCGTTCGACGACGTCACGAACGGGTAGGTGCCGTGGTCGACGTCGAGCATCGTGGCCTGGCCGCCCTCGAACAGGACGTTCTTGCCCGCGTCGAGCGCCTGGTTGAGGATCAGCGACGTGTCCGCGACCATCGGCTTGACCCGGTCGGCGTAGGCGAGGAGCTCCTCGACCGTCTCGTCGACCGTGATCGCGCGACGGTTGTAGACCTTGACCAGCAGGTGGTTCTTCTGGTCGAGCGAGCCCTCGATCTTCTCCGCGAGGATCTTCTCGTCGAAGAGGTCCCACATGCGGATGCCGACGCGGTTGATCTTGTCGGCGTACGCCGGCCCGATCCCGCGGCCCGTCGTGCCGATGCGACGCTTGCCGAGGAAGCGCTCGCTGACCTTGTCCATCGTGCGGTGGTAGCCCGCGATGACGTGGGCGCTGCCGGAGACCAGCAGGCGCGAGACGTCGACGCCGCGCGAGATCAGGTCGTCGAGCTCCTGGAAGAGCACCTCGATGTCGACGACGACACCGTTCGCGATGACGGGGGTGACCCCCGGCGACAGGATGCCGGAGGGCAGCAGGTGCAGGGCGTACTTCTCGTCGCCGATGACGACCGTGTGCCCGGCGTTGTTGCCGCCGTTGAACTTGACCACGTAGTCGACCCGCGACCCGAGGAGGTCGGTCGCCTTGCCCTTGCCTTCGTCGCCCCACTGGGCACCGATGAGCACCACGCCTGGCATGGATTCCCCACTTTCAGACTGCCTGTTCCTCGGACCGGGTCACGGACCGGCACCGACCGGCACGTACGCCAGGACTGTCCGGTCGACGGACGACCGCCGCGCACCATCGACCGGGGGTCGACGCACGGCGCGTGCCGCCAACGGGTCCTGCGCAGGGCCCGAGGCGCGTCCGGGCGGCAGTCACCCGGAAGCCTGGACGAGTTTACCTGTCATTGACCTCGGCGGGCCCCTCGGCCCACCCCGCGCCCTCCCGCCGCCCGACGGCGCAGCGTGCGTGACGTCGTCGGGCGGCGGTCGTGAGGGCCCGGGCAGGCCGCGCGGGGCGGGCGGACGGGCGTCAGCCCGCGAGCGCCGCGACCTCGTCGACCGACGTGCCCGAGTCCACCAGGAACTGGGCGCAGCGCTCGGCCTCGCCGTCCTCGCCGATGAGCGACGCCGCGCGGGACAGCGCGAGCAGGGCCCGCAGGAAGCCCTGGTTGGGCTCGTGGTCGGCCGGGATCGGGCCCTGCCCACGCCACCCGGCACGACGCAGCGCGTCGAGGCCGCGGTGGTAGCCGGTGCGGGCGAACGCGTAGGCCGTGACGACGGAGCGCTCGTCGCCGTCGCGCAGCGCGGCCTCGGCGAGGAGCGCCCAGGGCAGCGACGAGGCAGGGAACGTGCGGGCGAGCTCGACCGGGTCGTCCCCCCGGGCGGTCGCCGCGGCGACGTCGGGGTCGGCCGGGAGACGGACCGGGTCGGGTCCGCCGAGGAGGTTGCGGTGCGTGGGTGCGTGAGACATCCAGCGATTCTCGCAGGCCTCTGACGAGCGCATGTGCAAGCGAGGGCCGCGCAGCCTAGAGTCATGGTCATGATCGAGATCTCCACGTCCCCCGCGACGACCACGCTCGTCATCGCCGGGGACCTCGATCTCGCGGAACGCGACCAGTTCCCGGAGATCGCAGCCCGCGTCGTCGGCCTGCGCCGTCAGCTCCTCGTGATCGACATGTGCCGCGTGACCTTCATGGACTCGACGGGCGCCGCCTTCCTCATCTCGCTCGCCGACTCCGGTCGCAAGCGCGGCGGGGCGACGGTGCTGCGCGGCTGCGACGACCGTGACCTGTTCGTCCTGGAGGTCTGCGGCGCGCTCGACCTGTTCCGCATCGACGCCGACCACCGGTGCGACCCGCCCGTGAGCGCCTCGGCCTGACCCGGCCACCGCGCGGCGCCCTCCGCCGCGGTCCGGGCCTCCCTCCTGGGCGGTCCCGGACGTCCTCTGCCCGGACGGTGCCTCAGCCCTCGGCCGACGCCGCCCGACGCTCCGCCCGCTCCGCCACGGGGCGCAGCCGGGCCCACACGAGCTTGCCCGACCCGGCCGGGCGCCAGCCCCAGTCCGCGAGGCGCTCGACGATCTGCATCCCGAACCCGCCCATGCGGTGGGCGTGGCCGTCCGTCGACACGGGAGGTGCGGGGTTGGAGTCCTCGACCTCGACCCGCAGGCCGTCTCCCGTGTCGAACAGGCGCAGCGCCAGGTGCCCCCACCCGTGCAGGACACCGTTCGCGACGAGCTCGGACACGACCAGCTCCGCGTTGGCGCTGTCGCCGAGGTCCCACGCCTGGCACGTGCGCAGGACCGCGTGGCGCGCGCGACCGATCGACGCGGGCTCGCTCGGCAGGAGCCAACGCCGGCTGCGCGGGCTCAGCGCCGACGTCACGGGGTCCGTCACGGGGTCCGGCACGCGCACCACGACGAGCGCGACGTCGTCCTCGGGGGCGTCCGCGAGCCGTGAGAGGAGCTCTTCGCCGATCCCCGCCGAGTCGATCGCGGTGATGGCCCGGGTGGCCTCGACCAGGGCGTCGAGCCCGACGCGCAGCGCGCGGTCGCGGCGCTCGATCAGCCCGTCGGTGTAGAAGAGCAGCACGTCGCCCGGCGCGAGCTCGGCCCGGCCCGTCGCGCGCTCGCCGACGCCGAACCCGACGAGCGACCCGCCTGCCTCGTTGAGCTGCGTGACCTCGCCGTCGCGGAGCAGGAGCGGCGGCAGGTGCCCCGCGCGCGAGTACTCGATCGTCCACCGCTCCGCGGACCGCTCCCCCGGACCGTCGGCGGCGCCGGGGCCCTCGTCGGGACCGGCGTCGTCGGCGACGTCCTCCGGCGAGGGCTGCTCGCCGTGCCGCACGAGGGACGCGTAGACGAGGCTCGCCGACCGGGGGATGCGCATCCCGACCACGAGCTGGTCGACCCGCTCCAGGACGGGGCCGGGCGTCGTCAGCTCGTACGCGTACGAACGCACGACCGACCGGAGCTGCCCCATGGCCGCCGCGGCCTCGACGTCGTGGCCCACGACGTCACCGATCACGAGCCCGACGACGTCGGGCGTGATCTGCAGGACGTCGTACCAGTCGCCGCCCACCTGGGCGTGCTCGGAGTTGGGGGCGTAGTACGTCCAGACGTCGAGCCCGGTCACGTCGGCCTGCTCGGGCAGCATCGCGCGCTGCAACGTCTCCGCGAGCCGGTGCTCGCGGGCGTAGAGACGCACGTTGTCGATCGCGAGTCCGGCGCGTCGTGCGAGGGTCCGCAGCACCGCCTCGGAGCTCTCCGGGTCCGACACCGCCCCGGCCGACACCGGCAGGCCGCTCGTCGCGAGCAGGCCCAGGACACGCCGACGGCCTGCGATCGCATGGAGCACGACCTCTCGCGGCGCGCCCGCGAGCGTCGAGGTCCGCTGCCGGACGTCACGGCTGAGCCAGCCCGAGGCGGACCACTGCGGGTACTCGGCCGACAGGTCGAGCCGGACGGGGCCCTCGATCCGACCGTCGAGCAGGTCCTGCACGGTGTCCTGCAGGTCGATCACGGTCCCCGGGACCAGGAGGGCCGGTCCCGTCGCGTCGCCGAGCGCGTCGGTCTGGCCCATGGCGCCCTCCACGACGCCCGCGCCGTCCGCGATGTACCGGCCGTGACGCTGCCCGCGCCCGCTCGGGGGGGTCGTGGTGTCGATGCCCTCCGCGAAGCGCAGCCCGTCGTCGTTCATGTAGAAGCCGGCCCACTCCACGAGCGCCCCCTCGAGGACGTCGCAGATCTCCCGCAGCGCGAGGGGGTAGTCCAGGTCGTTGAGCAGGTCCGACGTCTCGGTGATGATCGCGAGACCGGCCCGCTTGCGCCGTTCGAGCTCGAGCGACGCGAGCTGCGACGCGGAGCGGTCCACGTGCTCGGTGATGTCGACCATGGACCCGGCCCAGTGCCCGACCTCTCCCCCGACCTCGTCGACGGGCGACAGCGTGAGCTGGACCCACAGCAGGCTCCCGTCCTGACGCTCGCTCCGGACCGTCCTGCGGACCTCGCGGCCCTCGAGGACCCCGGCACGGAACAGGTCGGCCTCGGCCCGGTCCGCGAGGAGGTCCGACAGGAACTGCGGGCGGTGCCCCACGACCTCGTCGGTCGAGAAGCCGGTGAGCCTGCTGAACGCCTCGTTGACCCACAGGACGGGCATCCCCACGGACGCCGGACCCAGCAGGAACGCCGCGATGCCCGTGCGCTGCACCGCGAGCGAGAGGAGCTCCACGCCGCCGTCCGGTAGCGGCGCGCCACCGGTACGCGGACCATGGCCCCAGGAGCCCAGACCGAGGCTCGACGAGCTGACCATTTCCACCTCCGAACGACACTGCCGTGAGCGCGTTACTGTCCCGAGTGGACATTCAACCGTAGATTGGTGATCTCCGAGACCTGTGCGGGTCCGGTCCACGCTGGGAGGAGCAACGTGCGCGACGGTAACACCACGGCTGGTAGCGAGCCCGAAGACCCCGAGATCGGCGAGAGCGGCGTCGTGACGGACCAGGCCGATCCGGCGAGCGTCCACGTCATCGTCGGTGCCACCCGGGCACGGATCGTCCTGTCAGGTGAGATCGATGCCGACCTCGGCGCCGACCTCCTCGACGCGACGGCCGACGCGGAGGCCACGGGCCTGCCCGTCGAGATCGACGCCCACCACGTGACCTTCATGGACTCCTCGGGCGTGGCGTTCCTCGCCCGGCTCGCGACCCGCGGCCCGCACCGCGTCCGCGTGCTGCGTGCACCGCCGACCGTGCGGTTCCTGCTCGAGGTCACGCGCATCGGGGACATGCTCGACATCGTCGACGAGGACCCCGGCTTCGACCTGCCCGACGGCGTCACGCACCTCAACGGCGGCCGTCGCGTCCCGCGCACCGACCGCTGAGGACGACCGCCCGGCGGGCGCTCCGCCGTCGGGCCCGCCGTGGGCGCACCTGCCGTCGCGGCACGCGTCGCAGCCCCGGACGCAGCGGGCCCCGGTCCGACTCGGACCGGGGCCCGCTGGCACTCCAGGTGGTGGGACACGCCCACCGGGATCACCGCCCGGGTGGGCGGCTCACCAGGTTCAGCGGATCTTCTGGCCCGCGGAACGCAGCTGCTGCGACGCCTCGACGATGCGCTGAGCCATGCCGGCCTCGGCGAGCTTGCCCCAGGCGCGCGGGTCGTAGGCCTTCTTGTTGCCCACCTCGCCGTCGATCTTCAGGACGCCGTCGTAGTTGCGGAACATGTGGTCGACGACCGGACGCGTGAACGCGTACTGCGTGTCCGTGTCGATGTTCATCTTGATGACGCCGTTGTCCACGGCCTCGGTGATCTCCTCGAGCGTCGAGCCCGAGCCGCCGTGGAAGACCAGGTCGAACGGGTTCTCCTTGCCGATGGCGTCGCCCACGGCCTTCTGGATGTCCGCGAGGATCGACGGACGCAGCTTGACCGCACCCGGCTTGTAGACGCCGTGCACGTTGCCGAACGTGAGGGCCGTCAGGTAGCGGCCCTTCTCGCCCGCACCGAGGGCCTTGACCGTCGCGAGACCGTCCTCGACCGTCGTGTAGAGCTTGTCGTTGATCTCGGCCGTGTGGCCGTCCTCCTCGCCACCGACGACGCCGACCTCGATCTCGAGGATGGTGCGCGCGGCGACCGAGAGCTCGAGGAGCTCCTCGGCGATGATCAGGTTCTCGTCGAGCGGCACGGACGAGCCGTCCCACATGTGCGACTGGAAGGTGGGCAGGCCACCGTTCTTGACCTGCTCGGCCTCGATCGCGAGCAGCGGACGGACCCAGGAGTCCAGGTTCTGCTTGGCGCAGTGGTCCGTGTGCAGGGCGATCGTCACGTCGTACTTCTTCGCGACCTCGGTCGCGTACGCCGCGAGGGCGAGCGAACCGGTCACGCGGTCCTTGATCGTCGAGCCCGACGCGTACTCGGCGCCACCGACGGAGACCTGGATGATGCCGTCGGACTCGGCCTCGGCGAAGCCCTGAATGGCGGCGGTCACGGTCTGCGACGACGTGATGTTGACGGCGGGGTAGGCGAACTTGCCTGCCTTCGCGCGGTCGATCATCTCGGCGTAGACCTCGGGGGTTGCGATAGCCATCTGCAGAACTCCAATGACGGAAGGAGGTGGGTGCCGACGACACTGCCGCGCGCCCTGTTATCCCCATGATTTTGTCATGGATCCCTACCGGCGGTGTGGTCCGTCCCTCAGGTGGACGGACGCCACCACGGGTTGGGACGTCGCGGGGGCCCCGGCGCGGCTAGCGCGGGACCAGGTGCTGCACGGCCCAGGAGTGCATCGCGATCGCGGCCGCGGCCCCCGCGTTGATCGACCGCGTCGACCCGTGCTGGGTGATGTGCAGGACGTCGCGGCTCGCCGCGCGCGCCTCGGCGGACAGACCGGTGCTCTCCTGCCCGAACAGCAGGACGCACTCGGGCGGGAACGCGTAGCCCTCGATCGGGATCGAGCCCGGGACGTTGTCGATCCCGATGACCGGGACGCCCGCGCCGTCGTGCTCGCCCGCGGCCCACGCCAGCAGGTCCTCGACCTGCGGGTGGTGGCTCACGTGCTGGTAGCGGTCCGTGACCATGGCGCCGCGACGGTTCCAGCGGCGTCGCCCCACGATGTGCACCCCGGCGGCGTTGAACGCGTTCGCCGTGCGCACGACCGAGCCGATGTTGAGGTCGTGCCCCCAGTTCTCGATCGCGACGTGCAGGCGCCGGTCCCGCGGCCTGCGCGCGTCCATGTCCGCGACGATCGCCTCCACGGTCCAGTACCGGTACGCGTCCACGACGTTGCGGCGGTCGCCGTGCTCCAGGAGGTCGACGTCGTAGCGCGGGTCGGTCGGCCAGGCAGCCCGGCCGCCGGGCCAGGGGCCGACGCCCACCTCGACCTCGTCCTCGCGGCGGGGCGGGGCGGCCGGGGCCGTTCCCGGTGCGTCGGACGGCGTGCGGTGCGCGGAAGGTTCGGTCACCGTCCCATTCTCCCTGGCCTTCGCCGACACCCGGGCGGCCGCCCCGGCCGGTCGATCCCCCCACGATGTTCACCGTCGCGCTACGCGGCCTCGGGCCCTCGCGCCGGTCCGCCCACTACGCTGGGTGCGTGCTCACCGACCTGTTCGTGACCTCAGCGCTGCCTGACGTCGCCACCACGCTCTCCGCCGTCGACGGCGGCCACGTGGTCGCCCTCGGGCCCGACTGGCTCGACGCACGGAACATGATCAGCGGCTTCATCGAGCGCTTCGGCGTCTACGCGGTGTTCGGCATCGTGGCCGTGGTCTTCATCGAGACCGGTCTGCTGTTCCCGTTCCTGCCGGGCGACTCCCTGCTCTTCACCGCAGGCCTCCTGGTCGCGCAGGACGAGCTGAACCTGTCGATCTGGCTCGTGTGCGGCATGATCTTCGCCGCCGCGTTCCTGGGGGACCAGCTCGCCTACCTGATCGGCAACAAGATCGGCCCGCGGCTGTTCAAGCCCGACGCGCGCGTCCTGAAGACCAAGTACATCGACCAGGCCCACGAGTACTTCGAGCGCTTCGGCGGCCGGACCGTCATCCTCGCGCGTTTCGTGCCCTTCCTGCGCACCTTCGCACCCGTCGCCGCCGGCATGAGCGGCATGCGCTACCGCACGTTCGTGGTCTACAACCTGGTCGGCGCGTTCGTCTGGGGGGTCGGCGTGACCCTCCTCGGCTACTGGCTCGGCAACGTCCAGTTCGTCAACGACCACATCGAGACCATCCTCGTGCTCATCGTCGCGATCTCCGTGATCCCCGTGGTGATCGAGGTGCTGCGAGCGCGCCGGGAGTCCCGGCGGGTCACGGTCGAGGGGACGGGAGCCCTCGCAGGGGCCGCGGACGTCTCCGAGGTGACGACCGCCGCGACGCAGACCCGGCCGACCTCGCCGCAGGACCAGCCCCGGACCGGGACCGCCGACGACCAGACCACGACCCCGGCGACGGGACCCGAGACGTCGACGGACGCCGTCGAGCACACCCCAGGAGAGGACCACCGATGACCCGCGTGATCGAGAGCTGGCTCACCGACATGGACGGCGTGCTCGTCCACGAGGGCCACGCCATCCCCGGCGCCCCGGAGTTCATCCGGGCCCTGCGGGACAAGGAGCGCCCGTTCCTCATCCTCACCAACAACTCGATCTTCACCGCACGCGACCTGCGGGCCCGGCTCGCGACGTCGGGCATCGAGGTGCCCGAGGAGTCGATCTGGACGTCCGCGCTGGCCACCGCGCAGTTCCTGAGCGACCAGGTCCCCGGTGGGAGCGCCTACGCGATCGGCGAGGCCGGCCTCACGACGGCCCTCTACGAGGCCGGCTACACCCTCACCGAGTCCGACCCGGACTACGTGGTGCTGGGCGAGACCCGCACGTACTCGTTCGAGGCCATCACCAAGGCCGTGCGCCTGATCCTGGGCGGCTCGCGCTTCATCTGCACCAACCCGGACACCACCGGCCCCTCCCAGCAGGGGCCGCTGCCCGCGACGGGCGCGGTCGCCGCCATGATCACCGCCGCGACGGGGCGCGAGCCCTACTTCGTGGGCAAGCCGAACCCCATGATGTTCCGGTCCGCGCTCAACCGCATCGACGCGCACTCGGAGACGACCGCGATGATCGGCGACCGCATGGACACCGACGTCGTGGCGGGCATCGAGGCCGGGCTCTACACCTATCTCGTCATGACCGGCTCGACCAAGCTCCACGAGGTCGACACCTACCCCTTCCGTCCGAGCAAGGTCGTCGACTCGATCGCGGACCTGGTCGACCGCATCTGACGGTCGACCGCATCTGACGGTCGGGCGCGGGCTGACGAGCCGCCGGGCACCGCACCGCCCCGGCCCCCCGACCAGCTCGGGGTACCGGGGCGATGGTCCGGGTGCCGCGGATCAGGCCTTGACGGCCAGGACCGGGCAGGTCGCCCGCAGCAGGATCTGTTGCGGGGTCGAGCCGAGCACGAGCTTGCCCACGGGTGTCCGGCGGCGCAGGCCGACGACGACGAGCACGGCGTCGACCTCCTCCGCGACCTCCAGGACGACGTCGGCGGGCAGGGCACCCGACCGCAGGTGGCGCACCTCGTGGTCGACGTGCGCCTCGTCGAGGATCTCGATCACGCGCGCCAGCTCGGCCTCGTCGGCCCACCGTGGGTCGACGAGCCGGTCCGCCCGCGTGGCGTTGACGATCACCACGCGCGCGCCGAGCAGCGCGGCGGCGCGACCTGCCGTGCGCGCGCTGGCGGTCCCGAGCTCCCCCGGGGCGTAGGCGAGGACGACGGTCATCAGTTCACCTCCTGCGACTGGGACTCTTCACGGATCTCCTCGCCGAGCCTGGACAGCTCGGCGTTGGCACGCTTCTCCCGGTGCTTGAGCCACAGCCCCAGGCCGACGATCACCAGGATCGAGACGTAGGCGGTCGCGGCGAACGGGCTCGTCACCAGGTAGGAGAGGTCGCCCTGGCTGATGGTCAGCGACCGCCTCAAGCGGTCCTCGGCCATGGGGCCGAGGATCATCCCGACCACCATGGGCGCCACGGGGTAGCCGTAGCGCCGCATGAAGAAGCCGACGACACCGATCACGAGCAGGATGAGCACGTCGATCGGCGAGAAGCTCAGCGCGTAGGACCCGAGCGCACCGAACAGCAGGATCCCGGCGTACAGGTAGTGCCGGGGGATCTGCAGGACCTTGACCCACATGCCGACGAGCGGCAGGTTCAGCACGATCAGCATCAGGTTGCCGATGTACAGGCTCGCGACGAGCGCCCACACGAGCGACGTCTGCGTCTGGAAGAGCATGGGCCCGGGCTGGATGCCGTACGACTGGAACGCCACGATGATGATGGCCGCGGTCGCGGTCGTGGGCAGCCCCAGCGTGAGGAGCGGGACCAGGACACCGGACGCGGCGGCGTTGTTCGCCGCCTCCGGGCCGGCCACGCCCTCGATGGCTCCCTTGCCGAACTCGTCCTTGTGCCGGCGCGCGAGCTTGCGCTCGGTCGCGTACGACAGGAAGGTCGCCACGTCGGCGCCCCCCGCCGGGATGGTCCCGATGGGGAAGCCGATCACGGTCCCGCGCAGCCAGGGCTTCCAGGAGCGGCGCCAGTCCTCGGGCTTCATCCAGCTCCGCCACCCCTTCTCGACCGGGATGACGTGCACGGGTCCGTGCCGCATGCGCGAGGCCACGTACAGCGCCTCGCCCACCGCGAAGAGGCCCACCGCGACGATCACGACGTCGAGGCCGTCCGCGAGGTTGGAGACGCCGAACGTGAAGCGCTGCTGCCCCGTCAGGGTGTCGGTCCCCATGAGGCCCAGGAACAGACCGAGCGAGAGCGCGACCATCCCGCGCGGGACGGACCTGCCGAGCAGCGCACCCACCGTGATGAAGGCGACGACCATGAGAGCGAAGTAGTCCGGCTCGCCGAGCTGGACCGCCCACCTCGCCATGACGGGTGCCACGAGCGTCAGGAGGACGGTCGCGATGGTCCCCGCGACGAACGAGCCGATCGCGGCCGTGGCGAGCGCCGCGGCCCCGCGCCCGAGCCTGGCCATCTTGTGGCCCTCGAGCGCGGTGACGATCGAGGCGGACTCGCCGGGGGTGTTGAGCAGGATCGAGGTCGTCGACCCGCCGTACATCCCGCCGTAGTAGATGCCCGCGAACACGATGATCGCGGCGGTCGCGTCGAGCGAGTACGTCAGGGGCAGGAGCAGCGCGATGGTCATGGCCGGGCCGATGCCCGGCAGGACTCCCACGGCCGTCCCGATGAACACACCGAACAACGCGTAGAGCAGGTATGCGGGCTGGACGACGGTCGCGAAGCCGTCCATCAGCGCCGAGAGGTTATCCACGGAACAAGCTCACCCCTTCGAGGAACGGGCCGGGAGGGAGCGACAGGCCGAGCATGCCGCCGAAGAGGATCTGGACGACGAGCCCCAGGACGGCGCCGAGCACGATCGCCCGCCACCAGGGACGAGCGCCGAGCACGATCGCCGACCCGCCGAACAGCACGGTCGCGGCGACCGGCCACCCGGCGATGTTGATCGTGTAGACGTGCACCACGAAGATGCAGCCCAGGAGCGCGACCGTGCGCCAGTCGGTCGAGGCGTCCGGGTCCACGTCCTCGCCGTCGTCCTCCTCGCCGAACCTCCCGCGGAGGAGACCGACCAGGACCAGGACCCCCGAGGCGAGCAGCAGCCCTCCCACGAGGTAGGGGAAGGCGCGAGGGCCCATGACGGTCGTCGAGCCCGGGACGTGGATGGTCCCGGCGTCGATCATGACGAACACGCCCAGAACGATCGTCACCGCGACGACGACGTACTCGCCGATGCGCCGCCGGGGGGCCGCGGGGGTGTGCGCCCCGGCGACCCTCGACGGTACGGCCCCGCCGGTGAGCGGGACCTCTTCGGTCACCACGGCCTCCGTGCGCGCAGGCGCACCGGAAGCCGGTGCGACCGGGGAGGAGGCCCCGCCCGGTGCGGGGGAATCACCGGGCGGGACGACAGAGGACGAGGACATGTCAGGAGACCAGGCCGATGTCCTGCAGGACCGTCTGGATGTCGACGATGTTCTGCTGCAGGTAGTCGTCGAAGTCGGCACCGGTCAGGAACGCGTCCGCCCAGCCCTTCTCCGTGAGCGTGGCCTGCCACTCGTCGGACGCGTGCAGCTCGGTGAGGACCGCCTCGAGCGCAGCGCGCTCCTCGTCGGAGATGTCGGCGGGTGCGAGCACGCCGCGCCAGTTGGTGAGGTCGAACCCGTAGCCCGCGTCGTGGAGGGTGGGGACGTCGGGGAGCGCCTCGATCTTCTCGGGGCTCGTGACCGCGAGCGCGCGGACCGTGCCCGCGTTGACCTGCTCGACGTACTCGCCCACGCCCGAGATGCCTGCGCTGACCTTGTTGCCGAGCAGCGCCGCGAGGGACTCGCCGCCACCCGAGTACGCGATGTAGTTGAGCGTGTCGACGATCTTCTCGGACGGGACCCCGGCCTGCTTGAGGAGCATCCCCGCGAGGATGTGGTCCGCGCCGCCGGCCGACCCCCCGGTCACCGTGACGCTCTTGCCGTTCGCGACGATGTCGTCCACGAGCTCCTCGAGCGTCTGGTACTTGGACCCGGCCGGGACGACGATGACGAGCGGCTCCTCGGTCAGGCGGGCGATCGGCGTGGTGTCCTCGATGCGGGCCTGGGACTTGTTGGTCTCGACCGCGCCGACCATGACGAGCCCGGTGACCATGAGCGTGTCGGGGTCGGTGACGTTCGCGAGGGAGGCCAGGCCGTTGGTCCCCCCGGCGCCGCCCACGTTGGTCACGTTGACGGTCTTGGCGAGCCCGGTGCCCTGCAGCTCCTTCTGGAGCGCGCGGCCCGTCTGGTCCCAGCCACCACCCGGGTCCGCGGGGACGATGATGTCGAGCGAGGCCAGGCCCACGGCGGCCGGCTTGTCGCTCCCCCCGGCCGCGGGGGCGTCACCGCCCGAGGCCAGTCCGCCGCACGCGCCGAGGGCGAGGGCGAGGCTGGTGAGTGCTGCTGCGCCGACCAGGCGACGACGTACCGGTCCGCTGGTGCTGTGCCCGCGGCGCGGGCTGACGACGGGTGCCATTTCTCCTCCTTGAGCGGGCCTCGTGACGACGCAGTCGCGGGGCCTCGGTGTGCAGCGGAGCCTAGGAGCGCCCAGGCCTCCTGCGGTCGCTGAGGTCGTATTGGAGGTTGTGGTCGTTGTGGTCACGCGACTTTCCGGTGCCAGGTCACGGGAACGTCCCGGTTCTGCGTCCGGGTGGCGGACACCCACTGTGGCCTGGGGCACACTGGTCCCGTGGGATGGGCAATGCCGCTCAGGGTTCAGCTGCTCCTGCTGCAGGTCGTGATCGTCCTCGCCGTGGTCTCGGCCGCCGGCGTGGTCGCGGGCACCCTGCAGGAGCGGCAGCTTCGCGATGCGTACCTGGACCGGATGACCGGGGTGGCCCAGTCCGTCGCGCGGCTGCCGGCGATCCGGGACGCGCTGGCCGGCCCCGATCCCTCGGCGACCATCCAGCCGATCGCCGAGGTCATCCGTGCGGCCTCGGACGTCACCTACGTCGTCGTGACCGACGACGACGGCATCCGCATGTCCCACCCCAACGCCGATCGCATCGGGGAGCGTGTGTCCACCGACCCGTCGGTCCCCCTGGCAGGGGGGACGTACATCGGGACCCAGACCGGGACCCTGGGCGAGTCGTGGCGCGTCAAGGTGCCCATCTACGACGGGTCGGGCCGCACGGTGATCGGCTCGGCCTCGGTCGGCATCCTCGAGGCGCACCTGCACGCGGACTTCCGCGAGGACCTGGACGGCCTGCTCCTCGCGCTCGGGACGGCGGCGGCCGGCGGCGTCGTGTGCGCCTGGTGGGTGACCCGGCTGGTCCGCAGACGGATCTTCAAGCTCGAGCCGGAGGAGATCTCGTCGCTGCTCGAGACGCGCGACGCCATGCTCCACGGCATCAGCGAGGGCGTCGTGGCCCTGGACCGCACCGGGCGGGTCGCGCTCGTCAACGACGAGGCACGTCGCCTCCTGGGCCTCGGCCCCGGCGAGGCGCCGGTCGGCTCGCTCGCGACCGACGTGCTCGACGGCCAGCTCCTCGAGCTCGCCGACCGGCCCGGCGACCACTCGAGCGGCGAGCTGCTCCTCGCGGGCGAGCGCGTGCTCCTCGCCCGCGCCAACCCGGCCACGGTCGACGGACGCGCCGTGGGCGCTGTGCTCGTGCTGCGCGACCACACCGAGCTGCACGCCCTCCTGCAGGACCTCGACGGCGCCCGCGACCTCACCGACGCGCTGCGCGCGCAGTCCCACGAGTTCGCGAACAAGCTGCACGTCGTGTCCGGGCTGCTCGAGCTGGGTCAGCACGTCGAGGCGGTCGCGTTCATCGAGCGGGCGGGGCACGGGGGGCTGCTCACGGCGAGCGCGATCGCCCCGGGCGTCCACAGCCCGCAGGTCGCCGCGCTGCTCCTCGCCAAGGCGACCACGGCACGCGAGCGCGGGATCGACCTCGAGGTCGACCCGTGCTCGGTCCTCGACGCCCCCTGCTCCCCCGAGGCCACGAGCCTCCAGCAGGACGTCCTGACCATCCTCGGCAACACGATCGACAACGCGATCGACGCCGCCGGGCCGGGAGGCACCGTCCAGGTCCTCGTCCTGGAGGACGCCGAGGAGCTCGCCGTCGTCGTCGACGACGACGGACCGGGAGTCCCGACGGCGTTGCGCGCCGCGGTCTTCCGGCCCGGCTTCAGCACCAAGCACGCGAGCGCCCTGGCGACCCGACCCGTCCGCCGGGTGCCCCGACCGGGCACGGACGCGACGTCGTCGGGCCGGTGGGACGCCCTGCGCCACAGCGACCCTCCTGCACCACCGCCCCGCCCGACGCCCGGGACCGACGCGGGAACCGCGCGCGGCATCGGGCTCGCCCTCGTGCGACGGGTCGTCGCCCGACGCGGCGGCGCCGTCGGCTTCACGACCTCACCGCTCGGCGGCGCGCGCCTGACGCTGACGCTGCCCGTGCGCCCCTCCACGGACGCCCCCGCGGGGGCGTCCCTCGAACCACTGACCGGGACGGCACACCGATGACCACAGACGACCGTTTTCGCACCCTGATCGTCGAGGACGACCCCCTCGTCTCCCGCCTCCACCGGGGGTTCGTCGAGAGCCACCCGCGCTTCGTCGTGGTGGGCGAGGCGCGCACCGGGGCAGAGGCGGTGCGGGCCATCTCGGTGCTCGAACCCGAGCTGGTCCTGCTCGACATCTACCTGCCGGACACCAGCGGGTTCGCGGTCCTGAACCAGCTCCGCCGCCGACCCGGGCCTCCCGTGGACGTCATCGCGACCACCGCGGCGCGCGAGCTCGACAGCGTCCGGCGCGCCATGGCGGGCGGCGTGCAGCACTACCTCGTCAAGCCGTTCACCGCGGCCGTGCTGCGCGGACGGCTCGACGAGGTCGTCCGCTTCCGAGCCCAGGTCCGCGCGACCGACGGCGCGCTCGACCAGGCCACCGTGGACCGCCTGGTCCGTCAGGCCCGCAACGAGAGCCCGCAGCTTCCCAAGGGGCTCTCCGACCGCAGCCTGGAGCTCGTCGTCGGCGCGCTCCTCGACGTCTGCACGGGCGCGTCGGTCGACGCGTCCGCCGTCGACGTGGCCGAGGCCACGGGGATGTCCCGCGTGAGCGCCCGCCGCTACCTGGAGCACCTCGTGGCCCTCGGCCAGGCCGAGGTCAACCCGCGCTACGGGTCGGCCGGGCGACCGGAGAACCGCTACCGGCCGCTGCTCGCCGTGAGCGCGGAGTCCCCCGCCTAGACGAACGGGCGGGGCCGGGACCTCGACAGGTCCCGACCCCGCCCGCGGTCGTGCAGGAGGTTCGTCAGGCGTCGGCGCGTGCCCGACGGCGGTTGCCCGCCACGACGAGCCCGGCGCCCCCCAGGACGAACAGCACGGCGAGGGCCGCGAGCGTGCTCGCGTCCGTCCCGGTGTCCGCGAGCCCCGAGAACGCGTCGCACTCGACGTCACCCCCGATCGGGAAGCTGAACGTCACGGGGGCGAGCGCGGTGCCCGCCTCGTAGAAGCCCGCGAACGCCTTGGCGCCCGAGGCCGTCAGCGTGGCAGGTGCACCGGTCCACGTGATGGTACTGCCGGAGGTCGACTTCTTGCCCGCCAGGTTCAGGCTCGCGAACGCGACCCCGTTGCTCGTGGACTTGTTGCCCTCCATGTCGCTGCTGACCACGTCGACGACGAGCGTGCCGGTGCTGCCGTCGACCTGGACCCGCGGGTTCGAGATCTTCAGGTCGAGGATCCCGGCGTGGCCCGTGAACTGCACCGAGCCGCCGAACGCCGTCCGCCCCTTGCCGAGGTCCGTGTTGAAGGACCCCTTGCCGCCGCTCCACGTGTACGACGACCCGTTGTCGCGGACGCCGCTCGTCGAGACCGAGCCCTTGGCGATCGGCCCCGCGATGTATGCGCGGAAGGGATCGCTCACGCCCCAGCTCAGGGTCGCGCCGTTGACGCCCTGCGCGAAGCACTGCGTGGCAGCCGTCGCACCGCCCGGGGCGTCGACCGAGGTGACCGGGCCCGTGACCGTGATGGCCGCGGACACCTTGTGGTTCGCACCCTCGAGCGAGAGCGTGTGCTCGCCCGGCTCGAGGTCCTCCGGGATCGTGACCGTGGCCGACGCCGCACCACCGGCGTTGGCCGTGATGCCGGTCGCCAGGGTCCGCGGTGTCGACCGGATGATCGACCTCAGGCCGGCCTCGTTCGCGCCGAACCCGACGCCGCTGATGGTCACCTGGCCGCCCGGCACCACCTGGTAGGTCGACAGCGTCGCCACCGTGGGGTCGAGGGGCTTGGTGCCCGTGCCGGTCCCGGGGTTGCCGATCGTGCCACCGTTTCCGTTGCCGTTTCCGTCGGTCGGGGCGGCGCCCGCACCCATCACGAACGAGACGGGGTCGAGGGATTCGCCGGCGGGGTAGAAGTCGGAGAACGCCTGCGAGCCTTCCGCGGTCAGCGTCGCCGCGGCGTCACGGTAGGACACCGCACCGTCCGACAGAACCGTGGCCTTCCCGAGCACGAGCGAGGCGAACGGGACGTCGAGCGCGTCGAACGTCGTCCCGTCGAGGTTCGCGGAACGCACGTCGACGACGAGGGTCCCCTTGCCGTCCTTGCCCACGACCACGGACGGGTTCGCCAGGGTCAGGTTGAGGAGGCCGCCGTGACCGGAGAAGGCGATCTTGCCGTCGTAGTCCACCGAGCCGGTCGTCGACCCGGGCTGCCAGGTCCCCCCGACCACCTGGCCGAACCCGAACAGGCCGTCCACCACCGTCGCGCCGTCGGACGCCACGGCACCACCCTGGGCGATGTGCCCCGTGATGTAGCTGCGGAAGCTCTCCTTGACCCCCCACCGGAGGCTGCCGACCTGCATCGCGGCCGGCTTGCCGACGACCTCCACGGTCGTCTGACCCGAGGCGCCGAGCTCGCTCACGACCTTGACGGCGAGCTGGCCGGGCGCCAGGTCGGCGGGGACGGTCACCGAGACGGCGCCGCGGTTGACGGTGAACGACGCGGGCGCGCCGCCCAGGAGGACCGAGGAGACCTTGTCGCCGGCCCCGAGGCCGGCAACGGTGAGCGAGAGCTTCTCGCCGGCCTTGACCGACGACGCCCCCGGCGTGACGGTCAGGGGGGCCGGGGCCTGGGCGTTGGTGAAGGCGACCGGGACGCCGATCTCCTGCGCAGCGTTCTTCACACCACCAGCGGCATACGTGTAGACCCCGAACGACCCACCCTCGACCGCCTCGAGCTCACCCAACGTCAACCGAGCCGTGAACGAACCGTCCGCAGCGATGTCCACCCACTGCTTGCGCACCGTCTCCTGGAACGCCGGCGGAACCTGCTCCAGCACCGAACCCGCCAGAGCCCACGCCTGCGCACCGACCCGACGAGCCGACGACGGCGCACCCACCGAGGGCTGCCACTCCTTCGCGAACGACCCGAACACCACATACGTGCCCTGCGGCAGGCCCGCCGGGATCGGCACCCCACGCCCACCCACGTTCGACGCCGGATCGAACCCGACACCCTTCACCACGACCACGTCACCAGGACGCACCACCGTGCTCCCCAGAGCAGTCTTGCCATCAGCAGCGAACACCTCCACCTCCGGCACGAACACCGGAGCCGGAGCATTGGTGAAAGCGACCGGGACGCCGATCTCCTGCGCAGCGTTCTTCACACCACCAGCGGCATACGTGTAGACCCCGAACGACCCACCCTCGACCGCCTCGAGCTCACCCAACGTCAACCGAGCCGTGAACGAACCGTCCGCAGCGATGTCCACCCACTGCTTGCGCACCGTCTCCTGGAACGCCGGCGGAACCTGCTCCAGCACCGAACCCGCCAGAGCCCACGCCTGCGCACCGACCCGACGAGCCGACGACGGCGCACCCACCGAGGGCTGCCACTCCTTCGCGAACGACCCGAACACCACATACGTGCCCTGCGGCAGGCCCGCCGGGATCGGCACCCCACGCCCACCCACGTTCGACGCCGGATCGAACCCGACACCCTTCACCACGACCACGTCACCAGGACGCACCACCGTGCTCCCCAGAGCAGTCTTGCCATCAGCAGCGAACACCTCCACCTCCGGCACGAACACCGGAGCCGGGGGCTCGGCACCCTGGAGCGTGACGGGCGTGAACGTGTCGAGCGTGCGGTCGGTCATCGAGAGGCCGTGGGCGGCCGAGGTGGCCACCTGGTAGGACTTCGTCGCGTCGAGCGTGCCCGCGGGGATCACGATCTGCGTCGTGAAGGCGCCGTCCTTGACCTGCGCGGCCGGCACGAAGACCTGCTTGAGCCAGCCCGCCCCCGGCAGCGCCGATCCGCCCGACCAGACCGAGGTCTCGCCGAGCAGGACGTACGCGCCGTACTTCGCGCCCGCGCCGACGAACCCGGTCCCGGAGACCTCGAAGGTGTTCGCGACCGCCGGGTCGACGTCCGTGCTCGGCGTGACCGAGACCTTGGGGTCCGCGACCGGAGCCGGCGGGTCGACCTGCTTGGCCGTCACGGTGTGCGCGACGGCTGCCGAGGTCGACGCCGAGAACGCCGCGGTGTCGGCCGGCGTGAAGCGGGCCGTGAAGCTGTGCGCCCCCACGACCGGAGCCGCGACCGAGTGGAGAGCGACGCCGTCGGACACCGGGACCGTCGCCAGCGGCGTGGTCCCGTCGAGGAACTCGACGCTTCCCGCGGCGGACGGTGCGACCGTCGCACTCAGCGTGACCGCCGTGCCCTCGACCGAGGTGCCCGCCGGGGAGACCCCGAGCGTCGTGGTCGTCGCCGTCGCGGGCGCCACGGGGACCGGGGCGTCGAACGTCGCGGTCAGGGTCGACATCGGCGTGCCGGGGTAGTCGGCGAAGTAGCTCGAGACGTTCTGGAGACCGTCGGCGATCTTCCCGTTCGCCACGAGCGTCAGCTTGTCACCGTTGCGCGTCGGGGCGATCGTGACGTCGGCGATCGTGACGTCGTCCTTGCTCCCGGTGGCGGCCGTGCCACCGAAGTCCGCCGTGAGCCGGCCCGACGTCTCCGAGGTCAGGCGCAGCCGGAGGTCGGAGATCGTGAGGTCGAGGAGGCCGTCGTGGCCCGAGTACTTCGTCGAGCCGCCGAAGGTGACGGTCCCCTCACCGGTGCTCGCGTCGAACGACCCGGCGGCCGGCTGGTAGACCGACTTCCCGTCGACCAGGGCCGGGGTGACGCTGCCCTTGGCGATCGGGCCCGTGACGTAGCTCGTCCAGCCGTCGGTGAAGTTCCAGGTGGCGCTGCCGCCCGACACCGTGACGGTGTCCGAGGCGGCGCCGGCGGGGGCGACCCCGGCGAAGGTGAGACCGGCGACGAGCGCTCCGGTCAGGAGTGAGGCAAGGGCGCGGCGGCGCCCTCCTCGTTGCGTGATGAGCACTCGGTCTCCCGTGAAGTCCAGGGCCGCCCGCGGTGGCGACGCACGGCGACAGGTCGCTCGACCATCGCCTCCGGGACCATATAAGGCGAGCCTCACTAAAGCAAGGCAAACCTAATCTTGTGTGCGCGGGGTCACACCCGGCGCTGACCGGGACGCCGCGAGGGACGGCACGCCTCCCGGCACACCGCCCCTCGCCCGTCGTCCTGCCGCTCGCCGACGACCCGTCAGCGATCGATGATCGGACCGTTCCCCTGGAAGTCGACCCGCGGTGCCGCGCGAACCGCCGGGTTGTCGACCTCGAAGTACTCCGCGCGCCCGAACCCGAACATCCTCGCGACGACGTTGGGCGGGAACGTCTCGACCTTCGTGTTCAGCGTGCGCACGTTCGCGTTGTAGAAGCGCCGCCCGGCCGCGAGGCGGTCCTCGGTGTTCGTCAGCTCGGCCTGGAGCTGCCCGAAGTTCTCGCTCGCACGGAGCTGCGGGTACGCCTCGGCGACCGCGAAGAGCCGACCCAGCGCCTGCGTCAGCCGGTTCTCCTTCGCGGCCTGGTCCGCGGGCCCCGACGTCGGTCCGGCCGCCGCCGAACGCGCCTGAGCCACCTGCTCGAACACGCCGCGCTCGTGCGCGGCATACCCCTTGACGGTCTCCATGAGGTTCGGGATGAGGTCGTGGCGACGGTGCAGCTCGACGTCGATCTGACGCCACGACTCCTGCACCAGGTTCCGCAGCCGGACGAACCCGTTGTACTGCGCGACCGCCCAGAACAGGACGACCAGGACGATCACGCCGATGACGATCAAGGCGATGGTGCCGCCTGTCATGCTGCCCCCTTGGGCTGAGGTGGTCGGACGCCCGCCCGGGCACGGCACGACCGGACCGGAGGGACCGGGCGCGTGACGCCGTCGGGCGACGCGGAAGGTAGCTGCATCGTAGCGGCGAGGCCCCTCGCCGGTCCGTGACCTCAGGACGGCGGCGTGCCCCACGGCGGAGCCGCCCCCGGGCCCGCTGCCGGTCCCGGGCCCGCGGTCGGTGTGCCCGGTCGGCGCGGCGGGAGCGCGCCGCGGTCCAGCCACACGAAGTCCGGGACGGCGTCGACCACGGCTGCGAGGCGCGAGAGCATCGGGGGGACGTTGTCGGGCACGGTCCGGCCACCCGTCCACGCGAGGATCGCGTCCCCCTCGATCCGCAGGGAGCGCCGCGAGAAGTCCGCCTCGAGCAGCCGGTGCATGGTCCGGGGGTGCAGCACGTCGTGCGCGAACCGCAGGTCGCTCGACTCGACCCGCCACGCACGGTTGAAGTCCTCCGACTCGAGCTGGATGTCCTGCCCGCCGAACGCCTTGGCGAGCTTGGCGCCGAGTCCTTCCGGCGTGAGCTGCAGCGTCGGGAACGACGCGTCCAGCAGGAGGGCGACCACGTGCGCGGTGTGCGTCGTCGACTCCTTGCCCGAGCCCGTGGTCCAGCTGTACGTGAACGACAGCGCCGAACGGTCCCCGTGGGGGCCCGTCAGGACCTCGGTCGCGCGTCGCGACCGTCCCTCGTCGAACGGCTCACCGCGCCACCGTCGCGCCAGCGCAGGGTCGGGGCCGTGGTGGGTCCACCCGTTCGCGGCGGCCCACCGCTCGAGCTCCGCGATCCGGGCCTTGTGCGCCCACCAGCCGAGGGCCACCCCCGCGACCGCCAGGAGCACCATGCCGACCACGAACCAGATGCTGCCCATCCCCCTGCCCTCTCTCCCGGCCGACCGGGCGCGTGCTGCCGGCGGCGCGTGCTGCCCGTCAGGCCAGGTCGAAGTCCGTCAGGCCGAAGATCGAGTGGTAGGGCACGCCCAGCGCCTCGATCTTCTCGCGCGCACCCGTGTCGCGGTCCATGATCGTCGCGACGCCCACGACCTCGGCGCCCGCGGCCCGTGCCGCCTCGATCGCGGTGATGGGCGAGCCGCCCGTCGTGGTCGTGTCCTCGACGACGACGACGCGGCGCCCCGCGATGTCCGGCCCCTCGATCTGACGCTGCATGCCGTGCGCCTTGGCGGCCTTGCGCACCACGAACGCGTCGAGGTCCTGGCCGCGCGAGGCTGCGGCGTGCAGGAGGGCGGTCGCGATGGGGTCGGCGCCGAGCGTCAGCCCGCCCACGGCGTCGACCTCGGCGGTGCCCAGCCCGACCTCCTCGAGCTGGTCCAGCAGGACGTGCCCGATGAGCGGGGCGGCACGGTGGTGCAGCGTGACGCGTCGCAGGTCCACGTAGTAGTCGGCCTCCTTGCCGGAGGACAGCGTCACCTTCCCGTGCACGATCGCCAGCTCGGCGATGAGGTCGCGAAGCTGCTCGCGGGGTGTCGGGGACAGGTGCGTGGAGGTCTCGGTCATGGGGTCAAGGCTAGCGGTCCGGCGCGTCCGCGGGCCGCGCCGCCTCGCTCCCCGTGCCCTCGGGGGCCTCCGAGATCTCGGGACGCCCGAGGGGCCGGACCTGGTCGAGGACCCCGGCGAGCAGGAGCGCGAGGTCGCGCACGTCCTCGACCGGTACCGGGCCGTCCGTCCAGGACAGGACGGCCGATCCCTCGAAGCGCAGCCGCGCCCCCGCGTACGCGGGCTCCAGCAGGACCGAGCGCACGGGGGCCGTCAGGAGGGCGTGGGCAGCGAGCTCGTCGGGGGCACGCACCGTCCAGGTCGAGGCGAACGCCGGGTCGTCGAACACGACCTCGCGCCCCACCACGCGCTGGACGGACGGCTGCCGGTAGCCCACGGGCACGACCTCGACCGTCGGGACCTCCCCCGGGACGTCGAGCGCGACGACCTGGCACTCGACCATCGTGGGGCGTCCACGGCCCGCCATGGTCGCGGCCGAGCGCCACGCGTACCGGAACGTGACGAGCGGCCGGCCGGCCACCGCCCCCCGGCGGAGGTCCTCGACCCGACCCCGGTCCTGGACGTCGAACGGCGCCCCCTCCCAGCGGTCGAGCAACGACTCGTCGGGCGGCGCGGGCTCCCAGCCGAGGTCACGGAGCAGAGCGTCCTGCGTCTCCTGGCGCGCGCGCCGCGCGACGACGCCCAGCACGGCCACCGCGACGACGAGCGCCAGCAGGACCCCCAGCACGACCAGGCCGACGGCGGACTCCCGGGTCACGTGCGCCTCCCCCCTGACCGCACTCCCCTAGCTGTACTGACCAGGACCGTTGTTGACGTGAAGAGAGACCTCCGTGTCGAGTGGGAGCTGTCTAGGAACCCGGCTCTGA
>NZ_JACSPN010000022.1 GCF_015142735.1 Oerskovia douganii | reverse complement strand
CCATCCTGCGGTTCAAGGCCTACCCCTCGCCTACGCCCCCACCTCCCGGCGTGTCACCAACGTCATGACCCACAACAACTAGCTGAACGCCGCTCGCAGGAGAACGCGTCAGCGTTGTGGAGCCTCCTTGAGTCCGCGCTGCACTTGCGCGAGCCGGGTCGGTGGGAGGACACCCGTGCCGAAACGGACCGCTTGATGGCGCTCCGCCCACGCCTCCGACGCCGTGCCGAACTTGCCAGCCGGCTCGCCGACGCCGGGGCGCCGGTCTGGGCCCGGGCGATCCTCACATCCGGCGGCGACCCGGCAACGGTCGGCGACTCACATGATGCCTCCACGGCGTGGGATATCGCCGCAGCGCGGACGTGGCTCTCTGAGCTGCACGCCACCTCGGACGTTGCCCACCTCATGGAGCGCGCGCACGAGGAGGCAACGGATCTCCGCGTGCTCATCACCGACCTCGCCAGCAGGTCGGCACGGGTTCGACTGAAGCAGAACACCAAGGACCGCCAACGCAAGGCACTGGAGGTCTGGCTTCAAGCTACCCGACGTGCCGGTAAAGGGACAGGAAAGAACGCGCCTCGTTTCCTCGCGCAGGCGCGCGCGGCACTCCCGGAAGCGATGGGTTCGGTGCCCGTGTGGATCATGCCGATCTACCGCGTACTTGAGAACTTTGACCCGCGGGTCTCGGAGCCCTTCGACGTCGTGATCGTCGACGAGTCCTCCCAGTGCGACCTGTTGTCCCTTGGAGTCCTTGCCCTTGGCGAGAAGTCCGTCGTCGTCGGCGACGACAAGCAGACCTCACCCCAGGCCGTTGGCATCAAGACTGACCGGATCTTTGACCTCCAAAACCAGTTCATCGGGGACCTTCCTGGCAAGGCCCTACTCACGATGGACGAGTCGCTGTACTCCATCTCGGGGCGAGCATTCCCGTCGACGATCCTGCTGCGGGAGCACTTCCGTTGCGTGCCGGAGATCATCGCCTTCTCTAACCGTTACTACAGTGGCAAGGTGCTTCCACTGCGGGAGGTCACCGTTCCACAGATCGGCGAGCCGTTGCGTGCGGTCCACGTAACCGATGGTGCATCGGTGCGGGTCGGGTCGCACCGGACCAACCGGCGTGAGGCAGAAGTACTCGTTGACCAGATCGCTGATTGTGTTGCCGACCCGCGGTACGACGGACTCACCTTCGGCGTCGTCACGATGATGAGTGGCCCGCAAGCACAGATCATCGAAGCCATGCTCGTCGAGAGACTGGGCACCGAGGAATACGAGAACCGGAAACTGCGGGTCGGCACCCCACCGGTCTTCCAGGGCGATGAGCGCAACATCATCTTTCTCTCGGTCGTTGCGGACGACAACTCGTACGCCGCAACTCGGCCGATTCACGAGCAGTGGGCGAACGTCGCTGCGTCGCGTGCCCAGGACCAACTCTGGGTCTTCTACAGCGTGGACCCCGCAACGTTGAACGCGCAGGACCAGCGCCGACTGCTGATCGAGCACGTGCGGGACGGGGGCAAGCGCAAGAACCACATCGATCTGTTCGAGCTCACCGAGTCGAAGTTTGAGCGGGACGTCCTCACACGAATGCTCGAGCGTGGGTACGACGTCGAGCCGCAGCACCGCGTGGGCGCCTATCGCATCGACTTTGTCGCAACGGTGGGCGAGGGCGAACGTCTGGCAATCGAGTGCGACGGTGATTCGTTCCACGGCCCGGACAAGTGGGACGACGACGTGCGTCGGCAACGAGTGCTCGAGCGGCTGGGTTGGAACTTCTGGCGCGTCCGAGCCTCCGCCTTCTACCTTGACCCCGAAGAAGCTATGCAGCCGCTCTGGGAGCGGCTCGAGACGCTGAAACGCCGTGCGGCCGAGAGTGCCGAACGGCGCCAGGCCCAAGAAGAGCGGCTCGCCGCCCAGCGACTCGCGCGCCTTGAGCGTGAAGCCGAACGCGCGGCCCAGGCTACCGCCCCCTCGGCTTCGACCCCCTCGGCTGAGGTCCACCGTCCTGACTCTGCACCACGCCTTGCCCCGGAGACTGGGTCGACGGTTACGTCACGCCCAGATTCAACTGCTCGCGCGGGGGAGGTCATGCCGACCACCCCGTCCATGGAGGCACCCGCAGCGGACATCCGGAGGTGGGCACTTCAGAACGGGATCCCTGTCGGCGGCAGGGGGCGGCTGTCGCCCGAGGTCAAGGAGGCGTATATCCGCGCCCAGGTGACGCAGCCTAACGCGCAAGTGTCGCGAGTGAATCCCACCACTAGGCACAGGGTTGAGATCGACCGACCGAGGACTCCCCTTGAGCGGCCGGGGGTGCCAGAGTTTGCAGCCAGCACGGGTGAGTCCTCCCCCACACGGGAGGAGCTCGAGGATGCCTGGGCGACCGGCCGTCGCTATCAGCTCGACCACTCAGGAGCGGTGTACCCCCGGGGAGGCGGCATTGACCTCATGTCGGCGATCGGTCGCGATGCCGCCCTTCCCATCGTCAACGCAATGCGGCGCGCGCGGCCTGCCGGCGGAACGTTCAAGCGAAGCCGTTCGGGCGTCCTTGTCACGTATAAGAATGGCGCTCCACTATTCGTCATGCGCGTGCCGCCAGAGAGCTGGTTCTCTGGCGAGCCCTGAGTTCTGTCGCGTCGGCGATCGATCTGCTCGGACCGGTCCGCGAGACGAGTGGTGAAGCATCCAGTTGAGGGATCTTCGTGTTCCGGTGAATGCCCGCTTATGACCTTATTCACCACGAACCGCGACGGGCCGCACAATTGGGGCCACGAAACCCAGGGCGCCTCACAATGTTCGTAGCGCTCAGTTGCGTGAGAGATCGTCCTGCTCGAGCTCTTCCAGAGCCGCAGCGAGAACGGCCCTCCACATGTGGCGGGGAGCGTTGTCCTCGAGGAGGTCAAACACGTTGGCGGCATGGAATCGTACGGTCTTCTGCTGTGACGGGGACAGATTTGCCATAGTAGGGGCGGCTGAGGGAACGCGAGGTGATGCGATCGCCGGGGAGTCCTGCCCAGTCGTCGGCGCGATATCGATGGTCGCGAAGGGAGCTGCCGGAAAAGCGTCGTCGGCCGGCCCTGTAGTCATAGTGGTTGCTTCCGCATCGCCAACGTTTCCCGGCTCACCCACAGAGAGCGTCGATGGCAGGGAGCCGACGGGGTAGATGACATCTAGGTACTTCGTGGTGCGCGTGAGAGCGATATACAGCATGCGCTCTCCGTGGGGTCCGGCCTTGACGATCTCGGCCGGGTCGACAACGACAACCGCGTCGAACTCCAGGCCCTTCGCGGCGACAGGGCTCACGAGGTTGATGGATGCCCCCAGCGCACCATTGTCCGCGTCGTCCCAGTTGATGTCCTCGTCGCGGAGCGCAGCGATGATTTCGTCGCGTCGCGCATCCGGGCAGACGACGCCGAGGAACCTGCCCTTGCCCGAGTGTTCTTGGACCGACCTAACGGCGGCGAGGGCAACTGATTCCGGGGCCACTTCCCGGAACTGGGGATCGCGTGGCGCATCCCGAACAACCAGAGGAGCAGTGATGCCGGGCGCCGCAGTGGGCAGCAACCTTGCCGCGAGGTCCATCACCTGCCGTGGGACGCGATAGCCGTACTTTAGTTCGACCGACTCGTGCGGGAGCGGGGACCGTAGGAGGTTTACCACCTCGTCCCATCCGTCACGCGCCCAGAGGCCCGTCGACTGAGCGATGTCCCCTACTACGGTGAACGCGCCGTTAGCGGAGCGGCGACGGACCGCCAGCCACTGCATGGGCGACAGGTCCTGCGCCTCGTCGACGACGATGTGCTTGTAGGACTCGCTCTCACCGCCCATCTCCGCCGCGGCATGGTCGAGCAAGACGATGTCCTCGCGCGACCACGTCTGCTCTGCCAGTCGCGGAGCTGACGCGCGGCGAAGCAGCTGAAGCTCGTCTACCGTCAGCGACGTGCCCTGAGCAGCAGACACCAGTCGCTCTAGGGAGCCGTAGAGGTCACGCACATACGACTGCGGTGAGAGCTGTGGCCAGATGCGCTCGATTGCGTTGTCAATTTCGCCGACGTCGAGAAGGTCGCGGACGTCGCCGGATATCCGGCTGCGGTCATCCTTGGCGCGTCGGCGCGCCTTGACCGCGATCTCCGAGGTCAGACGCTCGCGGAAAGCGACGCGCCCGGATGAGTAGGGCATGTCGCTCTCCTCATTGATCATGGCGGTGACCTCGACAGGCTCGAGCCGCACTCGCCAGGAAACCCCGCGCACGGTGAACGGTTGACTCTCCGCGGGGTGGCGCAGGCGATCCCGTAGCCCCTTCGCCAGGACCTCGACCATCCGGTCGTCACCCTTGAGTCGCGCCGCGGCAGCCTCTTCCTTGAAGTTGACGGTGACCGGAGTGCCGAGCAAGCGAGTGATGTCGGTCTGGCGCACGTGCTCGTCGCCGAGCTCCGGCAGCACCTTGCTGATGTACCGCGTGAACGTCGGGTTGGGCCCGATGATGAGCACGTCTTCCGGAGCGACGTCTCCCTCATAGAGGAGCGAGGACACGCGGTGGAGGGCGACAGCAGTCTTGCCCGTGCCTGGTCCGCCCTGGATGACGAGTAGCTGATCGGCATCAGCGCTGATGAGGGCCGCCTGGGCCGCCTGGATCGTCTCGACGATCTGGCGCATCTCCGGCTTACGTTCCTGCTCCAGCACGGCGACGAGCAGGGAATCCTCGCCCATCACGTACGCTACGGGATCCTTCCCTGGATTGACCCCCTCCAAGTCGGCGATGCGCTGGGCTAGCTCCGCGAAGACCGTGTCGTTCGTCTCCGTAATCGTGTTGACAGGCTTCACGTAGTACCGACGTTGTCGAACGACATCGCCCGGGTCCTGGGCTGTCGCCGAGGCGAGTCCTTGGATGAAGCGGGCCTTCCAGGAGTAGACGAGTGCATCGCCGGCGCTATCTCGAACCCCAGCCCGACCGACGTAGAACGTCTCATCAGTGGTATCGATGCGTAGGTACGCCGCGGCATCCGACGGGTCACCCAGTGTCTCGTCGGCTGCGGCATTCGCCTTGAGATGGCTCGCGGCCTTGTTGTCGCCGGCAGCAGATGGCGCGGCGCTTCGTGCTGCCCGCTTTGACTCCCGGGTCTCCCGGGCGTGGTCGAAGAATGCCTGCTCATCGACAAGCGTCGCGCCGACCGGTGGAGTGTTCACAATTCTCCTATGATTTGGGACTTTAGGGTTAGCGAGATCCTCTGACAGCGTCAGAGGGGCCATTCTGCGGCGAACCAGCGAGAGGTGTTGCAGCCCGCGCTACGAGCGCTTGAAGGTTTCGAAGCGCCAGGCGAGCAACTCGCGGTCTGGTCGATCCACGCGTCGCCGAGGGACGGTGATCTGGCGACCGTGCATCTCCTGGAGGCCATGCTTGAGCATCGGTCCGTCGATCTCTTCCAGGAGATCGAGCGCAAGGCGGACCTCGTAGTCAGGTGTCACGGCGAGCATGTTGTGGTCGTAGGCAGCGTGGTGGATCTTGCACAAGGCGAGGCCATTGTTCACGGTGGGCAGGCCACGTTCGTCGCTGTCCGGGATGATGTGAGCGGCATCGAGGAGAGCGCCGTGCTTGATATTGCAGACAGCGCACTGGGTCTCGTAGGCGACGAGCACGCGTGTGCGGAACGCTGGCTGGTGCAGTCGCTTTTTCGCAAGCCGGAGGGCATGCGCACGTTGGGGTGCCGTCAAGTGGCCGGGGTCGGGGATGAACTTGAAGGCCTCATCGAGAGCAATGAGGAACTGGCGATTCTCGGGCTCGTCGTCGACGACGTAGACCGGGGCAACAGGCGTATAGATGTTCGGGACTTCCTTGCGGAAGAGGATCAGCGGCATCCCGGTCTCCATCGCGTGCCGGAGCTTTCGGTTGTCTCCGGTCCACGGGTCGCCAGCGCGATAGGCATAGTGGAGGAGCCCATCGTCGGACTCAGCATCGTCGTACGGGCCGTCGGCGACGCTCACGATCGACAGCGTTGACGAGAAGGTCCTTGGATTGCGGATCCCGCGGGAATAGTCGATGACGGGGAGCTTCCCGCCGTCGATGTGGAAGTCGAGCAGCTCGTCACGATGAAGGAAGCCACCGTTCATGTCTGCTCGCTGGTGGACCCACTGGATGATTCGCGCTCGGAGGGCGGCTTCGACGGCTGAGTCCATGGCGGAAGCTCATCAGCCCCGCGACGTACTTTCAAGCTTCAGAAGGGTGAAGTATGGGCGGAACGTCCAGATCGTCGGCGCGGGCGACGCATGGGCAGCGCGAGTCGAAGGGCGACTCGCGCACGGGAGGCGCCGGCGGCCCGCGCCGACGCCTCCTGAGTACGTAGTTCCCACACTCTTCGCTGCAACCCGTTGACCACGCACACCCAGCGCGAGCATCCTCCACGCATGACGACACCGACCGCGTGGCAACGGCGCCGCGCTCCGCTCGCGACCCGCCGCACCACTCTCGCGGCCCGCCCCGCATCACTCACCACGCCCACCACCAACACGCCCGCCCACCGCAGACTCCTCCTCGCCGCAGCTACCACCGCAGCGACCCTCGCCCTCGTCGCGGTCGCCACCACCTCACCCGAACCGGCAGCCGCCGCCGAGACCGTCTCCGTCTCGACCGCGGCCCAGCTCAAGTCCGCCCTCGCGGCGGCCACCCCGGGCCAGACAATCCACCTCGCCGACGGCGTCTACACGGGCAACTTCAAGGTCACGGGGCGCCCGGCCACGGCGTCGGCCCCGATCACCCTCGAAGGCTCCGCGAACGCCGTCCTGCGCACATCGAGCGGCGGTGGCAACGTCCTCCAGCTCACCGACGCCGATCACTGGACAGTCCACGGCATCACGGTCCAGAACGCCCAGAAGGGCATCATGGTCGACTCGTCCGACCACGTCACGATCGACGGCGTCACGGTCCACGACCTCACCATGGAGGGCGTGCACTTCCGCACGTCGAGCAGCTACGGAGTGCTGAAGAACTCGCGCATCTTCGACACCGGGCAGGACGGGCGCGGCATGGGCGAGGGCGTCTACGTCGGGTCCGCCAACACCTACAGCGACACGTCCGACCACGTCCAGATCCTCGACAACGTCATCGGCCCGCTGGTCCGTGGCGAGAACGTCGACATCAAGGAGGGCACGCGGGGCGGCCGCATCGCGGGCAACACGTTCTACGGCGACGGCCTGACGGGCGCCAATTACGACGACTCGTGGGTCGACGTCAAGGGCAACGACTACGTCGTCGAGGACAACGTCGGCGTCGGGACCACGAAGTCCGGCTTCCAGCCGCACCAGCAGTCGCCTGGCTGGGGCTGCGGAACGACCTTCCGGAACAACTCCTCGGACCTGAGCGGCGCCGTCGGGTCCGGGCGGTACGCGATCGAGGTGACCGTCTACGACGCGGCGACCTGTCCGGTGACGGTGACGAGCGACAACACGGTCGTCGGGGGAGACGGCCTGGTCAACCCGGGCATCCCCGTCTCGCTGGTGGGCGGCGGGCCGAGCCCAGAACCCAGCCCGACGCGGGAGCCCACCCCGAGCCCGACGCCCTCACCCTCGCCGAGCCCCACCACGCCCGCGTGCACCGCTCCGGCCTGGAACGCGGGCGCCGTCTACACGGGTGGAGCCACCGTCTCGCACGCCGGCAGCACCTACACGGCCCGCTGGTGGACCCAGGGTGAGACGCCCGGGACGGCGCAGTGGGGAGCGTGGGCGGTCGTCGGGACCTGCTGATCGGCTTCTAGCATCTGGTGGTTTTCACCCCGGTCGCCCAAGTGCTGCGAGATCAGCAGCATCAGCAGTAGAGTGCAAGCATGGTCTCGATCACGATCCGCGACGTCCCGCAGGAGGTGCGCGACGAGCTCGCCTCGCGTGCGGCCGCCTCAGGGCGATCGCTGCAGGAGTACCTCGCCCAGGCCCTCGACGACCTGGCAGCCAAGCCGTCGCTCGAGGGCGTCCTCGTCGACATCCGTCGCAACGCCCGGGGCTTCCCTGCGCTCGAGATGGACTCGTTGACCGCGGACCTCGCCGCCGACCGCCGGTGAGTCACCACCGTCAGGGCGGTCTCGCCGTCCCGGATGCGTCGGCGGTCGTCGTATTGCTCATCGACCCGTCGACGCGGGGCGATACGGTTGCCCAACTGCTCCGTGGCGCCACGTTGTTCGCTCCGTCGCTCCTTCCGTACGAGGTCACGAACGTGCTGCGCCGTCGCCGCGCAGCAGGACTGCTGTCGGACGGCGAGGCGCGTATCGCCTTCGACGCTCTGCGTCGCCTGCCCGTCGAGCTCTGGCCCTTCGAGGTGCTGGCCGCCCGAGCCTGGGAGCTCGGCCCCAACCTGAGCACGTACGACGCCGCCTACGTCGCGCTCGCGGAACATCTCGACGCCACCCTCGTCACGACGGATGCGCGGCTCGCGCCCGCGCCCGGCCCCCGCTGCACGATCGAGCTCGTCGCCTAGGACGGGCCATCGGCCCCTGTGGACAACCCTGGCCCGACGACGCACGGCGTCACCGCACCCCCGTGACCTCGACCCGCCCCAGCAGCTCCTCGAGCACGCTCTCGCTCACGACGGGGATCCCGTACCGCCGCGCGGTCCGGGCCTTCCCGGACAGCGAGTCCGGGTCGGCCGCGATCACGACGCGCGTGCGCTTGGTGACGTTCGGCCAGGGTGACAGTCCGGCCGCCCGCGCCTCGCGCTCCCAGTCCTCGCGGGGCCGCGTCATGGCCCCGGTCAGCACGATCTCGTCGCCCTGAGTCAGCGCGAACCGAGGCCGCGCGGCCACGGTCGCGACGGCCCCACCCAGCGCGGCGCCCCGGGCAGCCCGACCCAGCGCGTCAGCCCCGCCCAGCGCGTCAGCCCCACGCGGCCCGACGGCGCCGCTCGCCTCCGCGCGCAGGTGCGCTCCGGCGTCGGGCTGGGGGGCGAGCGCCGGGCCGGACGCCGCGCGCTCGACCGCCGCCGCGACGTCGTCCGCGTCCATGCCGAGCTGGCCGGCTACCTCGTGGAGGTCGGCGACCTCGGCGTCCGAGAGCACGCCGTCCTCGAGCGCGACCCGCGCGAGCGCATCGAGGTAGCCGTGGTGCAGTGACTCGACCTGTGCGCGGCTGAGCCCGGCCTCCTCGGCGGCGGCGAGCAGGGCGCCGCGCTCGGTGAAGGACACGTACCGGTCGAGCAGGGCGAGGTCGAGGAGCGCGAGGTAGTCGTCGGCCTCGACGGGGAAGGGGACGCGGTCGAGGCGGTCGGACAGGCCGGAGAGCCAGTGCCCGGTGGGGCGGCTCGCGCCGCGCAGCACGGGGGAGAAGCCGTCGGGGACCGCGAGGCCGGGCCACGAGTGCGTGGCAGACGCCTCGTGGGCCTGGGCCCAGAGCGGGTCGGCGTCGTCGAGTCCCAGGTAGTGCTCGAGGAGACCCGCGGTGGCGCGGGCGTCGCCGAGAGCCGAGTGGGCGCCGTCGTGCACCACGCCCGCGAGCTCGCAGCAGATCGCGAGACCGCGCGGCGCGGACGGCAGGAACGTCCCGGCCAGGCGCATGGTGCACAGGCACGCGAGCGGGTCGATCCCCACGGGCAGGCCCACGCGCCCGAGCTCGGCGCGCAGGAAGCGCGTGTCGAAGCTCGCGTTGTGGGCGACGATCACGCGCCCCTCGATGAGCCGCGCGAGGTGCGGCGCGACGACCGCGAACGTGGGCGCGAGGCTCACGTCGGCCGCGCTGATACCGTGCACGTGCTGCGGTCCGAGGTCGCGCTCGGGGTTGACGAGCGTGCACCACTCGTCCTGGACGCGACCGGCGGCATCGGTGAGGACGACGGCGACCTCGGCGATGCGGTCGTGCTGGCGGGGCGAGAACCCTGTGGTCTCGAGGTCGATCACGGCGAATCCGGGCACGGGGGACAGCGTGCCAGGTTCCGGCTGTGGGGTGAAGTCCCGGCATAGGGCTCGGTGGGGCGCATGTCGCCGAGCGATACGCGCGGATCATTCCTAACCTGTACGGACATACCGATTCAACGGGGAGCTGTAGTGCGCACTGGTGTCGTCACGGCCACGGTCCTGCTGTCCGCCGCAGTCCTCGCGGGGTGCAAGGGGCCCGTTCCCGGCCAGCCCACCCCGACGCCCACCCCGACGCCCAGCGTGACGAGCACCCCGACGTCGCCACCGACCACGCCGCCCGTCGAGCCGACGCCCACCCCCAGCCCTACGGATCCCGCGACGACCCCGCCCACGACGCCGCCGCTGGGCGACGACCAGGTCTCGATCAGGGTCCAGATCCCCGAGCGCACCGCTCCGCCCACGGGCGACTGACCGTCAAGACGTCGCACGCACTGCGGCATCAGGACCTGCCCCGCACCGCCCGGCGCCGCCGCCTCGCTTCCTCTGCCGTCTCCTCGGCGGCCGCCAGGTCGCGGTCGATCGCGGCGAGCTCCTCCTCGGCCTCGGCGAGGACGCCCCGCGCCTCGTCGAGCGCACCACGGACCTCGTCGCGTTCGGCGGTCAGGCGGGCGATCTGCTCGTCGAGCGCGCTGAGGCGCGCGTCCAGCGGCCCGACGGCGTCGCTCGCCTCCCGCACGACGTCGGCGGCCTGGTCGCGGCGGCCTTCGAGGCGGTCGATCTCCGCGGCTGCCGCGGCGACGTCACGCTCGGCGGCGGCGAGGTCGGTGTCCGATCCAGGGTGCTCGGTACCGGCGTCGTCCCCGGGGGCTTGCTCGGTCCGCGCCCGCGCAGGTTCCGTCCGCTTCCCCCGCGTCCCGCCGCCGGCGCGTGCCGCGCCGCCGGCACCCGCCCCGGGCCCCCGCCGCGCCTCCCGTTCCGCGCTCAGCGACACGACGTCCGCGGTCTCGCCGGACTCGTCCACGATCCCGAACCCGACGTACTGCAGCGCCTGCGTCAGCCGCCCGGCCTGGACGAGGGCCCCCGCGCCCGGGTCCATGACGGCTGCGGTCAGCGTCTCGCCGAGTCGCCGCAGCACCTCGCCCGACACCGCGCGGCCGTCGACCTCCCCGGCGCGCGAGACCTCCGTGACCAGGGCGTCGACCTGCCGTCGGCGCTCGTGGTCGAGCTCGGTGAGGCGCGCCCGGTCCCGCGCCTCGGTCGCCGCGCGGAGGTCGTCCCCGAGGGCCACGAGGTCGGCGACCTGCGCGGCGTGCGAGCGTGAGACCTGGTTGACGACCCACGCCGCGACGGTCGGCTTGGTCAGTGCCCGGAGCCGGGCGGCGCCCACCGCGTCACCGCCCGCGGCTGCCTCCTTCGCTGCGGCGTTGCGAGCCGCGACGAACTCGTCGAGGGGCAGGGAGAACAGGTGGTCGACGGCCTCGTCGGCGCCCGGTGCGTCGCTGCCCGAACCGCCACCGTCCGAGGTGCCGCTCTCGTTCATCGCCCCAGCGTCGCACCGTTTCTCCGACATCGCCGAGCATGATGCCCAGCCCGCTGCCGACCAGCGGCACGCGGCTCGATCCGGGCCCCTGTGGAACCAGGACCGCCTGCTCGGCACCTCCGGGTAGTCTCCGGAGCCGACCGCGCCCGGATCGCACCCCCGGAGCGCGACCCACACCGACGCAGGGGAGCCCGTGAACACGACCGCCTCGACCACCGCACCGTCGGCCGAGGTCGGCGCGACCCTCGAGCCGACCACCACCGACGCCGCACCCGACGACGCGACGGACGCTGCGCCGTCGGGCCGCGAGAGCGGGAAGCCTCGCCTCGATGCGGTCACCGGCTGGGTGGGCCGCGCGCTCGCCGCCTACCCGCACCCGGCGCCGCCCCTCTCGACGAGGTGGGACGCGTCCGTCGCGGGGCTCGTGCGCCAGGTCCCGTACGTGCCGCGCTTCGCGACGAAGCCCCTCGAGCTGCTCGACCGGTTCGGGGCGGTGCACGTCGGGGCGCGGGAGATCGGGTTCGACGGCGACCTGGTCGACTGGGACCGCGTGATCGAGGTGCGCACGCAGCCCGCGTGGTCCAGCCTGTCGGCCGACGCGCTCGAGGCCAACTTCGCGCAGTACCTGCGCGTGATCCCGCGCGTGCCCGGGCGCGGGTGGGTCCTGGGCAAGGTGTCGGAGCTCCTCGTGTCGCTCTACCTGGCGGTCGTGCCCCTGCCCGACGACGTCGCGTACCTTCTCGACTCCGAGGCGCCCCGCGACGACTCCGGGTCGGGCGGCTCGTTCACGCGGAGGACCGTGACGGAGATCGTCTACCGGCGCCGGATCGGGGAAGGTGAGCGGCAGGCGTCGACGACGTCGGTCCTGCTGCAGCTCGCCTTCCCCGGGTCGACCGACGCGATGCTGGCGATCGCGGCCGAGCGCGAAGTGCGCGTCGCGCACGTCCCGGTCGACGAGGGCGAGATGGGCGCGACGATCAAGCGCGCCGCGGCGTGGCGGTCGACCGCGCTGAGCCTCCGCGACCGCTTCGCCCGCACGCAAGGCCCGACGGCGTAGGTCGCCGCGACCGCTGTCGGCGCTGCAGGAGGGGCGAGATGGGCGCGACGGCCGTCGCTCGCCGTGCGACGCAGCAGCCCGGCGACCTAGGCTCCGAAGGGAGCGGGGCGACCGCCCGAGACGGTCACGCCGGCCCGCTCTCGAGCCACGACACCACACGATGCGGAGAACCATGGCGCGCAGGACCATCGTCATCACCGGGGCGAGCGACGGGATCGGCGCCGCTGCTGCGCGGCGACTGAGCGAGGACGGGCACGAGGTCGTGGTCGTCGGGCGCTCGCCCGAGAAGACCGCAGCCGTCGCACGTGAGCTGGGCGCCGACTTCCTCGTGGCGGACTTCGCGCGCCTGAGCGACGTGCGGGCGCTCGCGGAGGACCTCCTGGAGCGCTACGAGCGGATCGACGTCCTCGCGAACAACGCGGGCGGCATCATGGCCGACCGCCAGGTCTCCGAGGACGGTCACGAGCTCACGTTCCAGGTCAACCACCTGGCCCCGTTCCTCCTCACGACGCTGCTGCTCGACCGGCTCGAGGAGAGCCGTGCGAGCGTCATCAGCACGAGCAGCGCCGCCCACCGGCTCTTCAGCGACTTCCACCTCGACGACCTCGAGTCCGAGCGCGGGTACGCGCCGAACACCGCGTACGGCAACGCGAAGCTCGCGGTCAACCTGTTCACGCGCGAGCTCGACCGCCGGTACCGGGCGTCCGGGATCTCGGCCGCGGCCTTCCATCCCGGGGTGGTCGCGACGAACTTCGCGGCGACGTCGACGAGCAGCATGCGCGTCCTGTACCAGAGCGTGCTGAGCCGCTTCCTGACGTCGTCGGCCAAGGGAGCGGACACGCTCGTGTGGCTCGCGACGTCGACGCCCGGGGTCGACTGGGAGCCCGGGAACTACTTCGTGAAGCGCAAGGTCGCGGCGACCCACCCTCTCGTGGGTGACGCGCGGCTCGCGGCCGAGCTGTGGGACGTGAGCGCGGCCATGGTCGCGGACGCGGCGGAGCCGGGGGCCGCTGCCTGAGGACGTCCGCTGGGGCGTCGCTCGGCCCGCGGGGTCGGTGGCCTGGACAGCACGACGGGGCCGGTGCTCTACGCACCGGCCCCGTCGGTCTCACCGCACCGCAGGCTGAAGGGGGGTTGGCCTGTGGCCGGGAGTCTGGGGACCGTCAGGACGCCGAGGTCGTGACCTCGATGCGCTGCGGCGTCGTGCCGGCGTAGACGCCGGAGACGGTGACGGTCAGGACACCTGCGTCGTAGCGGGCGCTGATCGCGTCCGCGTCGGCTGCCTTGGGGAGGGTCACGACGCGGTGGAACGCACCGTAGCGGACCTCGCGGACGCGACGGCCGTCGGCCTCCTCGGCGCGCTCGTCCTTGCGCTCACCGCGCACGACGAGCTTGCGTCCCTCGACCTCGACCGTGACGTCCCGGGCAGGGTCGATGCCCGGCAGGTCGAAGCGCGCGACCAGGTCGTCGCCGTCCTGGTAGACGTCGGCGTGGGCCGGGACGCCTGCCACGGGGCGGGGGGTGAGGAGGTCACGCAGGGCGCGGTCGAATGCGGGGCCGGTGGTGAGGGTGGTGGTCATGGTGACTCCTTCGGTCGGTGTGTGAATACCTCTGACCGTTACAACTTGAGTCACCTACGCTCAATTCCAGGTGTGCGTTCGCCGTCGACGAACACCCGCCCGGGTGCCGAACCCGAGGTTCGCCGGGCCCCGGCGACCAGTTGCCTGACGAACCTCGGGTTCGGCATCGGGAGTCAGCCCAGCACCGGGAGTCAGCCCAGCACCGCGACCAGGAAGTCGCTGTCGTCCGCGAACGGCCGCAGGTCCCACGTCGAGAGCTTGAGCTGGACCTCGAGCCCGGCCTCGGCGACGTCGGCGAAGAACGCGTCGAACGCGTACCCGCGCCCGGCCCCGAACCCGACCACGGCCCGTCCCCCCGGCGCCAGGTGGGCGCGGAAGCGGCGCAGGACCTCGACCTCGGTGCCCGGCGCGAGGAACGTCACGACGTTGCCGGCGCACACGATCAGGTCGAACGGCTCGCCGACCCCCACGGCGGGCAGGTCGAGCTCGGCGATGTCCCCGACGAGCCACGTCGACCCGGGGTGGTCGGCCTCGGCGGCCTCGATGAGCACGGGGTCGACGTCGACGCCCACCACGGTGTGCCCGCGCGCCGCGAGCTCGGCGCCCACGCGGCCCGGTCCGCTCCCGGCGTCGAGGACCCGTGCACCGCGCGGGAGCATGGCATTGACGAGCCGGGCCTCGCCCGCGAGGTCGGCGCCCTGGGCGGCCATGGAGCGGAACCTCTCGACGTACCAGGTCGAGTGGGACGGGTTCACGGCGGTCTTCTGCTCCCAGCGCGTGGGGTTGGCCTTGCTCACCGGTGGCTCCTCGGGGTCGGGCGGGTGGTCGGGTCCGGCCGAGGCTCGGGAGCCCGGTCGGGCGGAGCCTCGACCGTACCTCCGTCCTGCTCGCTCACCGCCGCCGTCCGGGGCGGGCGACCCGCGGTCTCAGCGGCCGGACGGCCCACCGAACACGAGGTTGCCCGCGGTCGACAACGGGGTTGAGGTCGTCATCAGCCTCATGACGACCTCAACCCCGTTCTCGGCACCGGGGGGGCGGCTACCGGCCGAAGGCCTCCAGGATCGGGGTGTCGCCGTCGACGAACCGGATGAACTGACCCACGGTCGACGGGGACTGGAGGGACTGCGCGACGACCAGGGCCACGTTGCCTCGCGAGACGCTGCCGTCGTCGGGGTCGAGCTCGATCGACCCGGTGGGCGCGTCGTTCGTGAGCGTGCCCGGGCCGAGGATCGTCCAGTCGAGGTCGGTGCCGCGCAGGTGGTCGTCGGCGGCGAGCTTGGCGTCCGCGTACGGGAAGAAGCTGTTGTCCTCCGGGATGCCGTGGTCGGGCGTCGAGCCGATCCACGACACCATGACGTAGCGGTGCGCCCCGGCGGCGGCCGCGGCGTCCATGGAGCGGATCGCGGCGTCCCGGTCGACGGCGTAGGTGCGTTCCGGGCTCCCGCCGCCTGCCCCGGCGGACCACACCACGGCGTCGTGCCCGGACAGGGCCTCGGTCATCTCCTCGGTCGACGCGTGCTCGACGTCGAGCAGCAGGGGGGTCCCGCCCAGCTCCTCGACGAGCGGCAGCTGCGACTCCGAGCGGACGATCCCGCTCACGTCGTGGCCGTGGTCCGCGAGGATCGGGACGAGCAGGCGACCCACCTTGCCGTGGGCTCCGATCAGGGCGATCTTCATGGTTCTCCTCGGGTCTCGTTCGGGTGTGCTCTCCACGGTGCCCTGCGGCGGCGCGCTTCGCCTGCCGGGGCGGGGGTGCTACTCCTCGACGACCGTCACCGTGACGTCGATGTTGCCGCGGGTCGCGTGGGAGTAGGGGCACACCTGGTGCGCGGCGTCGGCGAGCTCCTGGGCCACGTCGCGCGGGAGCCCCGGCAGGCTGACCTCGAGGCGCACGGCGAGCGTGTAGCCGCCGCCGTCGAGCGGTCCGATCGACACGCCGGTCCCGACCGCGGAGTCCGCGACCGTGATCTTGCGCTGGCGTGCGACACCGAGCAGGGCGGAGTGGAAGCACGCCGCGTAGCCCGCGGCGAAGAGCTGCTCGGGGTTGGACCCGTCGCCGCTGCCGCCCATCTCCTTGGGCACGGCGACGTCGAGGTCGACGCGCCCGTCGGTCGACCGGACGTGGCCGTTGCGGCCCTCTCCGGTGGCGAGTGCTTCCGCGGTGTAGAGAACCTTCATCGTGCTACCTCCAGGTGGGCTGACGGACGAACCCCTCGAACGTATGTCGCTCCGGGCAACTGTGCGTGGTCGGTTCGCCCAGGGCGCAGCGGCGTCCGACCGGAGGCCCGTCCCCAGGTACCGTGGAACGTCGCCGCCTCGGCGTCCTTCCTCGACCACGGAACGACCGCACCCCCATGACCAACGCACCTTCGCCGTCGGGCACTCCTGACGGCTCGTCCTCCTCCCTGCCCGACGGCGCCACGCACCCGCCCGCGTCCCTCGCCCCCGAGGGCGAGCAGCTCGCGCACGGCCTGCGCACACGCCACCTGACGATGATGGGGCTCGGCTCCGCGATCGGGGCGGGGCTGTTCCTCGGCAGCGGCGTCGGGATCGCGACGGCCGGACCAGCCGTCCTGGTCTCGTACGCGGTGGCCGGGCTGCTCGTGATCCTCGTGATGCGCATGCTCGCGGAGATGGCGTCGGCCGTGCCGTCGAGCGGGTCGTTCTCCGTCTACGCCGAGACCGCGCTGGGGCGCTGGGCGGGCTTCACGCTGGGCTGGCTGTACTGGTTCACGCTCATCATGGTGCTCGGTGCGGAGATCACGGGGGCCTCGCAGATCGTCTCCGGGTGGGTCCCGGGCGTGCCGCAGTGGGTCGTCGCGCTCGTGTTCGTCGCGGTGTTCGCGGTCGTGAACCTGTGGGGCGTCAAGCACTTCGGCGAGTTCGAGTTCTGGTTCGCGTTCATCAAGGTCGCGGCGATCGTCGCGTTCCTGGTGATCGGGGTCCTGCTCGTGCTGGGCTGGCTGCCCGGCACCGACCCGGTGGGCACGACCAACATCTTCGGTGACCCTGCCTCGCTCGCGGGCTTCGCGCCGAACGGGCTGCCGGGCATCGCGGCCGGGCTGCTGGTCGTCGTCTTCGCGTTCGGCGGTATCGAGATCGTGACGATCGCCGCGGCCGAGGCGCGCGACCCGCAGAAGGCGATCGTCACCGCGACGCGCTCGATCGTGTGGCGCATCCTCTTCTTCTACGTCGGCGCGGTCGCGATCATGGCGCTCGTGCTGCCGTGGGACGCCCCCGAGCTGCTGAGCGGCCCGTTCGTCGCGGTGCTCGACCTCGCGGGGCTGCCGAGCGCAGCCCGGCTCATGGAGGCCGTGGTCGTCGTGGCGCTGCTGTCCGCGTTCAACGCGAACGTCTACGGCACCTCGCGCATGGCGTTCTCGCTCGCGGGCCGCGGCGACGGCCACCCCGCGCTGACCAAGGTCTCGCCGACCGGGGTCCCCTGGGTCGCGGTGCTGCTCTCGGTGTTCTTCGGCCTCGTGTCCGTGGGGCTCAACTGGCTGCTGCCGGGCGAGGTCCTGGGCATCCTGCTCAACGCGGTGGGCTCGGCGCTGCTCGTCGTCTGGGTCTTCATCGCGGTGTCCCAGCTCCGGCTGCGCCGTCGCCTCGAGGCCGCAGCGGGCGGCGCGGACCGGATGACGCTGCGCATGTGGGCGTACCCGTGGCTCACGTGGGCGACGTTGGCGGGGTTGGCGGGGCTCGTGGTGCTCATGCTGTTCGACGACGCCGCGCGCGTCCAGCTCGTCTCGACCGTGGTGCTCGTGGGCGTGATCGTGGCGGTGTACGGGGTGCGGTCGTGGCTCCGGAAGCGGACCGCCTGACCCCTGAGGCGCCGAGAACGAGGTTGCGGTCGTTCTGGGCCCCAGAACGACCGCAACCTCGTTCTCGACGTGGCGTGGGGCGCGGGTCACCAGTCCCAGATGCCCTCGCCGATCACGAGCTTTCCGTCCTGGCCGATCACGTAGGTCGTCGAGTAGCGCAGGTCCCGTTCGTAGCTGTAGGGGGTGGGCTCGGTCTCGGCGAACCATCCGCCGCCAGGGGGCATGGTGCCCGTGCGGGTGACCTGGCCGTCCCGGACCTCCACGGTGATCGACGGCCCGTCGTCCGTCGCCGTGAACGTCGGGTCGGTCGTCACTGCCCACGCAGCGCCCGTGACCTCGTCGGCACGGTAGGAGAAGTCCGCGAGCTCGCACCCCTCGGGCTCGGCCTCGGGTGAGGCGACACATGCGTCGAGGTCTGCCCGAGCCGCTGCCTCGGCCGCGTCGAGCGCTTCCGACGTGAACGAGTAGCCGAGGACCTCGTCATCGGGCCCGTCGGACCAGACGTCCCCAGGCCCGCCGACGGTGAACGTCAGCGTGGGTGCGCTCTGGAGCTCTCCGACGTCGGGCAGTGTGACTTCCCACCGGCCGGGGAGCGCGCGGAACGCCGGTGAGCCGCTCGGCGCCAGGTCGACGTCCACGCCGTTCACGACGACGGTGCCCAACTGTTGGTTCGCGACCGATGCGAGGTCGACGACGGGGACCTCCGGAGCGACGAGCTCCCAGCGGTCGAACACGAGGAGCTCTGCTCCCGTGCGGCGGACCGTGAACGTCTGGGTCGACTTCCGGCCCTCCTGGTCGTAGGTGGCGGTGATGGTCGCGATGTCCTCGAAGCGCTCGATGTCGGTGATCGTGGCGCCGGTCGGCCGTTCCGCGACCCCTCCGTACACGTCGTTCGTGAGCAGGGTGCGCTCGCTGTTGGGCACGTCCGGGTCGGCGAGCGCGAGGGCAGCCTGGGCGTCGCCGCGCTCGAGGGCGTCGAGATAGGCCTCGACGGGGGCGGAGGGGGAGTAGACGGTGCTCGCGACGACGTTCCGTGCGACGGCGGCGCCGACCACCACGATGATCCCTGCGCCGACGGTCCCGAGGACGATCAGCGCCTTCTTGCGGTCGACGGCCGGGAGCGTGGGCGGACCCGCCTCGGGAGTGGTGGGGAGGCTCGACGGCGCCGAGCCCGCAGGCACGTCGTCCGCCCCGGGGTGCGGGTCGGCTCCGGACGGGGCGCTCTGGACGGCAGGCGCGGGAGGGGCGGTACCGTCACCTGCGGTGCCGCTGTCGCTGCCACCCGGGGGCTCGGTGGTGGTGCGGGTGGTCGACAGGAGGTTCACCAGTCGAGGCGGGAGCACCGCGACCACCCACGGGGCGAACCGGCGGGCCACGACCTCGACGAGCAGACCCCACGCTGCGGCGACGAGAGCCGTCCAGACGGCGAGATGCAGTGCGGCCTCGCCTGCTGCGGAGCCGAGGAGTCCTGCGGACGCGCTCCCGACAGCGCGCACCCCCGACACGAGGGTGGCGAGCAGCGTGACCGCTGCGAGGACCAAGGGGGTCGCCCAGGCGGCCGACCAGGGCAGGGGGTCGCGTGCGACGAGGCGCAAGCGGGTGCCGGCGGCGACGACCGCGATGACGGGAATCAGGACGGCGAGCCAGGCCCAGGCCGGCACGCCCTCGCTGGACAGCGTGGCGACGTACCCCGCTGCGGCGCCGCCTCCAGAAGCGCTCGCCTGGATGCCGCCGAGCGAGGCGACACCCAGTCCCAGGACCAGGACGTTGGGCAGGACGGTCAGGACGCCGGTGATCGTCTCACCCAGGCCGAGCCGTGCGACCCCGGCGATGAGAAGGATGATCAGGGTGAGGCCGACCGCGGGGACGGCACCGACGAGCAGCGCGTCGGCCGAGCGTCGGACGACGGCCGGCACGGGGATGCCCAGAGCAGTGAGCCCCGGCTGTGGCGAGCGGAGCGCGAGGCCGAGCGCGGCAGCAGTCGTGCCCACGAGGATGCCGCCCGCGAAGACTCCGAACGCGTTGACACCGGTCGTGAACGCATACTGGAACAGTCCGTCGCCCGTGCTCTGTGAGAAGCGGAAGACTGCCGCGAGGATCGCGCCCCCGAGCCCGAGGACGCCGCCCGTCACGAGGGACTCGAGCCACAGCGTGCGGGGTGCCCGAGGGGCGACCGCGTCGGTCGTGCGGCGCCGGACGACCGTCCACAGCAGGATGCCGGCCATGATGACGGCGGTGATCGACAGCGGCGCGAGGAAGACGCTCGCGGATCCCTGGCCGACCAGTGAGGCGTTGAGCGGGCCGAGCAGCGCCATGCCGACGAACAGGAACGGAAGCGTCAGTACCGCGCCGAGTCCGTCGACCGACACGTCGCTGCCCCCGCTCCAGGACGAGGCGTCGGTGGTCGCCATGCTGATCCCGAGCGCGACGACGGCGAGCAGAGCCACGACGAGTCCTGCCGCGTAGCCGATGCCCGCGCGGGCCGCAGCGGCCGTGAGCTGTTGACGGGTCAGAGGGAGCGTGGGCGGTGGCGCATGCCCGGCGGGCTCTCCCGTGGTCGCTCCCTCGGCGGACGAAGGGTTCGAGGCGATCGTCTCTTCTGGCATTGTCCTGGCGTCCCCCTGGGGCGCCGTCGTGGTCTCGATCGACCGAACCCAGAGACGCCCCCTGCTCTCTGGTGAATGTGGCGCCCCATTCGTAGCAGGTCGACCCCCCACGTAGGCACTTGTCCACAGGTTGGCTCCGCTCGCCCAGGCGATCAGAACCGTTGACACCCACCCCCTCGTGGGTGTGCGCTGGAATCTCGCGCCGAAGTGCACCGGGAGTCTCGGGGAGAACCCATGTCTCGCATCGCCGGCTGGATCACGCACCGTTACGCCAAGTGGGTCGTCATCGCGTTCTGGGCGGTCGTCCTGGCACTGACCGCGCCGCTGGCCGGCAAGCTCACGGGAGCGCAGGACAACGACGCCAAGTCCTGGCTCCCGGCGAACGCCGAGTCGACCCAGGTGCTCGACGTCGCGAGCAGCTTCACCTCGCCCAACACGATCCCCGCGGTCCTGGTCTACGTGCGCGAGTCGGGCCTCACGCCCGAGGACCTCGCGGCGGTCTCCCAGGACGTCGCGACGTTCGGTGAGCTCGACACGCTGGACGGGGACGTCGTCGGGCCGGTCCCGTCGGAGGACGGGCAGGCCGCCCAGGTGATCGTGCCCCTCGACCTGGGCAGCGAGGGGTGGAACCTCGCGGCCGACGCGGTCGCGGACCTGCGCGCGACCGCCGAGGACGGCGCGAACGGCATGGACGTCTACGTGACCGGTCCGGCCGGGTCGGCCGCGGACTCGTCCGCCGCGTTCGAGGGCATCGACTCGACGCTGCTGTACGCGGCGGCGGGGGTCGTGATCGTGATCCTGCTGCTGACGTACCGCAGCCCCACGCTGTGGCTCCTGCCCGTGCTCTCGGCGGGCGTCGCCCTGACCGTGTCGCAGGCCGTGATCTACGTCCTCGCGGACACCACGGGCCTGACCGTGAACGCGCAGAGCGCGGGCATCCTCACGGTCCTGGTCTTCGGGGCGGGGACGGACTACGCCCTGCTGCTCGTCGCGCGCTACCGGGAGGAGCTCCGTCGTCACGAGGACCGGCACGAGGCCATGGCGCTCGCGCTGCACCGCGCGGGCCCGGCGATCGTCGCGAGCGGTGCGACGGTCGCGATCGGCATGCTGTGCCTGCTGTTCGCGCAGATGAGCTCGACGGCCGGGCTGGGGCCGGTCGCGGCGGTCGGGATCGTGGTCGCGCTGCTGGTCATGCTGACGCTCCTGCCCGCGCTCCTGGTCGCGACGGGCCGGTGGGTGTTCTGGCCGCGCGTGCCGCACCTGGGCGACGACGAGCCGACCGAGCACGGCGTCTGGGCGCGGCTGGGCAACCGCATCGCGAGGCGCCCGCGGCGCGTGTGGGTCGTGACGTCGATCGTCCTGGCCGTGCTGGGTCTGGGGATCACGCAGCTCGACGCGAACGGGCTGTCGAGCGCCGAGTCGTTCCGGGGGGAGCAGCCGTCGATCGTGGGGGAGCAGGTCCTCAGCGAGCACTTCCCGGCCGGGTCGGGGTCTCCCGTGGTGGTCGTCGCGGACGCGTCGTCGCCCACGGCCGTGGCTGCGGTGCACGACGCGTTCGCGGGGACCGAGGGGATCGACGCGTCGACCGTGACCGAGCCCGTGACGAGCGGCGGCTACGCGTACATGGAGGGCACGCTCACGTCCGAGCCGGACTCCCGCGCCGCCTACGACACGGTCGACCGGGTCCGGGACGCGGTCCACGCCGTCCCGGACGCCGACGCCCAGGTGGGCGGGGTGAGCGCGATCACGCTCGACGTCCAGCGCGCCTCGGCCGCGGACAACATGCTCATCATCCCGATCATCCTGCTGACCGTGCTGGTCATCCTCGCGCTGCTCCTGCGTGCGATCACGGCGCCGCTCATCCTCGTCGCGACGGTCGTGCTGTCGTTCACCGCAGCCTTGGGCGTGAGCGCGCTCGTGTTCAGGTACGTGTTCGGGTTCGAGGGCGCCGACACGTCGCTGCCCCTGTTCGTGTTCGTGTTCCTCGTCGCGCTCGGGATCGACTACAACATCTTCCTCATGACCCGGGTGCGCGAGGAGTCGCTGCGCGTCGGGACGCGGCGAGGTGCGCTCGTCGGGCTGGCCGCGACGGGCGCGGTCATCACGTCGGCCGGGCTCGTGCTCGCGGGGACCTTCGCGGTGCTGGGCACGCTGCCCGTGGTCGCGTTCGCGGAGATCGGGTTCGCGGTCGCGTTCGGCGTCCTGCTCGACACGCTCGTCGTCCGGTCGGTGCTCGTCACGGCCCTCAACCTCGACGTGGGACGGCACATGTGGTGGCCGAGCGCCCTGGGCCGCAAGGAGGACGTGCCGGTCGAAGAGGCGCCCGCGCTCCCGTCGGGCGCACCGGTCCGCGAGTAGCACCCGGCCAGGAAGACCCACGCCCGACGGCGGAGCGCACCTCCCGAACTCCCGTAGGGACCCCACACGGGTTGCGACCGACCCCTATCGACCGCTGGGCCGGACCGAGACTCGTCGCCCGCTCAGGGCCTTTCCGACCTTCGGGGGGCGCGAGGCACGAGTAATGGTCCTGGTACCGACGGGGGCGAAGAGGTAGGAGGAGGACACTGCGCCGATGAGCGCGCACAGGATTGGGAGCAACCACAGCGTGCCGGACCACCGGAACTCCATGCCGGCGTACGCCGCGAAGGCGACGCTGACCGCAACCGCACCAAGGGCTCCGATGGTGACTGCTGGCAGGATGGATCCGAGGCTGCGAAGGACCAAGACCCATCGCAAGAGGACGGGTCTGGCCCCCAACGCTCCCATTATGCGAAGTTGTGGGGCGCTGTCTTCTGCCCATGCGGCAACGAGCAGGAGAACGACGAAGAGCACGAGGGACGACCCGAAGAGCACTGTTCCCCGGACGAACGATTCGAGCGCCTTGACGTACGGTGGGCCGCTCTCGACAAGAACCTCGGTGCCATAGGCGAGATCAGAGGGAAGTTCGGCGCGAATCACGGATTCGTCCAGGGATCCAGTCTGGGGGACAGCGACATAGTGGCCCGTCGGGTCCGTATCCTCGAAGAGACCCCATTCTTGCATCGCCGCCGGAGAGATCAGCAGCGCCGGTAGTCGTGAATGGTTGGCAAATCCATCGACCGCCAACGGGTGGATCTCTCGTCGAAAATCTTCCGAACTCTCGGAATAGCCAGGCGGTGCGACCAGCGCGACAAGGGCCGTGGACCCGGCGAGAAGGAGCCCGTCGCCCTTCTCAAGAGCCTCGCGCTCCGCAGCCGACAGCTCGCGATTCATCAAGGCAGCGGCATCTGCGCTGTCGACGGCTATCGTCGACCGACCGTCCATGATCGACATCGCGTCGATGCACGGGTCGACGCCCTGTTCTCGGGCGCATTCTGTGAACGGGCTGTCGATGTAGACCGGCACGGCCCACCCGGCCTGATCGACAGCAAAGGCAGCGCGTCGGTCCTCGATCAGCCGGACGTTGGCTCCTGCTTCCAGCGCCGAACGCTCGGAGTCCGTGAGGACACGACTCGTACCGAGGACGGCGTCGCCAGCGCGCACTGCCGGCACATAGGACGCGATAGCTCGTTCCTGCGCAACATCGACAGTGACGAGGCTCGCGCAGCTCAAGGCAACGGAGGCGGCGATGGTTACCATTCCAACGAGCCGTACCCCGCGCGATCTACGGCGCATGCGCCGCGCTATCACGGAAGGAAAACCCCCGAAGTGAGAACGTGCTAACTGCTGCGCGCCCACGGGCTTCTCCGGCGCAGACGCCCGGCGTGGGAGTGGAACGGTGCCTGCGCTGACCAACAGGACGACGAGCGATGCCCCTGCGGCGATGACCGCTGTCGACCCCCACGCGATCGCGAGGGGCCCCATGTCCTGGTTCAGCGAGCGGGAGAACCACCAGACGCCCGAGACCGTCACGACATATCCGGCCACGATCCCGACCGCACAACCCAGCACAGCAGAAATCGCGGCATGAATCACCCATACGGCCCGGATTGATCTCACATCGACCCCGACGGACGTGAGGACACCGTTCTGGCGCCGCCGAGCTTGGGCCAGGGAAGCGGTCGCGGCTGCCAGTAGCCCGAACCCGACGAGGGACACCCCACCGAGGAACACGTCGGTATCAACTAGGCTGGTTGCCGCTTGAGGGCTGAACCCCGACGGTGTGACCACAGTGAGACCAAGGCTTCGCAGATAGTGTGCGGCCGTGGCCACATCAGAGCTTTCGATCAACCACCTCGGTGTGCCGACGTCGATCCCGGACTCGATCTGATTCACCTGTTCAGCGGTCACGGACTCTCGCTCAACGAGAAAGAACGGGGAACTCGTGTCTCCTGCGTAGCGAACCTCATCGGTGTAGGTCAGCGAGATCGTTCCACCATCGGACGCGATCTCGACCTCATCGCCAAGCGCCACGTCGAGCTGCGCTGCTGCAGTCGGCGACAGTGCGAGCTGTCCCTCTCCGGCGAGCTGTCGATCGAACTTCACGATGCCTTGCGTGAGTGGGTCGCGGAACGGGACCACTCGGCCGACCAGGGAGTGCGCGCCGCTGTCGCCGGAGAGTGTCGTCTGCACGTCGGTGTCCACGAGAACGCGTTCGATCCCGTTGTCGTGACTTGGTTCAGGGTGGACGATCGATGAGATGTCACCGCCCCCGAAACGTGCCTGGAGGTCGGCGTCGCCCATCGCGATGCTGGCGATCTCCCGTGCCGAGAACTGCGCGGTCGCTCGAACGGAGAGGATGCCCATGGAGGAGGCGACGACGAGCCCCACGACGGTCAGGAGCAGTGCAGTCTGGGGCCAGAGCTTGTAGACGTTGCGCAACCCGAGAGCCACGGGCGTGGAAGCGATCATTGAAGGATGCCATCGTGAAACGTGAGAACCTGGTCCGCGCCGGCCGCCACCAACGGGTCATGAGTGACGACGATGCAGCATTTGCCTGTTGCAGAAAAGTGCTTGAACTGATCGATCACGATCCTCGTGTTCGTCTCATCGAGTGCTCCGGTCGGCTCGTCTGCCAGGACCACGGAATGGGGTCCAGCCAAGGACCGTGCAATGGCGACCCGCTGCTGTTCGCCACCTGAGAGAGTTGCCGGGAACATGTTACGCACGCCGTCGAGACCGAGACGTTCCAGCCATTCGTCAGCCGTGGCGTGCGCGTTCTTGATCCCCGCAAGTCGAAGACCGAAGAGGACGTTCTCCCATGCCGTGAGGGACTCGACAAGATTGAGGTCCTGATGGATGGTGGTCACGGTCGATCGTCGCAATCTCGAACGTTCAGACGCGCTGAGTGTCGCTATTTTGCGTCGTCCGACAAGGATCCTCCCCTGCGTTGGTGACACCTCGCCGAGGATTGCGCGCAGAAGACTGGTCTTGCCGCTTCCGGACGGGCCGACTATTGCGGTCACGCTCCCAGAAGGGAAGACGTGTGTGAAGTCGTGCAGGATTCGGCGCGACACTCTCCCGTGCCCCAGGATCAGGGTCGCGCCATGGAACTCAACGTCGACACGCATGGCGCGACCCCCTCGTCTCTCGGTCTTAGACTTCTGCGAGTTCGTAGGAGAATCCGCGGGCACCGAACAGGCAGTAGCCGCCTGTGGACGACTGGTAGGCGCGAACCCAGGCCGTCTTGGTGTCGGGTGCTGCGGTGCAGTCCATCTTGCCCCGCGCCTTGGTCGTGGTGCCCATGGTCGTGCATGAGATGCGGGGCTTGCTCTGACCGGCACCGTTGGTCAGAGTCTGGCCCGAGCAGTTGGCCCAAAGGCCTGCGGCCTGGGCGGGTGCAACGGACAGCGCGGTTCCGACGAGAACCCCGACCAGAACTGTAGCGAACGTCTTCTTGCGATTCACTGTGCCTCCTGCGAACTGGCCGATATCTTGCGCATTGGCCTGTGGAGACTATAGGGACATTTCGGTCGACGGGCAAGGTAAAGTTTGGATGTTCTCGGATCGTGGGATCGAGTGTGATGAATCGGTGCGGTGAGGTCGCGGCCGGGTCCGGCCCGTATGCCTCGACCGTCGTCGCCAACGTGCGCGCGATGGAGGCAGCGCTCGCGCTGGCCGACCGACTGGACGATACCGCGATCCCCGCCGTGCAGAACGGCCTGCTCTCCGGGCAGCGCGGTTGGGAACAGCACGCAGGTCGATACCGCGACGGGCTGGTCTGGGTGGGGACGAGCAGCATCAGCCCGCGAGGAGCCTCGCACGTCGCGCCTCAGCCCGAGCTGGTCGCGCCTGAGATGAGCGACCTGGTGGACTTCATGCACCGGGACGATCTGCCTGTCCTGGTCCAGGACGCCGTCGTCGACGACCTGGCGGCGCAGATCTCGCAGGCGAAGGAGCAGCTGGGGAGCCTGCGTCCGCAGGCCGCGGCGTGGAAAGTCGTGCCTCACCTGGTCGCCCACCCCGTCGTCAACGCGGCGTTCCTGACCGGCAGGTTGGGGATGAACGCTGTGACCGCGCAACGCGCGTTGGTCCAGCTCTCCGACGCCGGTGTGCTCCACGAACGCACCGGCAAGCAGCGCAACCGCATCTGGCAGCACGACGGCATCCTGGCCGTGCTGGACGTGTTCGCGCAGGGCATCCGACGGCGCTGACCCTCGCCAGGGAGGCGGATGCCAGACGGCGGAGCGCACCTCCTGGGGGAGCGGCGCCGTCGGGCGGGTCGCGTCAGACCACGTCCTCGCGCTGCAGCAGGCGCAGCGTGATCCAGCCGAGCAGGACCGGGACCCAGCATGAGACCACGCGGTAGAGCAGGACCGCGGGCAGGGCGACGGTCGAGGCGATCCCGAAGTTCACGAGCCCGCCCGTGAGCGCGGCCTCGACCACGCCCACGCCGCCCGGGGTCGGAGCCGCGGACGCGAGCGTCTGCCCGACCATGGTCGAGAACGCCGCAGCGATCGGGTCGTTGCCGGCTCCCAGGGCCAGGAGGCAAGCCCACAGGGTCGCGGCCGACGACAGGGTGGTGCCCATCGCCCCCAGGACCGCGAGGCCGAGCCGCCGCGGGTCCTTCGCGAGGCCGCCGAGCTGGCGGAACGCCGGGAGGACGTCGTCCCGCGCGTACCGCTGGACGGTGTGCCGGAACCGTGGCACCACGAGCAGCGTGACGCCCGTGAGGACGACCGCGACCCCGGCCGCGAGCAACGCCCACCGGGCCCAGTCGGGCACGTGCTGCCCGATGCTGCGCCCCGCGACCAGCGCCAGCACCGCCAGGAGCGCGACGTGGACCAGGACCTGCACGATGCTCTGGAGCGCGACCGTGCCGGTCGCGAGCGCGGTGCTCATCCCGGACTTCGACAGGTAGCGCACGTTGAGCGCGAGCGACCCGACGCTCGCCGGGGTCGCCGTGCCCGCGAACGCGTTCGCGAGCTGGACCCGGGTGGTCCGCAGGAACGGCAGGTGCATCGGCGAGCACGCGGCGAGCGAGGCCGCCGCCGCGAAGAAGCCCGTCGCGGCGAGGAGCGCCGCCAGGATCGCCCACGCGGGCTGGGCGTCGCGCAGCGCCTCGCCCATGCGGGGGATCTCGCTGATCTCCGGGATGACGACGTACGTGAGGCCGCCGATGAGCACGAACCACACGAGGACGCGCAGGGCGTGGCTCTGGGGCGACCGGGCCGCCTTCGGGGAGTCGGCGGCGTCGGGTGCCTGCGTGATGACGAGCTCCTTGCCGAGGAGGGGGCGGGCGTCTCGCGACCCTACCGACGTGCGAGGGCTCGCGCACCGGTGTCCCGCTCCACGGTCCGGTAGTCATGCTCCGCGGTCCGGCGGTCCGGCCCGGCTCAGTCGTTCGGCGTGACCTCGGGCAGCGGGTGCGGGCCGTCCTCGGGCACCCAGCCCTTGGGCGGCCGGATGGTCGGGACGTCGCCCACGATCGGCACCGGGCGGCGGTGGAACGGGAACCCGTAGCGGGTCACGAGGCCCGCGAGGGTCGTGAGGCGGTTGCGCGGCCCGATGAGGCTCATGATGTGCACGAACAGCCACGCCAACCACGCGGTCCCGCGGGTCAGTCGGAGCTTCCCGGCGATGTCCGCGACGGCCGCGCGGCGCCCGATGACGGCCATGGTGCCCTTGTCGAGGTACCGGAGCGACGTCGTCGGGCGGCCTTGGACGAGGGCGCGGATGTTGCGCCCTGCGACCTTGCCCGACTGGATCGCGGGCTGGGCGAGCTGGGGCAGGCCTCCGGGCGAGATCGCGACGTCGCCCGCCGCGAAGTGGTCCGGCAGGCCTTCGACCTGCAGGTCGTCGCCCACGCGGATGCGGCCGCCCTCGCCCAGGGGCAGGTTCCAGCGGGCGACCTCCTCGTGCGGGGCGACGCCCGCGGCCCAGATCGTGAGGTCGGAGCGGATGAACGCGCCGTCGGTGAGCTCGACGCCGTCGGGCAGGACCTTCGCGACGCCCGCACCCAGGTGCAGGTCGACGCCGCGCCGCTGGAGCTCGCGCGCCGCGTAGGCGCGGAGCTTGGCCGGGAACGGCTTGATGAGCTCGGTGCCGCGCTGGACGATCTTGACGCTGAACGCGTCGCCGTGGATCTCCGGGTACGCGGGCGCGAGGCCCGCGGTGCGGAGCTCGGCGAGCGCTCCCGCGACCTCGACGCCCGTCGAGCCACCGCCCACGACGACGACGCGCAGGCCGTCGTCCGTCTCGGGTGTGGCTGCGGAGTTCTCGAGGCGGACGAACAGGGTGTCGCGGATCTTGAGCGCCTGGGAGCGCGAGTACATGGCGAACGCGTGCTCCTTGGCGCCGGGCGTCCCGAAGAAGTTGGTCGTGACGCCGTTGGCCAGGACGAGGTAGTCGTAGCGGATCTCCTCGTCGTTGAGCAGGCGCAGGGTCTTGTGCTGGGGGTCGAGGCCCACGAGGTGCTCGTGCACGACGCGCACGTTGCGCTGCCCCAGGCGCAGCGCGCGCAGGAAGTACGTGACGTCGCCGGGGTTCAGGCCGCCCGTGGCCACCTGGTAGAGCAGCGGCTGGAACGTGTTGTAGACGCGGCGGTCGATCAGCGTGACGCGTACGGGGGCTCCGGCGAGCGCCTTGACGGTCGCGAGCCCGGCGAACCCGCCGCCCACGACGACGACGTGGGGGAGCTGCGCCCCGGTGGGTGCGGGGTGCGCGGCGCTGCCGTCGTTCACTGTGTGCCTCTCGATGTGCGGGGTGGGTGCGGTGTCCGAGCGTATGTCGCGCGCGGGGTGGTGGCGAGACGGGTGCTCCGGCCCGAGCCTGGTGGTCCCGCCCCTGACGCGAGGGCCCGTCTGGGGCCGGACCGCCTGTCTCGTGGCGGACGCGTGACGGGAATCACGGGCCCGAGGATCTGGGGTCGTGTGGACAACCTGGCGCACGGGCGCGTAACTTCGAACTGACCGGTCAGTCTAAAAGAGTGACCGGACTCGGAACTCTCGGAGGAACCCCCATGAACCAGCCCGTCGCACGGCACGGCAGCGACGAGGCCACGCACCTCGCGCAGGCCCGGGCGCACGCCAGCAGGCCCGACGACGTCGCGCACCTCCCGCACGGGACCCTCGCCGCCGCGGACATCGCCGACGACCTGACCCTGCGCAGCCCGCTCGGCGGCGAGGTCGCCGAGGTCGCCGAGACCGCAGCACCCGCCGACGGTGCGCCGCACCCGGCCGCGACCCCGCACGCGATCAGCGCCTACGACCTCCAGCTCCACGGCCCCCGCGGCCTCGTCTACGGACCCGTCGACCTCGAGATCCCCGTCGGCGAGGTCGTCGTCGTCCAAGGACCCCAGGGCGCCGGCCGCTCGAGCCTCCTCCTGACCCTCGCGGGCCGCATGGCCCCCGACCACACCCCCGACGGCTGGCTCGTCGTGCTCGGCGAGAACCTCACGGGCCGCCGGGCACGCCGCACCGCGGTCCAGCGCCGCGCAGCGATCGCCGGCTTCCACGGGATCGACGAGCTCGACGACGCCGTCACGGTCGGTGACTCGGTGCGCGAACGCCTCACCTGGCTCGCCCCCTGGTACCGCCGCACGCCCAAGGTCACCCCGGAGGTCTACGAGCGCGTGGCCCGCCCCGTGTTCGGCCCGCGCGAGCTGCCCCCGCTCGACTCGATGGTCTGGGACCTCGACGAGGTCGACGCGATGCTCCTGCGCATCGCGATCGCCATGGCACAGGGCCCCGAGCTCCTCGTGGTCGACGACCTCGACCAGGTCCACGACTCGGACCGCCGCCAGATCGTCTGGGAACGTCTCGAGGCGCTCGCGGCCACGGGTGTGACCGTGATCGGCTCGGTCGCGTCGGCGGGCGAGGTCGGCGCGATGCGCTGGAACCGAGCCCCGCACGTCGTGCGGCTCGCGACCGGCCCCCAGCTCGTCACCACCTGACCCACCACCCGGGCGACGGTCGTCGCCCCGCCCACGCTCCGCCGTCGGGCCCCCTCTCGCACGTACAGAACGGAAAACACCTCTCGTGATGTCCTGGACCTCCACCGGTACGGAGCTGCGGCGCTTCCGCCGCGGCCTCCTGCCCAAGCTCGCCGTGGGCGCGATGATCTTCGTCCCCCTGCTCTACGGAGCCATGTACCTCTGGGCCTTCTGGGACCCGACCGGCAACCTCGACAAGCTGCCCGTCGCGATCGTCAACGCCGACGCCGGCACCGAGGTGGACGGTGAACGGCTGGACGCGGGCGAGGAGGTCACGTCCACCCTGGTCGACTCGGGCGACCTCGAGTGGGCGCGCGTCGACGCGACCGAGGCCGAGAAGGGCGTCAAGGACGGCACGTACTACTTCGCGCTGACCATCCCCGAGGGCTTCTCGGAGGCCGTCGCGAGCGCCGCGGGCGACGACCCGCAGTCCGCACGGCTCATGGTCACGTACAACGACGCCAACTCGTTCCTCGCGACGACCCTGGGCCGCAGCGCCATGACGCAGGTCCAGGGCGCGGTGCGCGAGGAGATCGGCGCGCAGGCCGTCGACAAGGTCCTCGTGGGCCTCGGAAGCGCGCGCGACGGGTTCGCGCAGGCCTCCGACGGCGCGCTCACGCTCACCGCGGCCAGCGGCCGGCTCACCGACGGCGCGACCCAGGTCGCCGACGGCGCCACGACCGCCGCCGACGGCGCGGGCACGCTCGCGGACGGGATCGACCGCCTCGCCGACGGCGCAGGGTCGGCCGTGGCAGGGGCCGGGCAGCTCGCGACCGGTGCGGGCGCGCTCTCCGACGGCGCGTCCTCCGCGAGCGCCGGAGCCTCGCAGCTCGCCGCGGGCGCCGCGACCGCGGCCGACGGCGCCTCCGCCCTCGCCTCCGGTGCCGCCACGACGCAGGCCGGCATGGTCCAGCTCGCCGACGGCTCGCAGCAGCTCGTCGCGGGCTTCACGGCCCCCGACGGCCTCGTCGCCGGGGCGGAGAAGGCCGCCGCAGGTGCCCAGCAGGTCGCCGACGGCGTCACGCAGGTCCAGGGGCAGGTCACCTCGCTCACGGGCAGCGTCCCGACGCTCCGCGCGCTGCTCCAGCAGAACGCCGCCGTGCTCGGCGCCTCCGCCGACCCCCAGGCGCAGGCGCTCGCGGCCGCGAACGAGCAGGCGCTCGGCCAGCTGCCCTCGGACGGCGAGCTCGCGCAGAGCGAGGCCGGTCTCCAGGCGCTCGTCGACGGGTCGCAGCAGGTCGCGGCCGGGCTCCCCGCCCTCTCGGAGGGCGTCAAGGCGGCCTCGGCCGGTGCCCAGCAGATCGATGCCCAGCTCCACCCGGGCTCGGGCACGCAGACCGTGCGCGACGGCGTCGACGGCGTGGCCGCCGGGGCGTCGACCCTGAGCAGCGGGCTCTCGACGCTGCGTTCCGGGGCGTCCGACCTCGCGGCGGGCAACGCGTCGCTCGCGTCCGGCGCGGGCACCCTCGCCGCCGGGACGTCGTCCCTGTACTCGGGCGCGCAGCAGCTCGCCGACGGCGCGCAGTCGGCCGCGACCGGGGCGGGCGCGCTCGCCGACGGCACCCAGACCCTCGCGGACGGTGCCACGCAGGTCGCCGACGGCGGGTCCCAGCTCACCGACGGTGCGCAGACCCTGACCGACAAGCTCGCCGAGGGGTCCGAGGCCATCCCCGACGACGGCACGGCCCTGCGCGAGCAGCGCGCCGACGTCATCGCCGCCCCCGTGACCGTCGCGGACCACGACCTGGCCGAGGCCGAGGGCTTCGGCGAGGGCTTCGCGCCGTTCTTCATCCCGCTCGCCCTGTTCGTGGGTGCGCTCATCACGTGGCTGCTCATGCGGCCGCTGCCCTCGCGGGCTCTCGCGACCCCGGCGTCCGGCCTGCGCACGACGCTCGCCGGGTTCCTGCCCGCGCTGTGCATCGGGTTCGCCCAGGTGGCCGTGATGCTCGCGGTCATCCACTGGGGCGTGGGCCTCGACATGACCCACGCGCTCGGGACGCTCGCGTTCACGACGCTCGTCGCCGCGACGTTCCTCGCGCTCCAGCAGGCGCTCATGGCGCTGCTCGGTCCGGCCGCGGGCAAGGTCGCGATCCTGGCGCTGCTGATGCTCCAGCTCGCGTCCTCGGGCGGCACCTACCCGGTGCAGACCACGCCCGCGTTCTTCCAGGCCATCCACCCGCTGCTGCCCATGAGCTACGCCGTGGACGGGCTGCGCCAGACGATCACGGGCGGGGTCGACGGACGGCTCTGGTTCGCGGTGGTCTACCTCGGCGTGCTGCTGCTAGCGTCGCTGGCGATCAGCGCCTGGCGGGCGGGGCGCATGCGCACCTGGACCCTCGACCGCCTGCACCCGGCGCTCGAGATCTGACGACGAAGAGGCTGGACGAACGATGACGACGACCAAGGCGGACCCGACGGCGGACGGACCGGACGCCGTCGGGCCCCTTGGGCCGGGCGCCACCGCGGAGTCCGGCGCCCCGACCGGGACCCGGCGCGAGCAGGCCTTCGCGGCCCGCCGCGCCGGGACCCGGCAGCAGATCATCGACGCGGCCGTGAGCCTCATCGCCGACCAGGGCTTCACGGCCACGTCCGTCGAGGACATCGCGTCCGCGGCGGGCGTGGCCAAGGGCAGCGTCTACTACAACTTCGGGTCCAAGTCCGACGTGTTCGAGGCCGCGCTCGCGGGCGGCCTCGAACGACTGACCCTCACGCTCTCCGAGGCCCGCGGGGGGCTGCGCGGCAAGGAGGCGCTCGCGGCGCTCATCGCGTCGCTGCTCGAGCAGATCCGCGCCCACCCGGACTTCGCCAAGCTCCTCGCGGCCGAGGTCTTCCGGGTCGGGCGCGAATGGCAGGAGACCGTGGGGCACATCCGCGCACGCGTCATCGAGTTCTACGCGGCCGCGCTGCGCGAGGAACGGCCCGGCGCGGACCTGTCGCTGCTCGCGGCCTCGGTGTTCGGGGCGACGCTCGTCGCAGGGCTCGAGTGGCTCGTGTTCCAGCCCGAGCGCGAGTTCGACGAGGTCCTGGCCGCGGTGCTGGAGCTGATCGCGGGCGTGTAGGGCGGCGGACGGTGCCGGCGGGGGCGCCAGAGTGTTGGTCCCGGTACGAATGTCCACTATCTTCCTCGCAGCGCCACCGTCGGCGCCCTGCGGAGAAGCGAGCGCACATGGCCAGGAAGTTCAACCGACCCCCCAACTGGCCCGTGCCCCCCCAGGGGTGGAAGCCCCCGCGGGGATGGGAACCGGACCCTGCCTGGGGCCCGCCGCCCTCCGGATGGGTCCTGTACACCCGCGCCCCGATGCCTGCCTGGGGGTGGTGGCTGATCGCCCTGGGCGTCGTGCTTCTCCTTGTCCTGTGGTCCGCGGTCGAGAAGGCGTTGGGCCTCGCGCCGCTCACGTGCGAGTCGGCGATCGACGAGGTCGTCGCCATGACGGCCGGCCAGCCGGCGTCCGGGCAGGTCCTTGACATCACCGACGCGTCGTTCCTCGAGGACCGCCAGGACGAGCTCGACGACGGCGTGTTCACGGTTGCCGCCGGCCGCGAGACCGACGAGGTCCTGGTCTGCCGCGGGGCCGGCGAGTGGGGCGACGGGTCCTACGGAGCGATCGAGTTCGGCTACACGGCTGACGCCGCCGGCAACCTCTTCACGTACGTCGCGCCCGTGGGGTGACCCGACACGCCCGGCGGCAGGGCGCTCGCTCCGCCGTCGGGCCGGCACGGCTCAGCCCAGCAGCAGCTTCCAGCAGCCCACACCGATGACCCCCGCGATCAGCGGCGCGGCGACGGGTACCCACGCGTAGCCCCAGTCGGACGGCCCCTTGTGCTGGAGGGGCAGGAGCGCGTGCACGATGCGCGGCCCGAGGTCACGGGCCGGGTTGAGCGCGGGCCCCGTGGGTCCGCCGAGCCCTGCGACGAGCCCCCACACCAGGAAGCCGAGCGCGAGGTGCGCCAGGCCGGGCTCGGTCGTCGTCAGGGGCGAGTTGATGATCGCCAGCGCGCACGAGAACAGGACGACCGAGCCGAGCAGCTCGTTCGCGAAGCCGTTCACGCGGCTGTGCGCGGCGTTGACGGTCGAGAAGGTCGCGAGGACGTCGGCGGAGCTCTCGGTGCGGTCGTAGTACGGCTTGTGGGTCGCGACGATCGCGAGCTGGCCCGCCATGGCCCCGAGCATCTGCGCGACCACGTACGGCGCGACGTCGGCCCACGGGAACATGCCCCACGTCGCGAGCCCGATCGTGAACGCCGGGTTGATGTGGTTCCCGCTGATCCCGCCGAACATCAGGGCCGGGATCATGACGCCGAACCCGTAGCCCATCGCGATGAGGCTCCACCCGCCGCCGTACCCCTTGGACCCCTTGAGGTGCACGTTCGCGACCGTGCCGTTGCCGATGATGATGAGAATCGCCGTGCCGATGAACTCGCACGCGGCGCGCACCGCCAGGGAGTAGTCCGGATCCATGCGCACACCCTGCCAGGGGCGGGGCGCGCGCGGGCCGCACGACACCCCGCGAGACGGGGGCCTGGCGCGCGGCGGGTGGGTCGGGGACACTTGCCGGTCATGGAGGATCTTGCGACGGTCGGGACCACGGTGCACCAGGCCCGACGGCGTCGCCCGCCGCGATCCGTCGGCGCACCCAGGGCGGTGGTCGTCGTGCTGGGCGGGATCCTCGCGGCCTGGGCGCTCGGGGCGTGCACGGCGACGGAGTCCTGCGTGTCCTGGGCGGACTTTCCGGACGACGCGTCGCGGACCGAGCAGGCGACCCTGGTCGTCGATGCGACCGTGGTCGAGCAGGCGGGCACACGATCGATGTTCGGCGACGAGGCGAACGTGTGGGAGGTCGAGGTCGACGCGGTCCTCACGGGGGACGTCGACCCGGGCGAGCGGATCGAGGTCGTCTCGACACCGCCGACGTGCTCGAGCGAGACGTACCCCGAGGGCGACCCGCTCGACGTCGAGGGCGAGGTGCGCCTCTACCTGCAGGATGCCGCGTCCTTCCAGATCCCCGGGTCGGGGACGGGGTGGGCGCTCATCACCCCGTTCGACGGGGTCGGCGAGGTCCCGGAAGTCCCCTGAAAAGGGACGGCGCGGTAAGTATCGTGTTAAGTCGCCGCTTTCCTCTGTCGCGACCAGGCATCTGCCCCTACGCTCGCGTCAACCGAACTCCCCGCAGCGTCGCGTCGAGTGTGCGTCCGCCTGCGTTGGGGGACCAGTGGAGGAGAACGAGTGTGAGAACACGTCCGATCGTCCCGTCCGTCGCCGCGCTGAGCCTGGGGCTCGCCGCGCTGTTCGTCCCGCAGGCCGCAGCCGCGCCGCCTGCGCCACCTGCCCCGCTCGAGGATCGTGTCTCGGGCGCGGCCGTCATGGAGCACCTGGAGCAGTTCCAGGCCATCGCGGAGGCCAACGGCGGCAACCGCGCCCTGGAGACCCCCGGCTACGAGGCGAGCGCCGCGTACGTCGAGCAGGTCCTGACCGACGCCGGGTACACGCCCGAGCGCCAGTACTTCTCGTTCGACGACCAGCGCACCGACGCGCTGTCGCTCACGGCGGGGGGACACGCGGTCACGGAGAACATCTTCCCCGCGGAGTTCGCGCCGGACACGCCTCCTGAGGGCGTCACGGGGCCCGTGGTCCAGCCGGCCGACGCCCTCAAGCAGGGGTGCACGGCCGACGCGTGGGCCGGGGTCGCGGCCACGGGTGGTGTCGCCCTGGTCAGTCGCGGTTCGTGCAACTTCTCGCTGAAGGTCCAGTTCGCGGCCGAGGCGGGTGCCGCGGCCGTCCTGATCTACAACAACACGGCGGGTCCCATCAGCCCGACGCTCGGTGAGCCGAGCGACGTGTGGGTGCCGACGGCCGGCATCACGCAGGCGGACGGTCAGGCCATCATCGCCGGGGTCGCGGGGGGCGAGACCGACGCGACGTACGTGCTCCAGACCTCGACCGTCACGCACACGACGTTCAACATCCTCGCCGAGACCGGCACGGGTCGTGCGGACAACGTCGTGATGCTGGGCGCGCACCTCGACGGGGTGCCGGAGGGGCCGGGCATCAACGACAACGGGTCGGGCTCGGCGGCGATCCTGGAGACCGCGGTCCAGCTCGCGAAGCACGGCGGCCCGCTCGACAACCAGGTGCGGTTCGCCTGGTGGGGGGCCGAGGAGGTGGGCCTCGTCGGGTCGACGCACTACGTCGACGACCTGGTCGCGAACGACCCGACGGCGCTCGACCAGATCGCGACGTACCTGAACTTCGACATGGTCGGCTCGCCGAACTACGTGATCGGGGTCTACGACGCCGACGAGTCCACGTACCCGGCTCCGGTCGAGGTCCCGCCGGGCTCCCCGGAGACGGAGGACGTCTTCACGGACTACTTCGACTCGATCGGGCAGGCGTGGGTCGACTCGGAGTTCTCGGGTCGTTCGGACTACCAGGCGTTCATCGCGAACGGGGTGCCGGCGTCTGGCCTGTTCACGGGGGCCGACGACGTCAAGACCGAGGCCGAGGTCGCGCTGTTCGGCGGCACGGCGGGGATCTGGCAGGACCCCAACTACCACTCGGCGGCCGACGACATCGACAACATCGACCCCGTCGCGCTCGACATCAACGTCAAGGCGATCGCTCACGCGACGGCGTCGCTCGCGGCGGACACGTCGGCGATCAACGGTGTGGTCTCGCCCGTCGACCCCGAGCTGACGGGGCTCAGCGCGACCGCTCGCTGCACGGGCAAGGTGGCCTCGCTCAAGGTCGTCGCGACCAACGGTGAGGACCGGCCGCTCGACGTGCTGGTCACGACGCCGTTCGGGACCAAGACGTTCAACCACGTCAACCCGGGCAAGATCGCGCACCAGACGTTCAGCGCCCGGTCGGGCACGCTGCCCGCAGGCAGCGTGACGGTCAGGGCGTGGGACGACGCGGGGTCGCAGGAGACGTACACGCTGGACTACGCGGCCCTCACCTGCTGATCTCGTGAGACCGAGGGACCCTGTCCCGGTGGTCCCGCACGACGGCGCCCCCTCCTCCGGTGAGACTCTCGCCGGGGGAGGGGGCGCCGTCGTGCACGGGACGGTCAGGACGGCGGGGCCCGGTCGCCCTCCGCGGCCGCGGCCGCCTCGCGCGCCGCGACGTTGCGCTTCGACAGGAGCGAGTTCCGGTACCCGAACGACGCGTAGATCACGAGCCCGATCACGACCCACACGAGGAACCGCAGCCACGTGAGCGTCGTCAGGTTCGTCATGAGCCACAGGCACGCGACACCCGAGACGATGGGCAGCACGGGCGACCACGGGACGCGGAAGCCGCGCGCGATGTCGGGGCGGGTGCGACGCAGGATCGGGATGCCGAAGCTGACCAGCACGAACGCCGACAGGGTCCCGATGTTGATCATCTCCTCGAGCAGCTCGACCTGCGCGAGGCCCGCGATGAGCGCCACCACGACCCCCATGCCGACCTGGAGCCGCACCGGGGTGTGGAACCGCGGGGACGTCCGGGAGACGCCGCGCGGCAGCAGGCCGTCGCGGCTCATCGAGAACATGACGCGGGTGAGCCCCAGGAGCAGGACCATGATCACGGTCGTCAGGCCCAGGAGGATGCCGACCGAGATGACCTTCCCGGCCCAGTCCGCGCCGACCAGGATGAACGCCGTGGTGAGCGACGGGTCCTCGGAGGCCGCGAGGTCCGTGTAGGGGACCATGCCCGTGACGACGAGCGTCACCAGGATGTACAGGACCGTGACGACCGCGAGCCCGCCGAGGATGCCGCGGGGGATGGTGCGCTGCGGGTCCTTGGCCTCCTCGGCGGTGGTCGCGACGACGTCGAACCCGATGAACGCGAAGAACACGAGCGCCGCGCCCGCGAGCAGCCCCATGACGCCGTACGTCGTGGGTTCGAGGCCCGTGAGGAAGCCGAACAGCGGCTGCTCGAGCGCCGACTTCTCCGGCGCGGGCTGCGACGGCGGGATGAACGGCGTGTAGTTCTCGGCCTTGACGTAGAAGAAGCCGACGACGATCACGAACAGCGTGATCGCGACCTTGATGATCGTGAACACGCTGTTGATGCGGCTGCTGAGCTTGGTCCCGATCGCGAGGAGCGTCGTGAACACCCCGACGATGAACACCGGTCCCCACTCGAGGTCCACGGGCCCGATCGGGATGGTCAGCGGCAGGTCGACGCCGAACAGCCCGAACGCGTCCGACAGGTAGATGCCCCAGAACTTCGCGATCACGGCCGACGCGAGCAGCATCTCCAGGATCAGGTCCCACCCGATGATCCACGCGACGAGCTCGCCCATGGTCGCGTAGGAGAACGTGTACGCGGACCCGGCGACCGGCAGCGCCGACGCGAACTCGGCGTAGCACATGACGGCCAGCGCGCACACGATCGAGGCGATGACGAACGAGATGATGACGGACGGCCCGGCGAAGTTCGCGGCGGCCGTCGCACCGACCGAGAAGATGCCCGCCCCGACCGCGACCGCGACCCCCATGACGGCGAGGTCCCAGGCGGTGAGGTCGCGCTTGAGCGAACGTTCCGGGTCGTCGAGCGATGCGAGGGACTCCTCGACGGACTTGAGTCGTAGAACACCTTTGGCCATCGGCCCAGTCTGTCCGGCGTGCCGACTTCACGCGCGCCGGGGCGACTGCCCGACGGCGCGGCCCGGGTCCGCGGGGTGCCGTCGCCCGGCCGGGTCCCGCGCGGGGCGACGGGAACCACCCGCCCGGTGCGGCGCCGTCGGGCCGGGGGACCGCGCCGACCTGGGAGAATCTTCCGGTGACCCCAGCACTCCCCGCCCCTGCCCGTCCCGGCGCGACCGGTGAGCTCCTCGCCGTGTGCCGCGTGCACGTCCTGCTGCCCGACGCGGGCACGGTCGGCGTGACCGCGATCGACAAGCGACCCGTCGAGGGGCCCGTCAAGGTGCGCCCGCTGGGCCTGTACGCCGACGTCCAGGCCGACCGTGCGCACCACGGCGGCGAGGAGCAGGCCGTGTACGCGTACTCGCAGGAGGACGCCGACCACTGGTCGGCCGAGCTCGGCTACGAGGTCGTGCCCGGCCTGTTCGGCGAGAACTTCCGCACGCGCGGGGTCGCGGCGAGCGGGGCGCTGATCGGTGAGCGCTGGCAGGTCGGGAGCGCTGTCCTGGAGGTCACGCAGCCGCGGACGCCGTGCGCGACGTTCGCGCGCCGCCTGGGCGAGGACCGCTGGGTCAAGCGCTTCACCGACGCGAACCGCACGGGTGCCTACCTGCGGGTCGTGACGCCGGGCGAGGTGCAGGCCGGGGACACGGTCGAGGTCGTGCGCTCGCCCTCGCACGGCGTGAGCATCGCGGACTGGTTCGGGTCACGGGCGGCCGGGACGGCGGCCGACCTCGCGGCGCGGCTGCTCGCGTCGCAGGAGGCGGGCGAGGTCCGGCTCTCGGCGGAGATGCTCGAGCGCGCCGAGCGGGCGGTCCGCTGACCCCTCGCCGGGTGCGGGGCGAGAGGCCGCCGCGGGGCGGGGCGGCTCAGGCGCGCTGCGGCTCGTTCGGGGGCCACTCGCCGTCGTCCGAGCCGTCGTCGGCCGCGAACAGCAGCTCGTGGAGCCGGACCTGGACCTCCTCGACGCGCGGGACGTCGGGCAGCGTCATGCCGGGCTTGGCGGTCGCGTCCGAGATGATGAGCGTCCCGCAGCCGAACAGGCGGTCGACGAGGTCCTTCTCGTACGTCACGTCGTTGATGCGGTAGAGCGGGATGTCGCGGCCCGTGCGCGTGAGGATGCCCGTGCGCGTCGAGATGCGCTTGGTCGTCACGGTGTAGCTGGTGGTCAGCCAGCGCAGGTGCGGCACGACGACCCAGACGACCGCCGCGACCGCTGCGACGCCGAGCGTCCCCCACAGGATCACCGGGTGCTCGGGCGAGAACCAGAGGATGGCCGTCGCGGCGGCGACGATCAGCACCAGGACGAGGACCGGCAGGAACAGGGCCTTGGGGTGGGTCCGCAGCTCCATGACGACGCTCTCGCCCTCGGCGAGGTTCTTGTTGACGCTCATGGGGAGCATCGTGCCACCTCGGGCGAGTCCTCCGGGACGGCGGTCCGGGGGCGGCCCGGGCGTCCACGCCCGGGGGAGCGGTGCTGAGAGAGGTGCTCCCCGACCAGGGTCCAGGGCGCGATCGCGAGCGGGGCGAGCCCGTACCGCTCGTAGAGCCGCACGTGGTTCGCCGACGCGGCCTGCACCACGACCGTCTCGCCCAGGGGCACGGTCGCGCGCACGTGGGCCGCGACGACCGCGAGGCCGCCGTGCGGCAGGCGTGAGGTCACCGAGTCGACGGTCCAGCGGGTGGACCTGACCGTCGCGAGGTCGGCGGCGGCCTGTTCCGTGCCGAGCCGTCGCCGCGCCTCGGCACCCACGGCCCAGATCCGGGCGAGGATCGGCGTCAGCAGCGCGAGGGCCGTCAGGAGGCTGGTCACGAGCCAGGCGCCCAGGCAGCCCAGCACCACCCAGGTCATGGCGGGTGCCCACCAGACGAGCACCTCGGGGAGGAGCAGGATCGCGAACACGGCGACCTCCAGGCCGACGACGGCGACGACGATGCGTCCGGCGATCGCCACCTGGGCGCCGAAGGAACGGCGTCCGACCCGTGCGACGACGAGACGGTCGTGATGCCTCATGCCGGGCAGCACCAGGACGGTCGCACACCAGTAGAGCCAGGTCGCGGCGGACAGCAGGCGGGCACGGCGCCCGCCGTCCCGGGCACGTGGAGCGAATCCGACCGCTAGGGTCCAGGCCACGCCGGGGACGTCGCGGAGCCTGACCTTCGACAGGGGCGTCGTCCCGACGCGGGGTGCGGTCGTCGTCACCCGCACACGGTAGTGGCCCGGCGAACGGGGACGTGCTCAGCCCGTCGGCTGGTTCCACCCCTCCAGGGTGCGCAGGCCGTGCCCGTGCCCGAGCACGCTGATGCTCGCGGTCCCCAGCTCGAACCGGGCGGCCGCGTCGGGTTCCATCTCGAGCCACACGGCCGTGAGCACGCGCAGCAGGTGGCCGTGCGCGACGAGCAGCACGTCGCCCCCGTCGCGCAGCACGGGTTCGACGCGCTCGACGACGGCGCGCGCCCGGGCGGCGACCTCGTCGAGCGTCTCGCCGTGGCGTCCGCCGGCGTCGCCCGGGGCCGCGGCGCGGGGACCGACGTGCACGCCGTCGCGGAAGATCAGCCAGTCCCGCCCGATCTCCCGGCTCACGTCGTCGGCCGTGCGCCCCTCGACGGGGCCGTAGTCCCACTCGGCGAGGTGGGGGTCGGTGACCGCGTCGGCGTGCCCGGCGAGCTCGGCGGTCCGCCGGGCGCGGAGCAGGGGGCTGCACAGGGTGAGCGCGAAGTCGCGTCCGGCGAGGGTCCGCCCGGCGGCCCGCGCCTGGTCCTCACCGAGCGCCGTGAGCGGGATGTCGCTCGTGCCGGTGTGCCGGCCGGTACGGCTCCACTCGGTCTCGCCGTGCCGCAGGAGCACGAGCTGGGGGTCGGGCATGGTGGCCTCCGTGGTGGGCGTGGTCCTCCGAGCATCTCCCAGGCCCGACGGCGGAGCACGCGCAGGGTACCGGGTCTCGCCGAGGGGAGGGGGGAGCGGCGACTGTGATCCTGTCGGGGGTCGTCTCGGGGCGGGGTATGGCTCTAGGCTCGTCCGTCATGACCACCTACTCGATCCTGACGGCGACCGCTGCGCTGCGAGGCGAACCGTTCGAGGCCGAGAGCGACGAGGCGGCGCTCGACGTCGTCCGGTCTCGCAAGCGGAGCGGGAACCTGCCGCTCACGTCGTTCTCGTTGCAGACCTCGGACGACCGCACGGTGGCGTCGTGGACCGGGTCGCACGAGGTGGTCTGAGCCGCTCTCAGGCGACGCCGTCGATCCCGACGATCGACAGGAACACCACGAGCGAGCCGAGCAGCACGGCGGCGATCCCTGCCGAGACGAGCAGGACGGTGCGGGGACGGACGGGCATGAGGCTCCTGCCGGTGCGGGGTCACGCCCGGGGGGCGTGGCGGACCCGACCATCGTAGGCAGCCCGCGCGGAGGCGACCGCCGCGCCCGGACGGGCCGACGAGGACCGGCCCCCTTGCCCGGGGGCCCGGGCGGGCGGAGGCCGTCCTGCCCTCGCCCGCCCGGCGCGCCGGTGGGTCAGGCCTCGGTGGACGCGAGGTCCTCGGCGTGGGCTGCGCGCCGTGCGAGCGTCCCGTCGCGCCACGTGAGGTAGCCGCCGTCGAGGTTGCGCACGTCGTAGCCGAGCTGGGTGAGCAGGCGCGCGGCGGTGTGCCCGCGCTGCCCCACCTGGCAGTGCACGACGACGGGTGCCCCGGCCGGGATCTCGGCAGCGGCTCGTTCGCGCAGCTCGTCGAGCGGGACGTTGAGCGCGGGGCGCGTGCCCGTCTCGGCGAGAGCGTCGTCACGGCCGACCTCGACCGTCCCGCGCGCGTGCTCGCCCGGCGTGCGGACGTCGACGACGGTCGCGCCCTGCGCGACGAGGTCGTCGAGCTCGTGCCACTGGACGCTGCGGGTCTCGCCCGTGCGCAGGTTGTCGGCGACGTACCCGAGCATGTTGACGGGGTCCTTGGCCGAGCCGTACGCGGGGGCGTACGCGAGCTCGAGGTCGGCGAGGTCGGAGGCCGTGAGGCCGCCTGCGACGGCGGTGGCGATCACGTCGATGCGCTTGTCGACGCCGTCGCGGCCGACGCCCTGCGCCCCGAGGACCTGGTCGGTCTCGGGGTCGACGAGGATCTTGAGCGCCATCTGGGTCGCGCCGGGGTAGTAGCCCGCGTGCTGGGCGGGGTGCGTGTGGATGGCCCGGTAGGGCCGTCCCTCGGCGCGCAGGCGCTTCTCGCTGCGTCCGACGCTCGCGGCCGTCAGCCCGAACACCCCGACGACGGCGGTCCCCATCGAGGGCCGCATGCCGCTGCGGCGACCCAGGATCACGTCGGCGACGTGCCGCCCGTGCCGGTTGGCGAGGTTCGCGAGGGGGATCAGGGTCGTCGGCTCGGGGCCCGCCGACCCGGCACCGGCGGTGTCGTGGGGCGCGAGGGCGTCGCGCTTGGTCGCGGCGTCGCCCACGGCGAACACGTCGGGGACGGTCGTGCGCAGGTCCTCGTCGACGACGATGCCACCGCGGGGGTCGATCCGTGCGCCGGCGAGGACCGCGAGCTCGACGTCGGGGCGGACGCCGATCGCGGCGACCACGAGGTCGGCCGGGACGGTCCCGCGCGGGGAGCCGTCGGGGGTCGCCAGGTCGGCCGTGTCCGGACCGAGCGCGCTGACCTGGGTCGAGGTGCGGACGTGGACGCCGTGGGCCTCGAGCTCCTGGCGGACGCGGATCGCCATCTCGGGGTCGAGCGGGGCGAGGACCTGGTCGCCGAGCTCGACGAGGGTCACGTCGAGTCCGCGGTGGACGAGGTTCTCGGCGACCTCGACGCCGACGAACCCGGCGCCGATCACGACGGCCGAACGGGCGGGTGCGTGGGCTGCTCCCGTCGTCGAGCCGGCCGTGCCGTCGATCGCGGCGACGATCCGGTCGACGTCGGACACGTCGCGCAGCACGAGGGCGCGGTCCATGCCGGGGGCGGGCGGGACGACCGGTCGGGCGCCGGGGCTCAGCACGAGGCGGTCGTAGGTCTCGACGGTCTCCTGGCCGGTCGTGAGGTCACGGACCGTGACGGTGTGGGCCGAGGCGTCGACGCCGGTCACGCGGTGGCGGACGCGGACGTCGATGCGGAAGCGGGCGGCGAGCGACTCCGGGGTCTGGAGCAGGAGCGCGTCGCGGTCCTCGATGACTCCGCCCGCGTAGTAGGGCAGGCCGCAGTTGGCGAACGAGACGTGCTCTCCGGCGTCGAGGACGACGATCTGGGCGTCCTCCGACAGGCGGCGCAGGCGGGTGGCGGCGGACATGCCGGCCGCGACGCCTCCGACGATGACGATCTTCATGCTTTCCTCCTGGGGTTCGGGAAGCAGCATACCCCCGGGGGTATAGTGGAATCACATCCACCAAGGAGGACGAGCGTGTGCAGAGCTGTGACCTGCAAGAAGTGCGGAAAGACGACGTGGGCCGGCTGCGGCCAGCACGTCGACCAGGTCATGCGGGGAGTCCCCCGCACCGACCGCTGCGAGGGCCACGCGGCAGAGCCCAAGGCACCCGCGGCCGGTGGCTTCCTGTCGCGCCTGTTCAAGCGCTGACCCGCCCCACCACCCGCCCGCGGCCTGCGCGCCGCACCCACCCGACCTGAGGAGAACCACCATGTGCAGCCCCGCCCGCTGCGGCACCTGCCGCAAGATCACCTGGACCGGCTGCGGCCTGCACGCCGAGGAGGTCCTCGCCGAGTTCGAGCCCTCCGAGCGCTGCACCTGCCCATGACCCCGGTCCCGCTGCCCGTGCGGACCCGGCGCCCGGCCCGGGCGACGTGGGGACGGCGTCGGCTCGTCGTCGGCGCCGTCCTCGTCCCGGGCCTGCTCGCGCTGCTCGTGCAGGCGGGCGGCGGCTGGACGGCCGCCGTCACGCCCGCATGGCTGGGACTCGTCGTCGCGGTGGCCGTGACCGGGGCGCTCACGCTCGCGAGCTACGTCCCTGCGAGCGGCGAGACCTGGCGGGATACCCTCGGGTGCTCGCCGTGCGCGGTCGTCTCGGGCGGCACCGTCCTCGCGGCGGCGTTCCTGCTGGGCCAGGCGCCGCACCAGGTCGGGATGGTGTTGCCCGCGCTGGCCGTCGTCCTGTTCGGGCTGGTGCAGCGCACGAGCAGCACCCGCGACGTGTGCATGCGATGAGAGGAAGAGTCATGGAGCTCGACAAGGACGAGATGAAGAAGGTCTCGAACCGGCTCAAGCGCGCCCAGGGGCAGCTCGCCGCGGTCGTGCGGATGGTCGACGAGGGCGGTGACTGCGCCGACCTCGTGATGCAGCTCTCCGCGGTGTCCAAGGCGCTCGACCGTGCCGGGTTCGCGATCATCGCGTCGGGCATGAAGCAGTGCCTCACGGACGACGAGAACGGCCCGGCCGACGTCCAGAAGCTCGAGAAGCTCTTCCTGTCGCTGACCTAGTGCGAGGGCATCTCGAGGCAGCCGCCGTCGGCGATCGGGCCGCCTGACTCCAGGGCGAGCGCGCCCGGCCGGACGTCTCCGAACACGCACCCGCCCGGGACGCTCACGCCGATCCCGAAAGCGGTCGCGCCGTCTCCCCAGACGTCCGTGTCGCCCGTGGTCTGGACCGTCGTGAAGCCGGCAGCGGTCAGGGCGTCGACGACGTCCTGCGAGCGGAACGTCGCGCCCGACCCGGTCAGCGCGGTCAGCGCCGCCTCGACCGCCGGGACCGAGCGCGCCGCGAGAGCCGCGTCCTGCGGGCTGGAGCTCCGTTGCCGGTACGCGTCGTTCGAGCGCATGAGCGCCTCGGGGTCGTACGGCAGGCAGCCGGTCGGCATGTCGTCGTCGGTCGCCGGGCAGGCTCCGGTCGGAGACGGCGAGACGGTCGGGGAGGCCGAGGACCGGTTCGGCGAGCGGTCGACCCCGGCGTCCAGCTGCAGCCCGACCGCGCCCAGCACGAGGACCGCCCCGAGCGTGCCGACCGCCAGGATCGTGACCAGGCCCCCGAGCACCCAGCGTCCCGCGCTCACGAGGCCACGACGAGACGGGTGATCGCGGCGACCGCCTCGTCGTCCCAGGTCGCGCTCGGAGAGTCCGTGCGGGTCATGACGACGAGTGTCGTCGGCTCGACGGCGGGCCGCCACAGGACGCCCGCGTCGTTGACGACGCCGTAGCCTCCTGCGCCGGTCTTGTCCGCGAGCTCGTAGGTGCCGTCGAGTCCGGCGCGGAACCGCTTGCCGGACGTGGTGCTCCGCAGCATCCAGTCCCCGAGCCGTGCCGCGGTCAGGGCGCCGGCCCTGCGCTCGAGCAGCAGTGCGCCGTAGATGCGCGCGACGTCGTCCGGCGTCGAGGTGTCGCGGTCGTCTCCCGGCGTCGCCTCGTTGAGCTGGGGCTCGATCCGGTCGAGGCGCGTCGCGCGCGCGCCGAGCGAGGCGGCGAAGCTCGTGACGGCCGTCGGGCCGCCGATCTCCCGCAGCAGGAGGTTGCCCGCGGTGTTGTCGCTGAAGCGGAGCGCGGCGTCGGCGAGCTGCGTGGGGGTCATGCGCCACGTCGTCGTCGCGGACGTCACGGGAGAGTTCTCCACGACGTCCTCCGGGCCGAACGCGATCTCGCGCGCCCAGTACGCGTCGTCGTAGGCCCTGTCTGCGAGCAGCGCCCCCACTGCGAGCGGCTTGAACAGCGAGCACATCGGGAAGCGCTCGCCCGCACGGTAGCCATAGTCCGCCCGGCCGCCGCCACGCACGCTCACCCCGACCGTGAGCGCCCGCGACCGTTCGAGGTCGCGCAGGGCCTCGTCGAGGTCGGGTCGTGCGGCGGTCGGCGCTGACCCGGAGGCCGTGGCGGCGACCACGGGGTCCGTGTCCTGCGGGGAGCAGGCGGCCGTGAGCCCCGCAGCGGCGAGCAGGGCGAGGACGGATCGGCGGGAGACCAGCGGGGCGGTCGCGTCTCGAGGAGTCATGCCACGAGTCTCGGAGCGGTGATCGATGCAGACAAAGCACGAAATCCCCCTATCGATGCGAGAGTGGCATCCATGGGTCGATCACTCGATGTCCTGGCGGCGTGCGAGGTGTTCGTCGCCGTCGCCGACCGGGAGAGCTTCACGGCCGGCGCCCTGGCAGCGGGCGTCAGCCAGTCCGTCGCGAGCCGACGCATCGGGGCCCTCGAGGCCCATCTGGGCGGACGGCTCTTCGACCGGACGTCGCGGCGGGTCGCGCTCACCGCGTTCGGCCGCGGCGTCCTGCCCGGAGCGGCCCGGCTCGTCGGTGCAGCCGCCGACCTGGTCGACGACGCCAGGCGCTCTCGTTCGCGCCCGCTGAGCGTGGGCGTCCCTCCGTCGGTGCCACCGCTCGTGCTGGCGGAGCTGTGCGCGGCCGGTGCCGCCGGTCGGCTCCCGCTGGCACCCGTCGCGGGCAACCCTGCGGAGCGCGCCGAGGCCTTCCGGTCCGGAAGCACCTCGCTCTTCCTCGAGAACGTCCCCCCGGACCGGGCACGCTGGACGGCGTCGCTGGGGGTCGGGTCCCACCCGGACGACGACGCGACGGGGACCTTCCGCCTGGGTGAGCTGCGTCCCTCGCGCGGACGACCGATGGGAGCGCTGCGACGGCTCTGGCTCCAACCCGAGGACGACGTACCCCACGTCCGCGACCGGTTGGAGCGGGCCCGGGACGAGGCGGGGCTCGCGCCCGTGCAGGTCCGCGTCGCGGAGTCGACCGTCCGCGCACTGTCCGAGATCCTCGTCTCCGACGACCTGGTCCTGTGCACCCCGTCCGAGGCCCGCACCTACGACCTGCGCTGGCGACCGCTCGGCGACCAGCGGCTGGTGCGGGCGCACACTCTGGCCGCAGGGGACGAGAGCCTGGCCGAACGCTTCCTCGCCTCCTGCTCGCCGGCGGTCGCGACGTTGCTCGGCGCCGACGGCACGGGCGTCGCCCGGGAGCCCCAGACCGAGCAGGAGCCCGCCCGTGGGTGACGGCTCGGTGGTCAGGGACGCCGTCCGGGTGCTCGAGGCCGCGGGCCTGCGGGCATCGGTCCTCGTGCAGGACCTCGGGACCGGCAGGGAGCTCGCGATCGAGCCGGACGTTCCCTACCCGCTCGCATCGGTCGTCAAGCTCCCCCTCGCGGTCGCGGTCCTCGAGCGGGCGGCGGCGGGGAAGGTCGACCTGTCGATGGTGGTCACGATCGACGGCCCCGAGCGGACGCCGGGGCCGACAGGGCTCTCGCAGTTCGCCCACCCTGCGAGCGTCGCTGTCGAGGACCTGCTCTACCTCGCGACGTGCCTGAGCGACGACACCGCGGCCGACGCCTTGTTCGCGCTGTGCCCACCGGACGCCGTCACAGGCATGCTGCGCACGCTCGGTATCACGGACGTCACGCTCAGACACCCGATCCACGAGCTCCACCGCACGCTCGCGAGCCGCCTCGGCCCGGGCGAGCTGCATCTCGCGCTCTCGCTGGCCATCCGGTCGACGACCGAGGGGCGCGGGCACCTCGTCCCCCAGCTCGACGTCACGCAGGCGAACGCGGGCACGGCCCGTGGTCTCGTCCGGCTGCTCCAGGAGGTGTGGACCGGACAGCGGCTCGCTCGCACGACGGTCGAGAGAACCCGGGCGCTCCTGGCCAGGAACGTCCTGCGGAACCGGCTCGCACCGGACCTGGAGAGCGACGTCTCGACCTGGTCGTCGAAGACCGGGACGTTCCTGCACCTGCGGCACGAGGTCGGGGTGCTCGAGCACCCCGACGGCGCCACCTTCGCGATCGCCGTGCTGAGCGAGTCCACCGTGCCCGCACGGATCCAGCCCGCGGCCGAGCAGGCCCTCGGGTTCGTCGCCCGCTCGCTCCACGACGAGCTGCGCTCGCACCGCTGACCGTCGCTCCCGCAGGCGGGCCCCCGGGCCCCGGGGGATGATCGCGGGGGAGAGCAGGACGCCCGGGGCGAGCGGCGCCGTCGGGCAGGAGCGAACCCCCTCAGGAGCGACCCATGAGCGACGACGCGACCTACGGCAGCCCCGCCTTCGACTGGTCCCTGCTGACCGTCCCCACCCCGCTCGCGCTCGTGCGCGGCCAGCTCGGCTTCTCGTGGCTCGAGGTCCTCGGACGGCTCGTGACCCTCGACCAGGACGAGTTCGAGTGGGAGCCCGGGCCCGACGCCCTGCGCGTCGTGCGCCGCGGGGAGGAACGCTCGCCCCGCACGCTCGGGGTCGGCGAGTGGGTCATGGAGTGGCCCGAGGGGTCGGACTCCCCGCAGCCGCGGACCATCGCGTGGCTCGTCGCGCACCTCACCGAGGCGTTCTTCGAACGCTGGGAGTGGACGTTCGGCGACCGCATCGCCCGCCGCGACGCCGTCGCGTTCTCGGGCGAGGTGGACCCCGCGATCGAGGGGCTCACCCGGTGGGTGGACCTGTGGCGCGACGGCGTCGACTCGCTGCCCGACGACGAGGTCTTCACGGTCGGCCTCGGTCAGGCGACCGAGATCGACGCCCAGGCACCGTTCGGCCACCTCGTGCTCCACATGAACCGCGAGCTCATCCACCACGGTGCCGAGATCATGGTGCTCCAGGACCTGTACCGGGCGCGGCACGCGGGCTGAACCGGCCCACCAACGGACCCCGCGCGGCCGGCCGGCACGCCCCGCGTCGGCAGGATCACACCGTCCCGGGGAATCCTCGGGGCGTCCTGGTCGTTGATCCCGGTCATGAGCGAAAAGGTGAAGGTCGACATCTGGTCCGACGTGGCGTGCCCCTGGTGCTACGTCGGCAAGCGCCGCTTCGAGACGGCGCTGGCCGGGTTCTCGGGCCGCGAGGACGCTCCCGAGGTGGAGATCGAGTACCACTCGTTCGAGCTCGCTCCGGACACCCCGGTCGACTTCGAGGGCACCGAGGTCGACTTCCTGGCCAAGCACAAGGGCATGCCCGCGGGCCAGGTCGAGCAGATGCTCGGGCAGATGACGACGGTCGCGGCGGCCGAGGGGCTCGCGTACGACTTCGACGCGCTCCAGCACACCAAGACGCTCAAGGCGCACGAGCTGCTGCACTTCGCGAAGTCCCGCGGCAAGCAGGTCGAGATGAAGGAGCGCCTGCTCAAGGCGTACTTCGAGCAGGGCCGCCACGTGGGCCGCATCGACGAGCTCGCGGCGCTCGCGACCGACGTCGGCCTGGACGCCGACGAGGTCCGCGCGGCCCTCGAGAGCGGCGAGTTCGAGGACGCCGTCGAGCAGGACATCGAGCAGGCGCGGGCCTACGGCATCAGCGGCGTCCCGTTCTTCGTGTTCAACGGCAGGTACGGGGTCTCGGGTGCTCAGGACCCGGCCGTGTTCACGCAGGTCCTCGACCAGGTCGTCGCGGACGCCGCGGAGTCCGTGGCCTGACACCCCGTCCCGGGGCTTCGTCCGACCTCCTCCCGATCACGTCCACCTACCACGTGGAATGCGACCGAGATCACAGGAGGAGCGGTAGCGAATGCGACCGGGTATCAGCCAGACTGTCGGAAACCCGCAGCGTCGCTGGTCCCGGTGGCCTCGCGACCGTCCGCCCGTCGAGACGGCGCCCCGCCCCACCACCCACGAGCACCGCAGCACGTGACATCAGGAGATCCCATGACTGACACCGTCCAGGACAACCCTTTCCACTCGATCGCGAACCCGCGTCGCACGACGCTCATGACGGTCTCGGCCGCGGAGGCCGCTGCACCGTTCACGATGGTCGGCAACGACGACTCCGCGGTGTGCGTCGACGGGGTGTGCGCTCTTCCCGAGTGACCCTCGGCCGCCGAGCACGAGCCTCTGTGCGCTCGAGAACGGGGTTCCGGTCGTCCTGAGGCTCAGATCGACCGCAACCCCGTTCTCGGCAGGGCCATCGACGTTCTCGGCAGCGCCGTCGACGGGACGCAGGCTCAGCCCCGGTGGTGGCGCCCCATCGGCACGAGGGTCGGCGTCCCCGTGATCGGGTCGGGCACGACGAGCGAGTCCAGGCCGAACACCTCGCGCACCATCCGGGCGTCGACGACGTCGCCCGGCGCGCCCTCGGCGTGGACCCTGCCGTCGCGCATCGCGACCAGGCGGTCGGAGTAGCGGCACGCCATGTCGAGGTCGTGCAGCACCATGACGACCGTGGTGCCGCGCGACTCGTTGAGGTCCACGAGCAGGTCCAGCACGTCGATCTGGTGCGCGATGTCGAGGAACGTCGTCGGCTCGTCGAGCAGCAGCAGGTCGGTGCGCTGCGCGAGCGCCATCGCGATCCACACGCGCTGCCGCTGCCCGCCCGAGAGCTCGTCGACGGACCGCTCGGCCAGGTCGAGCGTGCCGGTCGAGGCGAGCGCGTCGGCCACGGCCTCGTCGTCGCCCGCGGTCCAGCGCCGGAACCAGCCCTGGTGGGGGTAGCGGCCGCGGCCCACGAGGTCGGCGACCGTGATGCCGTCGGGGGCCACGGGGCTCTGCGGCAGCAGGCCCAGCGTGGTCGCGACCTGCTTGGTGGGCAGCGTGCGGATGTCCTCGCCGTCGAGCAGGACGGCCCCGCCCACGGGCTTGAGCAGGCGTGCGAGGCCGCGCAGCAGCGTCGACTTGCCGCAGCCGTTGGAGCCGACGATCGACGTGATCTTTCCCGCCGCGACCGTGAGGCTCAGGTCCTCGACGACGCGTCGCTCGTCGTACGCGAGCGACACGTGGTCGGCTGCGAGCGTGTGCGTCCCGGCGGTGCGCGCGTCGGCACGGTGCCCGACGGCGTCACTCGCCTCGGGCGCGCCCCCGGGGGTCTCGGGGTGGTCGGTCATTCTCAGCCTCCGCGTCCGGAACGGTTGGTGCGCACGAGCAGCCACAGCAGGTAGGGGGCGCCGACGATCCCCGTGACGACGCCCACGGGCAGCGTCACGTCGGGGATCGCGAACTGTGCGACGAGGTCGGAGCCGAGCACGAGCAGAGCCCCCACGAGCGCCGCGGGCACGAGCGCGAGCCGGCCGTCGCCCAGGGTGCGGCGGGCGATGGGGGCCGCGACGAGCGCGACGAACGCGACGGGGCCCACGACCGCGACGGCCGAGCCCGCGAGCCCCACGGCCACGAGGATCAGCAGGAGCCGGGAGCGCTCGACGCGGATGCCGAGCGCGGCCGCGGCGTCGTCGCCGAGCTCGAGCGAGCGCAGTCGCGGGGCCAGGAAGGCCGTGAGCGGCACGAGCACCGCGAAGCAGACGAGCAGCGGGTTGAGCGTCGACCAGTCGGAGCGGGCGAGCGAGCCCGTGATCCACACGAGCGCGGCCTGCGCGTCGCGCACGTCGCTCGTCGTGAGGACCCACGAGACCACGCTCATGCACAGGGCCGCGACGCCGATCCCGATCAGGACGAGCCGGTACCCGGCCACGCCGCCGCGCCACGCGAGCAGGTAGATCGCGACGGCCGCGACGAGCGACCCGGCGAGCACGAGCCCCGTGAGCGCGAGCCCGCTGATCCCCAGGACCACGACGCCCACGACGCCCGCAGCGCTCGCGCTCTGCGTGATCCCGATGATGTCGGGGCTCGCGAGCGGGTTGCGCACGATCGACTGGAACAGCGCGCCCGACAGCCCGAGCGCGGCCCCCACGACCAGCGCCGTCAGGAGGCGGGGGAGGCGCAGCTCGACGACCACGAACTGCGTGAGGACGTCGGCACGGCCCAGGACCGTGTCGAGGATGCCGGACAGCGGGACGGCCGCGTCACCCAGCGTCAGCCCGACCGCCGCGAGCACCACGAGCGCGACCGACAGGCCCGTGACCAGGCGTGCCTCGCGCACCCGCCCGCGGTGACGCGAGGCCCGGGCGACGTCGACGCCCGGGCGATCGGCGCCGTCGGGCACGCCGTGCGGGACGGTGACCGGGGCGCTCACAGCGACACCGTCTTCCCGCGCCGGACCAGCGCGATGAACAGGGGCGCCCCCACGACGGCCGTGACCACACCGACCTGGAGCTCGCCCGGCCGGGCCACGACGCGGCCGATCACGTCGCACCCGATGAGCAGCACGGGCGCCGCGACGGCTGCGTAGGGCAGCACCCACCGGTAGTCCAGCCCGACGACGTAGCGCGCCACGTGCGGGACGACGAGCCCCACGAACGCCACGGGTCCCACGGCCGCGGTCGCGGCCCCGCACAGCAGGACGATCGCGATGCCCGCGACCACGCGCGTGCGGGTCACGTCCTGGCCGAGGCCGCGCGCGACGTCGTCGCCCAGGGCCAGGCCGTTGAGCGACCGCCCGAGCGCGAGGGCCAGCACGAGGCCCACGACGACGAACGGCAGGACCTGCCACACGACCGTCGAGCCGCGCGCCGCGAGCGAGCCGACCTGCCAGAAGCGCATGAGGTCGAGCGCCGCGCGGTCGACCAGGAGGACCGCGGTCACGACCGACGTCAGCGCCGCCGTGACGGCCGCACCGGCGAGCGCGAGCTTGACCGGGGTCGCGCCCTCGCGCCCCACGCTCGCGACGCCGTAGACCACGGCCGCCGCGACCGCCGCGCCGGCGAACGCGAACCACACGTAGCCGCCGACCTGCGAGACGCCGAAGAGCGAGATCGCGCCGACCACGAAGAGCGAGGCCCCCGCGCTGATGCCGAGCAGGCCGGGGTCGGCGAGCGGGTTGCGCGTCAGGCCCTGCATGAGGGTGCCCGCGGCGCCGAGGGCGGCCCCCGCGACGAGGCCCACGAGCGTGCGGGGGACGCGCTTCTCGATCACCACGAGGTGGTCCGGGCTGGTCGGGTCGTAGCTCGTGAGGGCGTCCACGACGACGCTCAGCGGCAGGGCGTTGGCCCCGACCGCGAGGCTCAGCGCGCACACCGCGGCCAGCGCCACGACCAGCAGCACGAGCCCCACGACGAGACGCCGAGCACGGGCCGGGCGACGAGAGGTCGCCCGGCCCGTGCCGGCGTCGGTGCTGTGGGTCGTGCTCATGAGCAGTGCGAGACTACGACACCTTCTCGGCCGCGGCCGCGAGCTGCGGCACGTACTGGTCGAGCATCCACGGGATGGACAGAGCCGTGGGGGCGCTCGACGCCATGACGAACGACTCGCCCACGATCGGGGCGAAGCGGCCCTCGGCCACGGTGGGCATCGCGGCGATGACCGGGTCGGCGACGAACGTGTCGACGTCGGCCTGCGTCGCGAAGTACATGATGAGGACGTCGGTCTCGATCTTGGAGACGTTCTCGTAGCTCAGGGGGTACCAGAAGGTCCCCGACTCGGGGTCGGCGTCGAGCTCCTCGACGCTCGGCGACAGGGTCATGCCGAGGTCCTCGACGACCTGCACGCGCGGGTCCTCGGCGCGGTACACGTTGAGCTGGTCGGCCGTGTTGGCCGCGGCGTACAGGAAGGACTTGCCCTCGATGACCGGGAACTCGGCGGCCTGCGCCGCGATGCCGGCGTTCGTCTCCTCGATGAGCGCGTCGGCCTCGTCGGACAGCCCCAGGGCGTCACCGACGATGTCGAGCTGGTCCTGCCAGGACAGTGCCCAGGGCTCGTCCGGGTACGCGACGACGGGGGCGATCTTGGAGAGCTTGTCGAACTCCTCCTGCGTCATGCCCGAGTAGGGCGCCAGGATGACGTCGGGCTTCGCGGCGACGACCTCCTCGAACGGCACCTCGCTCGTGTCACCGCCGGAGAGGAGGGTCGGGGTCTCGGCGCCCATCTCGTCGAGCTTCTCGGCGACCCAGGGGAGCACGCCGTCCTCGTTGCCGCCGTACGCGTAGGCGGGCATCGCGACGGGCACGACGCCGAGCGCCAGGACGGCGTCCTGCGTCGACCAGCCCCAGGTCACGACGCGCTCGGGCTTCTCCTCGATGACGGCCTCGCCGAGCGCGCTGTCGATCGTGACGGGGAAGGCGCTGTCGGAGGCGCTGTCGGCGGCAGGGGACGAGGTGTCGTCGGTGGACCCGCCGGAGCAGGCGCCCAGGGCGAAGGCGGTGGCGACGGTCGCGGCGACCAGCGCTGCGGGCCGGAGCCGTCGAGAGATGGTGCGAGACATGATGCTCCTCGGTCGGTGCTGCACGGGATGATGTGCCAGAGGTAAGGCTAACCTCATCACCTGGGAGCGGCCGACGGGAGGCCGGGGGCCGGGCCAGTGGGATGGTTCACAACGGGATGTCACCTCCTGGCCAGACGTGCGGGGCCGAGAACGAGGTAGAGGTCGTTCTGACAGGCTTCGCGAACTCAACTCCGTGCTCGACCGCACGGAACCTCGTGCTCAGTTGCCCCGGTGGTCCTGGATCGAGAGCCTCGGGCCTCGCCGCGGTGCGTGCCCCAGGCCCGACACCTCGAGCAGCCGCACGACCCGGTACCGGTGCGGCGCGTAGGGCGCGAGCAGCCGCAGCATCCCGGCGTCGTCGGTCCGCTCGCCCGTCAGCGCCCACCCGACGGCCTTGGCCAGGTGGAAGTCCCCGACCGACACCGCGTCCGCGTCCCCGAGCGCCCTTTGCGCGACCTCCGCGGCCGTCCACACCCCGACCCCGGGCACGAGCTGCAAGCGCGCCTGCGCGGCAGGGGGCTCCATCGCGGCGCACTCCTCGAGCCTGCGGGCGACGCGCGCGCACTCCACGACGGTCCGTGCCCGCCGAGGGTCGACGCCCGCCCGGTGCCAGTCCCACACGGGGATCGTGGCCCAGGTCCGGGCGTCGGGGACCACGCGCATCCCCTCAGGGGCGGGTCCGGGCGCGGGCGTGCCGTGCCGCGCGAGCAACCAGCGCCACGCATGGTGCGCGGTCACGACCTGCACCTTCTGCTCCAGGACCGCCGGAACCAGGGCCTCGAGCACCCGCCCGGTGCGGGGGACGCGCAGCCCGAGGTGCCTGCGGTGCGCGTCCGCGAGGCGGGCAGGAGGCTCGAAGGAGGCTGCGTCGTCGGGCTCCCCGAGGAGCGAGGGGAGGGACTCGGCGAGCTCGCCCGCCCCGGGCCCCCACGCCTGCCCGACGACGTCGCGCACCCCCGCCTGCACCAGGCGGTAGGTCACGGGACCGGTCGGGAAGAGGCTCGTGCGCCAGGTCCCGGCGAGCGGACCGCTCGGCACGACGCGGAACGTGGGGTCGTAGGGGCCGCGGGAGAGCTTCGCGAGGGTCGAGCGCAGGTCGAGCGGGCGGTCGGAACGCAGCGCGAGGGGGAGCGGGTCGGGGGAGCCGTCGACCGCCCGGGCCCCGGCGAGCGCTGGGGCGGGGAGCGGGGACGCGGTCATCGCTCCAGTGTCGCACCGGAGGCTGGGTGCCCCGGCGGGGCCGAGAACGGGCTTGAGGTCGCCACCGGCGTGGTGACGACCTCAAGCCCGTTCTCGGCAGCTCGCGAGGTTCAGTCGAAGAGCGTCGACTCGGTCCAGGCGTCCGCAGCGGCCTTGCTCGCGGCGGTGGCTCCGACCTTGGCGGCCGGGCGGCCCGCAGCGACCGGCCGCTTGGCGGGCGCGACCGCGAGGTCGTCGGTGCCCGCGAGCGTCGCCCGCTCCTCGCCACGTCCCGCGGCCCAGTCCTGCGCCGCGAGCCCGGCGAGCTGGTCGGCGCGCTCGTTGAAGTGGTTGCCGACGTGCCCGCGCACCCACCGGAACCGCACGGGCCCGGGGCGGGCCGTGATCGCGGCCTCGATGCCCTGCACGAGCTCGAGGTTCTTCACGGGGGTGCCGCCGGCGGTCCGCCAGCCCTTGCGCTTCCAGCCCTCGAGCCACTCCGACGCGCACTTGATGGCGTACTGGGAGTCGGACTCGATGAGGAGCGGCTCGGCGCTGGGGTGGGCGCGTACCGCTTCGAGCAGAGCCATGAGCTCCGCGATCTGGTTCGTCCCGGAGGCTGCGCCGCCCGAGTCGAAGGTTCCGTCGTGGTTGATCCACGCCCAGCCGATCGCTCCGCCCGGGTTGACCAGGCACGAGCCGTCGGTGCTGACAGTGATCACTTGTGCGTCCTCGCTCATCGGAGTCGGAAGTCCGTCGCGCCCATTGTCCCCGACTTTCCGGGGCGCCAGGACCGTCGTCTGCCCCGCACGCCCGACGGCGGAGCGCACCGGGGCGCGCGAGGCGCGGCCCGCCGTCGGGCCGGTCGGGACGAGCGTGACCGGAACCTCATCCACGCTCCGGCGCGCCCCGCGACCGGGCCCGGGAGCACGACGCCCCCGCCCCCACCGGTGACCCGGGGGAGCGGGGGCGACGCGTGATCAGGGAGCGGTCAGCTGACGCCGAGCAGGTCGATCACGAAGACGAGCGTCTTGCCGGACAGGCGGTGGCCGCCGCCGGCGGGGCCGTACGCGAGCTCCGGGGGGCAGACGAGCTTGCGGCGCCCGCCGACCTTCATCCCCGGGATGCCCTGCTGCCAGCCGGCGATGAGGCTGCGCAGCGGGAAGTTGATGGACTGGCCGCGGCTCCAGGACGAGTCGAACTCCTCACCGGAGTCGTACTCGACGCCCAGGTAGTGGACGTTGACGGTCGAGCCGGGCTGCGCCTCGGGGCCGTCGCCGACGATCAGGTCGGTGACCTCGAGCTCGGTGGGGGCCGGCCCCTCGGGGGCGTCGACCTCAGGACGGGTGCGTTCGGTGTTCTCGGACATGCTCCGATCCAACCACGGGACGCCCCCGCAGGGGCTGTCGGAACTCCCGGGAACCGCAGAACCGTGCGGAGAAGTTGGGGGTCCCGAAACCCACGGGCGGCCTTTCCTTGCCATGATGGACGCATGACTCCCCCCGCGACCCCGACCTCCGGCGTGCCCGCGAACGCAGGTGAGGACCGCCGTCGGACCCCCCAGGACATCCGCCGCTGGCGCCGCTTCCTGGCCGACGAGCGCGCCGAGGCCGCGACCTACCGCGACCTCGCGTCGCGCCGCACCGGCGAGGAGAAGGAGATCCTGCTGGCCCTGGCCGACGCCGAGAAGCGGCACGAGGACCACTGGCTCGCGCTGCTGGGCGACGACGTCGGCAAGCCGGTGCGGGGCGACTGGCGCACGCGCTCGCTCGGCTGGTTCGCACGCCGGCTCGGCGGGGTGTTCGTGCTCGCGCTCGCGCAGCGCGCCGAGGCCCGGTCGACGTACGAGACCGACGTCGACGCGACCGCCCGCATGGCCGCGGACGAGCGCATCCACGAGGAGGTCGTGCGCGGGCTCGCGACCCGCGGACGCATGCGCATGTCCGGGACCTTCCGCGCAGCGGTGTTCGGTGCCAACGACGGCCTGGTGTCCAACCTCGCGCTGATCCTCGGGATCGGGGCGTCGGGGGCGTCGAACGCGACCGTGCTGCTGTCCGGTCTCGCGGGCCTGCTCGCCGGCGCGCTGTCGATGGGGGCGGGCGAGTACGTGTCGGTGCGTTCGCAGCGCGAGCTGCTCGACGCGTCGACGCCCAGCCCGTTGGCGTCGGCCGCGCTGCCGCACCTCGACGTCGACGCCAACGAGCTCGCTCTCGTCTACCGGGCGCGGGGCCTGTCACCCGAGGAGGCCGAGGAGCACGCGTGCGAGGTCCTCTCGACGTACACGGCCGCGACCGTGATCGCACCGGCCGCCGAGGACGACGAGTTCGAGACCCACGGCTCCGCGATGGGCGCCGCGGTGTCGTCGTTCCTGTTCTTCGCGTCGGGCGCGCTCATCCCCGTGCTGCCGTACCTGTTCGGGCTCCAGGGCGGTGTGGCGATCCTCGTGGGGAGCGTGCTCGTGGGGCTCGCGCTCCTCGGCACGGGCGCCACGGTCGGTCTGCTGTCGGGGGCGTCGCCCGTCAAGCGTGCGCTGCGCCAGCTCGCGATCGGGTTCGGGGCCGCGGCCGCGACGTACGCGCTGGGTCTGGTGTTCGGGGCGACGGTCGCGTAGTCGGGTCGCAGCACGAAGGCCCGACGGCAGAGACGCGCTCCGCCGTCGGGCCCCGGGATCCCGCGAGGCGCGCTAGACGACCAGGCCCAGCAGCAGGATCACGACCAGCGCCACGACGGACAGCACGCACTCCATGACGGACCAGGTCTTGAACGTCTGGCCCACGGTCATGCCGAAGTACTCCTTGATGAGCCAGAACCCGGCGTCGTTGACGTGCGACAGGAACACCGAGCCGGCGCCGATCGCGAGGACCAGCAGCGCCGCGTGCGTGGGCGGGAGCCCGGTCGCGAGCGGCGCCATGATCCCGGCGGCCGTGATGGTCGCGACCGTCGCGGACCCCGTCGCGACGCGGATGAGCGCCGCCACGAGCCAGCCCGCGAGGAGGGGCGAGAGGTTCGCGTCGGAGATGCCGCTCGCGATGACCTCGCCCACGCCCGAGTCGACGAGCGTCTGCTTGAAGCCGCCGCCCGCACCCACGATGAGCAGGATGCCCGCGATGGGCGCGAACGACTTGTCGACGAGCGAGCTGATCTCGTCGCGCGTGCGGCCCATCGCGCTGCCGAACGCCACGAGCGACACGAGCGCCGTGACGAGCAGCGCCACGAGGGGCGTCCCGATGAACTCGAGGCCCTTGCCGACCGGCGTCTCCAGGGTGCCCGTCATCTCGACGACGGTCCGGGCGAGCATGAGGATCACGGGCAGCAGGATGACGGTGACGGAGACCGCGAAGCTGGGGCGGGGCGCGTCCTCGTCGCGCTCGGTCACGCCCAGGACGGTCGTGGGCGGCGCGAGCCTGACCCACGCGGCGAGGGGCTTGGCGAGCAGGGGGCCGGCGACGATGACGGTCGGCACGGCCACGAGCAGGCCGAGACCGAGCGTCAGGCCCAGGTTCGCGCCCAGCGCGTCGATCGCGAGCAGCGGACCCGGGTGCGGGGGGACCAGGCCGTGCAGCGCCGACAGGCCCGCGAGGGCCGGGATGCCGACGAGGATCGGCGACACCTTGGAGCGGCGCGCGACCATCATGACCACGGGGATCAGCAGGACGACGCCGACCTCGAAGAACAGCGGGATGCCGATCACGAACGCGATGAGGGCCATGGCCCACGGCAGGCGCTGCAGGGGGGTGCGCGCCAGGATCGTGTCGACGATCTGGTCCGCGCCGCCCGAGTCGATGAGCATCTTGCCGATGATCGCGCCGAGCGCGATGAGGACGCCGACCCCCGCGACGGTCGACCCGAGCCCCGCCGAGAAGCTCACGAACGCGTTCACGAAGTCGATGCCCGCGACGATCGCGAGGACCGCCGAGCCGATCATGAGGGACAGGAACGGGTGCAGCTTGAGCCAGACGATCAGGACGATGATCGTCGCGATCCCGATCACGGCCGCGAGGATGAGCTGGGTGGTCCCGGCGTCCGTCGTGGGGGTCTCGGTGGCGGCGCGCAGGGCGCCCGCGGCGAGCGGGTGCGAGGCGAGGGAGAGCATCATCGCTCCTCGGTGTCGTGGTGGTCGCCGGCCGGGGGGTGCGGAGTGGTGGAGGGCTGGGGCACGGGGAGAGCGGTGCTCGTGAGGATCCGGTCGACGAGCTCGGCGGGTGCGAGGCCGACGTCGAGCGTGATCCCGTCCTCGTCGTCGGCGAGGGGCTCGAGCGTCGCGAGCTGCGACGGCAGGAGCGAGGTCGGCATGAAGTGCCCGCTGCGCTGGGCCATGCGCTCCGCGAGGAGCTCGGGGCTCCCCGTCAGGTGCACGAACCGCACCCGCCCGTGGGCGGTGCGCAGCAGGTCGCGGTAGGAGCGCTTGAGGGCCGAGCAGGTCACGACCGCGGAGCGGTCGTCGGCGGCCTGCTGGTCGAGCCAGTCGCGCATGGCGCGCAGCCAGGGCCAGCGGTCCTCGTCGGTCAGCGGGGTGCCCGCGCTCATCTTGTCGATGTTGGCCTGCGGGTGGAACTCGTCGGCCTCCGCGTACGGGCGGCCCATGCGTTCCGCGAGCAGGGTCGCGACCGTGGTCTTGCCCGAGCCGGCGACGCCCATGATGACGAGGTGGACCTGCGGAGGGGGGTCCCCCAGGGTCGGGGTCGTGCTGACGTCTGTGTCCATGAGGGTTCCTTGGCTGTCGACTGCTGCGTCGTGAGCGGACCTCTACGGCCGCCGTTCGAGCATGCACGATTGGTATCACCTTTGGCAAACAATGGTGTGACCAATGGGCGAAGCCGTAGGCTCGACCCATGTCCGCGACGGTGCTCCACAGCTCGGTGACCGACCTCCTCGGTCGACGCATCACCGCAGGTCACCTCCCTGCGGGCAGCACGCTGACCCTCGACTCGATCGGCGAGGAGTTCGGCGTCTCCCGCACCGTGACCCGCGAGACCATGCGCCAGCTCGAAGCCCTCGGGCTCGTCCGCTCCGGGCGACGCATCGGCCTCGTCGTCCTCCCCGAGCAGGACTGGAACGTCTACGACGCCCGCATCATCCGCTGGCGCCTCGCCGGACCCGGCCGCGACGCGCAGCTGCGCTCGCTGACCGAGCTGCGCTGCGCCGTCGAGCCCCTCGCCGCCGCCGGGGCCGCCCGCCACGCGACCGCCGAGGCCCGCACCGAGCTCGTCGAGACCGCCACCCGCATGCGCGAGCTCGGCGAGGCCGGCCGTCTCGAGGAGTTCCTCCAGCTCGACATCCGCCTGCACGCCCTGCTCCTGCGCTCGTCCGGCAACGAGATGTTCGCGGCGCTCACCGACGTCGTGGGCGAGGTCCTCGCCGGGCGCACCCACCTGGGACTCATGCCCCAGGCGCCCGTCGCCGAGGCCCTCGACGAGCACGAGGCCGTCGCGCGCGCCGTCGCCGCGGGCGACCCCGTCGAGGCGGAGCGTGCCATGGCCGCGCTCGTGGGCGAGGTCCGGGCCGCGCTCGGGGCGTGAGGCCCGGACCGCCGGGCCGTCGCCCCGAGGAGCCCGACGGCGTCGCGCGCCCCGCGCGAGCGCGCGTCACGTCCTGAGACGGTCGCCCCGGGACACGGTTTCCGCGCGGCGTCGAGGGTAGCCTCGTCGCTCGTGCCCCGCCTCGACGGCATCCTTGCCGACACGACCCCGCTCCGCGTCTCCCCGCCGTTCCGCCGGCTGTGGTGGGGGCTCGGGGTGTCCAACCTCGGTTCCCAGCTCACGGTCGTGGCCGTGGGGCTCCAGGTCTACGCGCTCACGGGCTCGACGCTCGCGGTCGGGGTGCTCGGGATCTTCGCGCTCGTCCCCCTCGTCGCGCTCGGGCTGTACGGCGGTGCGCTCGTGGACGCGTACGACCGCCGTCGGGTCGCGCTGCTCGCGTCGTGGGCGCTGTGGGTCGTCACGGGGCTGCTCGCGCTCCAGGCGTGGCTCGACGTGGGGTCCGTCGGGTTCCTGTACGGCCTCGTCGCGCTCCAGTCCGCGGCGTTCGCGATCAACAACCCCGCACGCTCGGCGATCATCCCGCGCCTGGTCGAGCCCCGGCTCCTGCCCGCCGCGAACGCCCTGCAGACCATCTCGTGGAGCATCGCCCTCACCGTGGGGCCGCTGCTCGGGGCGTTCCTCGTGGCGCTGTGGGGGTACGGGGTCGCGTACACGATCGACGTGGTGCTGTTCGCGGCGGCGCTGTGGGCCGTGTGGCGCCTCCCGTCGATCCCGCCGGTCCTTGCTGACCGCCTGCCGGAGGAGGCGGGCGCCCCTGGCCCGGGTGGTCGCGACGACGCGGCTGCCGCGGGGGCTGCCGCGGGGGCGCCCCGCCGCAAGGTCGTCGGCATCGGCTCGGTGATCGACGGCCTGCGCTACCTCGCGACCCGGCCCAACGTCCGCACGACGTTCCTGGTGGACCTCGCCGCGATGATCCTGGCCTTCCCCCGGGTGCTGCTGCCCGCGGTCGGCGTGCTGTTCATCGGCGGCGGCGAGACCACGACGGGCGTCCTCAGCGCGGCCTTCGCCGTCGGCGCGGTGCTCGCCGGGGTGTTCTCCGGGGCGCTCTCCCGCGTGCGCCGGCAGGGGCTCGTGATCGCGTGGGCCATCACGGCGTGGGGGCTGTCGATCGCGGCGTTCGGCGCGGTGCTGCTCCTCGTCGGGTCGACCGAGCCGTCCCAGGTGCTCGTGGGCGGTCTGGTCGCGGCGTGCGTCGCGCTCGCCCTCGCGGGAGCCTCCGACGCCGTGAGCGCGGTCTTCCGCCAGACCATCCTGCAGACCGCGACGCCCGACGACATGCGAGGTCGCCTCCAGGGCGTCTTCATCGTGGTCGTGGCGGGTGGGCCCCGGCTCGGCGAGGTGGTCCTCGGGGCCCAGGCGAGCTGGTTCGGCGAGGCGTGGGCCGCGGTCGCGGGCGGCCTGGCCTGCATCGTCGTGGTGTGGCTGATCCTGCGCACCCAGCCGCGCTTCCTGAGGTACGACGCGCTGCACCCCGAGCCCTAGGGCGGCGCGCATCGATCCTCCGAAGTCGCACGTGACCTGCCGTGACTCTCGCCACGGTCGCTCACCGCGCGACCACGCCTTCTCCTCACTATCGTCGAAGGACAACCTGACACGGAGGGGGGCGTCATGACCAGCAACGACGCGGGAGCGGCTGGGGACGCACAGGCCCAGGCGCAGGCCAAGCGGCTGAACAAGAGAGTCATCGGGATCAGCCTGGCCGCCGCACTGGGCGGCTTCCTGTTCGGGTTCGACACGGCGGTCATCAACGGTGCCGTCGACGCCCTGTCCGACCAGTTCGAGCTCAACGCGGCGATCACCGGTTTCGCGGTCTCGTCGGCGCTCATCGGGTGTGCGGTCGGTGCCTGGTTCGCGGGGCCGATCGCGAACAAGATCGGCCGCATCAAGGTCATGCTCATCGCATCGGCGCTGTTCCTGGTGTCGGCGTTCGGTTCCGGCCTGGCGTTCGCGGTCTGGGACCTGATCATCTGGCGCGTGGTCGGCGGTCTGGGTATCGGTGCCGCGTCGGTCATCGCGCCCGCGTACATCGCGGAGGTCTCCCCGGCGCGCATCCGTGGGCGGCTCGGGTCCTTGCAGCAGCTCGCGATCGTGACCGGCATCTTCGCCTCGCTCCTGACGGACGCCGCGCTGGCAGGGGCCGCGGGTGGCGCGTCGAACGTCCTGTGGCTGGGTCAGGAGGCGTGGCGCTGGATGTTCATGGCGGCCGCCGTGCCGGCCGTGGCGTACGGCCTGTTCGCGCTGCGCATCCCGGAGTCGCCGCGCTACCTGGTGGCCAAGGGGGAGACCAAGAAGGCGGCCGAGGTCCTGCGGGAGTTCACGGGCGTCCAGGACGTCGACCACAAGATCGCGGACATCGAGAACTCCCTGAAGTCCGACACCAAGGCCTCCCTGAAGGACCTGCGCGGCAAGCGCCTGGGCCTCAAGCCGATCGTCTGGGTCGGCATCCTGCTGTCGGTGTTCCAGCAGTTCGTCGGGATCAACGTGATCTTCTACTACTCGACGACGCTCTGGCGGTCGGTCGGGTTCTCGGAGGACGACGCGCTGCTGACGTCCGTCATCACGTCGGTCACCAACATCGTGGTGACGATCGTCGCGATCCTCCTGATCGACAAGATCGGTCGCCGCATCCTGCTCCTGGCGGGGTCCACGGGCATGTTCGTCTCCCTGGGCATGATGGCGCTCGCGTTCACGCAGGCGACGCTCACGACTGCGTCCGACGGCACCACCTCGGCCTCTCTCGAGGGTGGCTGGGCCACGGTCGCGCTCATCGCCGCGAACGCGTTCGTCGTGTTCTTCGGGGCGTCGTGGGGCCCGGTCGTGTGGGTGCTGCTGGGCGAGATGTTCCCCAACCGCATCCGGGCGAGCGCGCTCGCGGTCGCGGCTGCCGCGCAGTGGGTCGCGAACTTCGCGATCTCGACGACGTTCCCTGTCCTGTCGGACATCGGGCTCAGCTTCGCGTACTCGTTCTACGCGTTCTTCGCGCTGCTGTCGCTGTTCTTCGTGTACTTCAAGATCCCGGAGACGCGGGGCAAGGAGCTCGAGGACATGCGCGACGACTTCGTGATCAAGCGTGGGCACATCGTCGAGACGACGTGACGCCCGGCGTCCCTGCCGTGACGTGAGCAGATGCCCCTGACCCCCACGGGTCGGGGGCATCTGCCCGTCTCCCGGTGGGTCGTGCGCTAGGCCAGGCCCGTGTCCCGCGCGACGATCGCGGCCTGCATGCGGGTCGTGACCTGGACCTTCGCGAGCACGCGCGACACGTGCGTCTTCGCGGTGGCCTCACTGATGAACAGCTCGTCGGCGATGCCCTGGTTGGACAGCCCGCGCCCCAGGGCCGCGAGGACGTCCGTCTCGCGCGGGGTCAGGTCCGCGAGTCGCGGGTCGCCCGCGTGCCCCGTGCCCGACGGCGCAGCTCCCCCCGGCAGGTGAGCGGCGCCGTCGGGCCGGGGTGCGGACGCGAACGCCGCAAGCAGGCGGCGCGTGACCTCGGGGGCGAGGACCCCGTCGCCGGCCGCGACCCGGCGGACCGCGTCGATGAGGGCCGCGGGCTCCGCGGTCTTGAGCAGGAAGCCCGCGGCGCCCGCGCGCAGGGCCTCGTCGACGTACTCGTCGAGGTCGAACGTCGTCAGGACCAGGACCTCCGCGAGTCGTTCCGAGACGATCGTGCGCGTCGCCTCGATCCCGTCGACGCCGGGCATGCGCAGGTCCATGAGGACGACCTCGGGGCGCAGGGCGCGGGCGTTCGTGATCGCGGCGGCGCCGTCGGAGGCCTCGCCCACGACCTCGACGTCCGGGGCGGAGTCGAGCAGGAACCGCAGGCCCGCGCGGATCGCGGCGTGGTCGTCGGCGAGCAGGACACGGATCATGCGGAGGCTCCGGGGGAGTCGTGGCGGGTGGTGGGCGACGGAGACGTGGGCGGTCCGCACAGCGGCAGCTCGGCCCGGACGGTCCATGCGTCGCCCTCGTCGGACGGCCCGGCCCGGAACGTTCCGCCCAGGGCCTCGGCGCGTTCGCGCATCGTGAGGAGACCCGTGCGGGCGCTCAGGCTCGCGGGCAGCGGGCCGGGGCTGGCGGTCAGGGTGCTCGTGACCTCGACGGCGAGGACCTCGCCCAGCCCGAGCACGACCCGCACCCGGCTCCCCGGGGCGTGCTTGGCAGCGTTGGTCAGGGCCTCCTGCACGATCCGGTGTGCGGCCTGGTCGTGCGCGGACGAGAGGTGCGCGGACCGGGCGCCGTCGGGGTCCTGGACCTCGACCGTGAGGCCCTGAGCGCGTGCGGAGGAGAGCACGTCGTCGAGCCGCGCGAGGCGCGCGGGAGCTGCGACCGCCTCGCCCGCGAGCACCGTGCCGTGCGGGGCGTCGTGGACCGTGGTGCTGTCGCGCGGCAGGTCCGAGCGCAGCAGCAGGATCATGGCCCGCATCTCCTCGAGCGACGTGATGCTGCTCGACCGCACGAGCTCGAGCGCGGCCCGGTCGCGCGCGGCGTCGGGGGGCGACGCGAGCGCGGCCCCCGAGTGGATCGCGATGGCCGACAGGTGCGACGCGATGACGTCGTGCAGGTCGCGCGCCATGGCCGCGCGCTCGGCCCGCACGGCCTCGTGCTGACCGAGCTCGGCGATCTGCTCCAGGTCGGCGGCCCGCTGCGCCTCGAGGTCGGCACGCTGCGCCTCCAGGTCGGCCCGCTCGGCGGACAGGACGGCGAGGTCCGTCTTCTGGCGCACGTTCGCGGCCCACCACAGGGGCGTCGCGATGATGGCAGCCGCCTGGATCCCCCCGAGGGCGAAGCCCTGCACGTCCCGGAAGTACTCGCCCGTGGCCACCGCGGCCGCGACGACGAGCAGCGTCACGACGACGTTGACGACCGTCCGCAGCCGCTTGCTCCCGTAGAGCCCGCACGCGAAGAGCAGCTCCCACAGGACCAGGAGAACGCTGAGGCTGCCGCCGATCATCAGGTCGGCGACGACCACCAGGGTGCCGCCCGCGAGGGCGAGCGCGGTGTGGCGGCGCTTGGCGAGCAGGATCAGGCAGCCGACCGCGAGGGGCACGACGTGCCACCACCGGCTCTCGGGCTGCACGAACGCAGACACGGACCAGACCGAGACCACGCCGACCGCGATGAGCGCGACCCCGATGAGGAACGTCCCGGCCGCATCGTAGGGGTCCCCGGCCGGACCGTCGTCGCGGAACCCGGCGTCGATCCGGCGCGCGACCTGCCGGACGCGCGAGGCGGGAGCAGCCCCGTGGGTGGCGGTCTCGGCCTCGGTGTCGGCAGCCGTGGGCAGGGGGTCGGGCACGGACCCATCACAGCACAGGCGCCCGTGCCACGGATCGCTCGAACGATGTACGGCGCGGCGCCCACCGGCGACAGGATCGCCCGTTCGCCCGACGCCGCCGACCCCCGCCCCGCGTGAGGGTGTCGACATGGAACTCCTTCCCCTCCTCGGCGCGCTCGTAGTCCTGGCGCTCGTCGACTCGACGAGCTTCGGGACCCTGCTCATCCCCGTCTGGCTGCTCATGACCCCGGGGCGGGTGCGCGTCGCCCGCCTGCTCGTCTACCTGGGCACGATCGTCGGTTTCTACCTCGTCGTCGGGATCCTGCTCGCGCTCGGCGCGGACGCGCTCGCCGACGGGTTCGGTGCCGTGCTCGACACGCGGCCCGCCCGGATCGTCGAGCTGCTCCTCGGGATCGCGCTCGTCGCGTACAGCTTCCGCCTCGACCGACGCACCAAGGGCTCGTCGGACGGCCAGGGGCGTGTCCTGCGGTGGCGAGCCCGCGCCATGGGGGCGACGAGCGGGGAGGTCGCGACGCCGTCGGGCAGCACGCCCCCGCCCGACGGCGCCGCGCGCCCCCTCCCAGCGGCGCACCAGGGCGTCACGACCGCGCCCGGGTCCGTGACGGCCCTCATGGGCCTGGCGCTCGCGGCCGCCGCGATCGAGCTGGCGTCGATGCTGCCGTACCTCGCGGCGATCGGGATGCTCACCCGCGCGGGCCTCGGGTGGCCTGCGACCGCGGTCGTCCTCGCCGCGTACTGCGTCGTGATGGTGCTGCCCGCGCTGGTGCTCATGGCGGCCCGCGTCGCAGCCGGGCGGCTGGTCGAGCCGTTGCTCGACCGGCTCAACGCGTGGATGACGAAGAACGCGGCGTCGACCACGGCGTGGGTCGTGGGGATCGTCGGGTTCCTGCTCGCGCGCGACGCCGTGGTGTGGCTCGGGTGGATGGGGTGAGCGTTTGCCGGAACGGCAAACGCGCTTGCGCGAGGGGTTGGCGAGGGCTCATGGTCGGGGAGGACGGCCGACCCTGCGGCCCGCCCCGACCCGAGGAGCCCGCGTGACGCGCGACCACCAGCACGGCCAGCACGGTGACCATGAGCACGGCCACCAGCAGCACCACCACGACCAGGCGTTCTGGGACGAGCGCTACGGCTCGGCCGAGTCGGTGTGGAGCGGCAACCCCAACCCGCAGCTCGTGGCGCAGACGGCCGACCTGACGCCGGGCCGTGCGCTCGACGTGGGCGCGGGCGAGGGGGCCGACTCGGTGTGGCTCGCACGCCAGGGGTGGGACGTCGTCGGGCTCGACATCTCCCCGGTCGCCCTCGGGAAGGCCGCCGCGCACGCCGTCATCGCGGACGTCGCCGACCGCATCGAGTGGCGCCAGGCCGACCTGCTCGAGTGGCAGCCGGGTGACGAGCGCTTCGACCTCGTCACGGCCCACTTCATGCACCTGCCGGCCGACCTGCGCCGCCAGGTGTTCCCGCGTCTCGCACGGGCCGTCGCGCCGGGCGGGCGGCTCCTCGTCGTCGGGCACCACCCCGAGGACCACGAGACGGTGCGCCGCGACTTCGACGAGCACTTCTTCTACACGGGCGCCGACCTCCTGGCCGAGCTCGACCTCGACGGGTGGGACGTCGAGACCGACGACGCGCCCACGCGTGAGGCGACCGGGCCCGACGGGGAGCCCGCCACGATCCGCGACACGGTACTGCGGGTGCGGCGGCCGTCCTGACACGTTCGGCGAGGTGGACCTCCGCAGGTTCTACCTCGGCGACGCCCACGACGCGTGTGCGGGGTGGTCACCTCGCCCCGTCACGGGCGGAGTACACGACAGATCCGACCAGCACGACGGTCCCCGTGGCGACCCACATCGTCGGCGACTCCACCGGGAAGTTCGGCAGCGCCCACCACCGTGCGGTGGCCGACGAGTCCGTCGTACCGAGGATCCAGCTCACCATGCCGAAGGTGAGCAGCGGGAGCCAGGCCACCGCACGCGGGAGGAAGCACCCGCACAGCGCGCCCACGCCCAGCGCGAACAGGGCGTTGCGAACGAGGACGAGGTTCGATTCCCGTCATCCCAGATGGAACCGCCCCACGATCCATGCAAGGTCGCGGGCCGTTCTGTGATGGCTACGCTGGATCCGCCCGTTGGGCAGGTCGATGTCGGCTTCGGTGGCCCTCGTCCGGCAATGGCGTTGGATGCCGCCGAGCGGCGCTAGTGGCGGGGCGGACCGTGCCCCAGCCCGCGACTTCGTCGCGGGTGCTCGTGGCCCTCATGCACGAGGAGTCCTCGCACCTGGCGCGCGTGCTGCGCGACGAGGCCCTGCGCGAGGGACGAACGTCGTGATCGACTCCGTGCTGTCCAAGCCGGCACCCGCGGTCGAGCTCGGCGAGAAGTTGGCGACCGCGGGGTACGAGGTCGAGGTCGTGGACCTCGAGGTGCCCCACGAGCTTTCCCAGGCCCGCATCGCCCAGCGCTGGCGCCAGTCCTACGAGGGTGCCGTCGTGACCGGGGAAGAGCTCGGCGGACGTTGGGTGCCCAGCGTCTACGCCCGCGATGTCTTCAACGGCCCCGACGGGCGCTCCCGCTCCCAGGAGTCCGCGGCCGCCCTCGCCGCCTCGTGCCCGGCCATGGTCCGCTACCGCCGCTTCTGGACCGAGGCGGAATACACGCCTATGCGCGTGGAGAACGACAAGGGACGCTCCCAGCGCGCGGGAGAACTCATCGACCACAGCCTCATCACCGCGCGCACCCGCAGCGCCACGAGCTTCGGCACCAGCACCCGGCCAACCCCGCACCGAAGCATCGCGCGAGGCCCCCAGACCGAACGCGAGTAGACGAACGATCCACCAGCGGTCAGCCAGCGCGCGAACACGCGTCCCAAGCCCCCCGGCCCCCGCACAACAGATCAGCTGTCACCTACTCGCGCAGCTGACCCGACCCGCCCACGGCGCATCAGGTACCCGATGAGCGTCAGAGCAGCAAGCGGGATGACCGGAAAGACCACGAACAGGCTCACCGCCTGAGACGCCACCGCACACTCCTGTCCCATGCAGCCGGAGTTCAGCTCACGCCACAGCGCCAGCGCCCACGCTGTGACTACGACGCATGCAACGACCTTCGCCACGGCATCACGCGGCCGCGACCCGCGCTCGCGACGCACGGACTCCACGTCTATGAATACCGCCTTGACACCAGCGGCGAGCAGCAGACCACCGGTGGTGACGCACCAGACCCACCCGGGGAACAGCACGCTCATGACCAGCGTCACATAGTCCACGGCGGCCACGCCCATCGCAGCGGCGAACGCGATCCAGATCGCCGACCACGGGCGCTTGGTCGTGACGGTGAACGGCTGCTGCCCGTCGATGTCTTGGCTAGTTACACGTGGGGATGTCGACCAGTCCATGCTTCCCTGCCTCCGATACGTCGATGCGGGCTTCGGCGGTCAGTTCCGACTCGACCCAGGGGGTTTGAATGTCGTTGCTCAGCACGGTGAAGCAAGTCCGCTCCGGCAGGGTCATCTGCGTGTCGAGGTCGAAGCCGTTGCACGCTGCGTGCATGGATCGTTGCGCGTTCAGCATCGGGTTGCCAAGCGTATCCGCGGACATCTTGTCCCACTCGGTCAAGGACCGGCACATCTCCGACAGGTACCCGACGCGTGATAGCGATACCTGCCCGTCGGAGTCCGTCTGCCACAATGCACGACCAGCGACCGTGGGATCTATGTCGTCCGTCGTCAGGCCGGTCATCTGGTAGTAGGCCGCAGCGGAGTCAGAAGCCAATGTCCCAGTGTTTAGACCGGCCGGAGTCGGCGAGGAGGACGTCGCACCGAAGAATGCAGTCGCGGGCGCTCCGACGGGGAACGGCGTCCCGACCGCGACAACGAGATCGGGGTGTGTCGAACCGAGGTATGCCGCACGCACGGACGCGAACGAGTACCCCTCGAGGCGTTCGACATGCACGTTCTCGGTCTGCTCGATCTCTGCAATGATCTGCCGGTACCGCTCACCGGTCATGACGGCGGGAGCCTGCTCGTCGAGGCATTCGCCCCTGACAGCATCGACAAGGCTTGCGTCAGCCAGCGCGGGGTATCGGTCGGTCGCGCTGGCGAAGTACCCGCTCATCGCTGTGCGGCATTCGTCGCGGTACTCCGCGACGACCCACGGCTCGTCGATGACTAGCAGGTTGTACCTGCGTTCGTGCGCGTCGGCGACGATCGCTTCGATGTCGCCCATGTGCCGCGACAGGATCGATACACCTGGACCGCCGGGATCGTAGATCATCGTGCGTACTGCGGTGTCGTCCGCGCGGAACAGTGCGTACCTCGTCTGGACGTTGTCCACTTCGAGCATCGAGCAGAAGTCTTCGACGGTCGTCGCGGGGTATTCGCACGAGTAGGTGGCGGTGTGCGCTGCGGGGCTCGTTTCGGCGCTGACGTCGGGCGGCCCGTTGGGGTCAGCCTTGAGAGCAAGGCTGACCCCAACAGTTACGCCCACCGCAGCGATAGCTGCCAGGTAGGTGATGGTACGTCGTTTCACTAGCGGTTGTAGCCCCCGTCGTTCCACGTGGCCGAGTAGTTGTTGTTCGTGTTAATGCACGGCACCCACATGTCGCCGCACGCTGCCGTAGTGAGCCACACGTAGTCGGAAAAGATCGGCTCGGTCCCGTTCGACGTGAACCGCGCATACGCGTCGACGTACTTCTGACCGGTCGCGTGACCCTTGTACCTGGTGCCGGAGTTGTAGTAGTTGCCACCGGAGACGTTCTCGATGCTCGCGCACGAGGTCAACGGGATCGTCACCACGCCGTACGAGAACTGACCGTTGTTGCAGTCAGTGCTGCCGGGCAGAGGACCGTAGTTGTACGGACCGCCGGTGATGCGGCTGTAGTTCTTGTACTGACGGAACCGGATCGTGAACTCGTGGATCTCGCGACGTACGCCACCGGCAGCGGCCGCGAGTGTTGCCTTGGAGTACCGGTTGTAGATGTACGACGAGTTCGACAGCTTGTACTTCTCGTAGCAGTCGTATACCTGGTCGTCGTTCGTCGCGGCCGGGGTATTGAACCACAGCGTCCGGCATGCCTCGCGCAGCGGTGTGCCCCGGCCCTTCAAGTGCGCGACGGGTGGTGCGGTGCCGACGGCCTCCTCGATCTCGGCGATCTCGACGCCGAACGCGGCGATGTCGGTGTCCTCGGCAGCGTCGGTGACGACGGCGGCGCTCTCGACGACGCTGCCATCGGGGATCACTGCTGCGACGTCGGTCCCGTCTACCTCGGTGGTCCACACCTCGACGTCGGAAGGGGCGACCATGCCGGAGGAGCGCATGGTCGAGTCGATGTGACTGTCGACAAGGGCCTTGGCCTGACCGGTGGTCTGGTCACCTGCAACCTGGTCGAACTTCTCGGTGCTGACCGCGGCCGGCTCTGCGGCAGGGCTGTCGGCCGGTTCTGCGAGGGCGGAGGTGGGGATGAGCGCGAGGACGAGGGTGAGGGCGAGCGCGGCGGCGGTTCTCTTTCGGTGCATTTGGTGGGTCCTGTTCGTGTGGCTAACGGCCCGAAGGACCGGCTTCCGATGAAAGCGGGAAAAAACTGGCAGGTTCGACAGTTCGGTGTCAAGTACTTGCTTAGCTACGAGAGTCGAGCCCGAGTGGACGTTCATGGAGGTGTTCTCACCAGGCTGATTTGGCGGTTCCTCGTTGAAGGTGGAGCAGGACGAGGGCTGCTGCGGTGATCTCGG
>NZ_JACSPN010000021.1:5131-73360 GCF_015142735.1 Oerskovia douganii | reverse complement strand
GGACTGCCGACGGCCCCGTCGGCGAGCGGCGCCCGCGGGGGGGGGGCGCGGGGTCACATCAGGTCGGCGAGGTCCGAGGCGATCGTGTCGACCTGGGGGCCGACGACGACCTGGACCACCCGTCCCGTCGTCATGACCCCGAAGGCTCCCGCGGCGCGCAGCGCCGCCACGTCGACGAGGCTGGGGTCCTTGACGAGCGACCGCAGTCGGGTGGTGCAGGGGTCGATCTCCTCGATGTTGCTCACCCCGCCGAGGCCGGCGAGTATCGCGGCGGCCCGTGCTGCATCGGCTGCAGTCATCGTTGCATCCTCTCTGGTGCGTGGGTCGTGGACGTGTCGCCGGCCTGGCCGGTCACGTGGTCTCTGGGTCGTGGGGAGCGGGGTCGGCCGGGGCCGGGCGGGGCACGATCGTGGGCCGGGCCTCGCGGAGCGGGACGACGACGGAGTACCGGTCGCCCCGGTAGCACATCTGGGAGTACATGCAGGCACCGTCCTCGGAGTAGGTCTTGCGGTGCGCGCGCAGCACGGCCCGGACGTTCGTCATGGCCAGGACGTCCTGCTCCGCGGCGCTCGCCTCGGCCGCCATGATCGTGTCCTCGCCCCAGGTCGGGGAGTGCCCGCGCTCGCGCAGCGCGCCGTACAGGCTGTCGGGGACGCCGTCGTCGAGCAGGTCAGGTGCGAGGGACGCGGGCACCCACGCACGCTCGACGGCCATGGGCGTGCCGTCCGCGAAGCGCAGGCGCTCGACGTAGTGGACCCGGTCCTCGGGCGCGATGCCCAGGGCCTCGGCGACGACCCGGCCGGCCGCGAGGGTGTCGCTGTCGAGGACCTGGGTGCTCGGCGCCATGCCGAGCCGACGGGCTTCCTCGCCGAACGTCGTCAGACGCATCTCGAAGTCGGTGTGGCGCGGCGCGACGAACGTCCCGCGGCCCTGCTCGCGCTGGAGGACGCCGTCGGCCACGAGGGCGTCGAGGGCCTGGCGGACCGTCATCCGGGAGACCCCGAACTTCTCGGTGAGGACGCGCTCGGACGGGACGGCGTCGCCGATGGTGAGCTCGTTCGCGATCAGGTCGCTCAGGTAGGCACGCACGATCTGGTGCTTGTGCCCGCCCTTGGGTGCTCTGGCCTGCGTCGTCGCTGCCACGTGTTCCTCGCTTCCGGTGGCCCCGGGGTGGCCAGGGCTTGACACATCATGATGTCTAGACCACTCTGTCCGCAAGTGGTCCAGACAACTATCCCACCACAGTCGGAGGGATGGTCGGGTATCAGCAACGACGCGCTCCACGTCCGGGCCGGCGTCGTGATCAAAGCCAGCAGTCCCCAGTTCCAGCGGTGCGATCCGACGGCCTCGGTGGCACCCGAACAACGAGGAGTGAACATGACGTCCGTGGCCGAAACACCCAAGGTGAAGAAGGGGATCCCCGGCTTCGCCCAGCTGCAGAGGGTCGGTCGATCCCTCATGCTGCCCATCGCCTCCCTGCCCGCCGCAGCACTGCTGCTGCGGCTCGGGCAGGCGGACATGCTCGGCGCGGACGGGGTCGCGGGCACCTTCGCCTGGATGCAGCCCGTCGCCGACGTGTTCGCCGCTGCGGGCGACGCGCTCTTCGCCAACCTCGCGCTGCTCTTCGCCGTCGGCGTCGCGGTCGGGTACGCCCGGAAGGCCGACGGCTCCACGGGCCTCGCCGCCGTCATCGGCTACCTGGTCTTCAGCGGTGTGAGCAAGGCGCTCTCGCCCTACGTGCTCGGCGAGCCGGCCTCGCCGGCGCAGTGGCTCGAGGGCGCTGACCCCGACGCCCTCGCCGCAGCGGGCGACGGGAACTTCCTCGACCTCGTCACGCTCGCCATCACGGGCCCGCCCGAGCAGAAGCTCATCAACTACGGCGTCCTCGGCGGCATCGTGATCGGTCTGACCGCAGCGATCATGTTCCAGAAGTACAGCCGCATCAAGCTGCCGCCCTACCTCGCGTTCTTCGGCGGGCGTCGCTTCGTCCCGATCGTCACCGCGGGGGCCGCAGTCGTCATCGCCGTGATCGGCGCGCTCATCTACCCCTGGTTCGACGCGGGCTTCACGGCCGTCGGCGACTGGGTCACGGGCTCCACGGTCCTCGGTGCGTTCGTCTACGGCACGGCCAACCGCCTGCTCGTCCCGATCGGGCTGCACCACCTGCTGAACTCGCTGCCCTGGTTCCAGTTCGGCAGCTACACCGACGCGAGCGGCGCGATCTGGCACGGCGACATCGCGCGCTTCCTGCACGGCGACCCCACGGCCGGCACCTTCATGACGGGCTTCTTCCCGATCTTCATGTTCGCCCTGCCGGCGGCCGCGCTCGCGATCATCCACACCGCGAAGCCCAAGAACCGCAAGCTCATCGGCGGCATCATGGGCTCGGCCGCGCTCGTCGCGTTCGTCACCGGTGTGACCGAGCCCCTCGAGTTCGCGTTCGTGTACGTCGCATACCCGCTGTACGCGATCCACGCGGTCCTCACGGGCACGTCGCTCGCCCTCGTCAACGCCCTGGGGATCAAGTCCGGGTTCGGGTTCTCGGCCGGAGCGATCGACTACGTCCTGAACTTCAGGATCGCGACGATGCCGCTGTGGATCATCGTGATCGGGCTCGGGTACGCCGCGATCTACTACTTCCTGTTCCGCTGGGTCATCACCAAGTGGAACCTGCGCACGCCGGGCCGCGAGGACGACGACTCCGCGGTCGGCGCCGACCCGACGGCGGACCCGGTCCTGGTCGCCGAGGAGAAGAAGGCGGCCGAGGCCGACCTGTCTCCCGCGGAGCTCGACGCCCAAGGGTCCGGGGCCAGGGGGTCGGACGCCCGCGGCTCCGGGACGGCCGGCGGCGGAGGCGGCCGGTGACCTCCGTCATCGACGGTGCGGGCGTCAGCCCGGGACGGGGGGCCGGCGTCGTCGTGACGATGCCGGCCCCCGTGCCCGAGCCCGCCCCGGCGACGCTCGCGCCCGACGCCGACGCCGAGGCGGCCGTCGCCGCGATCGACGAGGCGGTCCGCAGCGTCCAGGCGGACCTCGCGGCGCGCGCCGCGAGGGCGACCGGCACGGCCGTCGAGGTCCTCACGGTCACGGCCGCGATGGCTGCCGACACGACGTTGTCGAAGGAGTCTGCCCGCAAGGTCCGCGACGAGCGGACCGTCCCCGAGCGAGCAGTGTGGGAGGCCGCAGGGGACCTCGCGGCCCGCCTCGAGTCCCTCGGCGGCATGATGGCCGAGCGGGCGCGCGACGTGCGCGACGTGCGCGAGCGCATCGTCGCGGCCCTCACGGGACGTCGCGCCCCGGGCGTCCCGGACGTCGACCACCCGTTCGTGCTCGTCGCGACCGACCTCGCACCCGCCGACACCGCGACGCTCGACCCCGAGCGGGTCCTCGCGATCGTCACCAGCGGAGGGGGCCCGACGTCGCACACCGCGATCCTGGCCCGGTCCCTCGGCATCCCGGCGGTCGTCGCGGCCCCCGGGGCGACCGAGCTCGTCGACGGCGAGACCGTGCTGGTCGACGGCTCGCAGGGCACGGTCGAGCGCGAACCGTCGGCCCAGGACGTCGCGCGGGTGCAGGACCGCCCGCGCGGCCCGCGCGCGTTCGACGGCCAGGGCAGGACGGCCGACGGCGTGCGGGTCCAGCTCCTCGCCAACGTCGCGGACCCGGCCGGGGCCGCGGCCGCGGTCGAGGCGGGGGCCGAGGGCGTCGGCCTGTTCCGCACCGAGTTCTGCTTCCTCGGGCGCACCGAGGAGCCGGACGTCGACGAGCAGGTCGCGGCCTACCGGGCCGTGCTGGCGGCGTTCGCCGGTCGCAAGGTCGTGATCCGCACGCTCGACGCGGGAGCCGACAAGCCTCTGCCGTTCGTCACGGCCGACGACGAGCCCAACCCGGCGCTCGGTGTCCGGGGGCTGCGCACCGCCGTCCGGCACCCCGAGGTCCTGGGGCGTCAGCTCGACGCGATCGCCCGGGCCGCCGCTGCCGAGGGTGCGGACGTGTGGGTCATGGCCCCCATGGTCGCCACGCCCGACGAGGCGCAGGAGTTCGCGGCAGCCTGCCGCGAGCGCGGCCTGGTGACCGCCGGCGTCATGATCGAGGTCCCGGCCGCCGCCCTCCAGGCGCGGTGGGTCCTCGAGCAGGTGGACTTCGGGAGCATCGGCACCAACGACCTGACGCAGTACACCATGGCTGCCGACCGGGAGGCGGCGGACCTCGCCGCGCTCTCCACCCCGTGGCAGCCTGCGGTCCTGTCCCTCGTGGGGGCGGCGTGCGCGGGTGGTGCCGAGCACGGTCGACCGGTCGGGGTATGCGGCGAGGCCGCGGCCGACCCTGCCCTCGCCCCGGTGCTCGTGGGGCTCGGCGTCGCGTCGTTGTCGATGACGCCGCGCGCCCTGGGCGACGTCGCGGCGGTGCTCGCGGCCACGACCTCGGAGCAGTGCGCCGAGCTGGCGAGGATCGCGGTCGCCGCACCGACCGCGGCGGCTGCCCGGGACGCGGTCCGTGCCCGGTTGCCCGTGCTGGAGGAGCTGGGGCTGTAGTCCGTGGGCGGCGCTACCTCGCCGCCGATCCTGACCGCTCGGCCCGTGGCCCCTCGTCCGAGGGGCTGCGGGCCGAGCGCCGCGTGGGGTGCGCGACGGCCCGACGCCGAGCGTCCGCACGCGGAGTCGGGCGGGCGCCGGTCGGCCCCGAGCCGGCGAGGTCCCTCGGGCGGCCCCGGGAGCCTGTCCGGCGCCCGGGACCCGGGTCAGATGGTCTCGCGCTCGAGGAACGCCGCGAGCGCGTCGAGGGCGGCCTCGGCCTCGACGCCGTCCGTCTCGGTCGCGAGCACGACCTGGTCGCCCGCCGCGGCGCCGAGCGTCATGACGCCGAGGATGCTCGCGGCGTCCACGGTCTCGGCGCCCTCCTTGGAGAGCGTCACGGGGACGGGCTGCTTGCCCGCCTCGGCCACGAACAGCGCCGCAGGGCGCGCGTGGAGTCCCTCGGCGATGGCGACGGTGACGGTTCGTTCCATGACGTGCTCCTGCCTGGAAGTGGTATAGACCAGTCCACTGTAGCGGAGGTCTGCCCCGGTGGGGGACCACGCGAAGGGGGCGGGGGAGCGGAGCCGTGCCGCGTCCGGCAGCAGGTCGACCGGGACGTCGACGGAAGCGTCGAGCGTGCGGTTCGGGCGGGTCGCACCGCGCCGTGGACCACGCGAACCGCGCGCTCGACGAGCCCGACCCGGCCCCGCGCGCGGGGCGAGGTGTCGGACGGGACGGGAGCGACGCCGTCGGGCCGGGACCCCGCCCGGGACCCGGGCCGCGACCTCCGGCGCAGGCCGAGCCCGCGCGGCCTCAGGCCGAGTCCTGCTCCAGGTACGCCACGAGCGACTCCAGCGCCGCGAGCGCGCGCGCGTCGTCGGTCTCGGTCGAGAGGACGACGTCCTCGCCCGGGCCGAGGCCCGGACGCGTCGTGCCGACGGTCGAGGGCGAGACGACGTCGGGACGATCCATGCACACTCCAGCGCTCCGGGCGGTTCGGTCGAGCAGCATCCTGCCAGAGTTCGGGGACTCCCCAGGACGCCCCCGTGAACGACGCACACGCGACGGCGCTAGGGTGTCGGAATGCGTGAAGCGACGACGCCCGACGCCCAGCCGCCCGTCGAGGGCGAGAGCCGGGGAGGTGAGACAGGCCCGGCCGACGGGTCCCGGATCAAGGTCACGCTGTCCAGCGCCAGCGTCTACCCGCGCAAGGCGCCGTTCGCCTTCGAGGCCGCCGCCCACCTGGGCTACGACGGCATGGAGGTCATGGTCTGGTCGGACACGACCACCCAGGACGCGAAGGCCCTCGCCAAGCTCTCGGCCGACGTCGGGGTCCCCATCCGCAGCGTCCACGCCCCCACGCTCCTCGTGAGCCAGCGCGTGTGGGGTCGGCTGCCCGGACCCAAGCTCGAGCAGACCGTCGACCTCGCGCTCGAGCTCGGGGCGCAGACCGTGGTCGTGCACCCGCCCTTCCGGTGGCAGGGCCTGTACGCACGCGGGTTCGCCGACCACGTGCGCGAGCTCAACGAGGCCACGGGCGTCACGGTCGCCGTCGAGAACATGTACCCGTGGCGGGGCCGCAAGCGCGAGGTCCAGGCGTACCTGCCCGGCTGGGACCCCACCGACCACCCGTACGACGCCGTGACGCTCGACCTGTCGCACGCGGCCGTCGCGCGCCAGAACAGCCTCGACCTGCTCGACGTGTTCGGCGACCGCCTCGCGCACGTCCACCTCGCCGACGGCACCGACTCCATGAAGGACGAGCACATGGTCCCCGGGCGCGGCACCCAGCCGTGCGACAAGGTGCTGGGCGAGCTCGTGCGCCGCGGCTGGGAAGGCGACGTCGTGGTCGAGATCGCGACCCGGAGAGCCCGCACGGCCGCCGAACGCTACGAGGACCTCGCGGCGTCGCTGACGTTCGCCCGCACCTACCTCCAGCCGGGCCCGCACGCCGAGTACGAGCCGCCGCGCGGGCACGAGCACCGGCACCTCAACGCCTGGTAGGGGCCGGCGCCCGGACGCGGCGGGCCGCCCGCCCTACGCCCGGGGGCCCGCCGGGGCGCCCGGGCCCGCGAGCGCGGCCTTCGCGTCCTTCGCGGCCGTGCTCTGCGCGAACGCCGCGACGAGGATCACGACCCCGGTGACCACGAGGTACAGGCCCACGAGCACCGTGATGGTCTGGAGCCCCGTCACGGGGCTCACGAGGACGAGGACGCCGAACACGAGCCACAGCGCGGCGGTCGCGAGCTCCCAGTCCCAACCGGGTTCGCGGGTGCGCCGCGCGCGCAGCGCACCGATCAGGCCGATCAGCCCCGCGACCAGGGCCCAGATCCCCACGAGCCGCAGGACCAGCGTCACGCTCGCCGACGGCCAGAACGCGAGCAGCAGGCCCACGCCGACCCCCAGGCCGCCCACGACCCAGCGCCAGACCCCGCCCTCGCCGTCGGCCCGCTGCCGCCCGGCCTCGATCAGGAACAGGATCCCCTGGAGGGCCGCCATGGCCGCGACGAGCCACGTGAGCCACTGGATGCCACGGTCCGGCTCGACGAACAGCACGACGCCGATCAGGAGGAACAGGGCGCCCCGCAGGTAGGCGAGCCCCCAGAGGCGGCGGGCGATCTTGGTGGTGCGGCCCGTGAGGGACTCCTCGTGCTCGGTCATGGTCCACCGTCCTCGCCGGGCCGGTCCCGCAGCGGGTCCGCGGGCGTCGTCGGCCTCGTCCTCGGAACGTAGCGCCCGGGGGCGGCTGGCGCGCGCCGGCGGCTCCGGTGCGGCCGACGAGCAGGGGGTTGCGCGCGGTCGAGAACGGACCTGAGGTCGCTGACCGCGTCAGAACGACCGCAACCTCGTTCTCGGCGCGCCCGGGGTCAGGCCTGCTCGCGCGCCCGGTCGATCGTCATCTCGACGCCGTCGAGCAACCGGTCGAGGGACGCGTCGAACGGGTCGGCGGGGGCGTCGAACCCGCCCGCCTCCCAGATGCGCGTCATGACGGGGTAGCGCTCGACGTCGAACCAGTCCGCCCAGAAGCTGCTCATGGACGTCCAGTACTCGTCGCTGGACATGCCGCTCACGTCGTTCTCGACCGTCTCGGCGACGGCGGCCCGTGCGAGCCCGCGGACGAACGCGTCGACGAGCCCGAGGATCTCGACGACCTGGTCGGCGGGCAGCCCGGTGTCGACGAGGGTCCGCAGGCCGGCCTCCTGGGCGTCGAGCACGTGGGGGGCCAGCGGGAGGCGCCACATGTTGGTCTGCAGGATCCAGGGGTGGCGCTGGTAGAGGGCCCAGACCTGGCGGGCGTACCGCGACAGGCCCGCGCGCCAGGGGGCGTCGGCCGGGGGCAGGTCGAGCTCGCCGAACGCCCGGTCGATCATGAGGTCGACGAGCTCGGTGCGCCCGGGCACGTAGGTGTAGAGCGACATGGCGCCCACGCCGAGCCGGGCGGCGACGCGGCGCATCGAGAGGGCCTCGAGCCCGACCTCCTGGGCGACGGCGATCCCGGCGGTCACGACCTCGTCGAGCGTCAGGCGGGCCTTGCGGCCGCGGGTCGGCGGTGCGGGCGGGTCCCAGAGCAGCGCCAGGCGTCGGGTCACCTCGGGTGGGCGGGGGACCTGGTCGGTCGGGTCCGGGGCGGCGTCGTCCTCGGGGGTGGTGCGGGTGCCGGCGGCGGGAACGTCGGCAGGCGTGTGCGCGGACGCGTCGACCGATGAGTCCGGGCGCCCGGCGGAGTCCACCCCGTCGGAGGGGACCGGTGCGACGGTGTTGCTGGCCATGGTGCCCGATCCTCCCACTTCCGCGCGGTGCCAGGAGCCTCTTCAGTTCCCGTACACCGTATGCTAACGTGAAAATTCATTCCGGTACACCGTACGCGAGAGGCGTGAGCCATGATCCACACCGAAGGGCTGACCAAGACATTCCACCGCAAGAAGGAGGTCGTCGAGGCGGTCAAGGGGATCGACGTCGACGTCCGCGAGGGGGAGCTCGTCGCGTTCCTCGGCCCCAACGGCGCAGGCAAGTCCACGACCCTGCGCATGCTCACGAGCCTGCTCGAACCCACGTCGGGCAGGGCAGAGGTCGCCGGGTTCGACATCCGCACCCAGCCCGCCGAGGTCAGGTCCCGGATCGGGTACATCGGCCAGGGCAACGGGGGAGGGTTCTCCTACCGGGTCGCCGACGAGCTGCACAACCAGGGGCGCTTCTACGGGCTGCCCGCGAGCGAGTACCAGCGCCGGGCCGCGGACCTCCTCGCGGCGCTCGAGCTCGACGGCCTCGGCAAGCGCACGGTCCAGAGCCTGTCGGGCGGGCAGCGCCGGCGTCTCGACGTCGCGCTCGGCCTCATGAACCACCCGCCGCTGCTGTTCCTCGACGAGCCCACGACGGGCCTCGACCCGCACAGCCGCGCCAACCTGTGGGAGCACATCGGCGTCCTGCGCGAGCGCTACGGCATGACGATCGTCCTCACCACGCACTACCTCGACGAGGCCGACTCCATGGCCGAGCGCGTCGTCGTCATCGACCACGGCACGATCGTCGCCGACGCCCCGCCCGCCGCGCTCAAGCGCGACCACGCGGACGACGTCGTGACGCTCGTCGTCGCCGGCACGCCCGGCTCCCCGGCCCAGGTGCCCGACGACGTCACGCGCGTCCGCGCCGCCCTCGCCCCGGTCGTGGGCGAGGTGGGGGGCGGAGCCGGCGAGCCGGGTCGCGGCGGATCCGACGGACCCGGCGACAGGCTGCACGCGACCGTCGGTGCCGGGGGAGACGTCACCGTGACCCTCTCCACGACGCACGGCGCCGACCGGCTGCCCGAGGCGATCGAGTCCCTGCGGGTCGCAGGGCTCTCGGTCCGCTCGGCGGGGCTCAAGCAGGCGAGCCTCGACGACGTGTTCCTCAACCTGACCGGTCGGAGCCTGCGCGAGGAGGCGGCGTGATGGACGAGCAGGACACGACTCGAGGTGCCGAGCCCGCGGTCGCTCGGGCACCGGGCACCGCCAGCCTGACGAACGTCGGGATCGGCACCACGAGCGGGCCACGGCCCGGGGCGAGGCAGGCGACCGACCGGCGCTCCGACGTCGGGCGCTCGGGGACCGCGAAGTTCCTCGGCGACACCTGGGCCGTCTTCACGCGCGAGATCCTCCTGGTCCTGCGCGACCCCTTCACCCTGATCTTCTCGCTGCTCCAGCCGCTGATCTTCCTGGGCCTGTTCGGGCCGCTCCTGACCGGCGCCGTGGGCGGCGGCATGGGTGGCCCCGGCGGGACCACGGCCGCGACCCTCCAGTGGTTCGTGCCCGGCGTGATCGTCATGATCTCCCTGTTCGGGACCTCGATGACGGGCTCGAACCTGCTCTACGAGATGATGACCGGCTCGTACGAGCGCGTCCTCGCGACGCCCCTCGACCGGTCCGCGATCCTCGTCGGCCGCGCGCTCAAGGAGTTCGCGCCGCTCGTCGTCCAGGGGTTGCTGATCGCGCTCGTGTGCATCCCCTTCGGGTTCACGTTCTACCCGCTGCACGCGATCGCCGGGCTCGCGCTCCTGGGGCTGTTCGGGGTCGGCGTCGGGGCGCTGTCGTGCGCGCTCGCGCTCGCCGCGAAGAACCGCGAGTGGCTGTTCTGGGGCGTGCAGCAGTCGCTCCTGTTCCCGCTCCTCATCCTGTCCGGCATGATGCTCCCGCTCGAGGCCGGCCCGTCGTGGATGCAGACCGCGGCGAAGTTCAACCCGCTGACCTACATGGTCGACGCCGAGCGCGCACTGTTCGGCGGGACGTTCGCGAGCACCACGGTCCTGTGGGGCGTGGTCGCCGCGGCGGTCACCTGCGCCGTCGGCCTGTTCGTGGGTATCCGCCGGACGCGGAAGTCGGTGTGAGCCGCGTGGGCAGGGTGACGTTCGACGTCGGGCTGCCGCTCGACGGGTACGTCGCGGGACCGCACCAGTCCCTCGAGAACCCCCTCGGGGAGGGCGGCGAACAGCTGCACCGGTGGATGTTCGAGGAGCCCGAGGCCAACACGGCCGCGCTCGAGTCCATCGCCGCCCCCACCGCGTTCGTCATGGGACGCAACATGTTCGCGCCCGGTCGCGGCCCGTGGGACGAGGCCTGGAGGGGATGGTGGGGCGAGGAGCCGCCCTACCACGCGCCCGTGTTCGTGCTCACGCACCACCCACGCGAACCCCTCGTCATGCAGGGCACGACGTTCTTCTTCGTCACGGACGGGATCAAGTCCGCGCTGTCGCAGGCGCTCGCCGCCTCCCGCGACGGGCACGTCGGGATCGCGGGCGGCGCCTCGACCATGCGGGCCTACCTCGCGGCGGGCCTCGTCGACGAGTTCGGGCTGCACGTCGCCCCCGTGCTCCTGGGGGCGGGCGAGCGGTTGCTCGAGGGCCTGGGAGGCCTGCGCGTCGAGCCCGGGCCGGTGAGCAGCAACCACCTGGTGACGCACCTGTCGTACCGCGTGGTGCGTGGGCTCGTCGGGGAATGACGGGTGCCAGGTCGACGTGCCCGCACGTCGACCTGGCGCGGGTGACACGCAGGTCTCGCTAGGGTCGGGTCCGTGGACGACGACCCCCGCACCATCCCGCAGCGCTCGGGAGACGAGCTGACCGTCCTCACCGAGTTCCTCACCTACCACCGCGAGACCCTGCGGCTGAAGACGGCCGACCTCGACGCCGAACAGCTCGTCCGCGCGCACGGCCCGTCGAGCATGACCCTGGGAGGCATGGTCAAGCACCTCGCGGTCGTCGAGTCCTACTGGTTCACCGAGGTGTTCCAGGACGGACCGGCGATGCCGCCGCTCGACGCCGTCGACTGGGACGCCGACATCGACTGGGACTGGCACAGCGCCGCAGGCGCCACGGCGACAGAGCTCTGGGGGCTCCTCGACCGCGCCATCGCCGCCTCGGACCTGGTCGTCGCGCAGACCCTGGCGGACCCGTCCCGTGAAGGGCTCGACACGCGCTCGGCGCGAGCGAACCGGGACGGGGAGCGCTGGAACCTGCGCTGGATCCTGGTTCACATGATCGAGGAGTACTCGCGGCACAACGGGCACGCCGACCTGATCCGCGAGGCGATCGACGGGAGCGTCGGAGAGTAGGGGCTGCTGGCGTGGGGCGTTGCGGCCTCGTGGCCGGTCGGCCAGGATGTGCGCCATGACTCCACCCTCCGTCCCCGGACCGGTACCCCCACGCTCCCGCGGCGCCCTGGGGCGGGGAGGACTCGTCGGCCTCGTGGCAGGAGTGCTCCTGGTCGGCGTCGGCGGGTGGTTCGCGTCGAGGCCGACCACGTTCGGGTGGTTCGCCTACGCCCCGCTCGCGGACGCGACCTACGTCCCGCCACGACCTGCCTCGCACTCGCTGGGCCTGGCCGCGGTGGGGGCCGGGCTGCTGGTGCTCGGCTTCGTGGCCGGGTGGGGGCTCGCGAGGCGCCGGGGTGGTCAGGCACGGCCGAGCGACCCGCCGGGATAGCGGCTCGGCGGTAGCGTCGGCCGGGCGGCACCGCGGGGGAGAATCGACCCCGTGACCACCGCGAACCCTCCCTACCGACTCGCCCTCCTCGACCTCGACGGCACGCTGACGGACTCGGCCCCGGGCATCCTGTCGTCGATCCGGCACGCCTACGGGGCGCTCGGGATCCAGGTGCCGACCGACGAGACCCTGCAGAGCTTCGTCGGCCCGCCGCTCGCCGAGACGTTCGCGCGGCACGGTGTCCCGGCCGACCGCGTCCCCGAGGCCGTCGCGGCGTCTACGCCGCGGGGCGCATGCTGGAGAACTCCCTCTACCCGGGTGTCCTGGAGTGCCTGACGGCGGTACGCGACGCGGGCGTCCGGCTCGCGGTCGCGACCTCCAAGCCCGAGGTCTACGCACGCCGCATCACCGCGCACTTCGGGATCGACGACCTGGTCGAGGGCGTCTACGGTGCGACCCTCGACGGGACGCGCGGCGCCAAGGCGGACGTGATCGAGCACGCGCTCGCGTCGCTGGCCGCCCTCCCGCCCGGCCCGCCGCCGCGCGAGGAGATCGTCATGGTCGGCGACCGGGAGCACGACGTGCTGGGGGCCGCCGCGCACGGCATCGGCTGCATCGGCGTCGCCTGGGGCTACGCGGTGCAGGGCGAGCTCGAGGCGGCGGGCGCCCTCCGGGTCGTGGCGACCACGGACGAGCTCGCGCGGGTGCTGCGCGGCGAGTGACGGCGTCGGGCCGGGGGAACCAGGGGTTGACCTTGACGTAACGTCAACTTCTAGGGTCGATCGTGCTGCCTCACCCGAGGCGACCAGGACCCCTGGGAAGGAGGAGAACGCATGACCGCACGCACCGAGCCCGCGACCGACTGGTCGATCCAGGAGATCGCCCGCCTCGCCGGGACCACGAGCCGCACGCTGCGTCACTACGACGACGTCGGGCTGCTCGCGCCCAGCAGGGTCGGGCACAACGGCTACCGGTACTACGACGGGCCCGCGCTCGTCCGGCTCCAGCGGATCCTCCTGCTGCGGGAGCTCGGCGTGGGCCTCCCGGCCATCGCCGAGATCCTCGGCCGGGAGGACGCCACGAGTGCCGCCGCGCAGGCGACGGCCCTGCGGACCCACCTGGACGCCCTGCGGGCCGAGCAGCAGCGGCTGGCGCGACAGATCGCGTCGGTCGAGCGCACGATCACGACCATGGAAGGAGATGGGCGACTCATGGCGGACGACATGTTCGACGGGTTCGACCACACGAAGCACGAGGCAGAGGTCACCGAGCGGTGGGGTGCCGACTCCTACCGGACGGGCGACACCTGGTGGCGCGGGCTGTCCCCGCAGGACAAGGCTGCGCACCAGGAGCAGACCCGGCGGCTCGCCGCGGACTGGGCGGCCGCCGCACAGGCCGGGCTCGCGCCCGACGGCGACGAGGCGCAGGCGCTCGCGCGGCGCCACGTCGAGTGGCTGAGCGGGATCCCGGGCACACCGGGGCACGGCTCGGCACCGGTCAAGGAGTACGTCGTCGGGCTCGGGGAGATGTACGTGGCCGACGAGCGGTTCGCCGCGAGCTACGGCGGCGTCGAGGGGGCGACGTTCGTGCGGGACGCGCTCGCGGTGTACGCGGACCGGCACCTGTAGCACACGGGTCCCCGGCCGCCCGGCCAGATCGGCTCCTGCTACTCCGCGTGGCTGCTGACTAGGACCGGCTGTCAAGGGAGATTGAGGAGCGCGCAGCCAACCGCTCGGACCAGAACGGGTCTGACCGCCAGTCAGGCGGTATGCCCATCCCCGCAAGGGGGACGTCGGGATGCTGGTCGAGGAGCGAGCTCAACCGGCGGGCCCACGATGATCGTGGCGACACCACGCACAGGACGCTCTGGAGAGACACGAGCACGGGGTAGAGACGCCTCAGACGGACAGAGGACGAGAGCGTGTCCGCATCGGCGAGCCAGTGCACGGACGGGGACGTCGGTATGGCGGGGTAGACGCCGAGCCCGACGTTCCACAAACGCCCGTGGTGCGCGCAGACGTTGCGCACCCGGACGTAGGTGCGCAACCAGGACAGCAGCAGGGGACCAGGGAGCCCCAGCGGTCGAGCCACTCGTGTCACGTCGGCCGCCCTGGCCAGGTTGGTGACGAGGTTCGATAGCTGACCCAAGGTCAGTGTCTCGACCATCAGCCATGACGGCGGGAGCTCTGGTTCTCCGTAGGTCGTTAAGTAGTGCTCGAGGGCAGACGCGTGTGCAAGGTCCCCCTCCGAGTGCTCCGGCGAGGACGCAAGCTGACCCTCGCAGGTTCGACGGAGCATGGTGAGAAACTGCCGGTGCTTGAAGTGATCGCGAAAGTGCGCGACGTCGACGTACCAGAACGGGTCGTCGTGCTGCACGGACATGTGGTCTGTAAGACTCGATCGCACGGATACCTCGATCCGTTCGATGGCGTCCATGAGCAAGAGGCGGAGCTTGCGGTCGAAGACGTAGAGATCGAGCACCTGGTCGAATGTTGTGCCGTCTCTCAGGCCCTCGGCGGTTCGGGCTGCCCGGAAGGGGATCAGGTAGGGCGATATTCGGTAGTAGCCCACGTGGCGGAGATAGCGAACTGTCCGGTCTGGATCCCGGACGACGAGGCCCCGCTCGATCATGCGGTCGACCAGGGCGTCGTGCGTCAGCGCAGGCTTGGAGTATGTGAGGACTCCCCGCGGGCGCTGCGGGCGTGCTGGCATCCTGGTCTGCCCCCTGAAATAGAAAAAATCCCCCGGTTTGCGCATCGTCGAGAGGCGTGGGGGATGTAGTGCTAGAAGGCTAGCGTTCGGACGTTGTGGAGGCAAGCCTGAAGGCAGGCGGTGGGGATACTTCTCGACGGCAGTCCTCTACCGCGACGCCAGGGAACGCGCCGGCAGGATGATCGGTGACCCGCCGCCCGGGTGCTCGACGACCTCGACCGGGTAGTCGTACACCTCGCTCAGCAGCTCGGCCGTCAGGACCTCACGGGGCGGACCGTCGGCCACGACGCGCCCGCCCGACAGCAGGGTCACCTGGTCCGCGTACGCCGACGCGAGCCCCAGGTCGTGCACGACGACGACCACGGCACCTCCGGCCTCCGCGTGCCGTCGCGCGATCTGCAGCACGAGCTCCTGGTGCTTGAGGTCGAGCGCGGCGGTCGGCTCGTCGAGCATCAGCAGACCTGTCCGCTGCGCCAGGACGCGCGCGAGCGCGACGCGCGCCTTCTCACCCCCGGACAGCGACGGGAAGTGCCGGCCCGCGAGGTGCGACACGTCGGTCGCGGCGAGGGACTCGGCCACGACCTGGTCGTCGGCCTCCTCGAGGGGCGTGCCGCGCCACGGAGCGCGGCCCATCTGCACGACGTCGAGCGACGTGAACGGGAAGCTGAGGTGGATCTGCTGCATGAGCACGGCCCGGCGCATCGCGAGCTCGGTCGGGCTCCAGGACCGCAGGGGGGCGTCGTCGACCAGGACCGACCCGCCGTCGAGCGGCAGGTCGCCCGTGAGCGCCCCGAGCAGCGACGACTTGCCCGCACCGTTGGGTCCGAGCAGCGCACGGACCTCACCTGCCCGGACCGTGACCGACACGTCGCGCAGCACGGGCGTCCCGTCGAGCGAGAGCACCGCACCGCGCGCCTCGGTCACGACGGTCCCCGGGGTGGGGACGGCGGGCAGCCGCGACGAGCGTCGCCGCCCCGTGACCGCGGTCCGCAGCGACGACCAGAAGCTGCTGCCCTCGTGCCGCGACTCGGGGTCCACCATGTCGCGGGTCATGCCCAGCCTCCCTGGCGAGAGCGCGTGCGGCGCAGCAGGTAGAAGAAGAAGGGGCCGCCCACGAGCGAGGTGATCATGCCGAGCGGCAGCTCGACGTTGGCGACGAGCGAGCGGGAGACCAGGTCTGCGAGGAGCAGCACCACGGCGCCGCCGAGCGTCGAGGCGGGGATGAGCCAGCGGTGGCTCGGCCCGCAGACCATGCGGACCAGGTGCGGCACCACGAGCCCGACGAACGCGATGATCCCCGTGAACGCGACGCCCGCGGAGACGAGCAGCGCGACGAGCACGATCACGATCTGGCGCAGCCGCTCGACGTCGACGCCCAGGTGGTGCGCGGCGCGCTCGCCCAGGGACAGCAGGTCCATCTGGCGGCGCAGCAGCATCGCGCCGGTCACGCCGACGATCGCGATGGGCGCGACGACCGCGACCGACCCCCACGTGGCGCCGCCGAGCGAGCCGAGCTGCCAGAACACGATCTGCTCGCGCGCGGCAGGGTCGGCGACGAACGTGAAGAACGCGAGCAGCCCGCCCGCGAACGCGTTGACCGCGATGCCCGTGAGGACGAGCGTCACGACCTCGGTGCGCCCGCCGGACCGCGAGAGCGCGTAGACGACGAACGTCGTGATCAGTCCGCCCAGGAAGGCCGCGGCGGCGACCCAGGTCCCCGAGACGAGCGAGCCCGCGGTGACGATGACCGCGCACGCCCCGACGGCCGCGCCCGCCGAGACGCCGATCACGCCGGGCTCGGCGAGCGGGTTGCCGAACACGCCCTGCATGAGCGCGCCCGAGCACGCGAGCGCGGCCCCGACGACGATCGCGAGGACGACGCGCGGGAAGCGCACGACCCACAGCGTGTTCTCGCCCTGCGGGTGCGAGGGCATGGGGCCGATGTCGAGGCCCATGTGGTGCATGAGCGAGCCGAGGACCTCGGCGGGCGACACGGGCACCTGCCCCGTCATCCCGGACAGCACGGTGAGCACGAGCAGCGCGACGCCGAGCCCGACCATGAGCCAGGTCGCGGCGCGGCGTCGGCCGCGCCCCACGGCGGGCAGCGCGTCGGGCGTCCGCGTGCGGCGGCCCTGGCCACCAGCAGGCCCGACGGCGCCGCTCACCGCGGTGCCCGGCCCGCCACGGTCGGTGGTCGTCCCGTCCGCGGTGCGCTGCTCGGAGGTGAGGGAGCCGGAGGTGGTGCGCGACGTCGTCGGGCCTGCGGGGCGGGAGGCAGGTGTCACGGGGCTGCGGTCCCGGCGGCGGCCGACGTGCCGGCAGCCCCGACCGTGCTCAGGTCCGGTGCGGGGACGCCGTAGAACGCCTCGACGAGCGACGCGATGGTCTCGCCCGTGCGGGGGCCGAACGTCAGGAGGCGGCTGCCGTCCATGTCGATCACGCGCCGGCTCTGGCCCGCGGGCGTCTGGGCGAGGCCAGGGATCGCGAGCATGGCGTCGAGCCCACCGCTCGACTCGAGGCCGTCGGTCATGACGAGGTAGGCGGCCGGGGCCGCGGAGATGATGGCCTCGCTCGTGACGGGTGCGTACTGCTGCGTGAGGCCGATCGTGGTCCCTGCGTCCTGGCCGCCGATCTCGCGGATCAGGTCGTCGGCCCCGGAGCCCGGCCCGAACAGCATCTTGATGTTGGAGCCGCGCAGGTAGAGGAACGCGACGAGGGGGTCTCCCGTGTTCGCGGGGACTCCCGCGAGCGCGGCGCAGACCTGCTGGTCGGTGCGCTCGACGAGCGCGGCGCCGGCCTCGGGGACGCCGAGCGTGGTCGCGACCGCGGTGATGCGGTCGTCGATCCCGTCGAGCGTGCGGGCCTCGTCGAAGTAGACGACGGGGATGCCCGAGGACTCGAGCTGCGAGCGGGCGGTGTCCGTGAGGAGCGTCGCGTCGGTCAGGATGACGCTCGGGTCCAGGCCGAGGATGGTCTCGATGCTGAGGGCGTGGCCCGCGCCGGTCACGACGGGGACGTCGGCGGCCTCGGGGAAGCCGGTGGGCAGGTCGCGGCCCACGACGTTCGCGCCCAGGCCCAGGCTGTAGACGATCTCGCCGAGCGTGCCGTACAGGTCCACCGCGATGATGCGCGAGGCATCGGTGACGGTGACCTCGCGGCCGTCGAACGACTGCACGGTCACGGGCAGCGTCGGGGTGGGGGCCGTGGCGATCGGGTCGATCACGTCGTCGGTGAACGTCGCGGTCGTCGGGCCGGTCGGGAACGTCGCGGGGTCCACGGTGGGACGCTCGCCCGTCTCGAGGGCCGTGCACGCGTCGAGCGTCGCGGTGGTGTCGGCCTCGGGGGCGGCCGGTGCGGCCTGGTCCGTGGTGGGTGCCGGTGTCTGGCTCGGCGGCTCGTACGGGAGCGGGGCGCAGCCGGTCACCAGCAGGACCGCGGCGAGCCCTGCGACGCCGACGGCGGACGAGCGTCGCAGGCGACGCGTCCGCGGACCGCGGCGCTGCTCGGTGGACGGTACGCGGGCAGGGTGCGACATCACAGGGGCTCCAGCAGGGGTCGGCCGCCCGCACGAGGGGCGGCTCCGGGTAAGTTGAGGCTAACCTACGTCCGCCCCCAGGAGGTGCACGGGTCCCAGGATCTTCTGTGATCTTGGAGACGTCGGGGGGGCTCGGGCCGACCCGTCGCCGGTGCCGAGCAGGCGGTCGCGGTGCGCACCGGGCCGTCGACGAACCTCGACCGCCCGCTCGACGAGCCGCAACCACCTGTTCGGCGCCGAGCCCGGCGCTCTCAGCGAGCCGTCAGCAGTGGACCGCGCCGAGCTCCGCGAACAGCGCGCTGTTGAGGCGGAACGCGCGCTTGGCCTCCGCGACGGTCTCGGCGAGCTGCTCGTCGGTGAGGTCCAGCGAGTCGAGGCGCTCGCGGTAGACGTCCTTGAAGGGCTTGGCCTTGGGGATCTCGTCGAACGTGTAGAACGCCAGGCCGTCGGGGCCGAGCCCGTAGTGGCGCTCCATCATGCGCTTGATGATCTGACCGCCCGACAGGTCGCCCAGGTAGCGCGTGTAGGCGTGCGCCGCGTAGGCGGGGAGCGACGTGCCGACCTCGAGCAGACGGGCCACGTAGGCCTCGGTCGCGGGCAGGATGCGGATCTCGGTGGCCCACTCGGGTCCGACGAGGAACGCGAGGTCCTTCTCGATCGAGGGCGTGCGGGTCAGCTCGTCGAACACGAGGGTCGCACCCTGTGCGTCGTCGCGGATCTGGGCGCTGGCCTGCTCGAGCGCACCGTAGATCGCGTACTGCTGCGCGGCGAGGTCGGTGTAGGCGGCGACGTCGAGCTCGCCTCCCATGAGCTTCTCGACGAAGCCCGTGGTCTCGGCCTGCTCGTGCTCGGGGCGAGTGCCCTCGCGCAGGCGGAGCGACAGCGACGCGGGTGCGGCGCCGGTGGGGAGGGTCTCAGCGGTCATTTCAGCGGTCACGAGGGGCTCCTGCGGTTCGTCGTGTCACGTGCACGACGTCGGCACGTGCGCCAGGAGGGTCGGCGCAGGATCCGCGGTGTGTCGTGACACATCGTCATGACGTCGCGTCAGGAACGATACAACAGTGAGGTGAGGTTTACCTATGCTCTGTGGGCGAGATCTCACGGACTGGGAAGCGCGTGCTCCGCGACGTCCTCGGGGTCGGGCAGCCCGTGCAGGAACCGGTAGCCCACCAGGGAGACCACGACGGTGAGCCCGCCCGCGACGATCAGGGGGGTCGTGAGGTCGATCCGGGCGAGCAGCCCGCCCAGCAGCGAGCCCAGCGGCATGGTTCCCCAGAGCAGCGTGCGCCACGTCCCGTGGACCCGGCCCAGCAGGTGGCCCGGGATGGCGGCCTGCCGCAGCGACATGACCAGGACGTTCCACACCGACGTCGAGCCGAACGACACCGCGAAGCACACGACCGCGACCGGGATCGTCGGGAAGAACCCCATGACGACGAGCGCGACCGGCCCGACGAAGTTGGCCGCGGCCATGACGGGACCGGCCCCGAACCGGTGCTTGAGCGGGCTCACGACCGCCGCTCCGAGGATCCCGCCGACCGCCCCCGAGAGCATGAACACCCCGAACCACTTCTCGGGGACCTCGAGCCGTTCGAGCACGAACAGCACGTCGGTCGCGATCGCCGCCGAGAAGAACAGGGCGATGAGGATGCTGAGGAACCACAGCGGGCGCAGCATGGGGTGGCTCATGATGAAGCGGTAGCCGTCGGTGAGCTGGCGGCGCAGCGTCGTGCGGACGGGCGGGAGCGCGGGGTGCGCCTGGTGCGCCTGGTGCGCGCGGTGGGCGCCGGCCGCCGCTGCGGGCAGGAAGAACGCGAGGACCCCTGCGACGGCGTAGGACAGCGCGCCGATCCCGAGCGGGATGACGACGGCCACGGCGAACAGCGCCGACGTCAGGGGGACCGCGAGGAAGTTCTGCACGACGAGCTCGCCCGCCTCGATGCGCGAGTTGGCGCGGGGCAGGTCGGCGCGGCGCACGATCGCGGGGACGACGGCCCGGATCGCGCCGTCGTACAGCGTCTCGAGCGCTCCGTACGCGAAGATCACGACGTACAGCCACCAGATGGTCAGGGTGCCGGTCGCGAAGAGGGTGATCAGCGCGACCGCGAGGAGCGTCCGGGTGCCGTTCGCGATCGTCATCGCGTGGCGCCGGTCGATCCGGTCGAGCAGCACGCCCGACGGGATCGCGAAGAACAGCCAGGGGAGCATCGCGACGGCGGCGATGCCCGCGACGAGGAGGGGGTCGTCGGTCAGGCGGGCTGCGAGGAGCGGTGCGGCGACGCGCGCGATCCCGTCGGCCAGGCTCGAGCTGATGTTGGCCGTGAAGACGTTGGCGAAGGACCGTCCGAGCCCGCGCCGGGCGGGTTCCTCGGGGTGCCCGGGCCGGGCTGGGGGACGTGGCGGTTCTGCGGGGGGCACCGGAGCACTCTAGGCGCGCGTCCCGCGAAACGGGTGCCCGGGGCACGGGCGTCGGGGGACGGCGACGACGACACCTGGCCCGCTCGGAGCGGTGGGCCGACCCGCGGGAGCCGCGCTCCGTCGTCGGGCCGGGAAGGCCACGGGCACCACGTGAGAGGCTGTCGGCGGCTCCCGCCGCGATGTCCGCCGACACGGCGTGCACGAGAAGCAGGTGCCCGGCTGGAGGCGGCGTTGAAGAGCCCTGACATGTCCCGTGCCTCTCGCCTGGCCGTCCACGGGGCCGTCTCCACGTCGCTCTCGCTGTGCAGCGACCGCAGGCTGCGGGAGCTGGTGGACGCGGGCACCCCGATCGGATCCGGCATCGGCGGGACGACGGTCCTGCTGGACGTCGACGGGGCCCCGGTCTTCGTCAAGCAGGTGCGTCTCACCGACCTCGAGCGGCAGCCGGAGAACCTCCGCTCCACGGCGAACCTGTTCGATCTGCCGAGCTTCTGCCACTTCGGTGTCGGCAGCATCGGCGGCCCGGGGTTCGGTGCATGGCGCGAGCTGGCCGTGCACGTGATGACGACGAGCTGGGTGATCACGGGGGACTACGAGGGGTTCCCCGTGATGCACCACTGGCGGGTGCTGCCGGACGCCGGTCGGCCGCTGCCCGAGGAGCTGGCGGACGTGGACCGGGCCGTCGCCTACTGGGGAGGCGGGCCGGAGGTGCGGCGCCGGATCGAGGCTCTCGCGCAGTCCTCGGCGAGCCTCGTGCTGTTCCTCGAGTACGTCCCGCAGACCCTGCACGCCTGGCTGGGTGACCAGGTCGGGGCGGGGGGAGAGGCCGCCGAGAAGGCCTGCGCCCTGGTCGACGACGAGCTGGAACGCGGTATCTCGTTCATGAGCTCCCAGGGGCTGCTGCACCTCGATGCTCATTTCGAGAACATCCTGACCGACGGTGAGCGGCTCTTCTTCGCCGACTACGGCCTCGCGATCTCCTCCCGGTTCGAGCTCACGCAGGGCGAGACCGACTTCTTCCGCGAGCACCGCGACTACGACCGCTGGTACAGCGCCACCTACCTCGTGAACTGGCTGGCCGTCGCCCTGTACGGCTACGGGCCGGAGGAACGCAGCGCGTTCGTGCGCTCGGTCGCCGAGGGAGCGCCCCCTGGTGCGGCTCCCGCGGGGGTCGCCGCCGCCCTGACCCGACACGCGCCGGTCGCAGCGGTGGTCGGGGACTTCCACCTGCGGTTCCGCCGGGAGAGCCGGGAGACGCCCTATCCCCTGGAGGCGATCCGCAGGGTCGGGCAGCGGACGGTCCCGCCGGGAGCATGACGGGACGTCGGGGTGGCGCGAGGCCCGCGCCGGGCGTGCGCCCTAGGCCGCGACGTCCTGCGTCCTGCGCGCCACGAGCGCGCTCTTGCCGCGCTTGCGCTGCGCTGCCGCGAACATCGCCATGAACACGGCCGTGGTCACGAGCGCGGCGATCGCGTTCGCGACGGTGCCGTCGGGCGTCGAGTGCCGGTCGCCGAGGGCGAGCAGCAGGGCGAGGTTCACGAGCCAGTGCACGAGCGTCGCGAGCGCGACGCGCTGCCACACGGTCCCGCGGCCGAAGTGGCCCACGAGCACCGAGAGCGCGACGGTCGCGAGCAGGAAGGCCACGACCACGACGGGGCCCGCGGTGAAGATCTGCACGTGCCACACGCCCCACACGAGGCCCGTCACGATGCTCGCGGCCAGGAGCGAGAACCGGTTCTCGAGCAACGGCTGGAGCATGCCGCGCCACCCGATCTCCTCGCCGGCCGCACCCACGAGGTACGTGAGCGTGAGCACGACGAACGGCACGCCCGCGACGCCGTGCGCGCCCTCGAGCGGTTCGCCCTGCACCAGCAGGACGGTGACGAGCACGCCCGCGTACAGCAGGCAGGCCGCGAGCGCCAGGACCAGGTGCGCGACGACCTGACGGCGGGGGACGGCGTCGGGCAGGAGGGGCGCGAGGCGCCCACGGAAGATCGCGAGCGTGATCCCGGCCCCGACCGCGGGGCCGAGCTGGACGAGCGCGAGCACCGCCGGGTCGATCCCCGAGGCGGGCTGGAGCTGGAGCAGCGCGCCCGATGCGACGAACGTCAGCAGGACGAACGTGAGGGTCGGGGCGAGGAAGGTGCGGGCCGGGGCGGTCGAGGTCACGCCGCAGGTTCGCAGCGCGCCGCGCGGGGTGTCAAACGGCTCAGCCCGCCACGAGCTCCTGCGTGCCGACGGCGCGCAGGACGAACGCCTCGGTCGCCTCGATCGCGCGCTCGCGTGCGGCGGGGTCCTCGGGGATGTGACGTCCCGAGAGGCACGCGTTGACGAGCTGGACCGTGGTGCCGAGGTCCTGGTCGGGGAACTCGCCGCACGCGATGCCTGCGGTGAGGATGCGGCGCAGGGTGTCCTCGACGATCACGGCGTGCTCGCGCAGGCGCTGCTGGGTGCCGCGCGAGAGCACGGTGCGCAGGTCCGGTCCGGGCGCGAGGTGGAAGACGCGCTTGAGCTGCGCCTGCTGGCGGATGTAGGTGCGCAGCTGCTCGACCGGGTCGTCGACCCCTTCGAGCGCGCGCTCCAGGGTGCCGACGTACTGCTCGGTCTCGTGGGTGATGAACCCGAGGAGCAGGGACTCCTTGTCGGGGAAGTGGTTGTACACCGCGGTGCGTCCCACGCCGGCCGCCGCGGCGATGTCCGCGAGGGAGATCGCGTCGAAGCCGCGGTCCATCATGAGGTTCGAGAGCGCCGCGAAGAGCTTCTGACGGGTCTGTGCGCGGTGCTCGTGGAGCGAACCGCCGATGATCTTCGGCATGCTGACATCATAGGCACTTCGTGTCAGATTGCTAATCCGCACGATTCCGGGCCTCCCGGACCCCAGGACGGCGCACGGCTCCCGACCTACACTGGCCCCAGGACCGGCAGGACTCGACGAGGGCGTCGAAGGGAGCGATCGTGACCGACCATCCCCAGCGCCCCGACGCCCACCCGTCCGACCCTCCGCCGGACAGCCCGCGCCCCACCGGGCCCGGCAGCAGGCCCGGCACCGTCGGCGTGCGCGCCGCGCACAGCGCGTTCCTGAGCACGGGAGCGCTCCCGTTGGGGGTTCGACCGCTCGTCGCGGCGTCGTGGCGCCGCAGCGCGCGCAGCGGGGTGGACCCCGACGTGGCCCACCCCGAGGTGTCGATGTCCGACCAGGACCTCACGTCCTACCGCGCACACCACCCGCTCGCCCGCGCCATGCCGATCGTGCGCGACCTCCTGGTCGAGGGGCTCGCAGGGGAGAGCGCGGTCGTCGCGATGACCGACGACGCCGGTCGCCTCCTGTGGGTCGAGGGCAGCGCGCGCGTGCGCGACGACGTGGCGCGCATCGGGTTCGTCGAGGGCGCGGTCTGGCGCGAGGAGCGCGTGGGGACCAACGCGCCCGGCACGGCCCTCGCGACCGGGAGCGCCGTCCAGGTCCTCGGCGCCGAGCACTTCACGCGTCCCGCCCAGTCCCTCAACTGCGCGGCCGCGCCCGTCCGCGACCTGCGCACGGGCCGCATCCTCGGCGTCCTCGACGTCACGGGCGGTCAGGTCGCGGCCTCGGGCGTCGTGCTCTCGCTCGTCCGGGCCTCGGTCGCGGCGGTCGAGCGCGAGCTCGCCGAGCACGGCACCGAGCACCGTCCGGGCGCCGACGCTGCCACGGGTGGCCACGGGTTCGCGCCGCGGCTCGACGTCCTGGGGGCGGCCAGCGGCGTGCTGCGCGCGGCGCCGGGAGCGGCCGCGGGCTGGCCCGGCCCGGGGACCTACGCGACCGTGCCCGACGGCGGGACGCACGCTGCGCCGTCGGGCCGACTGAGCCTTCGCCACAGCGAGATCCTGCTGCTGCTCGCCGCGGCCCCGCGCGGGCTCGCCGCCGACGAGCTGGCCGTGCTGCTGCACCCCCACGAGCTCTCCGACGTGACCGTGCGGGCCGAGGTGTCGCGGCTGCGGCGGGCGGTCGGACCGTTGCTGGGCGGGTCGCGACCCTACCGGCTGGGGGCGCCGCTGCGCACCGACCTCGACACCGTGCGGCACCTGCTCGGTGCCGGTGACGTGCACGCCGCGCTCACGGCGTACGCGGGGCCGGTCCTGCCGCGGTCGGTCGCGCCGGGGGTCGAGCGGCTGCGCGACGAGCTGTCGGCCGAGGTGCGCGGCGCGGTCCTCGCGTCGGGCGACCCCGGCGCGGTGGCGCGGTGGCTCGCGAGCGACGAGGGGGCCGAGGACCACGCGGCCTGGCACCGGCTCGCGGCGCTCGCCGCCCCCGGGAGCCCCACGGCCGCGCGGGCCCGGGCGCGGATCGCGCTGCTGGACCGCTCGCTGCGCTGAACGTTCTGACAGCGTGACTGCAACGCTCCTGCAACCCTGCCCCACGTAGCCTCCGGTGCACCCGGGCGCAACGGTGCGCCACGGGTCGTGGACCACGCGGGACGGCGGGCAGACGGGCGGCGGCGGTCCACGACAGGCAACAGAGCACTGCGAGGAGGCAGACGCACATGACCGTCTACGCTGCCCCGGGCACCCCCGGAGCGATCGCCGAGTACAAGTCCCGTTACGACCACTGGATCGGCGGCGAGTACGTCGCCCCGGCGAGCGGCCGGTACTTCGAGAACCCGAGCCCCGTCACGGGCCGCACCTTCACCGAGGTCGCGCGCGGCACGGCCGAGGACATCGACCGCGCCCTGGACGCCGCGCACGGCGCCGCCCGCACCTGGGGCCGGACCACGGCGACCGAGCGCGCCGTGATCCTCAACAAGATCGCCGACCGCATGGAGGCCAACCTCGAGAAGATCGCGGTCGCCGAGACGTGGGAGAACGGCAAGCCCGTGCGCGAGACGCTCGCCGCGGACATCCCGCTCGCGATCGACCACTTCCGCTACTTCGCGGGCGCGATCCGCGCGCAGGAGGGCTCGATCTCCGAGATCGACGAGGACACCATCGCGTACCACTTCCACGAGCCGCTGGGCGTGGTCGGGCAGATCATCCCGTGGAACTTCCCCATCCTCATGGCCGTGTGGAAGCTGGCGCCCGCGCTCGCGGCGGGCAACTGCGTGGTCCTCAAGCCCGCCGAGCAGACGCCCGCGTCGATCCTGTTCCTGATCGACATCATCGGGGACCTGCTGCCCCCGGGCGTCCTCAACGTGGTCAACGGGTTCGGGGTCGAGGCGGGCAAGCCGCTCGCGTCGAGCCCGCGCATCCGCAAGATCGCGTTCACGGGCGAGACCACGACGGGCCGGCTCATCATGCAGTACGCGAGCCAGAACATCATCCCGGTCACGCTCGAGCTGGGCGGCAAGTCGCCCAACCTGTTCTTCGAGGACGTGGCGCGCGAGAAGGACGACTTCTACGACAAGGCCCTCGAGGGGTTCACGATGTTCGCCCTCAACCAGGGCGAGGTGTGCACGTGCCCGTCGCGCGCGCTCATCCAGTCGTCGATCTACGACTCGTTCCTGGGCGACGCGATCGAGCGGACCAGGGCCGTCAAGCAGGGCAACCCCCTGGACACCGAGACCATGATCGGCGCGCAGGCGTCCAACGACCAGCTCGAGAAGATCCTCAGCTACATCGACATCGGCAAGGCCGAGGGGGCCAAGGTCCTCACGGGCGGCACGCGCGCCGAGATGAGCGGCGACCTCGCGGGCGGCTACTACGTGACGCCCACGATCTTCGAGGGCAAGAACTCGATGCGGATCTTCCAGGAGGAGATCTTCGGCCCCGTCGTCGCGGTCACGGACTTCGCCGACTTCGACGACGCGATCACGGTCGCGAACGACACCCTGTACGGCCTGGGCGCGGGCGTGTGGTCGCGCGAGGCCAACATCGCCTACCGGGCGGGCCGCGAGATCCAGGCGGGTCGCGTCTGGACGAACTGCTACCACGCGTACCCCGCGGCGGCGGCGTTCGGCGGGTACAAGGGCTCGGGCGTGGGCCGCGAGAACCACAAGATGATGCTCGACCACTACCAGCAGACCAAGAACCTCCTGGTCAGCTACTCGGCCACGAGGCTCGGCTTCTTCTAGGCCGTCGTGCCACGGCGGGCGGGGCCGGCGGGCCCCGCCCGCGCTCGTCCGTCCGTCCGTCCATCACGAGGGGAGAAGGATCATGCCCGACGACGTCACACCCGCCCCGCAGGTCACCGCGCCCGGGGTGGTGGGTTCCTCGCCCGGGGAGGTGCCGGCCGAGAGGGTCGCGCTGACCCCGGCCGCCGCCGAGCTGCTCGCCCGGCTGCGGGTCCAGTACGGCGAGCTCATGTTCCACCAGTCCGGGGGGTGCTGCGACGGCTCGTCGCCCATGTGCTACCCGCAGGGCGAGCTCATCACGTCGGAGGCCGACGTCCACCTGGGCGACCTGGTGGTGGCCGACCCGTTCTCCGAGCTCGCCGAGGCCGAGCTCGCGGACGTCGCGCTCACGGGCCCCTCGGGTCCGCTGGGTGTCGCGGGGGACGACCCGCCCGCCGGGGCGGCGCCCGGTGCGGACCTCGACGGGGCGACGTTCACGGTGCCGTTCTGGATGAGCCGCGGCCAGTTCGAGTACTGGAGCCACACGCACCTGACGGTCGACGTCGTGCCGGGACGTGGCTCGGGGTTCAGCGTCGAGGCACCGGAGGGCGTGCGGTTCATCATCCGGTCGCGGCTGTTCTCGGACGAGGAGTAGGCCGTGCTCGCGAGCCAGGTGCTGTGAGCCCGGCCGTCGGCCGACGCGCCAGGACCGGTGCGGCCTCGGGTGCGCACCGGCCCTGACACGCGCGGGCCGGGGCGCGGATCACCCCCCACCCGTCGTCCGCCGGGCACGCGCGCGTGGCAGTGTCGTACGCATGAGTCCTGAACCTGGTCCCGAGGAGCGCCCCCGCGTCCCCGGCCGTGTCCTCCTCGCGTGCCTCGCGGCGGCCCTCGGCGGGCTGCTGTTCGGGTTCGACACCTCGGTCGTGAACTCGGCGGTCGGCGCGCTCAGCGAGCACTTCGAGCTGGGCGCGAGCCTGCGGGGCGTGGTGGCGTCGCTGTCCCTCCTGGGGTGCGCGGTGGGGGCCTGGTTCGCGGGGTCGGTCTCGGAGCGCCTGGGGCGGGTGCGCGTCATGCTGCTCTCGGCGTCGTTGTTCGGGGTGTGCGCGGTGGCTGCCGCGTTCGCGCCGTCGGTCGTGGTGCTGCTGCCCGTGCGGTTCCTCGCGGGCGTCGGGATCGGCGCCGCGTCGGTCATGGCACCCGCGTACATCGCCGAGATCGCGCCGCCGCGCTCGCGCGGGCGACTGGGCGGGCTGCAGCAGCTCTTCATCACGATCGGGATCTTCGTGGCCCTCGCCGTGGGCCTCGCGATGTCCCGCGCGGCCGGAGGGGCGGCGAACGACCTGTGGGCGGGCATCCCCGCGTGGCGCTGGATATTCCTGGCCGAGCTGGTTCCCGCGGCCCTCTACGGCCTCGCGACGCTGCGACTGCCCGAGTCCCCGCGCTACCTCGTGGCCCAGGGGCGGGAGGTCGAGGCGCAGCGCGTCCTGCAGGGGTTCTCGGGGCTCGGGGACCACGAGGTCGACCAGGAGGTCGACCGCATCCGCACGTCGGTCGGGACGCACACGAGGAGCTCGCTCCGGGACCTGCGGGGCAGCGCCCTGGGGCTGCGGCCCATCGTGTGGATCGGCCTGGGCGTCGCGGCGCTCATCCAGCTCAGCGGCATCAACGCGGTGTTCGTCTACTCGACGTCGCTGTGGGAGTCGGTGGGGTTCACCGAGTCCGAGGCACTGACCATGTCCCTGGTGACGGCCGCGGTCAACATCGCGGTCACGGTCGTCGCGATCGGGCTCGCGGACCGGTTCGGGCGCCGTCCCATGCTCGCGGCAGGCTCGGTGGGCATGGCGGTGTCCCTCGCGGTGACGGCGTTCGCGTTCGGCCACGCGACGACGTCGGCCTCGGGCGAGCTGGTCTTCCCGCTGGCCTGGGCCATGACCGCCCTCGTCGCGGTCAACCTCATGGTGGTGTCGTTCGGCCTCACGTGGGGGCCGCTCGGGTGGGTGCTGCTCGGTGAGATGTTCCCGCCGGTGATGCGGGCGACGGCGCTCGCGGTCGCCACGGCCGTCCAGTGGTTCGTGAACTACGCGGTGACGCGGTCCTTCCCGGTGGTCAGCGAGGCCTGGGGGCTGCCTGCGACGTACGGGACGTTCGCCGCGATCTCGGCCTTCGCGGTGTTCTTCGTGCTCCGGTTCCTCCCGGAGACCAAGGGGCGTTCGCTCGACCAGATGGGCGACGGCGCCAGGGCGACCTGAGACATCACCCTGTCGTCCTCTTCCCAGGGGTCGGCACCGACTCGTAGCGTGGAGGCTGAACTGAGCCCTGGGGAGGACCGATGTTCACGCAGGTCGTCGTGCACCGTCCACGCCCCGAGCACCGCGGGGCGACGCTCGCGTACCTCCAGCAGGCCGTCCTGACGGCACGCTCGGTCGAGGGGATCATCCAGGCCGTCGCGTGGACGGAGGGTGACGGCGAGCGGCTCGTCCTCACCACGATCTGGGAGTCGGCCGAGGCGTTCACCACGGGCGAGGACGCGCTGTTCGACCTGTTCCAGGGCGTGCCGTTCGAGGAGTGGATGCTCGAGCCCCTCGACGTCCTCCTCCTCGACGAGATCCCGCAGCCCGGCCCGGAGGAGTGAGGTCCACGAACCGGTCGGGGGCTTTCGCGGTGCGCCGCGGGGTCCTAGCATCCGGTGCATGACGACACCCCCGCAGGTCCCGGCCGGTTCGTCCGGCATCACGCCCGACACCAAGGACTGGACCTGGGTCCTGGACCGTCCCTGCCCCGAGTGCGGCTTCGTGTCGGGCACGGTCGACCCGGACCAGGTGGGGCCGGCCGTGCGCGCGACGATCCCGCGCTGGCAGGAGGTCCTCGCGCGTCCGGACGTCGCGGTGCGTCCTGACGAGCACACGTGGTCCCCGCTCGAGTACGCGGCGCACGTGCGCGACGTGTTCGGCATCTTCGACGTGCGGCTGGCGTCGATGGTCGAGGGCGACGACCCGCTGTTCGCGAACTGGGACCAGGACGCGGCGGCGCTCGCGGGCGACTACGAGCACCAGGACCCGCAGGTCCTCGCACGGGAGGTCGCGATCGCGGGCGACCGGGTCGCGGGCCGGTTCGACGCCGTCGGGCCCGACGACTGGGAGCGACCCGGGCGCCGGTCCAACGGTTCGGTCTTCACGGTGCGCACGCTCGGCCGGTACTTCCTGCACGACGTCGTCCACCACCTGCACGACGTCGGCGCCCCCACCTCCTGACGCCCGCAGCCGACCCACGCCCGTAACCTCCCGGCATCCTGGGCGGTCCTCGCGGCGTCTAGCGTCACGTCATGACGCTTCCTGCGACGGGGTGGGTCCCCGACATGTACAGCAGCGACCACCTGCTCGCGCTGCCGCGCTCACGGGGCGTGGTGCGGCCGGGGATCGAGGCGCTCGCGCGGGCCTGGTTCCCGGAGGCGGGCTGGGTGAGCGAGCCGACGAGCGGTCCGGCCGAGCGCCCCATGGCGGGGGCCCGGTTCCGCGGCGTCGTGCCCGACGACGTCCGTCGCCCCGGGGTGCTCCGGCTCACGGAGGGCGTCGAGGTCGTCGGGCCGTTCGGGGTCCAGCCGCCCGGTGCGGCAGGCCTGGGCCTGGCGTCCGCGGTCGCCGAGGTGTGGGCGGTCCGGGTCGGGCACCGGTCGCGGGGGCCCGCCACGGGGCCTCTCGAGGACCGGGACGGGCTCGGTCGGGTCTTCGCGGCGGGCCTGCCCGACGACCTGGAGCTCCGGGCGGTGCGGTGGGCGGTCGCCGCCGCGCGCAAGGTCGGTGGCAGCGTGGTGGCCGACGGGGTCAGCGTGCTGACGCCCGACCCGGCGCAGGGGGTGGACCTGACGTTGTACAGCGCGCACGCGCTCGTGCCGGAGGCGGCCCTGGGGGTGCTGCGGACCTTCGTCCCGGGTGCGCAGGTGACCGAGGTCGAGGAGCGTGCGGACCACCTGGTCGACTTCGTGCTGGTCGGCCAGACGCCGTACGACGGCGCGGTCCAGGTCGTGGTGCAGAAGGTGCGCGAGGTGCCCGCGGCGCTCGCCGCGCTCGACTGGCGCGAGTACGGTCCGTTCGCCTACCGGCTCCGGTGGCTCCCGACCGATCCGTACGAGCTGGAGGTCGAGGAGCCGTCGGGGCTGCACCTCATGGCCCGGACCCGTGCGCGGGCTCTGCTGGCGCGGCTCGCGGCCGTGCTCCAGGGGCGGGTCCAGGGGGTCCTGGTGGACGACGGGAGCTTCGAGGTGTCGGCTGCGGAGGTCGAGGAACGCATCGCAGCGGAGAGCTCGGCGAGGTTCTGGGTGTGAACGACCCACAGAGTTATCCACAGATTCTGTGCACAAGCCTGTGGGTAAGCGCGGCAGTGCGGCGTTCCCGTTGTGGATGAACCTGTGGTGAACGCGCCCCGAGAAAAAGGGTCCGTCGACCTCTTGCCGGGGTGGCCCGTGCAGGACTAGAAACGTCACTATCGGCTTCGACGGGAACGGCGGCAGCAGCCCCCAACGACGCCCTCCCGCACGGGAGGACGGACCGGCAAGGACGCTGGAACCACACCTTGAGAGCCCCAGGCCGACCGGAGAACGGTGAGACGTCCCGCGGGTGGCAACACCCCGGGCTGCGGGTGACGACGCAGGTCTCGACCGGAACCGGAGAGCCGATCGTGAGAGGCGCCTTCCAGGAGAACAGGGCGAGCACCAGCTCGTCGTGGGGGAGGCGCCGAGCCGCGACGTCGACGCGGCGCCCGGTCGGACCGTTCCCGGTCCGGCCACCCAGGGCACACGGTCATCAGCGAGGCTCCCGGCCCCCGCCGGGAGCCTCGCCGAGTCTGCGGACCCCTCGGTGGCGGGCCTCCGGCCGCGGGCGAGCCTAGGCTCGTCCCATGAGCAACCTCGAGACCCGGCCCCGCGAAGAGGTGTGCGCCGCAGGGAGCCACGCGACGCCGTCGGGCGTGGACGGCGTCCCCGGTGACCGCACCCCCGTCGAGATCCTCGACCACCGCCAGGTCCCGCTCGGCGGGACCCGCGCCATGGACGTGCGCCGCACGCTCCCGCAGCGCGCCCGCTCGCTCGTGGGGGCCTGGTGCTTCCTGGACCACTACGGGCCCGACGACGTCTCGACCTCCGACGGCATGCAGGTGCCCCCGCACCCGCACACGGGCCTGCAGACGGTGAGCTGGCTGTTCGAGGGCGAGATCCTGCACCGCGACTCGGTCGGGTCGCTGCAGACGGTGCGGCCGGGCGAGCTGAACCTCATGACGGCCGGACGGGGCATCTCGCACTCGGAGGAGTCGCCCGCGGGCGTGCGGCCGCCCCTGCTGCACGGCGTGCAGCTCTGGGTCGCGCTGCCGGGGGACCGGCTCGGCGACGAGCCGTTCTTCGAGCACCACGGTGACCTGCCGGTGTGGGCCGGGCCGGGAGGCGAGCGGGTCCAGGTGCTCGTGGGGTCGCTGAGCGTGGGGGGCGCCGCGCTGCGGTCCGCAGCCACCGCGTTCACGCCCCTGGTCGGGGCGCAGGTGGACCTGCCTGCGGGCGCGTCGGTCGAGCTCGCGGTGGACCCGGGGTTCGAGCACGCACTGCTGGTCGACACGGGTGCCGCGTCGTTCGAGGGGGTGCCCGTGCCGGTCGCGTCGCTCGGGTACGTCGAGCCCGGGCGCTCGGTGCTGACGGTGTCGGCGGGGGCCTCGCCCGTGCGGGCCGTGCTGATCGGCGGCGAGCCGTTCGCCGAGGAGATCGTCATGTGGTGGAACTTCGTGGGGCGCTCGCACGACGACGTCGCGGCCGCCCGCGCGGACTGGATGGCGCAGGTCGAGGTCAGTGCGGCTGCCCAGGAGGACGAGGCGGCCGCTGCCCCGGTCCCCGTGCCCGGGGACGGCGGCACGCGCTACGCCCCGGGAGCGTCGGGCTGTCGGTTCGGGGAGGTCGTGGGGTACGACGGCGGCCCGCTGCCCGCACCGGTGCTGCCGGACGTGCGGCTCAAGCCGCGCAGACGGCCGGCCTAGCCATGGCGCCGAGGCGTGGCAGACGGCTCGAACGGGTGCCGGGGAAGTCAGACCTCGTCCGCGTGGCGCCGGATGAAGTCAGCCATGAGGGGGACGGTGAAGTCGAGGATGCCTCGGTCAGGTGAGTAGATCAGCCCCTTCTTGATGAGCTCGTCACGGAAGACGCTCAGGTCGGCGGGCTTCTTCTTGCCCATCCGGGATACCAGGTCGGGCAGTGCGCTGGGGCCCGGGTCTTCGGCCATGGCGGCCATGAGCTGCTTCTGCTTCGGCGTGGCACGCTCCCACCGTGAGGCGAAGAGGCTTCGGTCGAGCTCGCCGGTGCCCAAGGTGATCGCGACCTCGGCATCGATCAGCTGGATGGGGGATTCGGCCGCGCACTGCCAGACCTGATCTCCGTAGACCTGGAGGAAGTAGGGGTAGCCGCGAGCCGATTCGAGCAGCCGCGTGAGCGCCTCCGGTAGGAATGCGACATTGGCTGCCGCTGCAGGTCCGGACAGAGCCTCTTGTGCCTCTGCCGGGCTCAAGCGGTCGATGTTGCGGTAGTCGAACTGCCTCTCAGCATACGAGCGCGCCTCGGCCAGGACTGCGGGTACGACCGGAAGGCCCGCCCCGAAGACGTAGAACGGCCAGTCGTTCTGAGCAGCCCGGTGCTGGGCTGCCAGGAGGGCAGTGAGCGTCGCGGAGTCGAGGTCCTGAATCTCATCGACAAAGAGGGCCATCCCGATGTTCGCCTCGCGGAGGGCCGGGACGACGTCAGCCACCAGGTCCTCAAGATCCATCTCGATGTTCCCGGAGTCAGCACGTCCGAAAGCCCTGATGGTGAGGTCACCGCTGACCGGCCCGACGCCTGCCTTGATGGAGAAGGACTCGATCGTGCTCAGGGCTTCCTTGACCTTGTCGGTGGCCCTGGCGCGCCATGTGCGGACGCTACGAGCGCCTGCGGTGAGCTCGCGCGCGAGTCGGGCGCGCGACTGCTCTGCTCCCTGACGATCCTGCTTGGCCTCGATCATCGCGGTGAGCCAACCATGGCCTTCGGCCCGGCGTCGCATCTCGTTGAGCAGCACTGTCTTTCCGACGCCCCGAAGCCCATAGAGCATCAGACTGCGGCCTGTGAGACCGTTCTGCGTGCGACGCATCAGAAGGTCTGCGGCATCGAGCTCGGAAGTCCTCCCCACCAAGGCAGGCGGAGTACGACCCGCACCTGGAGTGTAGGGATTGCTGGAAGCGTCCATGTCTCAGAGTGTCTCACGGTCTATAAGGAGTTTCCTTAGATGGCCTGATAGTTCCTGAGAATGAGTCGGGGCTCGTCACGTCCGGCCCAGGTGTCCTCGGTCACGCAGGGCCGACGCCGCAGCCCCCTACCGCTTCGACCCCGGCCTCTCCGACGGGTCCCACCCCGGCCGCGGCTCGCGGGACGCGACGGACGCGTCGCGTGACCGGTACACGATGTAGGGCCGGAAGATGTACGGCACGGGCGCCGAGAACGCGTGCACGAGCCGCGTGAAGGGCCACAGGATGAACAGCAGGTTGGCCGCGACGATGTGCAGCTGGAACGCGGCGGGCACGCCTTCCATGAGTGCCGGCTGCGGCTGGAAGTACCAGAGGGAACGGAACCAGGGCGAGATGGTCTCGCGGTAGTTGTAGCCGTGGTTCTCGGCGAGGAGCTGGGTGTCGACCGTGGCCCACGCCCCCAGCAGGATCGACGCGGCGAGGAACACGTACATGACCTTGTCCATGCGCGTCGTCGCGAGGAACACGGGACCGGTCTTGCGCCGCCGGTAGATGAGGATGAGCAGCCCGGCGACGAGCGCGACGGCAGCGAGCGAGCCCATGTACGTCGCGACGAAGTGGTACGCGTTCTCGTCGATGCCCACGGCCTGCGTCCAGGTCTCGGGGATCACGAGCCCCAGGACGTGCCCCAGGATGACGAACAGCAGCCCGAAGTGGAACAGGGGCGACCCGAACCGGAGCAGGTTCTTCTCGTAGAGCTCGCTCGACCGGGTGGTCCAGCCGAACTTGTCGTAGCGGTACCGCCACACGGACCCGACGACGAACACGGCGAACGTCACGTAGGGGAAGACGACCCACAGCAGGATGTCTCCCGTGCTCGCTCCGGTCATCGGCGCACCTCCTCAGGCGGCGCCCCGGCGGGCGCGAACGGTTCGAGCGGGCCCATCGCGGTGAGCCCGACCATCTCGGTCGGCGGACCGGACGTCACGAGCTCGAGGTAGCGGCGCTCGGTCTCGGCGTCGAGCGGGGGCAGGGTCAGGCACACGGCCTCGACGACGAGCGCGTACGGGCTCGGCAGCGCGGCGAGCGCCGAGCGCAGGACCTCGATGCCCTGGCGGTGCGAGCCGAGCAAGCCTGCGGCGATCCGTTCCTCGTCGCGCGTGGTCGCGCGCGCGGAGAACTCGAGGGCCATGGGCAGGTAGTCGGGCAGCTCCTCGCCGTCGACCTCCCAGCCGGCGGCCCGGTAGGCCTGCACGAACCGCACGAGCGCCATGCCGCGCTTCCGGGTGTCGCCGGCGGCGTAGTACGACAGGTACATCGAGCACTTGCGCTTGAGGTCGAACGTCGCGACGTAGCGCGCCTCGAGCGCGGCGGGCTCACCGGCCTCGAGGTCGTCGAGGAACGCCTCGAGCCGCGTCTGCACGGCGTCGGGAAGCTGCCCGACGACGCCGCGCACCTCGCGCGCCGCGGCGAGCGTCGCGGCGTCGGGGTAGTCGAGCAGGAGCGAGGCGGCCATGTGCGTGGTGCGTCGTTGCGCGGGCGTGGCCCGGACCGGGGCGAGGGGCTCCAGGCGGGGCGAGCGCGCCGTCGGGCGGGGCAGGAACGTCGTCGTCGAGGACGTGCGGAACAGGCCCATCAGCCCACCGCCGGGGCGTCGTCGTCGGAGGGACCTCCGGCGGGGTCGTCCGGTGAGCCCGGCGGGAACAGGCCCGCGGGCCGCCCGTTGCCGTCCCAGTTGAGGAGGTTGACGCGCCCGGACGTCGACGGCCCGTTGGGCGAGTCGGCCGTCTGGCGGGCCTGGAGCACGTGGAAGTTCTCGACAGCGACCGGGGTGGGCGTCCCGCTCGACGAGCCGAACGGCCCCGCGCCGCCCATGCCGCCCATGCCGGGGCCGCCGTCGAAGTCGAGCGAGCAGCTGATCTCCTCGAGCTCGCGCGCGATCTCCTGGTGCGCGGTCGGGATGACGTAGCGGTCCTCGTACTTGGCGATCGCGAGCAGCCGGTACATCTCCTGGATCTCGGTGCCCGTCATGCCGACCGCGCGCGCGACGGCCTCGTTGGGCTCGTCGCCCAGGTTGATGTCCCGCATGTAGGTGCGCATCGCGGCCAGGCGGCGCAGGGTGCGCTCGACCGGGACGGTGTCCCCGGCGGTGAACAGCCCCGCGAGGTACTCGAGCGGGATGCGGAGCTTGGAGATCGCCGCGAACAGGGTCCGCGGGTCCTCGCCGTCGTTGCCCGACGAGCCGACCACGTCGACCACGGGGGACAGCGGCGGGATGTACCAGACCATGGGCATGGTGCGGTACTCGGGGTGCAGGGGCAGGGCCACACGGTACTTCTGGATGAGCGCCCAGATGGGCGACGCCTGTGCGGCCGTGATCCAGTCCTCGGGGATGCCCTCGGCGCGGGCGCCCTCGATGACCGCGGGGTCGTGCGGGTCGAGGAACACCGAGCGCTGCGACTCGAGGAGCTCGTGCTCGTCCTCCACGGCGGCCGCCTCGGTCACGCGGTCGGCGTCGTACAGGACCAGGCCCAGGTAGCGCAGGCGGCCCACGCACGTCTCGGAGCAGACCGTGGGCAGGCCGACCTCGAGCCGCGGGTAGCACAGCGTGCACTTCTCGGCCTTGCCGGTCTTGTGGTTGAAGTAGACCTTCTTGTACGGGCAGCCCGTGACGCACATGCGCCAGCCGCGGCACTGGTCCTGGTCCACCAGGACGATCCCGTCCTCGGCCCGCTTGTACATGGCCCCCGACGGGCACGACGCGACGCACGCCGGGTTGAGGCAGTGCTCGCAGATGCGCGGCAGGTAGAACATGAACGTCTGCTCGAACTCCGAGGCCACGTGCTCGCTCATGTGCTGCAGGATCGGGTCGTCCTGCATGGTCTCCTTGGACCCGCCCAGGTCGTCGTCCCAGTTGGCCGACCACTCGATCTTCATGTCCTCGCCCGTGAGCAAGGACTTGGGCTTGGCGACCGGGGTGTGCGGGCCCTGCGGGGCCGAGAGCAGCATGTCGTACTCGTACGTCCACGGCTCGTAGTACTCGTGGATCGAGGGGAGCTTGGGGTTGGAGAAGATCGTCGCGAGCTTCTTGGCCCGCCCGCCCGCGCGCAGCTTGAGCTTGCCCCGCTTGGTGCGGACCCAGCCGCCCTGCCACTTCTCCTGGTCCTGGTAGGTGCGCGGGTACCCGAGCCCGGGCCGTGTCTCGACGTTGTTGAACCACACGTACTCGACGCCCGTACGGTTCGTCCACGCCTGCTTGCACGTCACCGAGCACGTGTGGCACCCGATGCACTTGTCGAGGTTCATGACCATCGACATCTGAGCCATCACGCGCATCAGTACGTCACCTCCTGCGAACGACGACGGATCGTGGTGACCTCGTCGCGCTGGTTGCCCGTGGGGCCCAGGTAGTTGAACGCGAAGGCGAGCTGCGCGTAGCCCCCGACGAGGTGGCTCGGTTTGAGCAGCACCCGGGTCAACGAGTTGTGGATGCCGCCGCGCAGCCCGGACGTCTCGGCGAGCGGGACGTCGATCGTGCGGTCGGTCGCGTGGTGCATGTAGACCGTGCCCTCGGGCATGCGGTGCGAGACCACGGCCCGGGCCACGACGACGCCGTTGCGGTTGTACGCCTCGATCCACTCGTTGTCGCGCACCCCGATCTTGTCGGCGTCGCGCGGGGACATCCACACGTTCGGGCCGCCGCGCGACAGCGACAGCATGAACAGGTTGTCCTGGTACTCGGAGTGGATGGACCACTTGGAGTGCGGGGTCAGGTAGCGCACCGCGACCTCGGCCTGGCCCTGCGAGCCGGGGTAGCCGCTCGGGGAGCGGTCGCCCAGCGGCGGCGAGTCGGGGAAGAGCCGGTGCATGTCGAGCGGCGGCCGGAAGACCGGCATCTGCTCGCCGAGCTCGGCCATCCAGTCGTGGTCCAGGAAGAAGTGCTGGCGCCCCGTCAGGGTGTGCCACGGCTTGAGCCGCTCGACGTTGATCGCGAAGGCCGTGTAGCGGCGGCCCCCGTGCTCCGAGCCGGACCACTCGGGAGAGGTGATGACCGTCGTCGGGCGGGACTGGACGTCGGGGAAGGTGACGCGCTTGCCCTGCTCGTCGCGCGCGAGGTCCGCGAGCTCGACCCCCGTGCGCTTCTCGACGTGCTCGAAGCCCTGGACCGCGAGGCGGCCGTTCGTGGTGCCGGACAGCGCGAGGATCATCTCGCACGCGTGCGTGTCCTTGTCGAGCCGCGGGCGGCCCGCCGCGGGGCCGGACGGCACGAGCCCGTTCTTCTGCCCCAGGACCCGCACCTCCTCGCCCGGCGAGAACTGCACGCCCTTGGTGACCATGCCGAGCTTCTCGGTGAGGGGGCCGAGCGAGGCCATGCGGTCGGCGAACGCCGGGTAGTCGCGCTCGACCACGACCAGCTTGGGCATGGTCACGCCCGGGACCAGGGGCCGCGACGCGGACCCGGCTCCCGAGTCGACGATCGTGCCGTGCGGCACCGACATCGCGTCGGGGGTGTCGTGCAGCAGGGGCGCGGCCACGAGGTCCTTGCGCACGCCCAGGTGCTCGACCGAGTACTCGCTGATCCTGCGCGCGATCGTGTGGAAGATGTCGAAGTCCGTGCGGGTCTGCCAGGGCGGGCTGATCGCGGGGTTGAACGAGTGCACGAACGGGTGCATGTCCGTCGAGGACAGGTCGTGCTTCTCGTACCAGGTGGCCGCGGGCAGCACGACGTCCGAGAACAGCGTGGTGCTCGTCATGCGGAAGTCGAGCGTCGTGAGCAGGTCGAGCTTGCCGCGCGGGGCCTCCTCGGGCCACTCGATCGAGCGCGGCCTGCGCGCGGGGGCCGACTCGTCCGCGAGCACCGCGGCGTCCGTCCCCAGCAGGTGCTTGAGGAAGTACTCGTTCCCCTTGCCGGAGGACCCCAGGATGTTGGCCCGCCACACCGTGACGCAGCGCGGGAAGTTCTCGGGGGCGTCGGGGGCCTCGACCGCGAACCGCAGGGCGCCGCTGCGCAGCTCGTCGACCACGTAGTCCGCGGGGGCGACCCCGGCCGCCTCGGCCTGGTCCACGAGGTCGAGCGGGTTGCGGTCGAACGTCGGGTAGCTGGGCATCCAGCCGCGCTGCGCGGACTCGACCAGGCAGTCGGCCGTGGTCCGACCCGCGAACATGCCCGAGCCCAACGGGGTCGCGAGCGCGTCGGCCGGGAGCCCGTCGTAGCGCCACTGGTCCGTGGCGACGTACCAGAACGCCGTGCCGATCATCTGCCGCGGGGGCCGCGACCAGTCCAGGCCGCCCGCGTACTGGGCCCATCCCGTGATCGGGCGGCACTTCTCCTGCCCGACGTAGTGCGCCCACCCGCCGCCGTTGACGCCCTGGCAGCCCGTCATGGTCGTCAGCGCCAGCATGGCCCGGTAGATCGTGTCGGCGTGGAACCAGTGGTTGGCCCCCGCGCCCATGATGATCATCGAGCGTCCGCCGGACTTCTCGGCGTTGTCCGCGAACTCGCGCCCGATCCGCGCCGCCGCAGCTGCGGGGACGCCCGTGAACTGCTCCTGCCACGCGGGGGTCCCGGGGGAGTCGGCGTCGTCGTAGCCCGTGGGCCAGTCGCCGGGCAGGTCCAGGTCCTCACGGTTGACGCCGTAGCGTGCGAGCAGCAGGTCGAACACCGTCGTGACCAGGTGCCCGCCGACACGCCGGACGGGCACGCCGCGCGTGACCGAGCCCGCGCCACCGGTGTGCCGGCCCGTCTCGCCCTGCTCGGGGTCGGGCGAGAGGTCGAAGCGCGGCAGGTCCACGCGCGCGGTCTCGACCCCGGCGCCCCGGCCCGACGGCGCAGCCCCCGTCAACGGGTCGGGCCCCGCGCCCGCCGGCCCGTCCGCGGTCGACAGCAGCGGCACCACGCCCTCCAGGTCGAGGTTCCACTTCCCCTCGTCGGCCTCGCCGAACCGGTGGCCCAGGGTGCCGTTCGGGATCACGGGGGAGCCGTCGGCGTCGAGCAGGACGGGCTTGAAGGCCGCGTTCGCGGCGCCCGCGGCCCCCGGCAGGACGTCGTCGGCGAGGTCCGCCGCGGTGAGGAACTTGCCCGGGACGTAGGTGACGTCCTCCGTGAGGTGCGCCCCGGCGTCGGTCCCCGGCAGAGCCGACGCCGGGCTCGGCGTGAGCGTCACGAGGAACGGCGAGTCCGTGTACTTCCTCAGGTAGTCCACGAAGGGCGCGGTGCGACGTTCCACGTGAAACTCCCGGAGGATCACGTGCCCCATCGCGAGCGCGAGCGCCCCGTCCGTGCCGGGGTGCACCGCGAGCCACTCGTCGGCGAACTTGGTGTTGTCCGCGTAGTCGGGCGAGACCACGATCACCTTCTGGCCGCGGTAGCGCGCCTCGGCCATGAAGTGCGCGTCGGGCGTGCGGGTCACGGGGATGTTCGAGCCCCACATGATGCAGTACGAGGAGTTCCACCAGTCCGCGGACTCGGGCACGTCGGTCTGGTCGCCGAACACCTGCGGGGACGCGACCGGGAGGTCCGCGTACCAGTCGTAGAACGACAGCATCGCGCCGCCCAGCATCGAGATGAACCGGGCCCCGACCCCGTGCGAGACCATCGACATGGCCGGGATGGGCGAGAATCCCGCGATGCGGTCCGGGCCGTACGTCTTGATCGTGTGCACGTGGGCCGCCGCGACGATCTCCGCGGCCTCCTCCCACGACGCCCGCACCAGGCCGCCCTTGCCCCGCGCCTGCTTGTACGCGCGCGCCGTCTCCGGGTCGCCCGTGACCTCGGCCCACGCCAGCACCGGGTCGCCCGTGCGGGCCTTCGCGTCGCGGTACGCCCGCAGCAGCACTCCCCGCACGTACGGGTAGCGGACCCGCGTCGGGGAGTACGTGTACCAGCTGAACGCCGCCCCGCGCGGACAGCCTCGCGGCTCGTACTCGGGGGAGTCCGGGCCGACCGACGGGTAGTCCGTCTGCTGCGTCTCCCACGTGATGATGCCGTCCTTGACGTACACCTTCCACGAGCACGACCCCGTGCAGTTCACGCCGTGCGTCGAGCGCACCACCTTGTCGTGCGACCACCGGTCCCGGTAGAAGACGTCCCCGTCGCGGCCCCCCTGCAGGAAGAGCTGGCGCAGGTCCGGCGAGACCTCCCCGCGTCGCAGGTGCTTGCCGAGCCGCAGGAGGGCGTCCTCACCCCCGCCGCCGGGGGACTCAGGGTGTGGGGCGCCCTCGGCGCGGGCGTCGGTGCCCGGGCCTGGGACGGTGGACTGCGACATGTGACCTCCTGGGGCGAGCAGGACCGTGCGTGATCGTTCGTCTGTCTCGCAGTATGCCCACGTCCCGGGAGGTTCTGCCTGGCGAGGAGGCCACGTCGCCCGGTGCGCCGCGATTGTCTACGGTGCTCCCATGACCTCGTTCGACGGCCCCCACGCGGGCTTCCCCCTCGCCCAGCTCCCGGTCACGGTCGTCACGGTCTCCGACCGCGGCTCGCGCGGCGAGTCGACCGACCGGTCGGGCCCGCTCCTGGTCTCCTTCCTGGAGACCGCCGGGTTCGAGCGCATCACGGCGCGTCTGGTGCCCGACGGCGTCGACTCCGTCCGCGACGCCCTCACCTCCGCGCTGGGGGACGGGGCACGGCTCGTCCTCACGACGGGCGGCACGGGCATCGGCCCGCGCGACCTCACGCCCGAGGGCACTGCCGAGGTCGTGGACCAGGAGCTGCCGGGCGTCGCGGAGGCGATCCGGCGACGGGGCGCGACCGTGGTGCCGAGCGCAGTGCTCTCCCGGGGCGTCGTGGGGACGGCCCCGGCAGCACGGGGGCAGCGGGCGTTCGTGGTCAACCTGCCGGGTTCGCCCGGTGGGGTGCGGGACGGCTGGGCCGTGCTCGAGCCGCTGCTGCCGCACGTGTTCTCGCAGCTCGCGGGCGGGGACCACTGAGCCCTCGCGGGGCCCCGGAGAGCGGGGGCCGTCAGCCGCCCGCGAAGGGGGGCAGCACGTCGACCTGCTGGTCGTCCGCGAGCGCTACCCCGTGGTCCGCGGTCCGCACGCCGCCCACGAGCACCGAGCAGCGCGGCAGCACGTCGGCGAGCGCGGGGTGGCGTGCGGTCATGGCCGCGAAGAGCTCCCCGACCGAGGCCCCCGGGAGGGACTCGGCCTCGAGGCCGGCGGCCTCGGCGGCACCGGCGAAGTAGCGGACCTGCGGCACGTCACGCCCTCTCGGGGGTCGCGAGCCCCGTCGCGCCGGTCGCGTCCGGGCCCGGGGCATCCTCGCTGGCGACCTCGTCGAGCGTCGGCTCGACGTCCCACGCGAGCGCGAGCTCGGTGGCCCGCTCCATGGCGTCGAGGCCCGGGTGGTCGGCGCCCTCTCCGGCGGACAGCCCGGCGACGTAGCCTGCGATGAACGTGGTCAGGGGTGCGGCGGGCCGTTCGACGCGGTGCGCCGCGTCCCGCGCGAGGTCGAGGATCGCTCCGATGTCGACCGCCTCACGGTCCAGGTCGAACTCGTCGACGAGGGCGTCCACCCAGCGCTCGAGGTTGCTCATGCCGTGCCTCCCGATGATCCGTGCGGGTCCAGGGACCCGGTGCCGAGCCGTGCGCGACCGTGCGCGTACTGCTCCGCATCCTGCCACGTGTCCACGTCGGTGCTCAGGCCGTCCACGTCCGCGACGCGGGTGAGTCGCAACCCTGAGACGAGGCGGCGCACGGGGGCGCCGTGCAGGCCGCCGTCCGCGGGGTCGGCGGAGAGCCGGTCGAGCGCCGCGTCGAGGGCGTCGCGGCGGTACAGCCCGACGAGCCACTGGTCCCGTCCGTCGTGCGCGAGGTGCACGCCGTCGGCCTCGCCCGTCGGGCCGACCGCGGTGCCGGAGGCGGCGGCGACGAGCAGCGGCACGGCCTCCGCGGCCCGGGGGACGTCGCAGGCGAGGAGCAGGACCCAGGGGGCTGCGCCGTCGGGCAGGGCGGCGAGGCCCGCCGCGGTCCCCGCGACCGGACCGCCGAACGGCGGGTCCTCGCGCGTGAGGACGTACGCCTCGGACGCGAGGTCGTCGGGCCCGACGACGACCGTCGCCCGGGCGTCGCGCGTCGCGGTGAGCACGTGGTCGAGCAGGCGTGCGCCCGCGACCACGAGCTGCGGCTTGGACGTCCCGAGCCGCTGCGCGCGCCCGCCGGCGAGCACGACCGCGTCGAACACGAGCCCGCTCACACCGGGCGCACCCACTCGCCCGACTTGCCGCCCGTCTTGGACTGCAGGCGGACGTCGCTCAGCTCGACCGACTTGTCGAGCCCCTTGACCATGTCCACGACCGCGAGGCCGGCGACCGCGACCGCCGTGAGCGCCTCCATCTCGACCCCCGTGCGGTCCGCGGTGCGCACGGTCGCGCTGATCTCGACGCCGTGGTCCTGGACATCGAGGTCCACGGACGCGCCGTGCACCCCGATGATGTGCGCGAGCGGCAGCAGCTCGGCCGTCTTCTTGGCCCCCTGGATGCCCGCGATGCGCGCGACCGCGAGCACGTCGCCCTTGGGGACCTCCCCGGACCGCAGGGCCGCGACGACGAGCGGGCCGCAGCGGACCACGCCCGTCGCGGTCGCGGAACGGACGGTCGGCTGCTTGAGGGTGACGTCGACCATGCGGGCGTGGCCGCGCTCGTCGAGGTGGGTGAACTCGCTCATGCGATCACCATGACACGCACCGTGTCGCCCGTCCCAACCGCCTCGACCTCGGGCGGGACGACCGCGATCGCGTCCGCCCGGGTCAGCGCGGACACGTGGTGCGCGCCGGGACCGACGGGGGCGACGCCGTCGGCCCCCACGAAGCGCACCGGGAGGAACTGCTGGCGTCCCGCGGGGGAGCGCCAGCCCTCGGCCGCGACACGCTCCACGAGGGGCTCGACCGCATGGGGGTGGCCCGCGAGGCGCCGGACCGCCGGGCGCACGAACGCCCGGAAGGACACGTACGCGCTCACGGGGTTGCCCGGCACGCCCAGCATCGGGGTACCGCGCCAGCGCGCGGCGGCCTGCGGCTTGCCGGGCTGCATGCCGACCGCGACCAGCCGGACGTCGGACGGGCCGTCGCCCCCCGGGCCCTGCGGGCAGGTCAGGACCTCCTTGACGACGTCGAACGCGCCCGCGCTGACCCCGCCCGAGGTGACGATCAGGTCCACGTGGGGGGCGGTGTCGTCGAGCACCGCACGCAGCGCGCCGGCCGTGTCCGGGACCGCGCCCACCCGCACCGGGGTGCCGCCCGCGTCCCGCACGCACGCCGCGAGCAGGAGCGAGTTGGAGTCGGGGATCTGGCCCGGGCCGGGCGCGGTCCCGACCGGGACCAGCTCGCTGCCCGTCGACAGCACCGCGACGCGCGGGACCCGGTGCACCGGGAGGGTCGCGTGCCCCGCGGAGGCCGCGGCCGAGACGAGGCGTGCGGTCGTCGGGGCGCCCGCCGCGGCGACGAGGTCGCCCACCGCGACGTCCTCGGCGCGGCGCCGGATGTTGGGGCGCGACGGCTCGTACACCTCGATCCGCGCATCGAGGGGGGCGCCGGGCACGAAGCGCCGCGTCGAGGTCCGCTCCACGGGCACGACGACGTCGCACCCGCCCGGCACGGGGGCGCCCGTCATGATGCGGACGGCCTCGCCGGGGGCGACGCCCGGTCCGTTCGACGGTGCGATCGACGGTGCGATCGACGGTGCGGCAGGTGCGGCCGCGCCGGGCGACGAGCCGGCCAGGTGCTCGGCGAGCGGCGCCGCCGCGATGTCGCCGACGACGCGCAGCGTGACGGGGGACGCGGCGCTCGCGGTCGCGAGGTCTGCGCCGTGGGACGCGTAGCCGTCCATGGCCGAGGCGTCGAAGCGCGGGACGTCCAGGAGGGACCGGACGTCGTCAGCGAGGATGCGGCGCGCGGGGGCGGCGGTCGCGAGCGCGGCGAGGTCGACGTGCTCGACGCGGAGCGGCGAGACCAGGTCGAGGACGTGGTGGCGGTACTCCTCGACCGTCCACCGGTCCGACGAGGGGCCGCCGGGCGGTGCGGCACGGTCGTCAGTACGTGGCCGGGCCGGTTCCGGGTGCACTTCTGACACCTGGTCCGTGGGGTGGGGGTCCATGGGGACACCGTAGGCCGCGGTCCGGGCCGATGGCCGGGTGGCCGGGCCGGACGGACGCGGACCGTCCGAGGTGCGGGCGGAGGACGGCCCGCGACCGCACGCTCGGACGGGTTCGCCTCGGGCCGGGGCCGCTGGCGTCCCTTGACGGTGTCCGAGTGCTCTGACATCATCCACTAGAACGATCTACTAGAACGTTCTAGTAGCGTCTCCCGACCTGTTCCAGTGGCGCCGTCGCGACCTCCGCGCGGCCCGTACCGTGCCGAAGGGGCCACCATGCATCCCACGTCCGACCGTCTCCGCCTCGAGGTGATCGTCGCCAGCGTCCGGCCGGACCGGTTCGGCGGCGTCGTCGCCGACTGGGCAAGAGCCCGCCTCGACGAGCACGCCGGGTTCGACGTGTCCGTCCTGGATCTCACCGACCTCGACCTCCCGCCAGGACTCGACGGCACCGGCGACACCGAGCGTCTGCGGGAGCGGGTCGCTGCGGCCGACGCCTTCGTGCTCGTGACCCCGGAGTACAACCACGGGTACCCCGGCTACCTCAAGATCGCGATCGACACGCTCCTCGAGGAGTGGCACGTCAAGCCCCTGGGCTTCGTCTCGTACGGCGGGAGCGGCGGCGGCGCTCGCTCGGTCGAGCAGCTCCGCCCCGTCTTCAGCGAGCTCCAGGTCGTGGCGATCCGCGAGCAGGTGGTCCTGGCGCGGGTCTGGGACCTCTTCGACGGGCCGGTCCTGAGGGATCCCGACGGACCCCAGAGCGCGCTCAAGTCCATGCTCGACCAGCTGCTCTGGTGGGGGAAGACCCTCCGAGCCGCCAGGGTCGGCGACTGATGCCCACGACGACGAGGGAGCCCAGCGCGCCGCCCGCCCCGGCCCCGCGCGCCCCGGCCCCGCGCCCAGCGACATGGGGGGCCCTGGCGCGGCGAGCGGGGCCCTGGCTGCGAGGATGGGCGTTGCTGCGGCACGCAGGTGCGGGGCTCGTGGCGGGGACGTCCGTGCTCTGCCTGGCCCTGTCGTTGCTGCCCCTGGCCACGATCGTCCTCCTGGGGCGGGTCCTGTACCTCGTCCCGCACTCGTTCGGGCGGGAGGCCGTCGCCGGTGCGTGGGAGCAGCTGCTGCTCGTGCTGACCCTGGCGATCGGTGCGCTCGTGGCCCAGCAGGTCGTCGCGCCCCTCCAGGCCGGCCTGCTCGAGACGATCGGACGCCGGGTGGACCGGCACTGCGTCGGCCGGGTCCTGCGGGCCACCACGTCGCACGCCCCGCTCTCGCTGCTGGAGGACCCGGACGTCCTGGGGATCCTCGCCGACGCACGGGCCGCGTTCGACCGGCAGTCGCGCAGTCCCGGCGAGGCCGCCGCCGCGATGCTCCCGCTCGTCGGGCGGTACGCCCAGGTCGTCGGTGCATCGATCCTGGTCGCCGTCGTGGTGAGTCCCGTCGCGGGGGTGCTGCTCCTCGGGACCGCCCTGGCGCTCCGGGCCGGGGTGCGCGGCGGGATGAGCAGGTTCGGGGCGATCTGGGACGGGCTCACGGCGCAGCGTCGCCGCACGGGCTACGTCCGGCAGCTCGCGATCACACCGGACATCACCAAGGAAGTCAGGGTCCTCGGTCTGCTCCCGTGGCTGCGCGAGCGGTTGCGGACCGAGAGCCTCGCGCAGCTCCGACCGGAATGGGCCGGGCGCCGGCGGGTGTTCTTCCTGCCCTTCGTCGGATACGGCCTCCTCGGGCTGGTCGGCGGGAGCGCCGTGCTCGCCGTCGTCGTGCTCGACGCGCAGGACCTGGACCTCTTCGCGCTCGGCGTCGCGCTGCAGGCGATGATGGTGCCGATGCGCTTCGGCGTGCACTTCCCGGAGTCCGACCTCCAGACCCAGTACGGGCTCCAGTCGCTGGAGTCGCTGCGCCGGTTGGAGGCGCATCTCGTCCCCGGTGCGCCCGGCACCGGCGAGCCTGCTGGCACGGGTGGGCCGGGCACGTCGGAGGCGCTCGCGCACGCGCCGACGGGCGTCGTCCGTTTCGAGGACGTGTGGTTCCGCTACTCCGCGAGCTCGCCGTGGGTTCTGCAGGGGCTCGACCTCACGCTCGAGCCGGGGACGTCGACGGCGATCGTGGGGCTGAACGGCGCCGGCAAGACGACCACGATCAAGCTTCTGGCCCGGCTGTACACGCCGACGCGCGGTCGCATCACCGTCGGTGGTGTCGACCTCCGGACTCTCCCCGCGGACCGGTGGCAACGCTGCCTCAGCCTCATCTTCCAGGACTACGCCCGGTTCGAGCTCTCGGTGGCGGACAACGTCACCCTGGCCCCGACGAGCCAGGACGACCAGGGCGCGCTCGATGCCGCGCTCCGGGCTGCCGGGGCTCACCTCGTCGTGGACGGCCTCGACGACGGTCCCTCGACCGTCCTGTCCGGTGGCTACGCGAAGGGGCGTGACCTTTCCGGCGGGCAGTGGCAGCGCGTCGCGCTCGCCCGCGCGCTCTTCCAGATCGCTCGTGGCGCGCAGATCCTCGTCCTCGACGAGCCGACCGCACAGCTCGACGTCACGGCGGAGGCCGAGTTCTTCGAGAGGTTCCTCGCCCCGGGGGCCGTCGACGCGGTCGCGGACGGTCGGCCGATCACGTCGGTCGTCATCTCCCACCGCTTCTCGACCGTGCGCCCGGCCGACCACATCGTCGTCGTCGAGCACGGGCGGGTCGTCGAGGAGGGGAACCACGACGAGCTCCTGGCGGTGGGGGGCCGGTACGCCGAGCTCTTCGTCCTCCAGGCTCGCCGCTTCCGCGCGGACGGCGACCCGCCGGCCGACGCCCCGGTCGTCGGCATTCCCGATGTCATCGATGCAGGAGGGTTCTCATGAGGGCGGTCGTCGCGGCGGTCCGGTTCATGCTCACGCACGCCTGGGCGACGGACAGGCGCCGCCTGGTCGTGGCCTCGGCCCTCATGACGGTCGGGTACCTGTCGTCACCCCTCGTCGGGGTCGCGCTCGGCGCCCTCACGGACGCGGTGATCTCGACGGACACCAGGGTCGCGCTCCTCCTCGCGGCCGTGCTCGCGCTGCTGCTCGTGTCCGAGATGCTGATGGGCCACTTCGGGCACCTGTCGGTCGTGGAGCTGAGCGACATGCAACAGCTCCACCTCACCGACGAGGTCACCCGCCTCACGCACGGATCGACGAGTCTCGCGGACCTGGAGAACCCCGCCCGCGTCCGCCTGCTGACGTCCGTGACGGAGGGGCTCCAGAGGGTGCGGGTCGCGCTGGAGGCGAGCCTCCAGCTCGGCGGGGCGATGCTCCAGATCCTCGTCACCACGGTGATCATGGGCATGGTCGACCCGTGGCTCCTGCTCCTGCCCGCCGCCGCGCTGCCGCCGGTGTGGTTCGCGGACCGGGCGCAGCGGGTCCTCGACCGTGCACGCGACGCCTCGGCCGACGACATCCGCCTGGCGCGTCACCTGCTGAGCATGGGTACCAGCGCTGCCACGGCCAAGGAGGTCCGGTTGTTCGCCGCGCAGGACCTCCTGGTCGACCGGCACGGAGGAGCGTGGGACCGGACGACGGCATCGCTGTGGTCCGCGCACCGGCGTTCCGCGCTGCTGCGTGCGTGCGGCCAGGTGTGGTTCGCGCTCGCCTACGGCGGCGCGCTCTTCGTGGTGGTGCGCGGGGCCGCTGCCGGGGGCGTGGCGATCGGGCAGGTCGTCCTCGTGGTGACCCTCGCGATCCAGATCAGCTCGCAGGTGGCCGGGGCTCTCGGGCTGTTCGGTGCGCTCCAGGGGGCAGGCCGTACGGTCGAGCAGATCGACGAGCTGCGCGCGAGCGTGCCGCACGAGCAACCGGCGGGCGGTGCCGCGTCCGCACCTGCCGGGCTCACGCGTGGCCTGCGTGTCCGGGACCTGGCCTTCACGTACGGGGGCTCGACGCGGCCGGTCCTGGACGGCGTGGACCTCGATCTGCCCGCCGGGAGGACCGTTGCCCTCGTGGGCGGGAACGGGGCGGGGAAGTCCACCCTGGTGAAGCTGTTGTGCGGCTTGTACCGGCCGAGCGCAGGGTCGGTCCAGGTGGACGGAGTCGACCTGTCGACGATCTCCCGCGACGACTGGCACACGAGGGTCGCGACGCTCTTCCAGGACTTCGCGCGCCTCGAGCTGACGCTCCGGGAGAACGTCGGGATCGGGCACCTGCCCGCGACGGACGACGATGCCGAGCTCGGGCGCGCGCTCGACGAGGCGCGGGCGCGGCATCTGGTCGAGCGATCGCCGCAGGGCCTCGACCAGGTTCTCGGCACCTCGTACGACGACGGCCGTCAGCTCTCCGGCGGGCAGTGGCAGTCCCTGGGGCTTGCGCGAACGGTCCTGCGGCCGGACCCGTTGCTGGTCGTGCTGGACGAGCCCGCGTCGGCGTTGGACGCGGCCGCGGAGCACGCCCTGTTCGAGCGGTTCTCCGCGACGGCGCGGCGTACGGCCTCGCTCACGGGAGCTGTCACCGTGTACGTCTCGCACCGTTTCTCGACGGTCCGGGACGCGGACCTCATCGTCGTCCTCGACGGTGGCAAGGTCGTGGAGACTGGTACCCATGACGAACTCGTGGAGATCGACGGCGCGTACGCCGCGATGTACGGCCTCCAGGCGCGTGCGTACCGATGAGGGGTTCTAGCCGATGGCCAAGAAGCCGAGCCTGAAGTCCGTGGCGCTGGCAGCCGGCGTCTCGCCGTCCACGGTCTCCAACGCGTACAACCGACCTGAACAGATGTCGGCCCAGGTGCGCGAGCACGTGCTGGACGTGGCAGCGCGGCTCGGGTATCCCGGTCCGGACGCCAGCGCCAGCTCGCTCCGCAGCGGGCACACCGGGTCGGTCGGGGTGCTCTTCGCCCAGGACCTGACGTACGCCTTCTCGGACCCGTATCTCCTCGAGCTCCTCACGGGCATCGCGGAGGTCGCCACGAAGACGTCGACGAACGTGCTCCTCATGCCCGTCGGTCCCCACTCGGCGTCGGGCGCGTACTCCCGGCAGGAGGAGCTCGACCTGGTCCAGAACGTGCGCCGGGCCGTGCTCGACGGCGCGATCGCGGACGGCGTCGACCCCACGCATCCGGTCCTGCGCGTGCTGGCAGCACGGGGGGTGCCGGTCGTGAGCACCATGGCGGGCGTCGGGGACCGGTGCGTGCTGGTCGACGACCACGCTGCCGCCGTGGAGGTCGGCGTGCACCTGGCCGGGCTCGGGCATCACCGCGTGGCCGTCGTGGCCGTCGTGGCCGACAGCCTGGACGACGGTGAGCCGAGGATCGTGCCCGACGACGCGCCCCACCTCTTCCCGTACGCGCGCCTGCGCATCGCGGGGTTCCGGGAGGGCCTGGGCCCTGGGTGCGAGCTGACCACCGTCTCGGCGGGTCAGAACACGCTCGACTCGGGGAGCCGGGCGACCGAGACGATCCTGGCGTCAGGACGCAGGCCGACCGCGATCCTCGCGACGTCCGACGTCCTCGCGCTCGGGGTGATCGACACCCTGCGGAGCCGGGGCGTGACGATCGGTCGAGAGGTGTCCGTCACGGGGTTCGACGACATCCCGCAGGCACGGGACGCCGGGCTGACGACGGTGCGACAACCCGTCCGGGAGAAGGGCCGTCTCATGGTCGAGATGCTGCGCGACCCTGCCGCTGGCGGAACCACCGCGACCCTGGGCACCGAGCTCGTCGTGCGTGCGAGCACCGGCCCGGCCGTCTAGCGGCGTCCGGAGGGCGCGGGGGCGTGGGCTCGGTCCACGGGGCCGTGCGACGGGTCTGCGCTGCCGTGCGACGGGTCTGCGCTCAGACGCGCGTCGCCACCGCGAACACCCGGCGGAACGCGAGCGGCGTCCCGTAGGGGCGGGCGGGGTAGGCGGCTCGCAGCGCCTCCTGGAGGTCGGTGGTGAAGTCGTCCCGGAGCGGGGCGGGCAGGGCGTCGAGCACGGGGCGTGCGCCCGTCGCCGCGATCCACGTGAAGACCGGGTCCTCGCCCTGGAGCACATGGAGGTAGGTCGTCTCCCAGGCGTCGACCGACCAGCCGGGGTGAGCCAGGTCGTCGAGGTACTGCTCGGGGTCGAAGGCGCTGGGCCGGGCGACGGACGTGGTCAGGTCGCGGTAGGGCTCCCGGGCGGCCACCTCGCGCAGGATCGTGTGGCTCGGTGCGTCGTGGTTGCCGGGGACCGAGAACGCGAACGAACCGCCGGGGGCGACCATCGAGGTCAGTCGGGGTAGGAGGGTGCGGTGCTCGGGGACCCACTGGAGGGTCGCGTTGCTGAGGACGAGATCGAGGGGGGCGGGCGGCTCGAACCCTCGGAGGTCCGCGAGCTGGTAGGTGCCGTCCGGGTCGTCGCGCCGGGCGCGGTCGATCATCGCGGGGGAGGAGTCGACGCCGACCACCTCGGCCCCGGGCCATCGGTGGCGCAGGAGCCGGGTCAGGTGGCCGGGGCCGCAGCCGAGGTCGATGATCGTGCGCGGGCTCCCGGGCACGCGGGCCAGGAGGTCGGCGAACGGGCGCGACCTCTCGTCGGCGTGACGCAGGTAGTTCTCGGGGTTCCAGTCGGCCATGACACGCTCCCTCTTGATGTCAACTATCTTGACATCAAGATACAGGGGGCCGACCAAAGGTCGTGGCGCTGGTCAGCCGCGCGTCCCGCGCCGGACCGGGCCCAGCGTGAACAGCAGCGTCAGCAGCGCCGTGAGCGACAGGGCCGCGAAGCCCAGGCCGTACGTGCCGTTGGCCTGGTAGACCGCGCCCATGATGAGCGGCGGGATGAACCCGCCCAGGCCGCCCGCAGCCCCCACGAGCCCCGTCACGGCACCGACCTTGTCCTGCGGCGCGACCTTGGCCACGAGCTCGAACGTCGCACCCGACGACGCCCCGAGCCCCACGGCGAGGCCCAGGAACGCGATGGTCCCGAGCGGTACGAGGTCCGGCTGGAACGCGACCACCGCCGCCAGGACCGTGACGATCGCGAAGCACGCGACCGACACCGGGATCCCGCCGAACCGGTCGGAGAGCGTCCCGCCGATCGGCCGGCACGCGACCGCGAGGACGACGAACCCGGCCGTGCGCGCCGCGGCATCGGCAGCCGTGAGGTCGTACGCGTTGACCAGGAACGTCGGCAGGTACACGCTGAACGCCACGAACCCGCCGAAGCCCACCGCGTACAGCCACGAGAGCTGCAGCGTCGCGGGCAGCTTGAACGTGGCCCAGGTGCGCGCCAGGAAGTTCCCGTGCGCGGCGGGCTTGCGGTTCGGCGAGTCGCGCACGAGCAACCACGACACGACCGCGTACACCGCCAGGACGCCCGCCACGAGGAGGAAGGGCGCCTCCTGTCCGTACGCGTCCGTGATCCGCACGGTCGTGAACGCCGAGATCGCCGTACCGCCCATCCCGATCCCGAAGATCCCGAGCGCCGTCCCCCGCCGCGCAGGCGGGTACCAGGCGTTGACGAACGGGACCCCGACCGCGAACGCCGTACCGCCCAGCCCCAGGAAGAACCCGCCCAGGATGAGCAGCGGATAGCTGTCCGCGACGAACCCGATGAACAGCACCGGGACGATCGTCGCCGCGCTGACCAGCGGGAACATGATCCTGGCCCCGAACCGGTCCGTGAGCGCCCCGACCGGGATCCTCCCCAGCGAACCCACGACCACCGGGACCGCGACGAGCACCGACTGCTGCACGGCCGTCAGCCCGAGGGCCGCGCTGTACGCACCACCGAGCGGGCTGATGAGCGCCCACGCCCAGAAGTTCACCGCGAACCCGATCGTCGCGAGGACCAGCATCAGCGTGGCGGACCCGCCGGCCGGGGCGCTCGCGGGCCCGGGGGTCGCGCCTCGTGCGGTTCCCGAGGACACCGGAGGCGTGGCTGCTTCGTCAGGATGCGTCACTGTGACTCCCGGGGGTCGGTCGCCCGTCGTCGGACGAATCGGTGGAGCTCGAGATTCCCGCCTGACCCACGCTAGCCGCGAGGGTGGCGTGTCGCGCGGGCTGGCGCGGACGCCGTCGGGCCCTAGCGTGGTCCTTCCGGACCCGTCGGCACCCCGCGGACCGGACGCCACGACCCCGCGCACCCCGAACCACGAAGGCCCCACCATGACCCTGCTGTTCCTCGGCGTGATCCTCGTCAACGTCTTCGCGTTCACGCTGATCCTGCTGCGCGCACCCCTGTACCGCACCGAGGTCTACCGCCCCATGCTGCTCAACGTCGGGCTGTCGGTGCTGCCCGTCCTGGTCCTGACGGTCCTGATCGTCGTGGACCTCGTGCTCGCCGCGGCCGGGGCGCCGGCCTGGCTGATCGCGGCCCTCGCGGTCGCGGGCCTCGCGATCTGGCTCCTGCTGCTGCCCAACGCCGGCTACCTGGTGACCGAGCTCAACTTCAGCCACCGCAAGGACGGCGAGGGCGTGCCGCTCTGGTACGACATCGTCGCGGTCCTGACCCTCGCCATGTCCGGGGTGCTCAACACCGTCGTCAACATCTTCCTCGTCCAGATGTTCTACGCCGTCCTGCGCTACCCCGACGACCTGCGGCCCTTCGAGCGCCCGGCGTCCTGGCTCGTGGTGGGCGTGATCCTCGTGCTCGTGTCGTTCGGGATCTACCTGGGTCGCTACATCCGGTTCAACAGCTGGGACCTCGTGCACCCCGTGGGGTTCCTCCGCAAGCTCACGGGGTACTTCCGCGAACCCGGCAAGGTCCGTGACGCCCTGCTGTTCAGCGGCCTGTACACGGTGTTCTTCGCCCTGATCTACCTGGTCGTGATCGGGTCGCTCCTGGAGACGATCACGGCGGCGGCGCGCTGACGACGCGTCGGTGGCCGGTCGGCGGCCGTCCCGCGGCCGGTGCTGTCGCCCCTCAGCGTGGCGGCTCGTTGCCCGGCTTGGCCGGCGAGTAGGGCGCCGGGCCCGTGTAGCGGTCGTTCGTGTCGCGGCCCAGCGCGCGCACCGTGAAGGCCGCCGCGACCAGACCGGCACCCACGACGTGGGCCACCGACACGAGCGCCGAGACCAGACCGACGACGGACTGCACGAACGCGAACCCGGTCGCGTAGCCGAGCCGGGAGAAGAGGTGCGGCAGGACGAGGGTGCCCACGACCCCCGCGACGATCAGCCCCGCGCCCCACCAGAAGAGTGCGGTCGCGCTGAGCTTCGGGGGCATGGCGGGTCCTCTCGAGGTACCGGACCGGGCGACGTCGTCCCGGCTGGACGCCGGGACCGCGGCACTCGACGTCGAGGTGCGGCCACCGGTCCCGCGACACTACCGGACCGCGCGGGCCCGCCGCGGCAGGACGCGGGCCTCAGGCCGACGGCGGCGCGACCGACCCGCGGATGACCAGGTGGAGCGGGAGGACCGTGCGCGCGGGCTCGAAGCCGGCGTCGACGGACCCCTCGACGGCGGGCGCCTCCCGGCGGGACATGGCTCGCTCGAGGGCGTCGACCGCGGCGAGCGCGAGCGCCGCGACGGGCTGCTCGAGCGTCGTGAGCTGGGGGCGCAACCACTGGCCGATGCGGATGCCGTCGCACCCGACGACCGACAGGTCCTCGGGGATGCGGATGCCGTGGAGCTCGGCGGCGCCGAGCATCCCCACGGCCACGATGTCGCTCCCGACGAACACCGCGGTGGGGGCGTTCCCGGGGCGGGTGAGGTACGGGAACGTCGAGGCGCCGAACTGCTCGGTGTACGGGCCGTGGCGGATCAGGTCGGGGTCGGCCGTCAGGCCCGCGTCGGCGAGCGCGTCGAGGAAGCCGCGCTTGCGCTCCTGGGTCGTGGAGAGCTCGGGCGGGCCGGCGACGTGCGCGATCCGGCGGTGCCCCTGCTGGATGAGGTATCTCGTGGCCTGGTAGGCGCCGCCGTAGTTGTCGACCGTGACCGTGTCGACCGCGAGGTCGAGGTCGATCTCCTCGTCGATCACGACGACGGGCAGCCCGCCCTCGACGGCGCGGGCGAGGCGTTCGTCGGTGCGGCTCATGCCGAGGTAGATCAGCCCGCCCAGCACGTCGGTGCCGCCGATCAGCGGGCTGAGCCCGCCGTCGCGTTCGCCGTGCTTGCCGGACACGGCGACGACCAGCGGGATCTGCCGGGAGGCCGCGAGCTCGGCGCACTCCTCGGCGAGCGTCGTGAAGAACGGGTTGGTGAAGTCGGGCACGACGAGGGCGAGCACGCCGGGCGTCGTCGTCGCGCGTGCGGGCGCTCCTGCGGAGGCGCCTCGCTGCCGGCGGGCCCCGGTCCCGCGGTACCCGAGCGCGGCGACGGCGGCCTCGATGCGGGCCGCGGTCTCGGGCTGGACGTTGAGCTGACCTCGGAGGTATCGGGAGGCGGTGGACGTCGAGACGCCCGCGTGTTGCGCAACTTGCGTCAGCGTCATCGTCGCCGCCTCTCTGCTCGTGCCTCCGGCCGTCGGATGCTCCCCGAGCCTATCGCTGTGCTGGTCGCGAGAGGTGCGGGGGGCCGTGGAACCGCGGGATCGGGCCGTTCCGACGCGCGGCCTGCGGGCGGCGCGAGGGGGTGCGGCGGCCCTCGGTTGACACCAGCCTGACGCACACCTAGGTTGTTGCGCAACAGCAACACAACATTGCGCAACGTCGCCGATGTGGCGGCGGAGCCCGAACCGTCCTGAGGAGAACCGCATGAGCCGCGTGCTGCTAGCCGGAGAGTCGTGGATCAATGCCGCGACGGACTACAAGGGCTACGACGCCTTCCCGCACGCCCAGCTGGAGATCGGCTGCGCCGCCCTGCTCGAGGCGCTCGCCGCCGAGGGGCACGAGGTCACGCACCTGCCGTCGCACCTGGTCGCGACCGACTTCCCCTCCACGCTCGAGGAGCTCGACGCCTACGACGTCGTCCTCCTGTCCGACATCGGGGCCAACACCCTGCTGCTCCCGCCCGTCGTGTTCTCCCAGGGACGCCCCTTCCCGAACCGCATCAAGCTCCTCGCCGAGTGGGTGCGTCGCGGCGGCGGCCTCATGATGGCCGGCGGCTACCTCAGCTTCCAGGGCTTCCAGGCCAAGGCGAACTACCACGGCACCGCCGTCGAGGCCGTCCTGCCCGTCGACATCCTCCCGTACGACGACCGCGAGGAGACCCCCGAGGGCATCGGTGGCGTCCTGACCGACGTCGAGCACCCCGTGACCGCAGGCCTCGACGCCGAGTGGCCCATCCTGCTCGGGTACCAGAAGCTCACGGCCAAGGCCGACGCGACCGTCCTCGCCACGATCGAGGGCCGCCCGCTCGTCGCCGTCCGCACCGAGGGCGAGGGGCGCACGCTGGCCTTCGCGTCCGACATCTCCCCGCACTGGGCCCCCCGTGAGTTCATGGAGTGGTCCGGTTACGGCAAGCTCTTCGGCCAGGCCGTCACCTGGCTCGCGGGCTGATGAGCGCCCACCCCGGGGCCGGGGGCACCTCCGCCCCCGCCCCCGAGATCACGGTCGTCGGCAGCCTGAACATGGACATCCGGCTGACCGTCGACCGGATCCCCCGCTCGGGCGAGACGATCAGCGCGACCGGGCTCAAGCGCTCGCCCGGCGGCAAGGGGGCCAACCAGGCCGTCGCCGCCGCGCGCCTGGGCCGTCGGGTCGCGATGGTCGGAGCCGTCGGGGACGACGACGCGGGCCGTGAGATCACGGCCCGGCTCGTGGCCGAGGGGCTCGACGTCTCGTCGGTCGACGTGTCCGGGCACCCCACCGGCACCGCCGTGATCCTGTGGGAGCAGCCCGAGTCCACGATCGTCATCGAGGCGGGCGCCAACGGCGACGTCGACGAGGAGTTCGTCGACTCGCGCGACGCCGCGGTCCGGGCCGTCGCCGACGCGCAGGTCGTCCTGTGCCAGTGCGAGACGCCGCTCGGCTCGCTCGCCGCGGTCGCGCGCCTCGCGACCGGCACCACGATCCTCAACCCGGCCCCCGCGGTCCCGGTCCCCGCCGAGATCCGCGACCGGTTCGACGTCCTGGTCCCCAACCGGTTCGAGCTCGCGACCCTCGCAGGCGCGACCGAGGCCCCCGAGGCCCTCGCCGACGTCGTGGCCATGGTGCGCGGGCTCGCCTTCCCGGGCGACGTCGTCGTGACCCTCGGGTCCGACGGCTCGGTCGTGGTGCCCCGCGACGGCGGCCCGACCGCGGTCCCGGCCGTGCGCGTCGACGCGATCGACACCACGGCAGCCGGCGACAGCTTCTGCGCAGCGCTCGCCGACGGCCTGCTGCGCGGCGAGGACCTCGTCGGGGCCGCCCGCTGGGCGTCCCGCGTCGCGGCCCTCACGACCACTCGCGACGGGGCCATCGAGTCCCTGCCGCTCGCCGACGAGGTCCCTGCCCTCCCGCAGGGCCCGACGCCGGAGCACTAGCCCTCCAGACCTTCTCTCCCCGCACGACCCCCACCCAGCACGACCCGCACGACCCCCACCCAGCCCGACCGCTCACCGTCGATCCAGGGCTGGTCGTTCGATCGGTCCTCCGATCCGACGTACCGTCGAAAGATGAAAGGCACGGCCAAGCAATGAAGCACACCACGCCGGGGTCCGTCTCCCGCCCGGGAGGCGCCCAGACGACCAGCCCGTCGGCCCAGCGCAGCAAGGTCAAGAGCACCGCGACCGCCCTGCTCGTCCTCGCGACCGTCCTCGCCGGGGCCCTCGGGCCCATGCAGGCCGCGGTCAACGGTCAGCTCGGCAAGTCGATCGGCGACGGCCACGCGGCCGCCCTCATCTCGTTCGGCACGGGCCTGGTCCTCATGTTCGTCATCGTGTTCGCACGGCCCGTGACGCGCCGCGAGGCGCTCGCGATCCCGAGCCTCATCAAGGGCCGCACCATCCCGTGGTGGAACTTCCTCGCAGGTCTGTGCGGCGCGGTCATCGTCCTCTCGGAGGGTGTGACGGTCGGTGTCCTGGGCGTCGCGACGTTCCAGATCTCCCTGATCTCGGGTCTGGTCATCTCGGGCGTCGTGTGCGACCGCCTGGGGGTCACGGCCTCGGTCAAGCAGCCGCTCACGGTCTTCCGCCTCGCCGGCGCGGTCCTCGCGATCGTCGCGACGGTCATCGTCATCTCGCCGAACTTCTCGGCCCCGCACACCATCGCCCTCGCGATCATGCCGTTCGTCGGCGGTCTCCTCGCCGGCTGGCAGCCCGCGGGCAACGCGGCCGTCGCCGACGCCACGGGCTCGATGCTCGTCTCGATCGGCTGGAACTTCCTGGTCGGCTTCACGGCCCTCGGCATCGCCTACGCGATCCGCGCCATGACCTCGGGCGTCGACTTCCAGCTCCCCGGCTCGTGGTGGATGTACCTGGGCGGCCCGCTCGGCCTCCTCTCGATCGCCCTCATGGCTCTCCTGGTCCGCGGGCTGGGGCTGCTGCTCCTGGGGCTCGCGTCCACCGCGGGTCAGCTCGTCGGCTCGCTCCTCATCGACGCTGCGATCCCGTCGCTCGGCCACACGATCTACGCCGCCACGATCATCGGCACCGTGATCGCGCTGATCGCCGCGGTGATCGGCATGATCCCGTCGGGGAAGTCGCCGGAGGCGACAGCCGACACCGCAGTGGCCGCCGCCGTCGGCGGTGGTGAAGCAGGAGAGGTGAGCCCGCGATGAACGTCACGCCTGCCGGGTTCGTCCAGACGGTCACCGGACGGGTCGCCGTCCAGGACCTCGGCCTGACCCTGCCCCACGAGCACCTGTTCAACGACCTCTCCGGTGTGCTCGACGAGCCGAGCTACGAGTTCTCGCGGGCCGTGGTCCGCGAGCCGGTGTCCGCGTCGGTCGCGTGGGCCCTGCGCCAGGACCCGTACTGCTGCGCCGACAACATCGCGGACAAGCCGGTCGCGGCCGTCGAGGCGGAGATCCGCAGCTTCGCGGCCCTCGGCGGACGGACCGTCGTGGACGCGACGTCGAGCGAGGCGATCGGGCGCAACCCCGAGCGCCTGCTGGACGTGGCGCGTCGCACGGGCCTCAACGTCGTCATGGGCGCGGGGGCCTACCTCGAGAAGTTCGAGGGCGAGCGCATCACGGCGCAGGCCGTGGACGCGCAGGCCGCGGCGATCTCGCGCGAGCTGTCCGAGGGCGTCCGGGACACGGGCATCCGTCCGGGCGTGATCGGGGAGATCGGCGTCTCGCCGGACTTCACGGCGGGCGAGCGGGCGTCGCTGCGGGCCTCGGCCCTGGCTCAGCTCGAGCACCCGCAGGTCGCGATGCAGATCCACCTGCCGGGCTGGCAGCGTTGGGCGCACGAGATCCTCGATCTCGTGGTCGACGAGGTGGGCGTGCGGCCGGAGAAGGTCGTGCTGTGCCACATGGACCCCTCGGCCGAGGACCCCGACTACCAGCGGGCCGTCGCGGAGCGCGGGGTGTGGCTCGAGTTCGACATGGTCGGCATGGACATCACGTACCCCAAGGAGGGTGTCTCGCCGGACCCGCACACGACCGCGGGTGCGGTGCACCGGCTGGTCGAGGCGGGGTTCGCGGGCCAGGTGCTCATGAGCCACGACGTGTTCCTCAAGCAGATGTGGGTGCAGAACGGCGGCAACGGGTTCGCGTACGTGCCGACGGTCTTCACCGAGATGCTGGCCCGGCGGGGCGTCGAGCGTGACGTGCTGCGCCGTCTGACGCACGAGAACCCGGCGGCGATGCTCACGGCGTGACGCGTCCCGCGCCGGCAGAGAGGCGAACGGTCGAGGTGGAGGGTCCTAGCCCTCTCCCTCGACCGTTCGCCTCTGTCCCGTGCCGGGTGTCAGTGCGCGCGCGCGACGAACCGCTTCACGACGCGCTTGGCCTCGCGCCCCGCGAACCGGCGAGCGAACACGCTCGCGGCCGCGGCGGCCGCGGCGAACGTGACCGCGCTGATGATCCCGACCTCCGGGTCGTCCAGGTCCTTGGGGGCGTCGTGCCCCGTGGCCTTGGCCCACGCGTAGCTCACGGCCTTCTGCGCGACCCAGCCTGCGGCCAGCGTCAGCGCGACGGTCGTGACCTTCTCGGCGAGGGTCTGATCGTTGTCGGCCATGTGTTCCTCCAGGGTGCGGGGCGGGGCGGGGCGGTGCCGCCGGCGTACCCGCAGGCCCGACGGCGAAGCTCACCTCCCACCGTAGTCGTCGCCCCGGGGGCGGCGCGCCCCGGGCGACGCCGTACGCCGGACGGCTGCCCACGCCGTCGGGCCCCGGTGTAAAGTCGCAGGTGAACGACAGGGGAGCGCCGACCGCCCCGGGAACACCGGGCGACGGGCGCTGAGAGTGCGGACCACCGCAGACCCTCGAACCTGATCCGGTTAGCACCGGTGGAGGAAGTCGGGCTTCTCTAGCCTCGCGCACGGGACCTCCCGTGCGCGAGGTCCCCCTCCTGTGAGTCCGAGGAGGACACGTGAACACCATCAGTACCCGCCGCAGCACCCCCCGCAGGCTCGGCCTCGGGCTCGTCGGCGGGATCAGCGCCCTGGCCCTGACGGCGTGCGCCGGCGCAGCCGACAGCGGCTCGGGCGACAGCACCGCCACGGACACCGTCACGCTCGTCACCCACGACTCGTTCGCCGTGAGCGACGAGGTCCTCGCCGCGTTCGAGGAGGAGTCCGGGCTGACCGTGAAGCAGGTCGCGCCGGGCGACGGCGGGGCGCTCGTCAACCAGCTCGTCCTGACCAAGGACGCGCCGCTGGGCGACGTCGTGTTCGGGATCGACAACACGTTCGCGACCCGCGCGATCGACGAGGGCGTGCTCGACCCGTACACGCCCGCCGGTCTCGCCGCGTCCGCGGCGCAGTACGCGGTGGGCGACGGCGAGCTCACGCCGGTCGATGTGGGCGACGTCTGCGTCAACGTCGACCACGCCTGGTTCAGCGCCCAGGGAGTCCCCGAGCCCGCGACCCTCGACGACCTGACGAAGCCCGAGTACAAGGACCTGCTCGTCGTGACCAACCCCGCGACGTCCTCCCCGGGGCTCTCGTTCCTGCTCGCGACCGTCGGCGCCTACGGCACGTCCGACTCGGGTGACGGCTGGGAGGGCTACTGGAGCAGGCTCAAGGACAACGGCGTCAAGGTCGTCGACGGCTGGTCCGACGCCTACTCGGTCGACTTCTCCGGGGGCGAGGGCAAGGGGCAGCGTCCCCTCGCCCTGTCGTACTCGACGTCGCCCGCGTTCACCGTGTCGGAGGACGGGACGTCGACGACCACGGGCGCGCTGCTCGACACCTGCTTCCGCCAGGTCGAGTACGCGGGCGTGCTCGCCGGCGCCAAGAACCCCGAGGGGGCCCAGCAGCTCGTCGACTTCCTCGTGAGCGACGCGTTCCAGGCGGACGTCGCCGACAACATGTACATGTACCCCGCGAACGCGGACATCGCGCTGCCCGAGGGCTGGGCCGAGTTCGCGCCCCTGTCCCCGGAGCCCTACGAGGTCTCTCCGGCCGACATCACGGCCCACCGCGACGAGTGGATCAAGACGTGGACGTCGACCGTGATCGGCTGAGCACGATCCGCGTGCCCCCGGGGTTGCAGCGCGGCGGGCGGGTCCTCCTGTGGGGGCTCGCCGCCGGGCTGCCGCTGCTGTTCCTCGGGGTGTTCTTCGCCTGGCCCGTCGCGACGCTCGTCGCACGCGGGTTCGTCACCCACGACGCAGCCGGTGCCTCCCTCGACCTCTCCGGCTTCGCCGAGGTGTTCTCCGAGCCGCGGACCTGGCGCATCATCGGCCTGACGCTGTGGCAAGGCGTGCTCGGGACCGTGATCTCGGTGCTGCTCGGCGTGCCCGGCGCGTACGTGCTGTACCGGTGCAGGTTCCGGGGGCGCACGTTCCTGCGGGCGTTCGTGACCGTGCCGTTCGTGCTGCCGACCGTCGTGGTCGGCGTCGCGTTCCGGTCCCTGCTGGTCGAGGGCGGCCTCCTGGGGTTCCTGCGGCTCGACGGCACGTTCGGGGCGATCGTCCTGGCGCTCGTGTTCTTCAACTACTCGGTCGTGGTGCGGACCGTCGGTGGGCTCTGGGAGCACCTCGACCCGCGCGCCGAGGAGGCCGCCCGCGCGCTGGGCGCCTCGCCGTGGCGCGCGTTCCGGTCCGTGACGCTGCCGTCGCTGGCCCCGGCCATCGCGTCCGCCGCGTCGATCGTGTTCCTGTTCTGCGCCACGGCGTTCGGCGTCGTCCTCGTCCTGGGCGGCATCCAGTACGGGACCATCGAGACCGAGATCTGGATCCAGACGACCCAGTTCCTCGACCTGCGCACGGCCGCGGTGCTGTCGGTCGTGCAGCTCGTCGTCGTCGTGGTCGCGCTGAGCGTCGCGAGCCGGACCCGCTCCCGGCGCGAGAGGGCGCTCAACCTGTCCGCCGCGACCTCCGCTGCCCGCCCGTTGCGCCTGCGGGCCGACGCCGCCCCGCTCGCGGTGACCGCCGTCGTCGTGCTGGGCCTGATCGCGCTGCCGCTCGTCAACCTCCTCGTACGCTCGTTCCAGACCCCCGCGGGCTGGAGCCTGCAGAACTACGCGAACCTCGGCACGACCGGCGGCCGCAACGCCCTGAGCGTCACGGTGTGGGAGGCGACCGCGAACTCCCTGCGGACCGCCGCGGTCGCGACGCTGCTCGCGGTCGTGATCGGCGGGCTCGTGGCGCTCGTCGTCTCCCGGCGCCCCCGCTCGCGCACGGGGCGGCGGGCGATCAGCGCGCTCGACTCGGTCTTCATGCTCCCGCTCGGGGTCTCGGCCGTGACGGTCGGGTTCGGCTTCCTCATCACGCTCGACAAGCCCCTCGGTCTCGACGTCGACCTGCGGACCTCCGGGCTGCTCGTCCCGATCGCGCAGGCGGTCGTCGCGATCCCGCTCGTGGTCCGGACCGTGCTGCCCGTGCTGCGCGCGATCGACCCGCGCCTGCGCGAGGCCGCCGCGACCCTCGGGGCGTCTCCCGCGCGCGTGTTCGCCGCGGTCGACGGGCCCATCGCCGCCCGGTCCCTGGGCCTGGCGATCGGGTTCGCGTTCGCGGTGTCGCTCGGGGAGTTCGGTGCGACGTCGTTCCTCGCCCGGCCCGACACCGCGACGCTCCCCGTGGTCATCTTCCGGCTCATCGGCAGGCCCGGCGCGGAGAACTACGGCATGGCACTGGCCGCGAGCGTCGTGCTCGCGGTCCTCACGGCAACGGTGATGATGGTGGCGGAGCGCCTGCGCGGCGACCGCTCGGCAGGAGAGTTCTGATGGACGGAGCCACGGTGGTGGATCGGAGCGAAGGCCTCGACGGCTCGGCTGTGCCGCACGTGCCGCACGACCCGGCCAGGGGCGTGGCGGGCCGGGGGCTCGCGGTGCGCGACGTCGTCGTGCACTACCCGGACCCCGCGTCCGGCAAGGGTCCCGGGACGACGGCCGTGCGGGGCGTGAGCCTCGACCTCGCCCCGGGCGAGGTGCTCGCGCTGCTGGGCCCGAGCGGGTGCGGCAAGTCGAGCCTGCTGCGCGCGGTCGCGGGGCTCGAGCCCGTCGCGGGCGGGAGCATCGCGTGGGACGGGCGAGACCTCGCGGGGGTGCCCGTGCACCGGCGCGGGTTCGGGCTCATGTTCCAGGAGGGGCAGCTCTTCCCGCACCGGGACGTCGCGGGGAACGTGGCGTTCGGGCTGCGGATGGCGGGGGCCCGCCGGGCCGCGGCGAGCGGCCGCGTGGCCGAGCTGCTCGACCTCGTGGGGCTCGCGGGCTACGGGCCGCGGCCCGTGACGACCCTGAGCGGCGGGGAGCGGCAGCGCGTCGCGCTCGCGCGCGCCCTGGCGCCCGAGCCGCAGCTCCTGCTGCTCGACGAGCCGCTGTCGGCGCTCGACCGCGGGCTGCGCGACCGGCTCGCCGGAGACCTGCGCGCAGCCCTCGTCGCGACCGGGACCACCGCGCTGTTCGTGACGCACGACCACGACGAGGCCTTCACCGTGGCCGACCGCGTCGCCGTCATGGACGCCGGGCGCCTGCTCCAGCTCGCGGCCCCCGAGGACCTGTGGCGCGCGCCCGCCTCACGGCGGGGCGCGCAGTTCCTGGGCTACCAGGCGTTCGTGCCGCTGCCTGCCGCCGGAGAGGCGCTGGCGATCGGCCCGACGGGGCTCGTGCTGTCCGACGAGCCGTCCGTCCGGGAGGGTGGCCCGGGTGGCCCGCGTGGCCCGGAGGAGTGGTCCGGCACCGTCGTCCGCAGCGCGTTCCGGCGCGGGCGCACCGAGGTCACGGTCGACGTGGACCTCGGGGCGGGGACCCGGCGCGTGGTCGCGCTCGGGGAGCCCGCCGGTGCGCCCGGACGGGGCGTGCCCCCGGTGCCGGGGCCCGACGGCGCCGCGCAGCACCCGCTCGCGCCCGCGCCGGGGGAGCGGGTCCGGGTCGTGCTCGACCGCGCGGGGTGCGCGGTGATACCGGCGGACTCGTGATCCGCCGGTCCGCGGGCGGCTCCCCGGGCAGGCGGACCGCTGACCGCACCGGCGGCAGCGCCGCCCGTCCTGCGACCCGACGCGCGCCGCGTTAGCGTCGAACGATGACGAGCACCACGAACGACCACGTGTCCGACCGCACCGAGGAGCACGGCGGCAAGGCCGCGAAGATCCTGTACCGCCCGTTCGGGCTGGTCAGCTCGATCATCGGCGGCCTGATCGCCGGCCAGGTGTTCAAGCAGGTCTACAAGCGCGTCTCGCCGGGTCACCGCAAGGACGCACCCACGCCGTTGCAGTCCGAGTACCCGCTGCGCGAGATCCTCGTCGCGTCGCTCATCCAGGGAGCGGTGTTCTCCGGCGTCAAGGCGCTGATCGATCGTGGCGGGGCGCGCGCCTTCCAGAAGTGGACGGGGGAGTGGCCGGGCGACTGAGCCTGGCGCGTCGCCGTCGGGCGGTGTCCGCCGGGGGAGCCCGGGCGGTGCCCGCTGCCCGCGGGCGGACCGCCGTCTCAGCCCACGAGGTCCTGCGAGCCCACGACCCGCAGCAGCTCGAGCTTCTCGGCGTCGGCGGTCCCCGGGGCGGCCGTGTAGACGACGAGGCGGAGGTCACCGGCCCCCGGGACGCTGAGCACGTCGCAGTCGACCGTGATGTCGCCCAGGGTGGGCGTCAGGACGGTCTTGCGGCCCGAGCGGTGCCGCGCGACGTGGGCCAGCGCCCAGCGCTCCGCGAACTCGGGTGACGCGGCGAGGAGTCGGTCGACGAGGCTCCGCAGCGACGGGTCACCGGGGTAGCGCCCGACGGCGGACCGCAGGTCCGCCACGAGGTTCGCCCGGAACTCGTCCTCCTCGTGCAGGGTGTGCCGGATCGGCAGGTCTCCCTCGACGAAGACGTGCCAGACGAGGTTACGTCCGAGGCCCGTGCGGGGCGAGGGGTCGCCCAGGAGGGCGGCCCAGAGGGCGTTCCACAGCAGGAGGTCGTGGGCCGCGCTGTAGACGGCCACCGGGAGGTCGCCCAGCCGGTCGACGATGCGCTGCACCCCCGGCCCGACATGGCGGGGCAGGACGCTCGGCCAGGGAACGGCGGCCCCGGCGACGCGGTAGATGGTCGCGCTCCGCGTCGGACAGCCGCAGCGCCCGGGCCAGGGCGCCCAGGAGCTGGGGCGAGGGGTTGGCAGCCCGGCCCTGCTCGAGCCGGACGACGTAGTCGACGCTCACGCCGGCGAGCATCGCGAGCTCCTCGCGACGCAGCCCTGGTGTCCGGCGCCCCGTGCCCGGGGGAAGCCCGACGTGCTGGGGTTGGACCCGGTCCCGCCAGGCACGCAGGACGTGCGCGAACTCTTCCACGTCCCCATCCTGCCTCCCGCGTCCCGGTCCGGGGGCCGGCGAGGTGGTCCCTGGGTGGTACTGCCGGTCCCACTGTCGAGCCGTGCCTGGATCGCCCGCCGGCCTCCGGCGAGGGTGGAGCCATGACCACAACACTCATCACAGGTGCCAACCGCAGCCTCGGTCTCGAGACCGCACGACGACTGATCGAGGCCGGCCACACGGTCTACGCAGGGATGCGCGACCTCGGTTCGGCCGCCCGGGCCGCGAGCCTGGGCGCCGTACCGGTGCAGGTCGACGTGACCGACGCCGGGAGCGTCGCAGCGGCGATCGACAGCCTCCCGGAGCTCGACGTCCTGGTGAACAACGCAGGCGTCCTCGGGTCGTCGCTCTCTCTCGACGACCTGGACGCCGACGCCGTGCGGGACGTGCTGGAGACCAACGTCGTCGGCCTCGTCCGCGTGACCCAGGCCGCCCTCCCCCTGCTGCGTCGCTCGGCCAACCCGGTGATCGTCAACGTCGCCTCCGGCGCAGGGTTCGCCCGCTCGTTGGCTACTCCCGGCACCGACGAGCACGGTGTGCTGGCCGTCCCGTACGCGAGCTCCAAGGCCGCCGTGATCGCCCTCACGGTCCAGTACGCGAAGAACCTGCCGGGCTTCCGGGTGAACGCGAGCGACCCCGGCTACACGAGCACGGCCTTCAACGGGTACAGCGGGCACCAGACGGTGAGCGAGGGGACCGACGCCACCGTGGCGCTCGCCCAGCTCGGCACCGACGGGCCCACGGGCCAGTTCTTCGACCGGTCCGGGCTCGTCGCGTACTGACGACGGCCCGACGGCGCGGCGCGGCCCGAGAGCGCGGCGGTGCGGCGCGGCCTGCGGGGGCCGGTCCGGGCGGCGGACCGGCCGCCGGTCGTGTCCTCGCGTCCCGTGCCGTCTCCCTCGTCCCGTGCCACGGTAGGAGGACCGATGAGTTCGATCCGCGGTCGCGGTCACTACGTACCTACCGGCAGACCTCCGAAGGGCACCACCATGGCGAAGCTCGTCTCGACCCTGTTCATCTCGCTCGACGGCGTCGCCGAGATCGACCCGGACTGGCACTTCCCGTACTTCGACGACCACATGAGCGCTGCGGTCGACGAGGACTACTCGGGCGTCGACGTCCTCCTGCTGGGGCGCAGCACCTACGACAGCTTCGCGAGCGCCTGGCCCGGCCGTGAGCAGGCCGGGGAGGAGGACGCGGAGTTCGCGAAGCGGCTCGGCGACCTGCGCAAGGTCGTCGCGACCCGTCAGGACACGGACCTCGGCTGGCGCAACGTCGAGAGGCTCGACGGCGACCTGGTCGAGGCGGTGACGACGCTCAAGGAGACCCCGGGGCTCGGGAAGGTGCTGGTGCCGGGCTCGCTCTCGGTGGTCCGGCAGCTCCTCGCGGCGGGGCTCGTGGACGAGCTCAGCCTGCTGGTCCACCCGGTCGCCGCCCGCAAGGGGGAGCGGCTCTTCGACGAGGGGGCACCGATCTACCCCCTGCGGCTGCTGCGTTCGGAGGTCTTCCCGACCGGCGTGGTGCACCTCGTGTACGCGCCTGCCGAGCTGCCCGGGAGCCAGGGGTACGACGACGTGAAGGACAAGGTGCCGGGCGGCGGCGAGGGCTGAGCGCGGCGTCGCCGCACGTGGCCGGGCCGAGGGGCCCGGCGAGCGGCTGGGGCCGGGGCGCGAGGGGCGGGGGTCGTGCGCGGCGCGCCCCTGCGGCGCGCCCCTCCGTCGCGTCCCGTCGTGGCGCCACGACCTGGCGCACCCGCCGCGCTTCACGGGGACAACCCCGACCATATGGTTGGATTCGTCGGTGAACTCGTTGCCGAGGCTGGTCCTCTCCGTCGTCCTTCCCGGTGTGCTCGGCACGATGCTCCTTGCGGGATGCTCGTCGTCCGCCGGGGGTGACGTACCGGCCGCGGTCGACGCGCCCACCCCCACGGCAGCGGTCAGCGAGCCGGCAGTCGAGTCCCCGACGCAGGCCGGGGAAGCGGCGTGCGCGCTGGTCGACGCCGACCAGGTGACCGCCCTGGCCGGCCAGGCCCTGGACGGTCCGTACGAGACGAACGTCGCGGGCAACGAGGGGTTCCCGGCCTGCGTCTGGGGCGACCCCGCCGGCACGACGGTCCAGGTGTCGCGCGTCCCGGCCGAGGACTGGGCCGCCCGGCTGCCCGAGATGCTGCAGCAGCTCGAGGCGAGCGGCATGGTCGACGACGCCGAGAACACCCGGAAGATCCGGGAGGCGTCCGAGCTGGTCGGCAGCGGCGAGCAGCTCGAGGCCGCCCAGGCGTGCGACGTCTTCTCGACGATGGTCGAGATCGCGGGAGGCGCACCCGGTCAGACCGAGACGGTGAACATCGTCCCGACGCTCGAGGACCCGCAGGCGCTCACGGGGCAGGCGTGCGCCGACGGGTTCTTCTCCTCGGTGCTCGTGATGCGCTCCGGGATCACGGGGGCCGCCGAGGAGATCGCCGTCGTCCAGCAGGCGCTCGCGTCCGTGGCGGCTGCCGCCCACTAGCCGCCCCGCTCCGTGTCGCCGGAGCGCGAGAACGGGGTCGAGGTCGTCCCGGCACGGATGACCTC
>NZ_JACSPN010000021.1:0-5121 GCF_015142735.1 Oerskovia douganii | reverse complement strand
CCCCCCCCCCCCCCCCCCCCCCCCCCCCCCCCGTTCTGTGCTGCTGGCTACCGGGTGTCAGCTCCGCTGCTCGAGGTACCAGCCGATGAGCGACTGCGTCGACGGGTCCTGCTCGGCGAGCGCTGACGCGTCGCCCGCGACGGCCGGGGCGATCTCGTTGGCGAGCTTCTTGCCGAGCTCGACGCCCCACTGGTCGAACGAGTCGATGCCCCACACGACGCCCTGGACGAACGTGATGTGCTCGTAGAGCGCGATGAGCTGGCCCAGGACCGAGGGCGTGAGCGCGGGGGCGAGGATCGACGTCGTCGGGCGGTTGCCCGAGAACACGCGGGCGCTCACGAGGTCCTCGGGAGTGCCCTCCGCGCGGACCTCGTCGGCGGTCTTGCCGAACGCGAGGGCCTTGGTCTGGGCGAAGAAGTTCGCGAGGAACAGCGAGTGCACGTCGACCTCGCCCGCCGAGGAGTCCACCAGCGGGTGCGCCGGGTTGGCCACGGCGATGAAGTCCGCGGGGATCAGGCGCGTGCCCTGGTGGATGAGCTGGTAGAACGCGTGCTGCCCGTTGGTGCCGGGCTCGCCCCAGAAGACCTCGCCGGTCTCGGTCGTGACGGGCGAGCCGTCCCAGCGCACGGACTTGCCGTTGGACTCCATGGTGAGCTGCTGCAGGTACGCCGGGAAGCGGTGCAGGTACTGCGCGTAGGGCAGCACGGCGTGGGTGTGGGCCCCGAGGAAGTTGACGTTCCACACGTTGAGCAGGCCCATGAGCGCGGGCACGTTCTGCGCGAGGGGCGCGGTGCGGAAGTGCTCGTCGATCGCGTGGAAGCCCGCGAGGAACTCCTCGAAGCGGGCCGGGCCGATCGCGATCGCGAGCGACGTGCCGATCGCGGAGTCGACCGAGTAGCGTCCGCCGACCCAGTCCCAGAAGCCGAACGCGTTGGCGGGGTCGATCCCGAACGCCGCGACCTTGTCGAGCGCCGTGGAGACCGCGACGAAGTGCTTGCCGACGGCGGCCGTGCGGGCGTCCTCCGAGTCGATGTCCAGCGCCCCGACCGCAGCCAGCTCGGTCCACAGCCAGTCGCGCGCGAGGCGCGCGTTGGTCAGGGTCTCGAGCGTGCCGAACGTCTTGGAGGCGACGATGAACAGCGTGGTGCGCGGGTCGAGGCCTGCGGTCTTCTCGGCGACGTCGGTCGGGTCGATGTTGGACACGAACCGGACGTCGAGGTCCTCGGCCTTGTAGGGCAGCAGGGCCTCGTAGGCCATGACGGGGCCCAGGTCCGAGCCGCCGATCCCGATGTTCACGACCGTGCGCACGCGCTCGCCCGTGACGCCCTTCCACTCGCCCGAGCGCACCTTGTCGGCGAACGCGTAGACCTTGGCGAGCTCGGTGTGCACGTCGGCGTCGACGTCCTGGCCGTCCACGGTCAGCCCCGGGACGGCGCCGGCGGGCCGGCGCAGCGCGGTGTGCAGCACGGCGCGGTCCTCGGTCACGTTGATGTGGTCGCCCCGGAACATGGCGTCGCGGCGCCCGACGAGGTCGACGTCGTCCGCGAGGCGCACGAGGAGCTCGAGGGTCTCGTCGGTCACGAGGTTCTTCGACAGGTCGACGTGGAGGTCGGCGGCGTCGAACGTGAGGCGGGCGGCACGGCCCGGGTCCTGGGCGAACCAGGTGCGCAGGTCCGGGTCGAGCGCAGCCTGGTGGGCCGTGAGGTCGGCCCAGGCGGGAGTGGTGGTGGCGTCGATCGGCGGTGTGCTCGCAGTGCTCACGATGGTCTCGCTGCTCCCTGGTCGGTGGGGTCGTGGGGGTGTCCCGGGGGTGTGGCCGGACCCGACAACCGTAGGCCGCGACCTGCGGGGTTGTCCTGGCGGCTCACGGTGCGAGCGGTTGTGAGGTGTGTTGCCGGACATTCGTGCACGCCCGACGACGGAGCGTCCGTCGGGCGTGCACCGTCACCGTGTTCCGCGGGTCGGGTGCGCGACGAGGTCCGGTCAGGAGAGCTTCTTCTGCCAGACGGCCGCGACCCCGACGGGCTCGAACCCGAGTGCGACGTTGATCGCGAGCATGTGCTCGTTCTCCTGGGCGTTCCAGGTGTTGATGCGGCGCTCGCCGGGCCGGCGTCCACCGTAGGCGCGCAGGTTGGCGACCTTGACGAGCATCCCGAGCCGGTGGCCGCGGTGCTCGCGGAGGACGAGCGTGTCCTCCTGGAAGGCGAAGGGCACGTCGGGGACGGGCATCTGCAGCACCGAGAAGGCTGCGAGGGTGCGCGTGGGGACGTGCTCGGCGACCGTGATCAGCACGTGCTGGTGCCGTCCGGCGAGGTCGCGCAGGTGGCTGCGGACGCGGGCGGCGTCCCAGGGGCTCTCGGCGACGTCGAGGCCAGCGTTGGGGATGTCGGTGCTCATGCGGGTCCACAGGACCGCGACCTGGTCCTCCCACGCGGTCGGTACCTCGTCCCACCAGGTGTGCAGCCGGTAGTCGTCTCCGGCCGTCTCGGCGGACCGCGCGTCGAGCATGTCGAGCAGGGCGGGGTCGACCGGGAGCCGGAGGACGGAGGCACGCTCGACCTGCTCGAGCGTGAACCCCCGCCCCAGCGCGAAGCGTGCCGGCCGGGACGCGGCGGGCACACGGCCCGCGCCGGTGGGGGCGTCGAGGGCGCCGGGACCGGGGGCGGGCTCGGGCGAGTGGTTGCTGAAGGTGATGACCGTGGTCCGCTCCGCGGCGCGCGCGATCTCCTCGACCCGTGCCAGGAGCACGTCGCCGATGCCCTGGCCCTCGAGCCCGGGGCGCACCATGAGCGTGACGTACGCGAGGTGCGTGTTGCTCACGGTCGCGAGGTTGACGATCGCGGCGCCGCCCACGTCGCGGGGGTCCTGGGTGGTGCCGTCGGCGGGCGGGAGGTCGTCGCCGGGGGAGGCCGCGGAAGCCGTCCGCGGTGCCCCTCCAGGAGCCTCTCCGGGGAGCGCGACGACCAGGACCTTGCGCTGGTACTCCTGCTGCTGGAGCGCCCCGTGGATCACGGGCAGCGGGGCCCACCAGTCGGTCCACCCCCAGGTCGCGAGCTGCACGTCGTGCTCGATCTCGCTGTACGCCTGGTACGCCCAGATGTCGGGGTGCTCGAGCGTGGGCGGGACGGGAGGGGCGTCGACCGCCCGCCAGGTCGGGCCGGTGGGGGCCGCCGGCCCGGGGGAGGTCTGGGTGCTCGTCATGCGCTCCACTCTCGTGCCCCGTGGCCTGCTCGGGCCAGACAATAACGACACATCGCTCCCGTCGGGCGGTCGGGCGCGCCGCGCGGCACGCCCGGCGGGAGAGCGGACTACGAGGCCGGGGTGATCCTGACGTCGCCGTTCCGGGTCGTGACGGCGAGGATGTGGTTGCTGGAGTCGGACCGGGACACGCTCACGTCGTCCGCGCCCTTCTTGGTGGTGACGTCCACGCGGTACTCGGTATCGGGCAGCGCGAGGCCGACGTCGCCGTCGTTGCTGTCGACCTCCACGCGGTCAGGAGCAGCGGAGAACGTCAGGTCGATGTCGCCGTTCCTCGTGTCGGTGGTGACGGTCTTCGTAGACAGCCCTGTGCCGTTGACGACCATGTCCCTGCCGGTCAGGGTCAGGGTCGGGCTGCTGATCCGTGCGAGGTCGGCTCGGCCGTCGACGGCGCTGACCGTCAGGTCGGCGCTGAAGCCGCTGGCGTCGATCAGGCCGTTCTTGTTCTTCGCGACCACAGCGACGCCGTCGGGCACGTGAACGGTGAACCTGCCCTGGCAGCTGATCGCGAGTCCGTTGCAGTCCACCGAGAGGCTCAGCGTGTCCCCGTCGAGAGTCTCCGTCGCTTCTGGGCTCTCACCGTTCGTGGTTCCTGCGATCTGCCGATCGACCGTCACCTCGTCGCTGCCGCCGGGGACGAGGACGAGGTCTGCGGTTCCCGCGTCGATGGTGAGCGACCGACCCTCGTAGGGGAAGGTCTGCGACACGGTGTCGGCACCGGAGAGGTCAGCGCCTCCTCCGCCACCGCTCGAACAACCGGCGGTGAGGGCTGCGAGGGCGAGGATGCCTCCGACGGCGAGCGTAGTGCGGATCTGGATCTTCACGAGGGTCTCCGTGTCAGGGATGGAAATGTACGGGGTCTGGTGGGTCCGCCGGCTCGGAGCGCTCGCGGGAGTTGTGGGCGCGAGGCAGCGGACGCCTGGGCGACGAGAGCCAGGACTGGTGTCGTGAGTGCGAGGAGGGCGAGTCCGTCGAGCGCGGCTCAGGGGATTCCGTGGATCGATGCGACGGATTCCGTGCGCCCGCACCGTCCCGCTCCGCGCCCCGGCACCGGAAAGGCCCCGGCACCGGAAAGGCCATACCGACGTCGCGAAGGCTGAAGCATGATTCGGAGGTCGCTTGGCATGCAACCATTTCACCAGCGTTCGGCGCACAGCACAGAGGTTGTCGCCCAGCTCATTGCATGTCTGTACTCGCGCAAGTCGGATAGGACGGTCCTGGTCGATGTTAGACGAGTGGATCCTGAGGTCGGAGCAGAGCTCGAATCATTGCATTTTAGGAGCTCTTCGCACCTGGCCGGTGCGGTGAGTGGCGCCGCGACGCGCGGCATTTGGTCGCGAGGCGAATGGGTTTGGTTACGGAAGCATCATGGGACGAGTCCAAGATCGAACCCGTCCCATGATGGAGAACCGAAGAGGTTGCTACTGCTCGGTCTCTTCACCGCCGGACAAAAGACTCCGGTACCCAATGAACTCGATGCCCAGCAGGCGTCCATTCTGATCGAGGTCTAGGACGACATCGCCAGCGAGTCGCGGATCGTCGACTACGATCTGCTGCGACGCTTGTCCTTCCCCGATGTGCTGCAGTTCGATGTAGGCCGCATCGACCTCATCGTCGATCTGAATCACGCCAACTTCCTCATTCATCTAGTTCGTCCCCACGCTAACGATTCTGCCACTCCTCTTGTCGACAATCACCCATACCTTGCGCCCCTTGTGCTTCCAGGTGTTCTTATCGTTTCCTTGCATGCGCTTTCCGGTCCTGATTGCCTGGTCAATCATGTCGTCTGAGAGGCGTTCTCACCAGGCGCGGTGATGTGATCGGCGCGACGGCGCGCTGACCTGCAGGTTCGTTCGGTCGTGA
>NZ_JACSPN010000020.1 GCF_015142735.1 Oerskovia douganii | reverse complement strand
TCACGACCGAACGAACCTGCAGGTCAGCGCGCCGTCGCGCCGATCACATCACCGCGCCTGGTGAGAACGCCTCTCAGCAAGTCCATTCTTGCTGGTCACAGGAGCATTCGGCTCTCACGACCCGCCCCTCAGCCCGATCCGGCCGGCGGATCCAGGTTCAATGACGGCGACCGCGACCACCCGTACCTTTAGCCGTCGGAATTCGATCCTCCTGGCGCGACCCGTGATCGGCGTATCGACGCGTCTCGGATGCATCCTGACGGTACCGGGCTATCGGGGTGTGGCGACGTGTTCGAGTGCATCAATGTCGAGGATGGAGACGTCTCGGCGTCCGTGGAGTTCGATGATGCCGGAGGTGGAGAGCGCGGCGAGGCGTCGGCTCAGGGTTTCGGGCGTGGTTCCGAGGTAGGCGGCGATGTCTTTTTTCGCCATCGGCAGCCTCACCGTGGGTACGCCTGCTCGCATGCTGCCGGGCAGATCTAGCAGGTAGGCCGCCACGCGGGCGTTGACGTCGCTGGAGGTGACGGCGCCCAGCAGTCGCTCGACTGAGGAGAGCCGGTCGGAGAGTGTCCGCAGCATCCGCTGACTGATGTCGGGGTAGTCGCGGAGCAGGGCCGAGAGGTCGGCGTGGTCGAAGACGCACATCCGACTGTCTTCTAGCGCGACGACGAGGTCGACCGGGCGGTGGCCCGTCAGGAAGGCCCGTTCTCCCACGACATCACCGTCTGTCACCGTTCGCAGAATCTGTTCCTGACCATTGGCCGCCGTGTGGCTGACCTTGAGCTGTCCGCTGTGTATCACCAGCAGACGCGACACCGACTGTCCGGGGGAACAAACAATATCCCCCTTGTGGACGCACACCGGGCGAACGAAGTCGGCGACGTGCAGCTGCTCCTGGCGCGTCAGTCCTTGGAAGATCGGTACGCGAGCTACGCACAGGTCATCCTCAGACATGCCTCAAGCCTACCGGAATCGGCGCGGGCGCCACCGTCCCAGATGCCCCAGGGGGGCGCCTCGTACGGTGCCGTCCGGACTTGACCTGGGTCAAGGAGTTCGCAGTGGCGCGAGCCTATCGTGAAGGTGTCAATACGGAACACCACCAAGAAAGGGATTCTCACAATGACTACCTCCACCGCCACCCACACCCTTTTGAGGGCCGAGGGATTCTCCTGCCCGTCCTGCGTGGCGAAGATCGAAAAGCAGGTCGGCCGCCTCAAGGGTGTCGAGAACGTGAAGGTCCATTTCGCCTCATCCCGCATCGAGATCGACCACGACGCCGAGCGCGTCTCCGTGGATGACCTCGTGACTGCCGTGGCGAAGGCCGGCTATAAGGCCACTCCTTCAGCCTTCTGAGGCACGCGGGCCCCTGTGGGGTCGCACATTTTTCGCTCATACCCGATCTGCCGGTCCGCTGGCACTCATCGCAGAAAGGTCGTACCCGAAAGTGAACAGGCTCCAGAAATGGGTCTATGGGAACTGGTCGGTCCCCGTCGTGTCCGGCGTACTCATCATCATCTCCTTCGCCGTTCAACGGCTGGCCGAGGGTGCGGCCAACCTCACCATCAGCCCCCAGTGGTGGCTCGATGCCGGCGCCCACGCCACCCATGCCACCGCGGTCTTCACCCTCGCGGATGCCTTCATGGTCGCCGCCGCCGTGGTCGCCGGCTACGGGATCGTGATCAAGGCGGTTCGCGCGCTGATCGCCAAGGTCATCGGCATCGACCTGCTGGTGTCGGTGGCGGCCATCGGCGCGGTCATCATCGGCAACTTCTGGGAGGCCGCGGCGGTCACGTTCCTATTCGCCATCGGACACGCTCTGGAAGCGGCGACCCTGAACAAGACCCGCTCGGCCCTGGCCGAGCTGGTCGCCGTCGCCCCGGATTCCGCCGTCGTTGTGCGCGATGGTGAACAACAGGAGATCCCTGCCGGACAGGTGAGAATGGGCGAGATCGTCCTGGTCAAGAACGGCTCGAAGGTCCCCGTGGACGGCCAGGTCGTCTCCGGCTCCGGCGCCATCGATGAGGCCTCCATCACCGGCGAATCGATCCCGGTGGAGAAATCCAAAGGTGACCAGGTGTTCGCCGGCACTGTCTCCCGCGGCGGCTTCCTGCAAGTGCTGGCCACCGGCATCGGCGCGGATACCACCCTGGCCCGCATCATTCACCGGGTGGAGGAGGCCCAGGACGCCAAGGCCCGCACCCAGGCCTTCATGGACCGCTTCTCCCGCTGGTACACCCCCGCCGTCATGGCGCTGGCACTGGCGGCCGGACTGATCGCTGGTGATGTGGTCCTGGCGTTGACCCTGCTGGTCATCGGCTGCCCCGGCGCCCTGGTGATCTCCATTCCGGTCGCGATCGTGGCAGGCATCGGCCGGGCCGCCCGTAATGGCATCCTGATCAAGGGCGGCGAGTTCCTGGAGACCTCGGCCAAGATCTCGGCGGTCGCCGTGGACAAGACCGGCACCCTCACCGAGGGCCAACCTGTCCTCACCGATGTCGTGGTCCTGGATTCCGCACGGGACCGTGCCGACGTGCTGCGCTGGGCCGCGGCCGCCGAGGCCGGGTCGGAGCACCCGCTGGCCCGTCCCATTCTTCAGACGGCGCGCGATGAGGGGGTGGCCCCCGACGGGGTCCCCGGCACCGTCACCCCGGTCCCCGGTAAGGGCATCGTGTCCGACGTTGCCGGCCAGCGGGTGCTCATCGGCAACCCGCCGCTGCTGGACCAGTACGGCGTTCCCGACGACGGCAGCGCCGCTCGGGCGGCGGAAGCGCTGGCCTCCGAAGGCAAGACGCCGATGATCGTGGCCGTCGACGACCAGGTGATCGGCGTCGTCGCCGTCGCCGACCAAATCCGCCAGGATGCCCCCGAGATGGTCGCCCGGCTCCATCGAGCCGGTGTCGAGAAGGTGGTCATGCTCACCGGTGACACCCGACTGGTGGCCGAGGCCGTCGGGAAGGCCACCGGGATCGACGAGATCCACGCCTCCCTGCTCCCAGAAGACAAGCTGGACGTGGTCGCGCAGATGCAGCGCCAGGGCCATGTGATGGCCATGGTCGGGGACGGCGTCAACGACGCCCCGGCGCTGGCCACCGCGAACATCGGCGTGGCGATGGGTGCGGCCGGTTCGGCCGTGGCCGTGGAGACCGCGGACATCGCCCTGATGGGTGACAACCTGCTCAAGCTGCCGGAGGCCATCGGCCTGGCCAAGCGGACCGTGGCCGTGATGCGGCAGAACATCGCGATCGCCCTGATCACCGTGGTGCTGCTGCTGGCCGGTGTTTTCGCCGGCGGGGTGACCATGTCCGTCGGCATGCTCGTCCACGAAGCCTCCGTACTGGTCGTCATCATCAACGCAATGCGACTGCTACGGAAGACCCGCGGTTCGACCACGACGCCACCGGCCGAGAGGACCACGGAGAAAGGGGCACAGCAGGTAACCGCCTGACATCCAAATCCGCACCGGGGCCCTGGGGCCCGCACGCCTCCGGGTCATCCCGAGGACGCGATAAGCACGAAAACTCAGACAGCGACATAGAGACAGCCATACAGGAAGCAGAGGAGATCAGCCATGACCGAGAAGAGCTTCACCCTTGGAGACAACGTCGAGCACTTCACCATCGCGGACGTCGCGAGGGACAACCCGGACTTCCGGAAGGTGCTGTGGACCGGCGAACACGCCCAGATCGTCGTCATGACCATCCCGCCCGGTGGCGAGATCGGGGACGAGGTCCACGAACACACCGACCAGATCCTGACCTTTGTCTCCGGTACCGGCGAGGCGGACCTCAACGGCCACACCCACCCCATCGAGGCAGGCGACCAGTGCGCGGTTCCTGCCGGCGCCCAGCACAACTTCCGCAACACCGGCGAGGAGTCGCTGGTGCTCTACACCGTTTACAGCCCGCCGGAACACGCTATCGGTGTCGCCTTCGCCACAAAGGGCGAAGCCGACGCTGCCGAGGCCGCCGGCCGAGACGAACCACCGCGGCACTGAACAACACCGTCCTGGCGAACCCACTGCGACGCCAAATCCAACCACTGAGAGAGAGTCCATCCCATGTCCAAGGTCTACGTGTTCAACGACTACGGCGGGCCCGAGACCCAGGAGCTGATCGACCGGTCTGTTCCAGTGCCCGGGACCGCAGAGCTGGCCATCGAGGTACGGGCCGCCGGAGTGAACCCCGCCGACTGGAAGATCCGCGAGGGCCAGCTGGGCCATCACTGGAGCCTGCCGGCGCCGATGGGACGTGAGGCCGCCGGCGTGGTCACCCAGCTCGGCGACGGGATCGATGACTTCGCCGTGGGCGACGAAGTGCTCGGGCTGGTGGCACCCGGGCACGGTGGGCTGGCCGAGCACACAGTGTTGCGCGCGTCCACGACCGTGGCCAAGCCCGAGGAGATCTCCTTCACCGACGCCGCCACCATCCCGGTAGCCGCGGCCACGGCCTATGACGCCACCCACCAGATCGAACTCGAAGCGGGCCAGACCCTGCTGCTATTGGGCGCTGGCGGTGGGGTGGGACTGATGGCCGCACAGATCGGCCGGGTGCACGAGTTCAGGGTCATCGGTGTGGCCAGCGCAGCCAAGCGGGGCCTGGTCCAGTCCACCGGTGCCATCTTCGTCGAATCCGGTCCGAACCTGCCCGAACGGGTGCGCGAGATCGCCCCCGACGGGGCAGATCTGATTGTCGACCTCGTCGGTGGGGACGCGCTGCGCGCCGTCGCGGACCTGGTACCCGACCGGACCCGGATCATCTCAGCGGCTGATCCGGACACCGCCGCCGAGCTGGGCGGCCTGGCCCTGGCACGCACGAATGAGGCTATGGGGAAGATCACCGAGGTGATCCAATACGGGCTCGTCGATCCGCACGTGGACGCCCAGTTCGGCCTGGATGAAGCAGGCCAGGCGATTGCCGCAGTCGAAACCGGACATGCCGCCGGAAAGATCGTCGTAGTGCCCTGAGGCGAGCCCACCGAGGCCGGACGGGGCGCGGTGAGCACGCGTTTTTCATTCGGGGCGGGCACGCTCCACTGCATTGCTCCTGAACAGGGGCTCAGCTCGACGTGCCCGGATGAGCCGAGAGGGTGGGGAGGGTCCCGATGTCGATCGTACCGCGATATGTGCTGGAGACGCGCGCTCCGCAGCCGCGTGCGGGTGCATGTGTCGGCATCGGTGCGGTCACCGCTGGCGGCGTTGCTTCCATCACCTTCGCCACGGTCGCACTCGCTGCTGTACTGCTCTGTGGATGCAGCCAGCAAGGCGCACGTCTGCTGAACGTGCATGGACCGGGCGACGCCTCGGCTCCGGGTCATCCACAGACCGTCGCAACGACTGAGCCTGGATACGCCGAGCGGGTCTTTGGAGTGCATTGAGGGGTGCTCGGGGAGGAGATTGTCGGTCGGTGCTCGTGAAGGGCGTGCGTGATCTGCCGGTCTGCCCGGCCTTTCCACTTTCGCTTTCCTTCTCGTCGGGACAGGGCGGTTGGTCAAGCCGCCGCTGGTAGTGGGGCGCTGACGGCGTCGAAGAGCGCGGCCCAGGCTTGCTGCCAGGGCCAGTTCCTGGGCATGTGCATCAGCCAGGAGCGGGCGCGGTTGGCGATGCGGGCGGGCACGTTGATGAGCTGGGCGCGGATCGTGGCGGTGCGGGCCTTGGCGTGGAACCTCGAGGCGAGCACTCCGGCGGCGCGGGTGAGGTTGAAGGCGATGGCGGCCAGCACCGCCCAGGCGCTGTTCGCGGTGAACACCCCCGAGGGGCAGTGGGCCAGCGGCCCGTCCTTCAGGTCGGAGATGACCTGTTCGATGATGGCGTGGTCGCGGTGCGCGGACTCCGCGGCGAGCATCGACAGCGGGGAGTCGGTGAAGATCGCGTGGTGGCGGTAGGCGGCCAGCAGCTCGCCCTGCTCGGCGGTGGCCGAGGCTGGGTTCAGTCGCTTGACCCGGCGCACGATGAGCCGGGCAGCCACGTGGTCGGCCTTCTTGCGGGAGGTGAAGGCGGTGTAGGGGATCTCGGCGACCTGCGCGTCGGAGATCCACCGCTGCTCGTCCTCGTCCCAGATCGCCTCGGGATACTTGATCCCCACCCACTCCTGCTCCCCGATGCGGGAGATCGCGGCGACCACGCCGGCGTCCATCCGGGCGGTGATGGAGAAGTGCGCCTTGCCGCGGCGGACCGCGGCGATGACGTCGTGCTGGTAGAACGCGCTGTCGGCGCGCACCGTGATCAGCCCGCCCGCTCCGGCTCTGCGGGCCGCGGACATAGCCTGGGCGATCATCTTGCCCGCACCGCGCGGGGACTTCACCGAGCCTCGACGCAGCCGCATCCCGGCGATCACCGGCGCCGCCGTGGGCGTGGACAGCGTGGAGACCAGCGCGTTGAGTCCCTTGACGCCGCTGTAGCCATAACCCGCGCCCTGCTTGGCATACCCGTGGGTCTGGCGGATCGTGTCGTCGATGTCCAGGTAGGCCACCTCATCGGCCCCACCCACCAGTCCCGGCACTCGTGCCGCCAGCGCGGTCAGCAGCCGGGAGGCGATCGCGTCCAGCTGGCGCACGTGGCCGAACCTGTACCCGCGCAGGTGAGTGCCCAGCGTCGTGGGCGCCCGGTGCTCGGTGAACGCCCGGCCCATGCCGCCGTGGCGAAGCAGGTCCATGTCGCTGATGCTGTCCGCGCCGGCGACCATCCCGGCCACCAGCGCCGCGACCTTCACCGGCGCGTTCGCGCCGGCGCTGCCGGCGACGGTGACGTACTCCTGGACCAGATCCGACAGACCGGCAGATTCGGCCAGCAGCATCACCGGTACCAACCCGCCGGTGGCGATCAGGTTGTCGTCATCGAACTCGGCGGAGAAGTTGTGGGAAACGCGCACTACCGGTGCTCCTGTTGCTCAGCGCGTTTGGGACTCTCGACAAGTCCATTCTCGCTGGTCACAGGAGCATTCGGCTCTCACGACCCGCCACCCACAACGACCTGACCGGCGGATCCAGGCTGAGACGGGCCCCGTCGCGGACGGCACCCCCGCCCTCTGCTGCGCTGTCGCGCGGGCTGTCCAGGTCCACGGTGTTCCTGGTCGGCCCTGGGCGTCGTTCCGTGACCGGCGGGTACCTTGCTCCGCTGCGGTCCCCACCGGTCACTGCACGACGTCCAGGTCCTCCGCGTCGACGATGCGGTACGCGTACCCCTGCTCCGCCAGGAAGCGCTGCCGGTGCGCCGCGAAGTCCTGGTCCACGGTGTCGCGCGAGACCACCGCGTAGAAGTGCGCGGTGCGCCCGTCCTGCTTGGGGCGCATGATGCGGCCCAGGCGCTGGGCCTCCTCCTGGCGTGACCCGAACGACCCCGACACCTGGATCGCGACCGACGCCTCGGGCAGGTCGATCGAGAAGTTCGCGACCTTGCTCACGACCAGCCGGGAGATCTCCCCGGACCGGAACGCCTCGAACAGGCGCTGACGCTCGCGCACCGTCGTGGCCCCCGTGATGACTGGCGCGTCGAGGTGCTCGCCGAGCTCCTCGAGCTGGTCGAGGTACTGGCCGATCACGAGCACCTGGTCGTCCGGGTGCGCGGCCGCGATCTGCTCGACGACGCGGTTCTTGCCCGGCGCCGTCGCGGCGAGCCGGTACTTGTCCTCGGGCTCGGCCGTCGCGTACGCCATGCGGTCGCGGTCGGAGAGCGTGAGCCGCACCTCGACGCAGTCGGCCGGTGCGATGTAGCCCTGGGCCTCGATGTCCTTCCAGGGCGCGTCGTACCGCTTGGGCCCGATCAGGCTGAAGACCTCGTCCTCCCGGCCGTCCTCGCGCACGAGCGTCGCGGTCAGGCCGAGACGTCGTCGGGCCTGGAGATCCGCGGTCATGCGGAAGATCGGTGCGGGCAGGAGGTGGACCTCGTCGTAGACCACGAGGCCCCAGTCACGCGCGTCGAGCAGCTCGAGGTGCGTGTAGACGCCCTTCCGCTTGGTCGTGAGCACCTGGTAGGTCGCGATCGTGACGGGCTTGATCTCCTTGCGGGCTCCCGAGTACTCGCCGATCTCGTCCTCGGTGAGCGTGGTGCGCCGCACCAGCTCGTCGCGCCACTGGCGCGCGGACACGGTGTTGGTCACGAGGATCAGGGTCGTGGTCCCGGACCTCGCCATGGCCCCGGCCCCGACGATCGTCTTGCCCGCGCCGCACGGCAGCACGACGACCCCGCTGCCCCCGTGCCAGAACCCCTCGACGGCCTGCTGCTGGTAGGGCCGCATGGCCCACGGCTTGTCCTCGTGCGCAGGGTCGGTCGGCGACAGGTCGATGGGGTGCTTCTCGCCGTCGACGTAGCCCGCGAGGTCCTCGGCGGGCCAGCCCAGCTTGAGCAGGACCTGCTTGAGGTGCCCGCGCTCGGACGGGTGCACGATCACCGAGTCGTCCCCGAGCCGCTCACCCACCAGCCCCGCGGTCCGCTTGGACTTCAGGACCTCCGCGAGCACGGCCTTGTCGGTCGCCTGCAGCACCAGGCCGTGCGTGGGGTGCGCGACGAGCTGGAGCCGCCCGTAGCGCGACATGGTCTCCGCGATGTCGACGAGCAGCGCGTGCGGCACGGGGTAGCGGCTGTACTCGAGCAGGACGTTGACGACCTGCTCGGCGTCGTGCCCCGCGGCCCGCGCATTCCACAGGCCCAGCGGCGTGAGCCGGTACGTGTGGATGTGCTCGGGCGCGCGTTCGAGCTCGGCGAACGGGGCGATCGCCCGGCGGGCGTCGCCGGAGAGCGGGTGATCGACCTCGAGCAGCAGCGACTTGTCGCTCTGCACGATCAGGGGGCCGTCGGCCATGTGCGTCCTTCCGGTGGTGCGCCGTGTCGTGACGCGGGGTGGTGCGGGGGTCAGCTCTCCGACGGGGCTCCCGAGGGGGAGTCCGCCGGGGCGTCCTGGGCGGGGGCGGGGGCGTCGGTGAAGACGCCCGCGATGCGGTGGACGGCCACGGTGAGCTCGGCGTCGCGGGCGGGGTCGAGGGCCCGCAACCGCCCGCCTTCGAGGACCAGGGGCTTCACGCGGCGCCGGACGGGTTGCCCGGTGGGGTCGATCGTCTCGAGCACCACGTGGTCGCCCGCGTCGATCGCGTCGCGCAGGAGTCCCAACGCCGCAGGGGGTTCTGTTGTTCCGCGGGGCTCGGGCGGGACGTCGGGGTGGGTCGCCGAGACCGGGGGCGCGGCGAGCGCCGCGTCGTCGGCGGCGCGCAGGCGCGGGACGAGCTCGGCGTACCGGTCGCGTCGGGCGGCCTCGTCCGCCACGGTGGCGTCCTCGGTGGCCCACCCCGGCCCGACGTCGGAGCGCCCCCGGGTGGCAGTGTCCAGCGGGCGTCGCCCGCCCGTGCGGGAGCGGGCGGCGGACCGCAGGCGCTCGGTCCGCACGACCCGCCCGTCCGGGCCCTCGACGGTCGACGCGAGCCCGCGGTCGCGCAGCGCAGCCTGGAGGGTCGCCGCGGGGACGAGCGCCACCAGGACCGTGGGGGCGATGCGGAACAGCGACAGGTGCCGCAGCGACGGGTCCTCGACGAGGCCCGTGAGGAGTGCGGGGTCCTCGGCGCGCACGTAGCTCGACGCGGTCCCGACGCGCAGGCGCCCGTGACGCCTGGCCGTGTCCCGGACGAGGTAGTCGAGCGGCTGGGGGAGCGGGGTGCGCGAGTGCGCCGCGAGCTCGGCCAGCAGGTCCTCCGCGGAACGGCCCGCGTCGAACGCGCGCGTGAGGGACTCCGGTGTGAAGCGGACCGTGATCGCGGCGCCGCGGGACTCGACCTCGGCGGCGTCCTCGAGGAGCCGCTCGAGGGCCGTGCTCGGCCGACCGGGCACGATCCCCGTGAGGTCTCCCTGGAGCAGCAGGTCGTCGACCTCGGGCGGCAGGACCGAGTCGAGCGCGGTCGCGAGCGCCGACTCGAGCGCCGACGGCACGGGGCCGGCCGGCCCGGCCACCCTGCCGGGCCGGTGCGACGCGACGGGCGACCCGGTCCCCGCGACGGGCGCGGCGCCGTCGGGCAGCAGGAGCGCCCGGCCCGTCGGGGCGAGCGCCCCGACCCCCGTGGCGCCCAGCAGGTGTGCCTCGTGCAGGAGGCCCTCGATCGCCTGGACCGGCGGGACGGCCCGGGGCGAGCCCCAGCGCAGGATCTCCAGGAGGTCGCCCGACGTCAGGGCCGCGCCCGGCCGGTCGGCGAGCGCGGACAGCAGGTCGAGCCGCAGGCGTCGGACCCAGGGGCGGCTCAGGTCCGGTTCGAGCGCTGCCCGCAGCGTGCCGCGGTCGTCGCGGCTGCCCACGGTCCACGGCGTCCGGCCCGACGCGGCCCAGGCTGCGGCGAGCACCGCCCACCGGCCGGTCAGGGGCAGGTCGAGCCAGTCCTCGCCCGCGACCGTGACCGTGAACGAGGGCGGGTCCTCGCCGTCGTCGGCCACGAGGCCCGCGGCGAGGGCCAGCTCGGCGACGAACGCCGCGGTCGGTTCCTCGACCTCGAGGGTCGTCGCGAGGCGGCGCAGGTCGCGCACGCCCAGGCCGCCCGCCCGCAGGACGGGGGGCGGGGAGGCCTGCCAGAGGGCGAGGAGGTGGGCGACGAGCCGCACCACGTCCTGTGCGGCGCGCGCGGCCTCCGCGGCGATGGTGTCGTCCGCGAAGTGCGGGGACTCGGGCTCGGGCGGATGCGCGAGAGGGCGGGCGTGCGTGCGTCCACCCCGCAGCGCGAGGGCGACCTCGCGCGGCAGGACCACGTGGCGTTCGTCGGACGCGAGCAGCAGGCGACGGCGCAGGAGCCACGTCGTCGCCTCGCGGCCCACGGGGTCGGCGCGCGGCGCCACCCCGACGGGCGGCCCCCACGTGAGGGCGTCGAGGATGCTGCGCGCCCCGGGCGGTGCGTCGGCCAGGATCTCGTCGAGGGGGACCGGCGGTTCCCCCGTGGGTGCCGGGGAGAGCGGGGAGGACGGGTCGGCGGGGCCCAGGCCCGCCGGGTAGGGGCCCAGGACCTCGGACAGGCCGGGGGAGACCGCGAGGTCGGTGCCCGGCGAGGGGTCGCGGTCCCACAGCAGCGCGGCCTCCTCGAGGTGCGCGACCGCGGCCCGCACGACGGGGGCGTCCGCGGGACCCGCGCCGAGCGCGTCGAGGACCCTGTCCACGGTGACGGTCGACCCGGCGTCGTCGCCCGGGTGGGAGGGGTTCGGTGCGCGGCGGCCGCGGGGCGTCGTGGCCCGCGGGGCCGGGGCGAGGTCCCCGAGGACGAGCACGGACTCGAGCACCTGGAGCTCGAGGGCGTCGAGCCGGGTGATCGCCCGGTCCAGGCTGGTACGGCTGGTGGCGCGTGCTGCGAGCGAGCGCAGCGTCGACGGCGAAGGAGTGGCCAGGTCAGGGCGCTGCAGCAGCAGCGCGACGAGGTGCTCGTCGCTGCGGGAGCGAAGAGCCTCGGGGAAGGTCCGGCGCGGAGCCGGAGGCGTTGAGGCCATTCGTCCGATGCTACGCGGGTCGGGGGCGCGCCCCTCACGTGTCCCCGAGGCGCGGACGGTACGCAGGCACCCGCGGCGGCCTCAGCGCCCGGTCGTCCCTGCCGCGACCCGGCGGTCGTCACCCGGGGTCGTGCACACCGGGTCCGGCCCGGGTTCCCGGACCTGCCGGGCCTCCTGCCCGGCGTCGAGGGCGTCGACGGCCGCGAGCCCGCCCGTGGCGAACGCGGTGAGGGCGTCGAGGGCGACGTCGGACGACAGCAGGCGGGTGTGGCCGAGCCCGGCGGTGCGCACCAGGCGGGACCTTCCTGCGTGGGCGTCGTGCAGCCGCACCGCGTCGTGGTCGGGCATCCGGCGGTCGTCCCGGTCGTGCACGACGAGCAGCTCGGTCCCGGCGGGCAGGGGGTGCGCGACGGCGTCGTAGCGCTCGGCGGCGGACTCTCGCGACTCGCCGACCCTGGCGTGGAAGGCCCTCTCCAGGTGGGTGCGGGTGGCGTCGTCCAGGCCGAGCGTGCGGGTGAACTCGGTGAGGAACGGGTCCGGGCGCCCGACGCCGGCGACGACGGCGACGCGACCGGTCGGCACGGTCGAGCGGGCCGCGGTGAGCGCGGCGAGGCCTCCCAGGGAGTGACCGACGATCGCGTCGAACGGGCCGTGGGCCCGGTGCAGGCCCTCGGCGGCTGCGACCCAGTCGCGGATGTCGGCCGGACCGTCCGGGGACGATCCGTGCGCCGGGGCGTCGAACGACACGACACGGAACCCCTCGGCCACCAGCTCCCGCACGAGAGGGGCGAGCTGCGAGGCGCGCCCGCGCCACCCGTGGAGCACGAGCACGACGCGGTCGCCCGTGCCCCACTCGTGGACGGCGAGCTCGCGGCCACGTGCGAGGAGCCAGGACCGGCGTGCGGCGTGGTGGGTGACGGCGTCGTCGTCACGCACGGGCAGGCGCGGTGCGGTGGTGAAGAAGGCGCGCAGCGCGAGGCGACCGGCGAGCGCGGGGGACACGGTGGCGGCGGCCCGCAGGCTGCGGCCGACCAGGGTGGACAGCATGACGGACCCCTCCAGTAAGAAATACGAACGTTCGTTTGTAGACTATGTGATCGATCGTTCGTACGCTAGGGGGATGCCGACCCCTCCTCCTGCCCGCGACGGCCGACGCATCCGTGGCGACGCGTCGCGCCAGGCCGTCCTGACCCGGGCGACCGACCTCGCCTCGGTCGAAGGGCTCGACGGACTGACGATCGGCCGCCTGGCCGAGGAGTCGGGCCGCAGCAAGAGCAGCGTCGCCACGCTCTTCCACGGCAAGGAAGGGCTGCAGCTCGCCACGGTCGCCGCGGCCAGGGAGATCTTCCTCGCCACGATCGTCGAGCCCGCCCGCGCCGAGCCCCGAGGGCTCCGGCGCCTGGTCGCGCTGCTGCGCAACGCCCTGGTCTACTCCCGGGACCGCGTCTTCCCCGGCGGCTGCTTCTTCGCCGCGACCGCGGCGGACGTCGACTCCAAGCCCGGGCCCGTGAGCGACGCAGTGCGGGCGGCGCACACCGACTGGAACGGGTACGTCGAGGTGCAGGTGCGGGCGGCGATCACCGCGGGCGAGCTCACGATCGACCAGGACGAGGCCGAGCTGCTGGCCTTCGAGCTCCTGGCGCTCTACGAGGCGGCCAACGCCCGGTCCCTGCTCCTGGGCGACGAGCGCCCGTACGCGCTCGCGGCCGCGGCTGTGCGCGGTCGCCTGCTGGCCGCCGGTGCGTCGGCCACGGTCCTCGGGGCGCTCGAGCCCCGCTGAGACCGCCCGGGGACGGGCGCCCGGGGCGCCGTCTGCTGCGCGCCGGGCGGCGCCCGGCCCGGCGATGCGACTGCACGGGCGCTGTCCCGGTAACCTGGGAGTTCTGATTCCCCACGAGCACAAACGAGGTTCACGTGCCCACCGGCAAGGTCAAGTGGTTCGATACCGAACGAGGGTTCGGCTTCATCGCGAGCGATGAGGGCGACGAGGTCTTCCTGCACGCTTCCGCTCTGCCCGAGGGCGCGGCTGCGCCCAAGCCCGGTGCCCGGGTCGAGTTCGGCGTGGCCGACGGCCGTCGGGGCCCGCAGGCGCTCGCGATCAAGCTCCTCGACCCTGCGCCGTCCGTGGCCAAGGCCCAGCGCCGCCCGGCCGAGGACCTGGGGGTCGTGATCGAGGACCTCATCAAGGTCATGGACAAGGTCGGCGGCTCGCTGCGCCGTGGCCGCTACCCGGATGCCGCGCAGGGAGCCCAGCTCGCCAAGGTGCTGCGCGCCGTCGCCGACGACCTGGAGGCATGACATGGCTGCCGTGGCCGCTGCTGAAGGTTCGACCCGTCGTGTGAGCGCGCGCGCCGCCAAGGACGCCGTGCTCATGGGCGCGGTGGACCTGGCGCGTGCTGCGGCGGAGCAGGTCGCCGAGCACGTCGGGGACGTGGGCGAGCACCTGGGGACGGTCGTCGAGGAGGACCGTCTCATCTCCCACCAGTTCGCCTGCACCATGGCCGGGTACCGGGGGTGGCGCTGGACGGTGACGCTGGCCCGCGTCCCGCGGGGCCGGACCGCGACGGTGTGCGAGGTCGAGCTCCTGCCGGGCGAGGGGTCGATCCTCGCGCCCGAGTGGCTGCCGTGGTCGGAGCGTCTGCGCCCCGGCGACATCGGCGTGGGCGACGTGCTGCCGTTCCAGGCGGACGACCCGCGGCTCGAGCCCGGCTACGTCCCCACGGGCGACGAGGAGCAGGACGCGGTCGCGATCGAGGAGCTCGCGCTGGCTCGTGCGCGGGTGCTCTCGCCCGAGGGCCGCGACGAGGCCGCGGAGCGCTGGTACCGCGGGACGCGTGGTCCGACGGCGCCGGGCGCCGTCGTCTCGGGGGCCGACTGCAGCTCGTGCGGCTTCCTGGTCCCGCTGCAGGGAGCCCTGGGGCAGGTCTTCGGCGTGTGCGCCAACGCCTGGTCGCCCGACGACGGCAAGGTCGTGAGCCTCGACCACGGGTGCGGTGCGCACTCGGAGACGGACGTCGAGCCGCACCCGACGGACTGGCCCGCGGCGGACCCCCTGATCGACGAGATGGACGTCGAGATCGTGCAGCTCCTCGACGCGGCGCGCGCGGCAGACGCCACGGCCGCCGCACCCTCGTCCGCCCCCACGGCCGAGCGGTCGGCCGAGGCGGCGGCGAGCATCGAGCTCGCGCTGTCGCAGATCTCGCTCCCGGAGCCGGGCGGGTCGACGGCACGGAGCGACGCACCGGAGACGGCGCAGGACGCCTCGGCGCAGGACCCGGACCCGGACGAGCCGGCCCGGTGACGGGGGACGCCTTCGGGACCTCGGCTCTTCGCCGAGCCGTCACGGAGGCGTGGCTCGCGTCCCCGACGCGGTTCCGGGAGGACGCGAACACCGAGGAGGACCACGCCCGCGGCTACTACCGCGACCGCGTGGTCGTCGAGCTCGCGCAGAACGCGGCGGACGCCGCGGCGCACGCGGGCGTCCCGGGACGCCTGGTGCTGCGCCTCGTGCGCGACGCGGCGGGTGCGTGGTGGCTCGTGGCGGAGAACTCGGGCGCACCCCTGGACGCCGACGGGGTCGCGTCGTTGGCCTCGATGCGGGCCTCGGCCAAGGTCGCCGACCGGTCCGGCCCGACGGCGGAGCCTCCTGCCGCGGACGGCCCGCCCGGGCGGGTGGGCCGGTTCGGGGTCGGCTTCGCCGCGGTGCGGTCCGTCGCGGACGAGGTGTCGGTGCGGTCGACCCTCGGGGGCGTCGTGTTCTCCCTGGACCGCACACGCGCAGCCCTGGACGAGGTGGTCGCGGCGGCGCGCGAGGCGTCGGGGTCGGCGGCGGCCGACCGCCTCGAGACGGCGGCCCGCGAGCGGGGCGACGCCCTGCCCGTGCTGCGCCTGCCGTTCGCGGCCGACGCGCTGCCACCTGCCGAGGGCGGCGGGTCGACGGGGTCTCCTGACACCGTGGTCGCGCTCCGGCTGCGGGACGCGGCGGCGGTCGACGCGGTCCGTCGACAGGTCGACGAGGTCGACGACGCGCTGCTCCTCGCCCTGCCGGCATTGGGCGAGGTCCTGGTCGAGGTCGAGGGCGAGGACGGGGCCGTCCGGTCGCGGCGCCTGCACGACGTGGCCGCGCGCTGGACGGTCGTGCGCGAGCGTGGGGTCCTCGACCCGCACGTGCTCGACCTGCTCCCGGTCGAGCAGCGGCACGTCGGGTGGAGCCTGCTGTGGGCGTCGCCCCGGTCCGGTCGCGCGGCGGACGGGCCGGCCGCCGGCGTGCTGCACGCCCCCACCCCCACCGACGAGCCCCTGACCGTCCCCGCGCTCCTCGTCGCGTCGTTCCCCCTGGACCCGAGCCGTCGGCACGTCCTTCCCGGCCCGGCCACGGAGGCCCTCGCCCGGGCTGCGGGCGAGGCGTACGCCAGGCTGCTCGCCCTCGTGGCGCCCGAACGGGGGGCCGCCGTCCTCGGCCTGGTCCCCATGGGGCTGCCGGCGGGGGCGCTCGACGCCCAGGTCCGGGAGTCCGCGCTCGCCGCGCTGCGCGGCACCCCGCTCCTCTCACCCGTCGTGCCGGCGGTCTCCGACGCGGCGCCCGACGCGGCGCCCGACGCGGCGCCCGACGCGGCCCCCGACGGGTCCTCGCCCCCCCGGTCGTCGGGCCCGCTGCACCTGGTCGCGCCGCGTGACGCCCAGGTCCTCGCGGGCGAGGTGGGCCGCGACCCGGCGGTCGTGGCCGTCCTCGGCCGTGCGGCGCCGGACCTGGTCGACGTCCCGTCGCCGCTGCTCGCGGTCGCCCGGTCCCTCGGGGTGCGTTCCCGTGACCTGGCGGACGTGCTCGAGGAGCTCCCCGCGGGCATGGGTCCTGCTGCGTGGCGCGAGGTCTACGCGGCGCTCGCGCCGCACGTCGGTCAGCCCGGCGTGCTCGACGCGCTCGGTGCGGTGACGGTCCCGCTCGCGGACGGCCGCACCGTGCGGGGTGCGCGGGGCGCCCTGCTCCTGGGGACCGACGGGGAGCACGGCACCGACGGGAGCGGCGCCGACCTGCTCGCGCTCGCCCGCTCGCTGGGCCTGCGCCTGGTCCACCCCGAGGCCGCGCACCCCCTGCTGGAGCGGCTGGGGGCGACGCCGTCGTCCGCCCGGGGGCTGCTCGTCGAGCCCGCGGTCCGGGAGCACGTGCTGCGGCTCGCGGACGAGGCCGCGGACGGCGAGCTGCTCGACCGCCTCACCGACCCGGCGACCGACCGCGACCCGTGGGGCGAGCCGTCCGGCGCGCCGACGACGGGCCCGCTCGACGCGACCGGCTCCCGGGGCGAGGGGCCGGACCCGGTGCCCGACGCCGTCGGGCAGGTGCTGTCCCTCGTGCGCGCGGCCCTCGCGGAGGGCGCCCTGCCGGCGGACCTCCCCTTCTGGTGGGGCGAGCTCCCGCTGCCCACCGCGGACGACGACCTGTCGCCCGGGCGCGAGTGCGTCGTGCCCGGGTCGTGGGCCGCAGACCACCTGGACGGCCTGGTCCCGCTCGCCGACGGCGTCACCGAGCGCTGGGGGGAGGACGTCCTGCGGGCCGTGGGCGTCCAGGCGGACGTGTCGGTCTACCGTGTCCGGGACGTGCTGACGCCCTGGGACGCCGACGCGGACCTGCCCGACGAGCCCGACGACCCGCAGTCCTGGCTCGACGGCTGGGCCGACTACCTCGCGTTCCTCGGCGCGCAGGTCGGGGGCGGGGCCTACGTGGGGGACCTCGACGCGGTCGCCGACCTCGACGCCGTCGCCGACGACGCCTGGCCCGAGGTCCTCGCGCGCATCGCCCAGGACCAGGACGCCCGTGCGGCCCTGCTCAGCCCCGTCCAGAACCAGGGCGGCCCGCGGACCGGGGATGCGCCGTCGTACACCGCGTGGTGGCTGCGCCGGCACCTCGGTGCGCCCTTCGCGGCCGAGCCGGGGAGCGTGCCGTTCCTGCCGGACCCGCCCGCGCAGACGCGCGGGCTGGACGCCGAGGTCGTGCGCGCGCTGGGCGGCGCGGCCCGCCTGGCCGACCTGGGCACGGGCGACTGGCCGCAGTACCTGGCCGCGCTGCCCGACGTCGGCACGCCCCTCGACCTGCCCGCCGCGCTCGCGGTGTGGCAGGGGCTGGGCGCGCTCGCGCACGCGGCCCACGGACGGGAGCTCGACGACCTGCCCGAGCGGCTGCCCGGCCTGCGCGGCTCGGCCGCGACGTGCGTCCGCGCGGAGGACCTGGCCGTGGCGACGAGCGCGATGTGGGCCCAGACCCGGTGGGTCCTGCCGGTCGCCGACGGGCAGGACGCCGAGGACGCTGCCGCGACGCTCGCCGACCTGCTGGACCTGCCGCTGCTCCCGGCGCCGGGCTCGCCGGAGGTCCCCGTGCCCGACGACGCCGGCTCGCCCCAGGAGCTCGACCCCCGGGTGGCCGCGCTCGTCCCGGGCACGCCGGGGGGCTGGTTCGAGCACGACGCACTGCTCGTGGGGGGCGTCGAGGTCGACTGGTGGGTGTGCGCGGGCAGGCGTGGGGTCGAGGTGCACGCCGCGACGACCGCGGGCCTCGCGCGCGGCCTGGCCACCGCCGCCGGACGCCCCGGGGCGCGGCACCTGCTGGAGTCGGCGCTGGCCGACCCGGCCGCGGCCGACGATCTGCTCGCCGAGACCGCGTGGGACGAGGCGTGACGTCGGAGGTCTCGGAGCCCCGCGCCCACGGTCCGTCCGGGATCTTCGACCGCCGCCTCGTGGGCGGCGTGTACGTCCCGACCTTCGTGTTCGAGGCGGGCGTCAGCGCGATCGTCCCCGTGATCGCGCTGAGCGCGATCTCGATGGGGGCCGGGATAGCGCTCGCCGGGTTCGTGGTCGCGCTGCTGGGCCTCGGGCAGATCGCCGGCGACGTGCCCGCGGGCGCGTTCGCGGCCCGGTTCGGCGACCGGCGCGCCATGATGACGGCCGCGGCCGCCTCGATCGTCGGGCTCGTCGCGTGCGCCCTCGCGCCCAACCTCTGGGTCCTGGGGGCCGGCGTGTTCTGCGTGGGCATGACCAACGCGGTCTTCATGCTGGCCCGGCAGGCGTACCTGACCGAGGTCACGCCCGTGCTCAAGCGGGCCCGGGCCCTGTCGACCCTCGCGGGCACGCACCGGATCGGGGCGTTCGTGGGACCGTTCGCGGCGGCCGCCGTGCTGTGGGTGTGGGAGCTGTCCGCGGTCTACTGGCTCGCGGTCGGGACCAGCGTCGTGGCGGGCCTCGTCACGGCCCTCGTGCCCGACGTCGCGGCGGGCGCCACCGCACACCGGCGCTCGGTGGCCCCGGCAAGCTTCCGCACGGTGCTCGCCGGGAGCTGGCGCGTGTTCGCGACGCTCGGGATCGCGGTCGTGATGGTCGGGGCCACGCGCGCGGCCCGTCAGGTCGTGCTGCCCCTGTGGTCCGAGCACCTGGGGTTCAGCCCTGCCACGACGAGCGTGGTCTTCGGGCTCTCCGGGGCCGTCGACATGCTGCTGTTCTACCCGGCGGGCAAGGTCATGGACCGCATGGGCAGGTTGTGGGTCGCGATCCCGTGCATGGTGGTCCTCGGCGGGGCGATCGTGGTCCTGCCGCTCACGAGCACGGTCGCGGGGGTGGCCGTGGTCGCGATGGTCATGGGCTTCGGCAACGGGATCGGCTCGGGGATCCTCATGACGCTCGGGGCCGACGTCGCGCCACCGGACGTCCGCGCGCAGTTCCTCGGGATCTGGCGGCTCTTCCAGGACTCGGGGGCCGCGCTCGGACCGCTCGTGGTGTCGGCGGGGGCCGCGCTGGGCAGCCTGGCGGGCGGGATCGTCGCGTCCGGGACCGTGGGACTGCTCGGGGCGGTGGCGCTCGCGCGGTGGGTGCCGCGGTGGTCGGTGCACGCGAACCGGACCACGCGCCGTCGGGCCGGGATCGAGGGCTAGGCCGCGGTCTCCGGGGTCCCGTCGCCGTCGGCTGCTGCCGGGTCGTCGTCGGCCGAGCGGTACTCGCTCCGGTTGCGCCGCTCCCAGCCGAGAGCGACCACGCCCAGCGCGATCCCCGCGGCGCAGGTCGCGGGGAGCTCGAACGTCGCGCGGTCGAGCGCCAGCAGGACGACGGCAGCGACGAGGCCGACGGCCCACAGGCTCATGCCGACCAGGATCACCGGTCGGAGATCGACGCGCAGCGCCGGCGCGTTGGGTCGCCGTCGCTCCGGGTGGATCAGCAGGGAGAGCATCGAGGGCACGCTCGAAGTCTACGACCCGGGCGTCCGAGGACGAGCGCGGACACGTGCCGGCGGGTGAAAAACGGGACGTCGGACGAAGGGCGTGTCGGCGGGGCGATCCGCGCGGGCGGCGTGCTAAAAGCCTTACCTCCGGTAGGGGTGCGACGCTGCTGGCGATGCCAAACGGGACGAACCGCGCGTATCGCAGCGGTAGGCCCCGACGGGGGGTGCGACGCGCCAGGTCGGGTCGTACCTTTTCACCCGTGACCGCTGTCACAAGGCGTCCGCCGGCCCGTCCCTCCCGGGTGACGCGGCCTGCGGACGGGGTTCCGGGGCCGTATCTCCAGCCGCTACGATCCGAAGCCTTGACGCCACCAATTCCTAGGACGATTGTCCAAGAAATGGTTCGAGGTGATCGGTGCGTGACGTCGAAGAATGCAGCATGTTCCTCGAGGTGGACATCCGTCCATCTCCATTCACCGGTCGTGCCCAGTGTGTAGGACGGGTCCAGGGATCGGCGGCATCCGGCGCCCGGACCCGCCGGGCGAAGGTCCTTCTCACCCGGGTGAAAAGGCCGGTAGTTCGTTCATCAATTTGCTTGCCGACTCTTACGATGAGGCGTTCCGGCGGTCCAGAAGCGGCTGCCGGATAGATCGAGAGGTAGCCGGGCCATGGCCGGAAGCGTCATTCAGGATTCGAGTCGTGGACTCCGCCACATCCTGACGACAGCCCCCCCGGGACCGATTCGGGCGGTTCGCGAGGCGTTCGCCACGGTCTCGTGGGAACGGTCGTACCGGATCCGCCTCGTCGCCACGGACTTCCTCGCGATCACGATCGGTGTCACCGCCGCCTACTTCATGCGCTGGGACCAGTTCATCAGCCAGCCCGTCCGCGAGAACCTGTTCCTCCCCTACCTCGTGCTCAGCATCCTCATCGGGGCGGCCTGGGCAGGTTCCCTCGCGCTCGCCAAGACCCGGGACGTCCGGGTCGTGGGCAGCGGCCCCACCGAGTACCAGCGGGTGTTCGACGCGTCCTGGCGCCTCTTCGGCGTCCTCGCGATCCTCGCGTTCCTCCTGCGCTTCCAGGAAGCCCGCGGCTACCTGATCTTCGCCTTCCCCCTCGGCCTCGCCGGACTGCTCCTGGGGCGCTACTTCTGGCGCCAGTGGTTGCACCGCAAGCGCACCGCGGGCACCCACCGCACGGCCGTCCTCGCGATCGGTCACCGGGACCAGGCCGAGCGGCTGATCCGCGACCTCAACGAGCGCGACAGCTCCGGCTACCGGGTCGTCGCGGTGTGCACCCCGAGCGGGCGCACGGGGGAGGGTGACGCCATCCTGGGCGTGCCGGTCCTCGGCGACCTGCGCGCGGCCAGCGAGGTCGCGGTCCGGATCGGCGCGGGCTGCGTCGCGGTGAGCGGCTCGGACGCCGTGACCGCCGACGTCGTGCGCCACCTCGGGTGGGAGCTCGAGCCCGTCGGCGTCGACCTCATGCTGACGACCGAGCTGGTCGACGTGGCCGGGCCTCGTATCACGATCACGCCCGCCGAGTCGGTCTCGCTCCTGCACGTCGACGCCCCGCGCTTCACCGGGCCCAAGTTCGTCGTCAAGTCGATCTCCGACTGGTTCGGTGCGGCGCTCCTCACGTTCCTGCTGCTGCCCGTCCTGGTCGCCGTGGGCCTCGCGGTGCGCCTCACGAGCCGTGGGCCCGTCTTCTACTCGCAGGAGCGGGTCGGGCGCAACGGCGAGACGTTCTCGATGCTCAAGTTCCGGTCCATGCGGGTCGGGTCGGACCTCGACCTGGCCGCGCTCGCCGCGACCAACGAGGGCTCCGGGCCGCTCTTCAAGATCCGCAACGACCCCCGGGTCACGCCCGTCGGCCGCTTCATCCGCCGCTACTCGCTCGACGAGCTGCCGCAGATCTTCAACGTCCTGCGAGGCGACATGAGCCTCGTCGGGCCCCGCCCGCCGCTCCCGCGCGAGGTGAGCACGTACGAGAAGAAGGTGCGTCGCCGCCTGCTCGTCAAGCCCGGCCTGACGGGCCTGTGGCAGGTCGGCGGGCGCTCGGACCTGTCGTGGGAGGAGAGCGTGCGCCTCGACGTCTACTACGTCGAGAACTGGACGCTGTTCGGGGACCTCCTCATCCTGGCCAGGACGGCCAGAGCCGTGTTCTCGGGGCACGGCGCGTACTGAGGGGTACCGCTGGTCGGCTGCGGACGTGACGATCGCCACGTCTCACTAGCACGGCATGTGGACGATTCGGGGCCGCGACACGAGGTCTGGCAACATTCTCCCCATGACCACCACGACTGACGAGCGCAAAGCACCCCCGCGTTCCAGCGGCATCGACCGCTTCTTCAAGATCACCGAGCGCGGCTCGACCATCGGCGCCGAGATCCGTGGCGGTCTCGTCACGTTCTTCGCGATGTCCTACATCATCATCCTGAACCCGATCATCCTCTCGGGTGCGGACGGCACGGGCCGCTTCCTGGGCGGCGGCACCGACGGACCGAACATGGCCATGATCGCGGCCACCACGGCGCTCGTCGCCGGGATCATGACGATCGCGATGGGCGTCTTCGCGAACTACCCCATGGCTCTGGCCGCGGGGCTCGGCCTGAACGCGGTCGTCGCGTTCACGATCGCCACGATCCCCGACGTCACGTGGGCCGACGCGATGGGCATCGTGGTCATCGAGGGCCTCATCATCCTCGTGCTCGTCCTCACGGGCTTCCGTGAGGCCGTGTTCCGCGCCGTCCCGGTCGAGCTCAAGACGGCGATCAGCGTCGGTATCGGCCTGTTCATCGCGCTCGTCGGTCTGGTCAACGCGGGCTTCGTCGCCTCGGGCGGCGGGACGCCGCTCCAGCTCGGCGCGACCGGGTCCCTCGCGGGCTGGCCGATCCTCGTCTTCGTGGTGGGCCTAGTCCTCATGATCGTCCTGTGGGTGCGCAAGGTACGGGGAGCGATCCTCATCTCGATCCTCGCCGCGACGGTCCTCGCGGTGGTCATCCAGGCGATCGCGGGCGTCGGCACCAAGGGCGCCGGCGCGGCGAACGGCTGGAGCCTGAACGCCCCGGCTCTCGACGGCAGCCCGGTCTCCGTGCCGGACTTCGGGTTGCTCGGCCAGTTCTCGCTGCTGGGCTCGATCGAGAAGGTCGGCGTCGTCACGGTCGTCCTGCTCGTCTTCTCTCTGCTCCTCGCGGACTTCTTCGACACCATGGGCACCATGGTCGCCGTGGGCTCGGAGGGTGGTCTGCTCGACGAGACGGGCAACCCGCCCAAGTCTCGCGCGATCCTGGTCGTCGACTCGATCGCGGCCGCTGCCGGCGGCGCTGCGAGCGTCTCGTCCAACACGAGCTACGTGGAGTCGACGACCGGCGTGGGCGAGGGGGCTCGCACGGGCCTCTCGGCCGTCGTGACCGGTATCGCCTTCCTCCTGGCGACGTTCCTCTCGCCGCTCGTCGCCCTGGTCCCGAGCGAGGCCGCAGCGCCCGCCCTGGTCCTCGTCGGCTTCCTCATGATGACCCAGATCACGGGTATCAAGTGGAACAACGTCGAGGTGGCCATCCCGGCATTCCTCACGATCGCGCTCATGCCCTTCACGTACTCGATCACGGCCGGGATCGGTGCGGGCTTCCTGGCGTTCGTGGTCATCAAGCTGGCGCTGGGCAAGGTCAAGGCGATCCACCCGCTCATGTGGGTGGCCGCGGCAGCGTTCGTCATCTACTTCACCCTCGACCCGATCAGCGACGCCCTGGGCGTCTGACGTACGCTCGCTGGCGATGACCTCGCCGATCCTGCACCTGACGCCCACGCTCCAGTCCTACGACTGGGGTTCGAGGAGTGCCCTGCACTCCTTGCTGGGCCTGGAGCAGGACGGAGGTCCCCTCGCCGAGATGTGGATGGGCGCACACCCGAAAGGCCCGTCGTCGGCTTCGGCCGACGGCGGGCCTTCGGCGTCCCTGGCGGACCTGATCCGTGCAGACCCGGTCGCGATGCTCGGGCAGCGCGTGCTGGACGAGTACGGGCCCCGCCTGCCGTACCTGCTCAAGGTGCTCGCTGCGGACCGCGCGCTGTCGTTGCAGGTCCACCCGCAGCCGCACCGCGCGCGGGCGGGGTTCAACCGCGAGAACCGGGCGGGCATCCCGCGGGGGTCCGCGGATCGCAGCTTCCACGACGACCAGCACAAGCCGGAGATGGTCGTCGCGATCAGCCGCTTCGAGGGGCTCTCGGGGTTCCGTCGCCCGACGCGGGTGCTGGAGCTGCTCGACGGGCTGCGCGGCGACCTGGTCGCGCGGATGCGAGCCGCGCTCGAGGTGCGTCCTTCTGCGGTCGGGTTGCAGGAGGCGTTCACGCTCGCGCTGCACGCGAGGACCCTGCCCGACGTCGCGGCGGACCTGGCCGTGACCGTCGCCGACGTCGCTTCTCGTCTGGGTGAAGGCACGACGTCGCCGCGTGCCGACGCGACGGTGGTGGCCCTCGCGGAGCAGCACCCGGGGGATCCCGGGGCGATCGTGTCGATGATGCTCAACCGTGTCACGCTCGAGCCGGGGGAGTCGATGTTCGTCCCGGCCGGGCACGTGCACGCCTATCTCGCCGGGTGCGCGGTCGAGGTCATGTCGAGCTCGGACAACGTGCTGCGCGCCGGACTCACCACCAAGCGGGTCGACGTCGAGGCGCTCCTGGCGTGCGTCGTGTACTCGCCGGGGCCTGCGGCGCGCCCGCGGGTCCGGCCGCTCGGGACGGGGCGCGGGGCCGGACGTCGGGGCGCACTCGCTGAGGGCGGTGGGCTCCGCGAGTACCGCGCGGCGATCCCGGAGTTCGCGCTCGTCATGGGTGAGCTGTCGGCCGACGACGGAGCCGTGACGGTGCGGGCCGAGGGCCCCCGGATCGTCCTCGTCCTCGATGGGCAGATCGAGACGCTTTGTCCTGCTGTCGGTAGCGACCGGTCGGGTGAATCTCTGCGGGCAGTGGTGCGTGCGGGAGAGTCGGTCTTCGTCCCGCACGCCACGGGAACGTTGGCGCTGCGCGGGTCCGGCCGGGTGGTCGTCGCCTTCGTGCCGTGAGACACATGCCACTGTGAGTCACCTGGGAGCGGTACTATAGTGCCGCACTCCGAGGCCTGCTCGTCCGAGCACTTCCCGCGTCCGCGCTGGATACGGGTGCTCCAAGGCAACGAGCAGGATGGCAGATGTGACGACTCGCAGGGGCGGGGGACTGGGCGCGGCGCGCCGGGCCCTCTGGCATCTTCGGCACGGCGGGGTCTCCCAGCTGCAGTCCTTCCTCCGTCGGCAGCGCGTTCCCTCCTCGGGGAGCGGGCAAGGTGGGTACCGCACCAGTGATGGCGAACTGACATTCGACCCGTGGGACTTCTCTGGTCGTCTGCCTGCTCGGCCTGGCTTGCGTGTGGGCGTCATCCTTGACGACTTCTCCCGGCTCGCGTTCGCGTTCGAGTGGGACCAGGTGCTGCTCAAGCCCTCGTCATGGCGTCAGGTGCTGGCTGACGAGCCGATCGACCTGCTCTTCGTCGAGTCGGCATGGAACGGCAACGGCGGGGCCTGGCAGTACCACCTCACCGGGACGTCGGCCCCCCGACCGGCGTTCGTCGAGCTGGTCGCGTACTGCGGTGAGCGGGGCATCCCGACGGTCTTCTGGAACAAGGAGGACCCGGTCCACTTCGAGGACTTCCTCGATGCGGCGGCGCTCTTCGACCACGTCTGCACGACCGACGTCGACCGGGTACCTGACTACGTCGCGCGGCTCGGCCACGACCGTGTGAGCGTTCTCCCCTTTGCCGCGCAGCCCGCGATCCACAACCCGATCCGGCCGCACGGGCGCGGTCCGGAGCGGGACGTCGCGTTCGGTGGCATGTACTTCGCCCACAAGTACCCCGAACGTCGTGAGCAGATGGACTTGCTCCTGGGTGGGGCGTTCGACGTCTCGTCGCGCATGGAGCACGGGCTGGAAATCTTCTCCCGCTTCCAGGGCGGCGACAAGAACTACCAGTTCCCGGAGCCGTTGGCCGACCGCGTGGTGGGCTCTCTGGACTACGAGCGGATGCTCACGGCCTACCGCGAGTACAAGGTGTTCCTCAACGTGAACTCGATCGTGGGCTCCCCGAGCATGTGCGCTCGCCGGGTCTTCGAGATCACGGCCTGCGGCACACCCGTCGTGACCACCCCGAGCCGCGCGATCGGTGAGTTCTTCCCCGCGGACGAGGTGTTCGTGGTCTCCGAGCGTGCGGAGGCAGGAAACACCGTGCGGGCACTCGTACGTTCCGAGGAGCTGCGCGATCGTGCGACGCACCTGGGGCAGCGCCGAATCTGGCGCGAGCACACCTACGGGGCCCGCATGCAGAGCGTGCTGCACAGTGTCGGCCTGGCGGACTCTCCGGTGGTTCCGCGCCCGTCCGTCACAGCATTGGTCTCGACCAACCGGCCACACCAGCTCGACCACGTCCTGCGGACGGTCGGCGGCCAGGAGGATGTCGCGCTTCAGTTGGCGCTGCTGACCCACGGGTTCGAGGTCGACGAGGCAGACCTGCGGGTGCGCGCCAAGGCGGCGGGCATCGAGGAGCTGGTGCTCCTGACTGCTGGCTCTGACGTCTCGCTCGGAGGTTGCCTGAACCGGCTGGTTTCCGCCGCGGACGGAGACGTCGTGGCCAAGATGGACGACGACGACCTCTACGGCGCGCAGTACCTCTCCGACCAGCTGTACGCCATGGCGTACAGCGGTGCGGAAGTCGTCGGCAAGCAGGCACACTACATGTACGTCGAGCGCATGGACGCCACGCTGCTGCGTTTCGCCGACCGTGAGCGCCGTTTCACCGACTTCGTGATGGGACCGACGATCGTCGCTCGCCGAGACCTGGCGACGGGCCTCCCCTTCCACGATGTGGGCCGCGGTGAGGACACCGCCTTCCTCCGGGATGCTGTGGATGCAGGGGCACGCGTGTACTCGGCGGACCGCTTCAACTTTGTCCAGGTGCGCTCCGGGTCCGGGGCGCACACCTGGACAGTTTCTGACGCCGAGCTCCTTGCGAGCGGCCGTGTCGAGTTCTACGGACGTGCGGACTCGCACGTCCTCGTCTGAGCAGGGAGAACGTGAACACCATGGGCATCAGCTCTGTCGCGGTGATCGGACTGGGATACATCGGCCTGCCGACGGCCGCGATCCTGGCGTCGCAGGACGTGACGGTCCTCGGGGTCGACATCAGTCAGAGGACCGTCGATGCGGTGAACCGCGGCGACGTACCGTTCGTCGAGCCGGACCTCGCGACGTACGTGGCGGGGGCCGTGACGCAGGGGAAGCTGAGCGCAGCGCTCACACCGTCCCCGGCGGACGCCTTCATCGTGGCTGTGCCCACGCCCTTCACGGATGGCATGAAGCCGGACCTGTCGTACATCCAGGCCGCTGCTCAGGCGATCGCGCCTCAGCTCCAGGGTGGCGAACTCTTGATCCTCGAGTCGACGTCCCCTCCCGGAGCGACGCAGCGCATGGCGGACTGGATCCTCGAGGCTCGTCCGGACCTGAGCCTCGACGGCTCGGGAAGCCGCCCGGTCATCCACGTCGCGCACTGTCCGGAGCGTGTGCTCCCTGGGCGCGTGATGATCGAGCTCGTCACGAACGACCGTATCGTCGGCGGGCTCACTGCCGAGGCTGCTGAGCGAGCTCGCGACCTCTACCAGGTGTTCTGCCAGGGCGAGATCCTCCTGACGGACGCCGTGACGGCGGAGATGGCCAAGCTCGTGGAGAACTCGTTCCGCGACGTGAACATCGCGTTCGCCAACGAACTCTCTGTCATCAGCGACAACCTGGGCATCGACGTCTGGGAACTCATCCGCCTCGCGAACCACCACCCGCGCGTGAACATCCTCCAGCCCGGCCCGGGTGTGGGGGGGCACTGCATCGCAGTGGACCCGTGGTTCATCGTCGACGCAGCCCCCGAGGACGCGCGCTTGATCCGCACCGCCCGGGAGGTCAACGATGCGAAGCCTCAGTGGGTCATCGACAAGGTGCGCACAGCCGCGGAGGGCGTCGCGAGCCCGACCGTGGCCGCACTGGGTCTCGCCTTCAAGGCGAACATCGATGACCTTCGCGAGTCTCCGGCGCGCAAGATCGTCGAACAGCTTGCGGACGAGATGGCCGATGGGACGATCCTCGTCGTCGAGCCGCACATCGAGGAACTCCCCAAGGAGCTGGCAAACCGTCGAAACGTCGAATTGGTGTCACTTGAGGACGCGTTGATGCGGGCCGACGTCTCGGTTCTCCTTGTCGACCATGATGCGTTCCACCAGGAGAACCTAAGGGAATCGGTGCCCTCGACGATCTCGATCGATACTCGGGGAATGTGGCGATGAACATGGTGAAGCGATATCTTTCTCGCAGTACCTCAACCACGAGAAGCGCACTAGGACGATTCGCCGTGGGAAGAGTTGGGGGAATTCGAACAATCATCGCGATTGCGATTGTAATACTTGGCGGAACTGCTCTCCTGCACCAGAACTATAGGGCACTCAGCGTATCGGCGGTTGCCATTCTCGTGGCAATCTATGTCGCAATCACCTCAGCCAATGACCGCCGACGCGATATTCGCGAGGGCCGTATTGAGAGCGCCGTCCGCCGCCTCGCCCAGGCCCCAGCACCCGCGCAATCGAGTGCCCGACCAAAAGGCGACTCAGCTACTTCGGCCGCACGCGGCAGCACGAATGGCGCGGCAGCACAAACGCCTGTGCCAACCGCGACCATGAATGCGTCCCGAACTGAAGATCCGGACGACGCTAGCCAGAACAGATCGAACTGGCCAATCGAGCGACAGATAATTCCGCGCATCGCAACTCCGGACGATATCGAACAGTCCTACGCCAACAAGGCGGAACGCGCGAAGGACGTGCGTGTTGCGATCATTTGTGACGAGTTTACGTACAACAGCTTCTCGCCCGAATTCGACGCGGTCGCCCTCGATCCCTCGTCGTGGCGGGAACAGATGGAAAAGCATCAACCAGAGTTTCTTCTGTGCGAATCCGCTTGGGCCGGCGTCGATCCGATCACCCGCCCCTGGCGCGGAATGATCTACGGAAGCGTAAAGTTCGCCTACGAGAACCGCAGTGTACTCTTCGATATTCTTTCGTACTGCAAAACCATGGGCATCCCAACGATCTTCTGGAACAAGGAAGATCCGACGCACTTCGGCGACAGGGTGAACGATTTTGTGGATACTGCAAGTCGATTCGACCACGTATTCACTACGGCTGAAGAGTGCATCCCGGACTACATGAAATTCATGGGGTCCGGGAGAGTCGGCCTTCTACCGTTCGCGGCGCAAACTCAACTATTCAACCCACTCCCGCTGCATGCTCGGCGAGACCAGATCATCTTCGCCGGGGCTTGGTACAGCATTCACGAAGAGCGCTCCAGCGCTATGCGGTCAATGTTCAATGACGTAATCAAATCTGGCCGATCGCTCGCGATCTACGACCGCGATTCCGCGGTCAATTCGCCTGACCGGCGGTACCCGGATGAGTACGCAAGGTACATCCACCCCGCGGTCAAACACAGTCTGACCGCGGACTTGTATCGCCGCGCAACCATCGGGATGAACGTCAATACGGTGACAACATCCAACAGCATGTTTGCGCGTCGAGTGTTCGAACTGGCCGCGTCGGGAACAATGGTTGTTTCCAACTATTCCCCGGGAATCGAAAGGTACTTCGGAGATTCCGTCGTGTTCATGGACAGGGATCGTGATCGTTTCCTTCAGTTAAACAAGGAAGAGATCGAATCCAACACCCTCCGAGGACAAGAAACGGTACTCGAGGCTCACACGTATGCGCACCGGGCTCAGACGATCCTCAGCGCCCTCGGCCGGACGGTATCGATGAGACCGCTACCCACGCTTGCGGCCAGGGTATCCTCCCTCAGCGACGCTGAAGTGATGGTTGGCGCTTACCGTCGACGAGCTGTTGAATTCCACCGCATGATCCTGATAGTGGACGCATCGGTGCCGACGCACCGCGTCGGAGAGTTCTTCACGCGATTCAATGACTCGATGTGCTCAGTAGTATCCGCGCGTCTCGCCACAAGCCAGCCTATCCAGCCCAGAACTATTCTAGAGACGCCGGATGTCCTGATGGTTGGAACACTGATTCCAAGCAAAGAGGTGATACGCCGCATGATGCTCCATCGCGCGTACTGCCTAAAGCCGATCGTTTCGGGGAACACGAGTGCTCTTCGCTGGGGGGCCAGCGCAGCTGACCAACCGATTCTCATGAGTGCGGCGGACTTCCTTCCGATGACGATGCGGCCACATCTAGCGCTCCCGGTCTTGGAGGTCCCTTCGGTATGAACGCTCGTTTGATGGCATCTCAGCCTTTCTTGACAATTATTGTGCCGATGCACAACGCTCAACACAAGATGGGACCTTGCCTCGATAGCCTTCGTGATCTCGATTTGGAGGTCGCGCATGAAGTTATTTTCGTAGATGACTCTTCGAGCGACGGTACCTTCGAGCGACTTCTTGAGGAATCGAGCGACATCGATCAATGGCGCGTCCTGCGCACGGAAGAGAACAGTGGGACCCCGTCCGTCGGTCGAAATATGGGAATAGACGCGGCTCGAGGAGAATGGCTGTTTTTCCTCGACGGCGATGATGCCATACGTCCGCGCGGAATCAATGCCGCAGTCGATCGGGCGTTGAGGGATGACGTTGACATCGTCCGCGGCTCTGTCGATCTCCACTATGTCGGTGTTCGTGAGCTAACGATCGATAGAATTCGACCCGAAGCACTGGTCGGTGACAAACTTGCGCGCGTCTCGGCAATCGCCAAGCATCAGAGCCTTACATGCATGGCGCTTATTCGTAGGAGCCTGGTCGTCGAGAATGGAGTTCAGTTCGACCAAGCAGTTCGAATGGGCGAGGATATCGTATTTACCGCCGAACTGTTGACGTGTGCGAGCGACGTAGATTATGTCGACATGCCGCTCTTTCAATACTGGCGCCGACAAGCCGGCGGAAACTCGGCCATGCACTCTTTGGGTTCTCGTGAAGTTTCAGAACTTGCTCATTCCTGGACTCGGGTCGAAGAGTTCTTCCGAGGCCTTGGGTTGAGCTACATCGAACTACACGGTGCAAGTACGATTGGTTATGCGCTTCGTCAGCTTATCCAGCATCGACGTGAAGAGATCTCCCGCGATGCATTCACGCAGCTTGCCGCGTTCTTTAGCAAGTATCGCGACAGTGTTGCGGCGCTGGTCATCCCCGAACGAGTTGAATCAATTATTGATGCGCTTGTCTGCGACGACTACATAGCATTTGTACACGAGATTCGTCCCCGCATGCTCATTGCGGGTCACGATCTCAAGTTTATCCGCGATGCCGAGCCTGAACTGTCATCCGTGTTCAATATCCGATATGACGAATGGCCGTCTGAGCGCGTACACGATGTATCAGAGTCCCGGGCGGGGGCGGCTTGGGCGGACGTAGTGTGGTGCGAGTGGCTTACGGCGTGTGCCGTATGGTACTCGAACAACGTGACACCAGGCACAAAGCTGATTGTCAGGGTGCACAGATACGAACTTGGAAGAGACTATGGCTTCCAAATCAACGAGGCTTCCGTGTCAGCCTTTGTCACCATCGCACCTCACTGTTATGAGGATGTTGTTGATCGGTTTGGCTACGCGCGTTCCAAGGTACGCTTCATACCAAACTACTATAGGACGTCAGACTACCTTCGTGGCGAGGGAATCGAACGCCTTAAGCGGTTGGCGATGATTGGCATTGCGCCGCGCCGTAAAGGCTATCTCGCTGGGCTGCAGGTACTGAATGAGTTGCGCGCTTCGGGGGAGGACTACACTCTGAGCGTTCTTGGAAGAGCACCGAATGAGTACCCGTGGATAGACTCTGATCCAGAGGAGCGCGCGTACTACGCCGCATGCGAGTCATATATCGAGGATATGGGGTTGCGCGAGGCGGTCAAGTTCGAGGGTTGGGTGGACACGTACACCGCAACCAAAGAGTTCGGCTTCGTGCTCTCTATGAGTGAGCACGAAGGATCGCATGTTGGGCCGGGCGAGGCATTCTGTGCTGGGAACCAAGGACTGTTTCTACCTTGGAGGGGCGTTGAGTACGTCTATCCTGAGCAGTTTGTCTTCTCGACGACGTCCGAGATGGTTCATCATATTCGTAGCAGTCAAAACCTGGCGGACTTCCAAGTTCTCGCTGAGAAGGGGCGCTCGTACATGGTTGACACTTACGACGTGTCGGCGTTTCTCGACCGAGTAGTAGACCTTTGGCGATCGCTATGACACCGAATCGGCTCGGTTCATACGTTGGCGCGTACCGCGATTTTTCGCCGCATGGCTGGGCGGTGAAGCCCAGTACTGCGCCTCAGGAATTTGAAGTGCGGCTACCAAACGGCTTTTTGTTCCAGATCGATGACCGCTTCTTCCCGATTGAATGGTGGAAGGTCTTTGACTATAATCATGTGACAACGCGCTTGTGGCATCGATCGCTTTGCTATCTCCCACTCCTCGCACGCGAGGCGGGCGGGTGGCAAAGGGTTAGCCAGATTCTCGTGGAGTTTCTAGACCTCATGAAGCGTGCGGCCGACGAGCCCACAATCCTGGGGATGAACAGCCTAGATCATGCGATCGCTCTCCAGCTTCGTAGCCTTTGCGCACTGCGCGCCCAGCTCCATGCCGAGCCAGTCATTGACTTGATTGATATTGACGCCCTGGACGCGATCATGGTGGAGACGGTCGCGCTCCTTGAGGTTCACGCCAGGTCAGAGGGCTTTCGCCTGGTGAACAATCATGGCATTATGCTCGGTCTGGCTCTCATGCACTCACAGTGGGTCTTCGATGACGTCCTCCGTGATGAATCGCAACTGGCTGACGATGAACGATGGCTACTGGCAAGTCTTGATGAGATCGTCGACCAGGACGGCATCGTATTCGAGAATACGCCGCAGTATCAAAGGCTCTACATCGACGCCATCGAGCAGATTTCGGAGGTGGCGCGAGATCTCTTGGGAGATCGCAATTCGGCGCAATCCTTTGCGCTAAGGTTCGCACGTGTTGTCGAGGGGTACCGCCATCTGATTTCGGCTCATGGTACTGTTCCCGCGATAGGCGATGCTCAACGCACCAAGGACCACAAGTACACGTATGTCCCAGGAGTCTTTGTATCGCCGGGGAACGGAATCTACGTTCGTAACACTTCACGGGCCCAGCTGGCAATTTCATCGGGATGTCGATCTCATGTTCACAAGCACATGGATGACTCCGCGATCCGGCTCCTGGTAGATGATATTGACGTTGTCATCGACGGGGGTCTCATAAACTACGACTCCGGTGATCCGGACGCGGTGGCGGTTCGCGGCCAACTGGGACACAGTGGATTGTTCTTTCGGGAGTTCGACACAAAACCATGCCATTGGTTCTATCCGGCTGGCGCCCCGGCGAAGGTGGACGCGTCGCTCGTTCACTGGGTGGGCGATGATGGACGCGACGTCGTGGACTGTCGATATATTATTGGCAGTTGTGAGGCGCAGCGGCGCATCGAGGTTCTTTCTGCAACCGATTTGGTAGTTACTGATCGCTGTTGGGGTCCCGCGGAGGCGGTTCAGCGATTCCTAATCCCACCCTCATCTACTGTCGCTGTCAGTTCCAGCTCAGTTGTCGCGAGTATTGGTGAGGGCTTGGCGCTTCGTGTCGAAGCGATGGACGTGTCGACCGACACGGAGTGGACGATCGGGCGAGCTGCCGTTGGCCTGGAGCGGATGCGCTCGGAGACTTGGGTTCTCGAGCGTCCTGTAGGGGCGGGAGGTGAACCCGTGCGCACACGTTTGTCCGTCGTCGATTCCGCGGGGAACACTATCGACGAAGGAGGTCTCAATGTCGTCTGATGGCGCTTGTACGCCCGATGGGCCGGTGCGCGTCTTTGTCTATGGTAGTTGCGTGGGTCGGGATTCGATAGGATCGTCAGAGACGTCAGAGACGTCACTTCTGGACTATGTCGCTAGGCAGAGCATCATAAGCTCAATGGGACCGCCGGTTGATTCTCCTGTCGCAATCTCTGCGTCGCTCAAATCTACCTTTCAGCGCTCGATGGTTGATGGGGACTTGTCGAGTAGTTTGTCGGCACGAGTCTCGCGCAGTCATGCAAAAATCGACGTCTTGCTTTGGGATCTGACGGACGAACGGTTTGGTGTGCGACATGCAGAGGGTGGCGGGTACTTCACTCCCACGAGTGAGGCGGTCGTCGGTTTCGCGAGCGACCCGGTCTTCCGGAACTCTCGTCTGATTCCCTTTGGGTCCGACGAGCATTTTGCGCTATTTCAAGATGCCGCAAGCAGGTTTGCTGAGTTCTTGAACGGGCTAGAGTTGTTTAGTTCAGTCCTGGTTTTGGGGGTTCCGCACTCGGACAGAGTTGACGTTAATGGAGTGATTGCGGTTGACTCGGTCTTAACTGGTAGCGCACGGTTAGGGAATGCGCAGTTCGGTCGCTATCTGAATTTCCTCTCCGAGAGACTCGGTTTCGCTCTCCTTGCCCTGCCTCATGCGCGTGTCTCGGTGGATTCGGAGCACAAGTGGGGGCTTGCGCCATTTCATTATTCACGAAAGGTCTATGGTGACGTGCTAGAGGGGGTGCTAGCGACGGGCCGCGCCCGCCAGGAACGAGACCGCATGAATATGTCGGCGCCGCCACGCCTAGTGGATAGATCCTTCGCTGGTGAGCGTCGCTTGTTTACGTGGGGCACCCTCTCGGACCTGTTGGATTCCGATGAACTCGCGCCCGGAATTCATACCGTTCGTATTGAACACGGCATGGAACTAGATTTTACGATTTCGGGACCTCTGGGCGACAACGCAAATGTTCCAGTGTTCTTCACGGGTGCAATTTCTGAGGCCTATTCAAGAGCGCCTGTCTTTGTTGGCGCCGGAATTGCTGGTGAGCTTGGGGTTCCGTATGTTTCGTTTGCGGATCCGACGCTCTACCATGCTCCTCGGCCGCTTCTCGGTTGGTACCTTGGGAGTGAGTTTGGCGACTTGGTTGGTTCTTTGACATCAATTCTCGACCACATCGCCGAGGTGTCAGGGTGTCGCTTCATCATGTGCGGCGGGTCGGGCGGCGGCTTCGCGGCCCTGCACTTTGCATCAAGAATGAACCACTTGCGGGCTTCGGCGTTTGTGTGGAACGCTCAGACGGATGTTCTCCGATATGGCTGGTCCAGTGTTGATTCGTATCTTGCTTCGAGTTTTCCGAGCGAGTACGTTCTTCACGCCGCGCATGCGAATTTGGATGAGTGGCGGCTCGGACTTGGAGAGCGCAGTGTGCAGTCGTCTTTGCTCGAGCCGGGGACTATCGCTGGCCTCCGAAACGTTCTGTTTGTCCAGGAAGAGGCTGATTGGCACGTTCAGGCTCATTTTGAGCCCTTATTGCGTGCCGCTGTGGCGAAGCGTGTCAGTCCAGATCGATGGCGTGCGCCGGGAGACGTTGTCTTCGTTCTGAAGAGTTGGAGCGGTTCTCATACCCCTCCCTCTCGCCAAATTCTAACGGGTGCCCTCCGTTTATTTCTCGAGGGTCGGTCGGCAACTGAGACTGCTGACGGGCTTGAAGGGCTGGAGTGGTAGTCGCTTTGTGTTTCGATAGTATTGGCGTCTCGCTTGGAGGTGTCCGTCTGGTTCGCAGTCGACGGGCCCTGAATTCTTTGGTGCTGATGATGGATGGGTGATTTGAGGACCTTCTCCGGTGGCTTATCTGTGCACATAGGGCCCGCTGGTGCCACAGTTGTGCTTGCCTAGTTGCTGGTGGTGGGCGCGGCAGGTGTGGTCAGACTTCACTGCGGGACGGGAGGCGCAGTTGTCGTATGCCCCGGTGTTCCGATGCTCACCGGCTGTCTTATTTCCTAGACGACGTTAAGTTCTTCAAAGATTGAAGAACGCGTTCGCGCGATTTCCCATCTCCGTATGGATTGAGTGCACGGGCCATGCTCTGGTAGGTCGCGGTGTCTGTAAGCAGCTCGGTGACGCTCGCGACGATGCGCTCCTCGTCGGTTCCGATGAGGCGGACGGTGCCCGCGGTGACAGCCTCAGGGCGCTCTGTGTTCTCACGCATCACCAGGACGGGCTTGCCCAGGCTGGGTGCTTCCTCCTGGACGCCGCCCGAGTCCGTCAGGATGACGGTCGAGAGCGCGAGCATCCTGGTGAACTCGCCGTACCCCAGGGGCTCCGTGACCGTGACGTTCGCGAGGCCGACGAGGTGGGGGAGCACAGCCTCGCGGACGATCGGGTTCCGGTGAGCGGGAAGGACGATCTCGAGCTCGGGGAACGCCAGCGCGATGCGAGCGAGCGCGCGGCCGACGCTCTCCATCGCACCGCCCCAGTTCTCGCGGCGGTGCGTGGTCACCAGAAGAATGCGGCGGCCTGAGGCCGCCAGGGCTTCCAGCGCCGGGTCCGCGAAGGGACGGTCCTTGCCGACGGTCATGAGGAGCGCATCGATGACGGTGTTCCCGGTGATCACGATCGTCGACTCATCGACCCCTTCAGCCAGCAGGTTGGCCCGGGAGACGTCCGTCGGCGCCAGGTGCAGTGCTGCGATCTGAGTCGTGATCTTGCGGTTTGCTTCCTCGGGGAACGGTGAGGAGATGTCACCGCTCCGCAGCCCGGCCTCGAGGTGGATCACCGGGATCTTGCGGTAGAACGCGGCGAGGGCAGCGGCCGTCGACGTCGACGTGTCACCCTGGACGATCACGGCCGCGGGCTCCTCTTTCTCAAGGATCGGATCGAGCCCGTCGATCACTCGCGCGAAGATCTGCGCGAGGGTCTGCCCGTGGCTCATGATGCTCAGGTCGTGGTCCGGCACGATCCCGAACAGCTCGTTGACCTGGTCCAGCATCTCGCGGTGCTGGCCCGTCACCACCGTGACGCTGTCGAACTCGTCGCTCGCCTCGAGTGCCTTGATAACGGGAGCCACCTTGATGGCCTCAGGACGGGTGCCGTACACGGTCATGATGCGGGGGCGCATCGCTACCTACTCTCTGCATTGTCGGCGCGGGTCTTCGGCCGCTGCCCTCGTACGTGGCGGGGGGTGTAGAGCTTCCCCGGGGGTTCTTCGATCTTGACGAACGTGTCCTCACGCTCGCTGAGCGCGTCCTCGATGATCGTCTTGGCTTCCTCGGGCTTCTCCTTGGCGATCGCCCAAGCCCACTTGCGGTAGCGCAAGGCCACATCCTCGGCGGGACCATCCAGGATGAGACGGCCGTGATTGAGCCAGATAGCCCGGGTGCAGGTTTCCTCGATGGTCTGGGCGGCGTGGCTCACGAGGAAGACGGTGCCCGCGTTCTCGCGGAGCTTCTCCATCCGGACCTCGCTGCGCTCCTTGAACGCGGCGTCCCCCGTGGCCAGGGCCTCGTCGATCAGAAGGATGTCCGGGTTCGCTGCCGTCGCGATGGCAAAGCGGAGGCGAGAGCCCATGCCCGACGAGTACGTCTTCATGGGAAGGTAGATGGACTTCCCGAGACCCGCGAGCTTGATGACGTCCGGAACAGCCAGGGCGGTCTCCTCGGGGGAGAGGCCCATGGCGAGGCATCCGAGCCGGACGTTTTGTTCACCCGACAGGTCTGGGACGAGCGCGGCGTTGACACCGATCAGAACCGGGCTGCTCTCGGCGAGCACCTGTCCGCGCGCCGGCTTCTCGAGGCCCGCGATGATGCGTAGCAGCGTGCTCTTGCCCGAGCCGTTCTGACCGACAATGCCGATCTGCTCACCGGATCGAGCGACGAACGAGATGCCGGCGAGGGCGCGCACCAAGACCATGGGCTGCTGACCCAGGAGCGTCTTGGCGGCACGTGCTAGGGGGTTCGCTCGGCGCCTTTCGGCCATGTCGGTCGACGGGACGCGGTAGCGGACGTGGACATCCTGGACCGCCACAGTCGCCGAGGCGAACGGATCAGAGACGGCCATACGACTCCTCCCCCTGCCAGAAGACGAGGAAGCCCACGATCAGAGCACCGAAGGCCCAAGCACTCAGGGCGAGCCACATGGATCCGGGTGAGTCCAGACCGTAGAGAAGACTGTTGCGCACGATGGTCAGGACCATGAACATCGGGTTGGCTTCCATGAGCGACAAGATCGTGGGGTGGTCGATGAATTTCTCATAGGAGAAGAAGACCGCAGATCCATAGAGCCATAGACGCATCGCGAACGAGATGAGTTGGTTGAGGTCCGGAAGTTTGGCGGCTGCACGCGCGAGTAACAGAGCGAGGCCAGTACAGAAGATCACCTGGAGTGCGAGGACAAGTGGGACCAGTACAAGGCGCCAGGTGAGCACCTCGGAGGGCGGGAGAACGAGGATGATCGCGAACATAGCCGCCAGGACGGGGATCATGTTGAGCATCTCGCGGAGCACCACGGAGATGGGGAGTGCCGCACGGGGAAAGGCGAACGCTCGGATGAGGTTCCGTCCGGCCGTGATGGACCTGGCGCCCCCCGTCACACAGCGCGTCGTGAACGAGAAGAGGAAGGTGCCGATGATCAGGTACCCGACGAAGTTCTCGACCCCACGGCCGGACTGCAGCAGCAGTCCGAAGATCAGGAAGTACGTCAGCCCGTCCAGGATCGGCTTGAGCACGAGCCACGCGGTGCCGAGCAGCGTCTCGCGTGTCCCGCTCGTGACCTTGGCGCGTGCGTCTGCCCACAGGAAGTAGCGCCGGTCCCAGAGCTGGGCGATGTACTCGCCGAGCGGCGGACGCGCCCCGACCCGCGTCAGGCGCCCCGCCGAGATCACCTCGACCTTGGTCTCGGGCCCCTCGAAGAGCATCGAGTAGAGGTCGACCGGGCTGGCCTTCCCCTCCGTCTGCCCCGTCGTGGGAGCCTTCGATGATGCGGTCATGCGGTGAATCCTAGGCAACGTCGGTAGATACCCCGGTACGCATCCGCGTTTTTCGCCCACGTGCGCTCGCCCGCGAGTACTCGACCTCGGGCAACGAGCTCGCCGGCGAGGGCCGGGTCGTGCTGCAGCGACTCGATCGCATCCGCCCACCCGGGCAGGTCGTCGGGGGCGACGAGCAGCCCCCCGCGCGGCGCGTCGAGCACCTCGGCCAGGGCCGGCAGGTCGCTCGCGATCACGGGACGCCCGATCGCCATGGCCTCGACCGGCTTGAGGGGCGTGACCAGGCGGGTCACGCGGTCGTCGCGGCGCGGCACGAGGAAGGCGTCGAGCGCAGCCATGTACAGCGCAGCCTGCTCGTGGGGCACCCGCCCGGGGAGGATCGCGTGCGGCCCCAGGCCCAGCTCGTCGGCCAGGCGCAGCAGGCCTGGCCGGGCCACGCCGTCGCCCACGACGAGCGCTGTCACGTCCAGACCACGCTGACGCAGCAGCGCGACGGTGCGCAGGATCGTGTCGTGCCCCTCGTATCCGACGAGGCTGCTCACCGTGCCCACGACGAACGACACCTCGGGCAGCCCCAGCGACGCGCGGGCAGCGGCAGGCGCAGGGTGCTCCGTCAGGAGCGAGGAGCGCACAGCGTTCGGCACGACCGAGATCCGCTCGGACGGAACCCCTCGGGAGACCAGCTCGTCGCGCATGGTCGCGCTCAGGGTCACGACGGCGTCGGCGGCGACCGCGAGCTCGGTCTCCTTGGCGCGCAGAAGAGCGCGCCGCTCGGACCGCTCCGCGACCTCGCGGGCCTCGGGCGTGCCGTGCGAGGCGACCCATGTCTCCTCGGGCAGCCCGCGCACCTCGTAGACCCACGGGATCCCCAACCGCTCCGCGGCGGCACGGGTGACCTCTCCGTTGGTCCCGGGCGTCGTGGTGTGCAGGACGTCGGGCTCGAACGCCTCCGGGGCCCGGACGAGAAGGTCCGTGGCCTCCGAGGACCGGCGCGCCGGATCGTTCGGCAGCCCCGACGGGATGAGCCGTCGGTAGGAGATCCCGTCGACCACGTCGACCGCGCGCGCGCCCAACGACCCGATGGTCACGGGGTAGCCCGCACGCGTGGTCGCCTCGACCCGCATCCCCGCGTCGCGCTGCGCGGTGAGGACCGCGTGGGAACGCAGGGTGTACCCGCTCTGGGTGTGAGGCAACGAGTTGGTGAGGTGGTGCAGCACGGCGAGCGGCGCCGTCGGGCCGGGGGAGGACGGGACGACCACCCGCGACCGGACCTCCGCGCGCGGAGCGAGCGCATCGACCTGACCCAGCAGGCTGGACAGGACCCGCTGCTCGGCGCGACCCGACGCGTGCGCAGCACGCAGGGCCGTGACGTCCCCTCGCTGCCACAGCGCCCGCAGGCCCGCAGGGCCGGGGGAGGGCACGCCGTCGAGGAGGTCGGGGCGTCCGACGGCGACGGCGACCTCGGCGCCGATGCGCGAGCGCCCGCCCGACTTCTGGAGCAGTCGTGACGACTCGTCGGCAGCCCCGGACGAGTCACCTGCGAGGTAGCGCGAGAGAGCGCGAGGGGCCGAGGGGGACGGTGCGAGCCCCAGTGCGCGGACCACGACAGCTCTGACCCGGGACGGCGCGCGCCGTACGGCCTGGATCGCGAGCCACACCGGGTCGTCGAGGAGCGCATGCGTCGCGAAGGACGCGGCGAAGCGGACGTTGCGCGCGAGCTCGCGCGCGGAGGACAGACCGCTCATCGGGTGAGGCCGTCGAGCAGCGCGAGGTAGGTCTCGGCGAGGACGTCGTCGTTCGCGTGGGCCGCGACCCAGGCGCTGGCCGCGTGACTCGCGACGGGCGCGATCCCGGACGTGGCGTAGCCCGCCCAGAGGTTCGCGAGGGCCTCGACGTCACCGGGCGGCACCACGTCGCCCGCCTCGAGCGACAGGACCAGCTCGGCAGACTCTCCCGCGACGCACGCCGTGACGTGGTGACCCGATGCCATGACCTCGTACAGCTTGGACGGCACGGTCCACTGGAAGGGCTCCCAGTCGCGCAGCGAGACCACCAGGGTGTCGGCCCAGTTGTAGAGGGCGTCGATCTCGGCGTGCGGGATGGGCGGGCCGATCGTCACCGGGGCACCCAACGACCTGGCGAGCCCGGCGAGCTGCGTCGCGTCGTTGCCGGCGCCGACGATCCTGACCTCGATCGGCAGTCCGCGGGACTCGACCAGGGCAGCGGCGCGCACCACGACCTCGAGGCCCTGGGACCTGCCGAGCGTCCCGGCGTAGACGACGCGGAACGGACGGGGCGCGAGGTCCGTGCCCGCAGCCACGGCGGGGCGGCTGACCACGGGGAACGCCGTGCCGTTGCGCACGACGGCCACGTTGCGGGCGCCTCGGGAGCGGACGACGTCGGCGAACGTCTCCGTGGTGGTCACCACCAGGTCGGCGCGGGACTGCAGCCGCGTGATGACCCGGTGCGCGAGCGTCGTCGCGAACGCCCGCCCAGGGCGACGCTGGGCGAGCGAGCCGGTCATGATCCCGCTGGGACGGATGAGGTCCGGCCAGGCGTCTCTCATCTCGACGACCAGGGCCGCGCGGAAGATCCGCGCGAGCGCCCAGGCCGCGAACATGCTCGGGATCCCGGGCACGGTCCCGATCACGACCGTGGGGCGGACGGTCCGTCGGCGTAGACGCCGCCACCCCAGGTGGATCGAGCTCAGGGCCGCCACGAGATGGTCCAGGGTGCGGGAGACGAGCGACGTCGTGTGCTCCCGGTAGCGCACGCGGATGATGCGCTCACCGTGCGCGCCACGCGAGACCGTCCCGGGCAGGTGCGCCTCAGAGCCGGGGGCGAGGGTTCCCGAGGGGTAGTGCGGGGGTGGCGTGAGGACGCTCACATCGACGCCAGCCGGGATGAACCGGGCGACGAGCGCCCCCCACCGGCGCTGCGGGGCCCCCGTCTCGGGTGCGTAGTGATGGGTCACGAGGAGGACGCGATGCCCCGACGACGGCTTCTGCCGCGCGTGGAGCGCCCCCCTCGGTGCGCGACCGGCCATGTCCCCTGGTTTCTCTCAGTGATCCCGGCAGGTCGACATCGACACCGCTCGTGGTGTGGGCCGGTTCGGCCCGAAATATTGCACGTGTGTCCCACGTGTTCGACGCGAAACCTCCACAGTCTATCGCCGCGCGAGAGGGTCGTTGGCACGCCAAGAGTTGGGTAGGTGGGGTGAACATCCGCGCGAGGGCGCCAGATTCGGGGCCGGGGCGGCGTGAGGTCCCCTAGGATCTCTCCCGTGTCAGACAACGAGCTGCTCCCGGTCGGGACCGAGTCGACCCCAGGTTCCGGCGACGTCGGGGCTGGGCGTCGTCATGTCCGCAAGCGCAGGCACGGCACCAGGACCGCCTTGATCGTCCTGGGCGCGCTCGTTGCGGTGCTCTGCCTGGGAGGCGTCGCGGCCGTCGTCGCGTTCCGGAACAACCTCGACAGCAACATCGAGAAGCTCGCCGACCCGTTCGAGGGTATCCAGAACCGGCCGGAGGCTGCCCCGAGCGACCCTGCTCTGCCCAACGAGGCCGTCAACATCCTGGTGCTCGGGTCGGACAGCCGCATCTCGGCGGGGGACCCGTCGCAGTGGAAGGCGGGGGCGCAGCGCACCGACGCGATCATGCTCGTCCACCTGCCGGCCGACCGGAAGTCCGCTCAGGTGGTCTCGTTCCCCCGTGACAGCTGGGTGCCGATCCCGGGTCACGGAGAGGCCAAGATCAACGCGGCCTTCTCCTACGGCGGCCCGGCGCTCATGATCGAGACCGTCGAGCAGCTCACGGGCGTGCGGATCGACCACTTCGCGCTCACCGACTTCACGTCCTTCACGTCGCTGACCGACGCCCTGGGCGGCGTGCAGATCCGCATCCCCGAGGACATCAGCGACGGCAAGAAGGTCCAGTTCGAGGCCGGCGTGCACATCATGACCGGCGAGCAGGCCCTCGCCTACACGCGTCAGCGGCACGGCCTGCCCAACGGGGACTTCGGCCGTGCGCAGCGCCAGCAGAACTGGATGCGCTCGATCCTCGCCAAGGTCAACAACAACCGGAACGACGTGCCCCTCATGACGTCGTTCTTCACCGCCTTCAGCCAGTCCGTGGCGGTCGACGAGCAGTTCACGATGGACCGCATCCAGAACCTGTACATGAGTGCGCGCGGGCTGTCGACCAACGACGTCGCGTTCCTCACGGCTCCGCACAACGGCACGGGACGCTCGGCGGACGGCCAGTCGATCGTGGTGCTCAACCGTGAGCTGCTCGACCCCCTCATGGCGTCGTTCGCGAGCGACACCGCCGCGCAGTTCGTCGAGGAGAACAAGGGAGTGCTCACGGTGCTCCCAGCGACCGTGAAGTGACGGCCTTGAGCGACTCGACAGGTAACGCTGCGCGGTCCGTCCTGATCCACGGGAGCTGCGTCACGCGCGACGCGTTCGCGCTCCCGGGGGAGTCGGGTTTCCAGCTCGTGGACTACTTTGCGCGCAGCTCGCTCGCGAGCGCGTTCGCCGACCACGGCCTTCAGGGGGTCGACACCTCGACCATCCCGTCCCCCTTCCAGCGACGGATGGTCGATCGCGACCTGGGCAAGCACTTCTGGCGCGACCTCGCCGACGTGCGGGCGGACGTGATCGTCGTCGACCTCGTCGACGAGCGCTACGGGCTCCTGGTGGACGACCGCTCAGGCGTCGGGACCCCGTCGGCGGAGCTCCTGCGTGCGGACGGCATCTCGCCCGACCTCCACCGGGTCCTTCCCGGATCGATCCACTTCCTCATGGCCTGGGAGGCCGGTCGTCGTCGTTTCATGGCCGAGGCACGGGCGGCCGGTCTGGCGGACCGCATCGTCGTGCATCAGGCCCGCTGGGCCGAACGTTGTGCCGACGGGGCACCGTTCGACTACCAGGCGTCGGCCGACGCGAACCATCTGCTGGAGTACATGTACGGGCGGCTGCGGCAGGATCTCGCGCCCAACCAGTTCGTCCGGGTGCCGGCGCACCTCGTGGTCGGTGACCCCGACCACCGGTGGGGTCGTTCGCCCGTCCACTACGTCGAGGAGTACTACCGGACCTTCCTCGACCTGCTGGACCGCGCGACGGCGTCGCCCCGCCGCTGAGCGACGGCGTCGCCGGGCGCTGAGAGCGGCCTGCCCCGCCACTGAACAGTGGCTTGGTCCCGCCGCTGAGCGTCGCGGGGCGTCGCTCAGCGGCGGGACGGGTCGAGGGGCCCAGGGAGGTCGGTCAGGCAGCGGTTCCGTCGAGCACGACGAGCCCGTCCCGGAACGACACGTCCGCGACGCTGGCGCCGGGGAGGCGGGCCTGGAGGAGACGCTGGACGTCGAGCGCGATCCTCGCGTCGGGCAGGACGCGCACCGAGCCGGCCGGCAGCCCCTTGGCGGTGACGACCGTCTCGATCCGGCTCGCGGCGAGGCCGAGGAGCTTGTGCGCGGGCAAGCCGCCCGCGTGCGCGTCCACGGAGAACGTCGCGACGCCGTCGGTCACCTCGACCACGCGCAGCGTGGCGCGGACCGTGGGCGCGAGGCGGGTCGCGAGCTTGAGGGGGGCGGGCAGGCGCTTGACCTGGCGCGGTTCCGCGACGAGGTCGAGCGCGTCGTCGCGCCCCGAGACGGAGGTGATGAAGGACGGCAGATTGCGGCCCATGAGCCCGAGGAGGTGGAGCGTCTCGGCGAGGGTGAGTTCCTGATGCACGGCGCACACCATAGCGGACGTTCGGGGCGAGTCGGGTGCCCCGTCGGGAGCGTTCTCGTCCCACCCGAACCCTTTCCTTACCTAAGGTAATGAGTTAAGGTAAAGAGATGCCTGCTGCGGAACCGATCACGTCCTCGTCCCCCACGAAGGCGCAGTGTCGGCCCGCGACCCTCGGTGGTGACCTGCGCGTCGCCCTGACCCGCGTCTCGCGCGCGCTGCGCTCGCGGCGCGGAGGAGCTGACCTTCCCGAGGGACAGTTCGGGGTCCTGACCGTGCTCCACAAGCACGGCGGCATGACCCCCGGCGCGCTCGCCACGCATGAGCGCATCCGGCCGCCCTCCATGACGCGCACCGTGAACGCGCTCGTCGAGCTCGGCCTGGTCCACAAGGTCGAGCACCCCACGGACGGGCGCCAGGTCGTCGTCGCGCTGACCGACGCCGGCGTGCTCGAGGTCAAGGAGACCCGACGCCGCCGCGACGCGTGGCTCACCCAGCAGCTGACCGCCCTGACCCCGGAGGAAAGAGAGACCTTGGCCCGCGCCAGTGACCTGTTGACCCGGATCGCCGCCCGATGAGCGCGACGTTCTCCTCGCTCAAGTACTACAACTACCGCCTGTGGTTCGGCTCCGCGCTCGTCGCGAACGTCGGGACCTGGATGCAGCGCATCGCGCAGGACTGGCTCGTCCTGACCGTCCTGACCGCGAACTCCGGCGTCGCCGTCGGCGTCATCACGGCCCTGCAGTTCGCGCCGGTCCTCGCGCTGTCCGCGTGGGCGGGCGTCCTCGCGGACCGCCTCCCGCGCCGCAAGATGCTCATGGCGACCCAGGGGGCCTCGGGGCTGCTCGCGCTCGGGCTCGGCGCCCTGGTGCTCTCGGGGCACGTCGAGCTGTGGCACGTGTACGGGTTCGCGCTCGCGCTCGGCTGCGTGTCCGCGCTCGACGGACCCGTGCGCCAGACGTTCGTCGCCGAGATGGTGCCCAGCGACAAGCTCTCCAACGCCGTGGGCCTCAACAGCGCGTCGTTCAACGCCGCGAGGCTCATCGGCCCCGGCGTCGCGGGCCTGCTCATCGCCGCCGTGGGCACCGGCTGGGTCTTCATCATCAACGGCATCAGCTTCGGGGCGACGATCTTCGCGCTGTCCCGCATGCGGACCCGGGAGATGCACCGGCTGCCGAGCGCCTCGCGCGAGAAGGGGCAGATCCGCGAGGGCATCCGCTACGTGCGCGGCCGCTCCGACATCATCGTCATCATGGTCGTGCTGAGCGTCGTGTCGACGTTCGGGCTCAACTTCCAGCTCACGTCCGCCATGATGGCGCGCGTCGAGTTCGGGATGGGCGCGGGCGAGTACGGCATGCTCGGGTCGATCCTCGCGATCGGCTCCCTGACCGGTGCGCTCATGGCGGCGCGCCGCGAGCGGCCGCGCGTGCGGCTCGTGATCGGGTCGGCGTTCGGGTTCGCGGTCGCGACCGGCGTCATGGCGCTCATGCCCAGCTACACGACGTTCGCGCTCGCGTGCATCCCGGTCGGTTTCATGTCGCTGACCATGATGACCGCGGCCAACACGACCATCCAGATGACGACCGACCCCGTCATGCGCGGGCGCGTCATGTCGCTCTACATGATCGTGTTCCTGGGCGCGACGCCCGTGGGTGCGCCCATCGTCGGCTGGATCGCCGAGGCGTACGGTCCGCGCTGGGCGATCGGGATCGGGTCCATCACGGCCCTGCTGGTCTCCGTGGGCGCCGCGATCTGGGCCATGCGGAACTGGAAGTTCACGGTCTCCTACCGCGTGACCCAGCGCCCGCACCTCCTGGTCACCTACCCCGCGGGCGGCGCCGCGCGGCGCGCCAGCCGCAGCGACACGCGTGAGCGGCTCGGCGTCGAGGACGCGCAGGAGGTCGCCGAGGCGGCGTGACCCCGCTCGGCCGTGAGCCCGGCGGCACCGCTCGGCGGTCCGGGCGGTCGCGGCGAGCAGGTGCGTGAAACGGACGTGGCCCGTCCCGGTCCTCCCGGGGCGGGCCACGTCTGCGTCGCGGTGACTCAGGCCAGGGCGTCGACCACGAAGTCGATGCTGCGCGTGAGCAGCTCGACGTCCGTGGGCTCGATCGCGGGGAACATCCCGATGCGCAGCTGGTTGCGCCCCAGCTTGCGGTAGGGGAAGACGTCGAGGATTCCGTTGGCGCGCAGGGCCGCGATGACCTGGGTCGCGTCGATCGACTCGTCCAGGTCGATCGTCCCGACGACGGTGGACCGGTCCTCGGGGCGCGTCACGAACGGCGTGGCCCACTCGCGCGCCCCGGCCCAGGAGTACAGGGTCTCGGCGGACGTCGCCGAGCGGGCGCTCGACCAGGCGAGGCCGCCCTGCTCGTTGAGCCAGTCGACCTGCTCGGCGAACGTCACGAGCGTCGTGACCGCGGGCGTGTTGAGGGTCTGGTCCTGACGCGAGTTCGTCAGGGCCGCCTGGAGCGAGAGGAACTCGGGGACCCAGCGGTCGCCGGACTCGATCTCCTCGACGCGCGCGACGGCGTCGGGGGACAGGATCGCGACCCACAGCCCGCCGTCGGACCCGAAGACCTTCTGCGGCGCGAAGTAGTAGACGTCCGTCTCCGCGAGGTCGACCGGCAGGGCGCCCGCGCCCGACGTCGCGTCGACGAGCGTCAGCGCCCCCTGCTCGCGCGAGCCCGGGACCCGGCGGACCGGGGCCATGGCGCCCGTCGAGGTCTCGTTGTGGGGCCACGCGTAGACGTCGACGCCGTCCGCGAGCCGCGGCACCGCGACCGACCCCGGGGGAGCGGTGACGACCTGCGACGGCTCGAGGAAGGGCGCCCGCGTGGTCGCGGTCGCGAACTTGGCGCCGAACTCGCCGAACGCAGCGTGCTGGGCGCGCTCGCGCACCAGGCACAGCGTCGCGACGTCCCAGAACGCCGACGCGCCGCCGTTGCCCAGGACGACCTCGTAGCCCTCGGGGGCGTCGAACAGGTCGGCGAGCCCCGAGCGGATGCGGCGCACCAGGGACTTGACCGGGGCCTGGCGGTGGGAGGTCCCCAGGAGGGACGTGCCCGCCTCGGTCAGTGCGCGGACCTGGGCCTCGCGGACCTTGGAGGGGCCGCAGCCGAAGCGGCCGTCGCTGGGCAGGAGGTGCGGGGGGACGGTGATCTGGGTGGGCTCAGGCACAGGGCCACGATAGTCCGGCGTGGCGCACGCACCGGCAGGCGTCCACAATGTCGGTGGCTCGGACCTAAACTAGTGGTCAGCGGCCCGCCGGTGCGGCAGGTGCCCCCGAGCCCCCAAGCGACAGGAGCGCGACGTGACCGACCTGATCGACACCACCGAGATGTATCTGAAGACCATCTACGAGCTCGACGAAGAGGGGATCGTCCCTCTGCGCGCGCGCATCGCGGAGCGTCTCGGCCATTCGGGTCCCACCGTCTCCCAGACCGTGGCGCGCATGGAGCGTGACGGTCTGGTCGTCGTGACGGGGGACCGTCACCTCGAGCTCACCCCCGACGGCCACGCGAAGGCGCAGCGCGTCATGCGCAAGCACCGCCTCGCGGAGCGCCTGCTGACGGACGTCATCAAGCTCGACTGGGAGTTCGTGCACGTCGAGGCCTGCCGCTGGGAGCACGTCATGAGCGAGCTCGTCGAGAAGCGCCTCATCGGCCTGCTCGACCACCCGCACTACGACCCCTACGGCAACCCCATCCCCGGGCTCTCGGAGCTGGGTGAGGACATCCAGGAGATCGAGTACCTCGACGGCGTGGTGTCCCTGCCGGCGTTCGTGGCCGCCCAGGACCGTGCGGGGCGCGCTCCTGGTGAGCTGCGCGTCGTCGTCCAGCGCATCGCGGAGCCGCTCCAGACGGACACGGACCTCCTCGTGCGTCTCGCGGCTGCGGGGATCCTGCCTCGCCAGGAGGTCGTGGTCACGCCGGAGGCCGGGGCGTTCACGGTGTCCGCGACGGGCGCGGAGACGGTCCTCGACCTGCCCGACGACGTCGCTCGCCACATCTTCGTCTCGGCGCCCTGAGCGCAGCGCACGACGGCTCCCACCGCCCTGCGCCCTCCCGGGGGCGCGGGGCGGCGTGCTGTCCGGGTCGGTCGGGGGTCAGCCGCGCGGCGGCCCCGCAGGGGCTCCCGGGCGGCGGTCTTGTGGTGCTTCGTCCCGCTCTGCCCGGCCCTTCCGGAACGTCGTGACGGGAACGTGACATTCACCCCCGGGTCGTGTACGTTCGGTTCTGCTTCACGGAAGACTCATTCGTCGGAGCCCTCGCGCGGAACGCCTAACCCTGTCACCGCGAGAGGAACACCACGACCCGCTGACAGGGACGGGGGACCCAAATTCGGGTACCGGCAACGGTGCCCTTGGGGTGAAGCCTGAAGGACCTCGGTCCTGACGGCCGGGTGATTCTCCCACCCGAACCCGACAGCTGACCTCGCAGGCGTCCAGGAGAGGTATCCAGTGAACGCAGTGACGAACGGCGCACGCCATCGTGCAGCACGACGCCCGCTTTCCACCCTTGCTTCGGCGGCGACGGCTTCCTCCGTCGGCCGCCGCACCGCTGTCGTCGCTGCCTCGTCGGGACTCATCGTCTCGATGCTGGGCGGCACCGCTGCCACCGCAGCCCCCGTCGAGCAGGACTCGACCAAGCTCAACACCGTCGACCTGAACGCCCTCACGACGCAGGCTCGCGCGGCGCTCGAGTCCGCTCCGGCCGTCACGGTCGCCGCCGAGGCCGGCTTCGCGATCGAGAGCGCGGCCGTCGCCGTGACCCCGGCTCCGGAGCCCGTGGTCGAGCGCGTCGTCGAGACCCGCGCCACCACGACCCCGTCGCGCTCCAGCGAGCGCACGGCCACCGCTGCGGCCAGCACGGCCACGACCGAGAAGAAGGCTGCCGTCGAGGTCCCGGCCTCCGCCGCCGGCTCCTCGATCGTCTCGATCGCCACCCGCTACGTGGGCGTCCCGTACGTCTACGGCGGCACCTCGCCCGACGGCTTCGACTGCTCGGGCTTCACCCAGTACGTGTTCGCGCAGGCCGGCATCAGCCTGCCTCGCACGTCGAGCGGCCAGGGCAACGTGGGCACCAAGGTGTCGCGTGCCGACGCTCAGCCCGGTGACCTCATCTGGACCCCCGGCCACATCTCGATCTACGCCGGTGACGGCATGCAGATCGACGCGCCGCGTCCCGGCAAGACCATCCAGGTCCGTCAGATCTGGCAGTCGAACCCGACGTTCATCCGCGTCGCCTGAGACCACCCGCGGTCCTCCGAGGCCGCGCGGGAGTGATCTCCGCAGTCCACCAGAGCCCCGTCCTCCCGCCTCGTGCGGGGTGGCGGGGCTCTGTCGTACCCGGTGGGACCCCGCCCTGCCCGGGCTGGGTCGGGGTGGTGAGCGGCAGGGGCGGGGCGGCGGCCCCAGGCCTCCGGGACGGTCGCGACGCGCGGTCGATCGAACCCCGGCACCACAGTGGACTTTGCCTGTTCTTTCGATAGGTTTGTCTCAGGATGGACGTTTGCCCTCGGAAGGAGACGGAACCATGACCCGTGCGGAGATCGTGCTCGTCGGCGTCGACGGATCGGCCCCCAGCCTGCACGCGCTGGACTGGGCTGCTGCGTACGCCCGCCAGGTCGGTTGGCCCCTGCACGTCGTGTGCTCGTACTCGCTCCCCTCCTTCACCGCGGCCTCGCTCGACGGCGGCTACGCCGCTCTCGACGACACCGCCATCCAGGAGGGCGCCAAGGCCGTCCTGGCAGAGGCCACCCAGCGCGCAGAGGCCGCAGGCGTGAGGACCACCGCGGCGATCGCGACCGGCGACGCGGCCGGCGTCCTCGTCGAGCTCTCGAAGGACTACGGCCTGGTCGTGGTCGGCACGAGGGGGCGCGGTGGGTTCACCGAACGGCTCCTCGGGACCGTGTCCTCGGCGCTCCCCGCGCACTCCCGGTGCCCCACCGTCGTCGTGCCGTTGAAGTCGGGGACGGACGAGGCAGGCGACCTGCCGACCGTCGCCCCGCTCAAGCGCATCGTCGTCGGCGTCGACGGGTCGCCCTCGGCGGACATCGCCCTGCGGCACGCGATCAAGCAGGCGCGGGCGTGGAAGGCCGAGCTCGTGGCCGTCGCCGGGGTCCCCGTGGGGGCCGGTGCGGGGCTGCTCGCCTGGTTGCCCGCCTCGATCGACCACCAGCAGGTCCTGGACGACATCACCGAGGGGCTCAACGTCATCGTGGACCGGCACGAGGCCGAGAACCCCGACGTCAGCATCAAGCGCATCGTCCTGGACGGGACCGGCGCGGAGCTCCTCACCGAGTTCTCGACGGCCTCGGACCTGATCGTCGTGGGCTCGCGCGGGCGCGGCGGCTTCACCGGGCTGCTGCTCGGTTCGACGAGCCAGGCCGTGCTGCACCACTCGGCCTGCCCGGTCATGGTCGTGACCAAGCGCTGCGAGGACGAGAAGGTCCCGGCCGCCGGTGACGGGGCGTCGGCGAGCTGAGAGCCGTCCACGGCAGCGTCAGGACGAGCGCGACCGCGGGGTCGCGCCCGTCCTGAGGCACCGGCGAGCAGCGCTCAGTTGCGCGTCCGGTACAGGTGCATGGTGATCGGCGCGAAGATCGCGGTCAGGACCACGGAGGCGAGCAGGACCCAGCCGATCTGGTCGAACGTCGCCGTGCCGGCCATGAGCGCCCGGACCGCGGTCGCGAGGTGGCTCACGGGGTTGACCTCGACCCACGCCTTGAGCACCGCGGGCATGGTGTCCGGGTCCACGAAGATGTTCGACGCGAACGTCAGCGGCATGAGGATCAGCATCGAGACCCCCATGACCGCGTTGGGCGTGCGCATCACGAGGCCCAGGATCGTGAAGATCCAGCTGATCGCGAACGCGAAGACCAGCAGCAGGACGACCGCCAGGAGCACCCCGACGACCCCGCCCTCGGGCCTGAACCCGATCGCGAGCCCCAGGCCCACCGTGATGACCGAGGCGATCGTGTAGCGGACGGTGTCGCCCAGGAGCGCGCCCACGATGGGGGCCGGCCGCCAGATCGGCAGCGACCGGAACCGGTCGAACACCCCCTTGGTGATGTCCGTGTTGAGCGTGAACCCCGTGTAGACCGTGATGATCAGGACCGTCTGCACCAGGATGCCGGGCAGCAGGTACTGGAGATACGTCTCCGGGTCCCCGGCGATCGCCCCGCCGAACAGGTACGTGAACATGAGCGTGAAGATGATCGGCGTCAGGGTCACGTCGAAGAGCTGCTCCGGCACGTGCTTGATCTTGAGCAGCGCCCGCCACGCGAACGTCAGGGTGTTCGCGAGCGGAGAGGGTCGTGTCGGGTGCTGGTCCATCGAGATCGCCGCCCGGAGGGCCTGCGCCTCCGGGGTCGTGATGACCTCGGTCTGTGTCGCGGCCATCAGGCCACCTCCCCGTCGATCGTGCTGCTGGGTTCGCCGCGCGCCCCGGGGGCGCTGCCGCGGGCAGCGCGCCGTCCCCGGCGCGTGGACCGGTCGCCCCCGTCGCCGTCGCCGCCGGCCGGGCGGCTCTCGCCGTCCTCGTCGCCCTCGTCGACCGGCTGGCCCGTGAGGGCGAGGAAGACCTCGTCGAGGCTCGGCTGCCCCAGCGTGAACTCGGGCACCGTGATCCCGGCGTCCGCGAGGGCCGGCAGGACCTGCGCCGCGAGGTCGGCGCCGTCGTCGGGCACGCGCGCGGAGAACGCGTACGGGTCCGCCGCGAGCACGACCTCCGCCCCGAGCGTGCGCTCGACGATCTCCGCGGCCCGGGGGCGGTCTCCGGAGGCCGCGAGCCGCAGGCTCACCGACCCCGCACCGACCGAGCGCTTGAGCTCGGTCGCGGTGCCCTCGGCGATGACCTTGCCGTGGTCGATCACGGCGATGCGGTCCGCGAGCTGGTCGGCCTCCTCGAGGTACTGGGTGGTGAGCAGGACCGTCGCGCCGTCGGCCACGAGGACCCGGATGATGTCCCACACCTGGTTGCGGCTGCGGGGGTCGAGCCCTGTGGTCGGCTCGTCGAGGAACAGGACGCGAGGGCTCATGACGAGGCTCGCCGCGAGGTCGATGCGGCGGCGCATGCCGCCCGAGTACGTCTTGACGGGACGGTTCGCGGCCTCGGCGATCCCGAACGCCTCCATGAGGATCCCGAACGCCTCCATGAGGTCGAGGGCGCGGCGCTTGGCGGCGAAGGTCGTGAAGCCGTACAGGCGGGCGATCACGATCAGGTTCTCGGCGCCCGTGAGGTCCTCGTCGACCGACGCGTACTGGCCTGTGAGGCCCACGAGCGAGCGGACCGCGTCGGGCTGGGCCAGGACGTCGTGCCCCAGGACGCGGGCCGTGCCGGCGTCGGGGCGCAGGAGGGTCGTGAGCATGCGGACGGCCGTCGTCTTGCCCGCGCCGTTGGGGCCGAGGACCCCGTAGACCGTGCCGGTCGGGACGACCAGGTCGATCCCGTCGACGGCGCGGGTCTCCTTGAAGTGCTTCACGAGGCCGTGGGCCTCGATCGCGAGATCTGGTGGGCTGGTCATGCGTGCTCCCTTCAGGGGTGGTGCACGGGTCTGTCCAGTTCCGACCGCGGGAGGAGCGAGAACTCATCGGTGCCCCGGGCGGCCGGGTCCTTGGTCGCGTCGGCCCGTCCTGCCACGTCCTGTCGCGACCGGGCGACCCTGTCCACCAGGCGACCGAGCCGACGGGGGCGGGCGCCGCAGCGACCGAGACCTCCATCATGCGACGACGGGCGGCCGCAGACCAGGGGTCCGCGGCCGCCCGTCGGGTACGGCGATGTGCAGGCGGGCGTCAGGCAGCCGCCTTCTCGGCTGCCGCGAGGAGCACGCACGTCGCGACGCCGTCGATCGCGACGCGGACCTCGTCGAGAGGGGGCAGCGTCGGGGCCAGGCGGATGTTGGCGTCACGAGGGTCCTTGCCGTACGGGAACGTGGCGCCCGCGGGCGTCAGGGCGATCCCGGCCTCCTTGGCGAGCTGGACGACGCGCGACGCGGTGCCGGGCACGACGTCGAGCGACACGAAGTACCCGCCACGCGGCGAGGTCCAGGAGACGCCGGGCTCCGCGCCCAGGCGCTCGCGCAGGATCGTGTCCACGGCCTCGAACTTGGGCGCGATGATGTCGCGGTGCTTGCGCATGTGGGCGCGCACCCCGTCGGCGTCGCCGAAGAACTGGGCGTGGCGGAGCTGGTTGACCTTGTCCGGGCCGATCGCCTGCGCCGCGAGGTGCTTCTTGTACCAGGCGACGTTGGTGGGGGAGGCGCCCAGGAAGGAGACGCCCGCCCCGGCGAACGTGATCTTGGAGGTCGACGCGTAGAGCAGCACCCGGTCCGGGTTGCCGGCCTCCGCGGCCAGGGCGAGCGCGGGCGCGGACTCGGTCTCGACGTCCGTGAGGTGGTGCACCGCGTACGCGTTGTCCCACATGATGCGGAAGTCGGGGGCCGCGGTGGGCATCGAGACGAGGCGCTGGGCGACCTCGTGCGAGACCACGGACCCGTCCGGGTTGGCGTAGGTCGGCACGACCCACATGCCCTTGATGGTCGGGTCGTCCGCGACGAGAGCGGCGACGGCCTCCGCGTCGGGCCCGTCGGCCGTCATGGGGACGGTCACCATCTCGATGCCGAACGCCTCGCACAGCGCGAAGTGACGGTCGTACCCCGGGACGGGGCACACGAACCGCACCTTCTCCTCGCGCGACCAGGGACGCGGCGAGCCGGGCACGCCGAACAGCATCGCGAACGCGAGCGTGTCGTGCATGAGCGTGAGGCTCGAGTTGCCGCCTGCGAGGAGCTGGTCCACGGGGACGTCGAGCAGCTCGGCGAAGATGCGACGGAGCTGCGGCAGGCCGTCGAGCCCGCCGTAGTTGCGCACGTCGGTGCCGTTCTCGTCGGTGACCGTTCCTGCGCCCGGCAGTGCCAGGAGGGCGTCGGAGAGGTCGAGCTGCTCGGCGGACGGCTTGCCGCGGGTCAGGTCGAGCTTCAGGCCGAGGGACTGCAGGTCGGCGTAGGCCTGCTGCCACTCGGCGAGGCGGGTGGAGGTGTCGGAGGCAGGAGTGGTCACCCTCCGGACTCTACCGATCTGCGGCGAGCTGCGTCAGTGCGTCACGCAGAGCGGCCATCCCGAGGTCGAGGTCTGGACGGTCGATCACCAGCGGGGGAGCGAGCCGGATGGTCGAGCCGTGGGTGTCCTTGGCCAGGACGCCGCGCGCGAGCAGCGCCTCGCACAGGTCGCGGCCCGTCCCGCGGGCGGGGTCGAGGTCGATCCCGGCCCACAGCCCCACGCCTCGTACGCCCGTCAGCAGCCCCTCGTCGACCAGGCGTGCGAGCCGGGCGTGCAGGTGCGTCCCCAGGTCGCGGGCGCGCGCCTGGTGCTCGCCCGTCTCGAGGAGCCCGACGACCGCGAGCCCGACGGCGCACGCGAGCGGGTTGCCGCCGAACGTCGACCCGTGCGTCCCGGGCGTCAGGACCCCCAGGACGTCGCTGCTCCCCACGACCGCAGAGACGGGCACGACACCCCCGCCCAGGGCCTTGCCGAGCGTCACGAGGTCCGGCTTCACGTCCCACAGCTCGCACGCGAGCGTGGTCCCGGTGCGGCCCAGGCCGGACTGGATCTCGTCCGCGACCAGCAGGACCCCGCGTTCGTCGCACACGCGGCGCAGCGCGGGCCAGTAGTCGTCCGGGGGGACGACGACGCCCGACTCTCCCTGGACGGGCTCCATGAGGACGGCGACCGTGGTCTCGTCGATCGCGTCCGCGACGGCCTGCGCGTCGCCGTAGGGCACGAGGCGGAAGCCGGGGGTGAACGGGTCGTACCCGTCGCGCGCGTCGGGGTCGTCGGAGAACGACACGATGGTCGTGGTGCGGCCGTGGAAGTTCCCGTGCCCGACGACGATGCTCGCCCGCCCGGCCGGCACGCCCTTGACCTCGTAGCCCCACTTGCGGGCGATCTTGATCGCGGTCTCGACCGCCTCGGCGCCCGTGTTCATGGGGACCATCATCGGGACCGCACCCGGCCCTCCGTCCTGCACGAGGGGCCCGACGAGCTGCGTCAGGCGGTCCGCGAAGGGGTGCAGCAGGTCGTGGTCGAACGCGCGCGAGGTCAGGGTCACGCGCCCGAGCTGCTCGGTCGCGGCGTCGATCAGCGCGGGGTGGCGGTGCCCGAAGTTCAGGGCCGAGTACCCGGCGAGCAGGTCGAGGTAGCGTCGACCGTCGACGTCGGTGACCCAGGCACCTTCACCGGTCGCGACGGTCACGGGCAGCGGGTGGTAGTTGTGCGCGAGCGAGCCCGGGTGCGCACCGCCCGACGGCGTCGCTCCCGTCGCGCGGTCCGGTGCGGCGGGCGCGGCGCTGCCCGTCGTGGTCGCGGCGGCCGGGACGGCCTGGCTCTGCGCGCTCATGACCGGATCTCCAGCGTGCAGCACTTGGCGCCGCCGCCGCCGCGCAGCAGCTCGGACGTGTCGACCGCGATCGTCTCGTAGCCCCGCTCGGCGAGGGCGCCCGCGAAGTGGGTCGCGGCCGGGGTGTGGACCACGTGCCGCCCGTCGCTCACGGCGTTGAGCCCGAGCACCAGGGCGTCGTCCTCGGTCGCGTGGTGCGCGTCGGGGAACCTCTCGGCCAGGACCTCCTGGGAGGCGGGCGAGAAGGCGGGCGGGTAGTAGGCCAGGTCGAGCGGCACCTGGGCGGCGGGGGCGGGCGCGAGGTGCGGGGCCTCGGGTGGGGGAGCGGCGCCGTCGGGCAGGGGGGCGAGGAACGGCGGCGGTGCGCCGCCGGGCGCCAGGCGCGGCGCGCCCTCGCTGCCGCGCAGCACCACGAGCGCGGTGTCGAGGTGGTAGAAGCGCGGGTCGACGAGCTCGAGCGTGACGACCTCGCGGCCCCAGAGGTTCGCGGCCTCCTGGTGCGCGCTGCGCTCGGTGCGGAACCCCGTGCCGGCCAGCACGACGTCGCCCGCGACGAGCAGGTCGCCCTCGCCCTCGTTGACGTGGTCGGCCGAGTGGGTCACGTAGCCGCGGTCGGCGAACCACTTGAGGTAGGCGGGGCCCTCGGGGGCGCGCTCGGGGTGGCGGAAGAGCGCGGAGTAGACCAGGCCGTCGACCACGGTCGCGCCGTTGGCCGCGTAGACCATGTCCGGCAGGCCGGGCTCGGGGGCGATCTGCTCGACGCGGTGCCCGAGGTCGAGGTACACGTCGCGCAGGCGCTCCCACTGGGAGACGGCGAGCGCGGTGTCGACGGGTCGGGCGCGGTCCATCCACGGGTTGATCTCGTAGCTGACCGTGAAGTACGTGGGGCGGCACATGAGGTAGTGCCGGGGGACCCGCGTGGGTCCCGGTGTGCTGGTCGTCATCTGCGCCTCTGTCGGGTCTCGGTGGGCGTGGGACGTGCGACGGTGCGGGGTCGTGCGTCGTTGCACGGGTGCTGCTGACTGCCGGTCCCGGGCGGTGCGAGCGCCGCCTGGGCCTTCCCGTCACTGTACGACCTGGACGGTGTCTCGTGGCGGGCGAACCGGGTGGGGGGCGGGTCCCGCAACCTGATCGAGATCGGGGGTTGACTATCGATACGTCAACGATATATCTTTAACTCATCGACGCGGCAGACGGACGGACGGACCGCACCGCGCCGAGGACCCGGACGCCAGGCCGAGGACCCGTCGGAGAACCGACGAGAACCCACCGGCACCCGCCTCCCGAGCCCGAATGCTCGGACGCCCGCGAAGGGCCCCACACGACACGACCCTGCAGGAGAATCCCCATGCGTACCCCCCACCAGCACCCAGACGCTTCCCGCCCGCCCCGCGACCGCTCCGGCCGCGCAGGCGCCCTCGACCCCTTCGGGGGCCGCACCCGTCGCCGACGCGACGACTTCCCTCCGTCCGCGGAGGGCTTCGGCCCGGACTTCGGCGACATCCCGGGGGGCCCTCGCGGTCGCCGCGGAGGACGCCCCGACGGCCCCGGCCGACCCGAGGACGGTCACGACACCCACGACCACCGGGACCACCCGGAGCACCCGGGCCACCACGGTCACGACGAGCGCTTCGACGACCGGTTCGAGGGCCGCGGTCCCCGCGGCCACCGCGGACCGGGAGGCGGCCCCGGCGGTCCCCGTGGTCGCGGGCACCGCGGCCCCGGAGGTCGTGGCCCGGGCGGCCGCGCGGGCCGCGGAGACATCCGCGCCGCGGTCCTGCTGCTCCTCGCCGAGGAGCCCATGCACGGCTACCAGGTCATCCAGGAGATCGGTGAGCGCACGTCAGGTGCGTGGCGGCCGAGCCCCGGCGCGATCTACCCCGCGCTGAGCCTGCTCGAGGACGAGGGCCTCGTGACCATCACGGCCTCGGGCGGGCGCAAGCTCGCCAGCCTCACCGACGCCGGCCGCACCTACGTCACCGAGCACGCCGACGACCTGGGCACCCCGTGGCAGGACGTCGCCGACGCCGGGACCCGTCCGGCGCGTCAGCTCCGTGGCGCGCTCGCGTCGGTCGCGGACGCCCTGCGGCAGGTCGCCCGCACGGGCACCGACGAGCAGGCCGCCCAGGCGCTCGCGCTCCTGGAGCGCACGCGCCGCGAGCTCTACCTGATCCTCGCGGGCCCGGCGGAGACGGCGGACGCCGAGGCGTCGGTCGAGCCCGCGACCGAGCCGCCGGCTGACCTGGAGGCGGACCAGGCCTGACCGGGCGAGAACGGGGTTGAGGCCGGGAACCTGATGGTTCCCGGCCTCGACCCCGTTCTCGGCAGCGGAGCGTCACCGCCCCCGCGCCACGATCCGGTCCAGACGGCGCAGCGACAGCCGGATCATGAGGTCCAGCACGCGCGCGGCGAACGGGGCCGTCACGGCCCGCGGCAGGGGACCCGCGAGATACACGTCCTCCCACCACGTCACGGCGCAGCGGCCCACCGGTTCGCGCCGGTGCACGTCCGGCAGGTGGTGCGCGGCCAGGGGCACGACGACGATCCCCGCCTCCCCGAGGAGCGCGGGCCCGAGCTTCAGGTACGTCGCCCGGCCCGCCCTGCCGTCGGAGGGCGGCACCCACTCCGTGACCCGCATCCGGTCGGGGAACCCGGGCGCCCCCTGGGGGGAGAACGGTCCGGAGACCATCGTGAACTCGGCCCCCACCCCCGGCCGCCACGCGGTCGCGGGCACCGTGGAGCCGTCCGCGCCGTGGAACGTCCCACGGCTCAGCGGCACCCAGCGGGGGTGCGTGCGGACGTCCGCGACCAGCGCGAACGCCCGCTCGGCGCTCAGGGGCAGCACGTGCGTGAGCTCGACGCGGCCGGCGGCCGGACGTCGCTCGTCGGCAGCGGTCACGAGGACTTCCCGGGTCGGCGCCAACGCACCGACCGGATGCCGCGGGGCGCCCCCGCCCCGCCGTGGGCGTCCCGGACGGCCGCACGTCCGGCCGCCTCGTCGACGACCCCCGGCCCCGCCCCGGGGACCGGTGCGTCGACCACGCCGAGCCGTTCCGCAGGTGCGGGGACGAGCAGCGGGGGAGCGGCGCCGTCGGGCACCTCGACGACCTCCAGGACCTGCCGGAACGTCGAGGGGGGCGGACCGAAGGCCCGCCGCGTCTGGCTGATCACGGTCTTGCCGAGCGCGCGCGAGCCCGCGACCCCCACGACCGCGCCCACCCCGAACGGCACGAGCCGCCCGAGCGCGAGGCCACCGTGCTTGACCATCTGGGTGCGCAGGAACTTGTTCGTCAGGGCCTTGTTGACCTTCTTGAGCGTGCTCGACGGCATGCTCGTCATGAGGACCTTGCCCCACGCCATGGCCGACCCCGCGGCCGCCCTCTCGACCTGCTCCGACCCCTTGTCCCCGAGGACCGAGGCGAGCAGCAGGGCACGGCGGCGCGCGGCGTCGTCGACCTCGAAGCCGTACACGTCCGCGACCGCGAGCGAGAACGCGGCCGACGAGCCGAAGTACGTGGCGACGTCGCTCGCGGTCAGCGCGATGCCGATGCCCGTGCCGACGGCCGGGAACGCCGCTGCCGCGCCCACCGCACCGCCCGCTGCCCCGATGACCATGAGGTACTCGCGCTCGAGGATCCCGATGACCTGCGCGGGGGACGCGTGCGGGTTGCGCCGGCGCACCGAGTCGACGTGCGCGCGGATGACCGACGACGGGATCGTCACGGCCTTGTCCAGGGCTGCGTCGAGCAGGGGCGTGCTCCGCAGGTCGCCCCAGTCGTCGGCGGGCTGCCCCTCGGGGGCGTCCTCGACCGCGGTCAGACGCCCGCGCTGCGGCTCGGGCCGCACGCTGTCCGACGTCCCCCACACGGCCACCTGGGCCTCTGCGTCCTTCTTCCTACGACTCATCGGACGACTCCCTCCTCGTGGTGGCGGCTGTCCTTCGACGCCTCGACGCGGGGTCCCGCGACGATTGCGGCAGACCCGCTACTCGCCGACGGCTCCCACGACCGGGCCGAAGGTGTGCTCCACTGTGGCACCGTTCCGGACCGTTCGCCCCACGGTGCACGTCGTCTCGATCGCACGGTCCGCGACCTTGAGCAGGCGCTCGCGCGCGTCGTCCTCGAGGCCCGACAGGTCGATCTCGAAGTGCTCGGTGATGGCCGTGTAGCGGTCCTCGGCCATGTCCTTGGCGCCGTCGACGCGGATGGTCACCTGGTAGTCGTCGCCCAGGCGGCGCGCGAACGGCGCGTCGCTGCTCATGCCGGCGCACGCGGCCAGCGCGATCTTGAGGAGCTCGCCCGGGGTGAAGACCGCACCCTCGCTCGCGGGGCCGATCGACACGCTCGCGCCGCGCGCCGAGAAGCCGGTGTACGTGCGGGTGCCGGTGCGCTCGACCCACAGGGCGTCCGCCGGTGACGGGGACGACGCGGGGATCTCTTCGGCTGCGGCTGTGGGGTTCGTCATGCTGCTGATCTTCTCACCCTTGAGGAGACGCCGATCCTAGCGGCCGATGTGTGGAACGTTCGCGTGGCGGTTCACGATACGGTGGAAACTTTGCCTAGGATCCGACCATGCCTGGCCCGATCGAGACCCCTTACGAAGACCTCCTCCGGCTCGTCCTGGAGACCGGGACGCACAAGTCGGACCGCACGGGGACGGGCACGCGCAGCGTGTTCGGCCACCAGATGCGCTTCGACCTGTCGCAGGGCTTCCCGCTCGTGACGACCAAGCGCGTGCACCTCAAGTCGATCGTCTACGAGCTGCTGTGGTTCCTGCGCGGGGACTCGAACGTGCGCTGGCTCCAGGAGCACGGCGTGAAGATCTGGGACGAGTGGGCCGACGAGGACGGCGGGCTGGGCCCCGTCTACGGCGTCCAGTGGCGCTCGTGGCCCACGCCGGACGGGCAGCACGTCGACCAGATCAGCCAGGTCCTCGACACGCTGCGCACCGACCCGGACTCGCGGCGCATGATCGTCTCGGCGTGGAACGTGGGCGAGCTCGGGGGCATGGCGCTGCCACCCTGTCACATGATGTTCCAGTTCTACGTGGCCGACGGCAGGCTCTCGTGCCAGCTCTACCAGCGCAGCGCGGACCTGTTCCTGGGCGTCCCGTTCAACATCGCGTCCTACGCGCTGCTCACGCACATGGTCGCGGCGCAGTCCGGCCTGGAGGTCGGAGACTTCGTGTGGACGGGCGGCGACTGCCACGTCTACGACAACCACGTCGAGCAGGTGCGCGAGCAGCTGAGCCGCGAGGCGTACCCGGCACCCACCCTGCGCCTGGCCCCGCGCGACTCGCTGTTCGACTACACGTACGAGGACGTCGAGGTCGTGGGCTACCAGCACCACCCGACGATCAAGGCGCCGGTGGCGGTGTGAGCCGTCCGGTCGTCGGACTGATCTGGGCCCAGGCGCGCGACGCCGCGGGCCGCCCCGTGATCGGTGCGGGCGGCGTCATGCCGTGGCACCTGCCGGAGGACCTCGCGCACTTCCGTCGCGTCACCACGGGCCACCCGGTCGTCATGGGTCGGGTCACGTGGGACTCGCTGCCCGTGCGCTTCCGCCCCCTGCCGGGGCGGCTCAACGTGGTCGTGACGCGCCAGGACGGCTGGGTGCCCGACGGCGCCGCCCGCCCGGGCGCCACCGGCACCGGCGTCGTGGTCGCCCCGTCCGTCGAGGAGGGGCTCGCGCTCGCGTCGGCTGCCGCCGAGGAGTCGGGCTCGGGGCAGGTCTGGGTCATGGGCGGCGCGCAGGTGTACGCCGCGACCCTGCCGCTCGCGGACCGCTGCGTCGTGACCGAGATCGACCTCGAGGTCGACGGCGACGCGTTCGCTCCCGGGATCGAGGCCGGGCCGGACGGCGACTGGGTGCTCGCGGGCCCCACGGACCGCACCGGCGTCCCGGTGACGGTCGGCGACGCCTGGCAGACCTCGCAGGACGGTGTCCGGTTCCGGGTGCTCACGTACGGGCGGCCGCCGGCCGCCTGACGTCACCCGGCCCCCGCCCCCGGCGGGACGGACCTCGCGGGCGGGCTGCGCCGTCGGGCAGGGTTCCGCCCGGCGGGCCGCGCCTGCGGGTGCGCTTCCGCCCGCGCTGGTCGATCCTTGTCGTGCACCGCGACCTGCGACCCCGGAGGCCCCGCATGACGACCGAGACGACGCTGTCCGAGTCCTTCGACGGGCGGCGGTTCACGTACCGCCTGCCGCGCTCGTCGAGCATCGGGCCGGGGGACTTCGTGACGATCGGGGTGACGTTCCCCGAGACGGCCGCGCACCCCGGCGCCGCCCTGGTCATGGGGCAGGTCCTGACGCGTGCGACCAAGGCGGGCGACGCCGTCGGGCACGGGCGGGTCCTCGGCGAGCTGCGCCCCGACGGCACGGTGGCGACCTCGGGCGGCGACCCGTTCACGTCGCAGGACCTCTCGCCCGCCGGCGCCGGGGTCCTCGAGGCGCTCCAGGCGCGCGAGCGGGCGACGCTGCGGATCGGCGAGCTGCACCACGTCCGGGGGAACGTCGACGCCCTGCTCCAGCCGCACCGGTTCAACCGGCACACGTTCCTGTGCGGGCAGTCGGGCTCGGGCAAGACGTACGCGCTCGGGGTGCTGCTCGAACAGCTCCTCATCGACACCGACCTGCCCATGGTCATCCTCGACCCGAACTCGGACTTCGTGCGGATCGGCGAGCTGCTCGAGACCGCGTCGCCCCAGGACGCCGCGCGCCTGCGCGCGCTCGACGTGCGCGTCCTGCGCAACGACGGCGAGCACCACCCCGTGACCGCCCGGCTGACCGCGATGGAGGCCGCGAGCCAGGCCGCGGTGCTCCAGCTCGACCCGCTGACCGACCGCGGCGAGTACAACACGTTCCTGCGGATGATCGAGGACGCCTCCGTACCGGGAGGCGCCGCAGGGGGGACCGCCGGACCGCGCAGCATCGCGACCCAGGGCAGGCTCGACCCGCACACCATCCCCTCGGCGCTGCGCGCGACGGGCGAGCCCGACGCGCTCCGCCTGGCCCAGCGGGTCGAGAACCTGGGGATCCTGGACTGGGACGTGTGGGCGGGCGTCGGGCAGTCGGTCAGCGAGGTCCTGTCCGAGGGGCCCCGTGCGGTCGTGGTCGATCTCGGGAGCCTGCACACGCACGAGGAGCAGCTCGCGGTCTCGCTCGCGCTCCTCGACGACCTGTGGGCCGCGCGCGCCGAGCGCACGCCGCGCCTGATCGTGATCGACGAGGCGCACAACGTGGTCTCGGCCGAGCCCTCGACCCAGCTCCAGCGGCTCACGACCGAGCGCGTCGTCCAGATCGCGGCCGAGGGGCGCAAGTTCGGGCTGTGGCTGCTGCTCTCGACGCAGCGACCCTCGAAGATCCACCCGAACGTGCTCTCGCAGTGCGACAACGTGATCGTCATGCGCATGAGCTCGCCCGCCGACCTGGTCGAGCTCGAGAGCGTCTACGGGTTCGCGCCGCCCGAGCTGCTCGCGGCCACCCCGTTCTTCCGTCAGGGCGAGGCGCTGATCGCGGGCGGGTTCGTGCCGGCGCCCGCGATCGTCCAGATGGGGGCGCGCCGCACGGTCGAGGGCGGCTCGGACGTACCGGTCCCGATGCCTGTCCCGATGCCCGGCTGAGCCGTCGAGCCGCGCGCCGACGGCGGACGCCCCGCCGCAGAGTCTCCCTCCGGAAGGCCCGGGAGCCGGGCGGAGACCGTGAGCCCGCCGCCCTCGCGCGGCTCGGCCGTGACCTGGCCGCCGTGCGCGGCCGCGACCGAGCGGACGATCGACAGACCGAGCCCGACGCCGCCACGCACGTAGCCCCCGCGACGGTCGGCGACGGCGCCGTCGCGCCCGAGCCGACGGAACGGCTCGAACAGCGCCTCGACCTCGTACGACGGGACGACGGGCCCCGTGTTGGACACCGCGACCTCGACCGTGCCACCAGGCCCGGGGCGGGTCACGACGGCGACGCGACCGCCGGGCTCGTTGTAGCGGACCGCGTTGTCGACGAGGTTCTGGACGAGGCGTTCGAGCAGGACCGGGTCGCCGAGGGTGCGGGCCGGTTCGGTGTCGACGTGCAGCGCGACGCCGGCCTCCCGGGCCGGGGCCCCGGCGGTCGCGACGGCCTGCGCCGCGACCTCCGCGAGGTCCACGGGCTCGGGCACGAGAGGTGACTGGTCGGCTGCGGCGAGCGTCAGGAGACCGTCGATCAGGCGTTCCTGGCGGGCGTTCACGGCGAGCAGCGTCGTGCCGAGGTGACGCGCGTCGCGCCCGGTGCCCGGGTCGTCGAGCGCGACCTCCAGGACGGTGCGGGTGATCGTGAGCGGGGTCCGCAGCTCGTGCGACGCGTTCGCGACGAAGCGCCGCTGCCCGTCGAACGCGCGGTCGAGCCGTTCGAGCATCGCGTCGAAGGTGTCCGCGAGGTCCTTGAGCTCGTCGTCGGGCCCGGTGTGCGCGATGCGTTCGTGGAGGTTGTCGTCCGCGACCCGACGGGCCGTGGCCGTGATCCGGTGCAGCGGGGCGAGCACGCGAGACGACATGACCCACCCGAAGCCGACCGCCAGGACGCCGATCCCGAGGAGGGCGACGACCGACCAGGTGAGCACGGTGCGCAGGGTCCGGTCGCGGGCCTCCTGGTTGTTGGCCTCGACGATCCTGCGCAGGTCGTCGAAGGTCTCCGAGCCGGTCGAGCCGGTCATGGCGGGGTCCACGGTCTCCGCGGCCTGCAGCGGCACGGTCCCGCCCGCGACCAGGCCGGCGCTCAGCGAGGGGTCGAGGGTCGAGTACAGGCCCGGCTCGGTGGCCTCGACGGCGCCCACGGCGACACCCACCGAGTCGACCGGCTGCCGGTCGATGGCCGCTGCGAGCAGGACGTACAGGACCGCGACGAGCAGGGCCCCCGCGACGACGAACGCCCCGGCGTACACGGCCGTGAGCCGGGCCCGCAGGGTCGGGCGGGGGAGGAGGCGGGCCGGGATCCCGCGCGGAGGTCTCACGGGACCCGGTACCCGACACCCGTGACGGTCTCGACGAGCGAGGCGTCCTCGAGCTTGCGGCGCAGCTGCTTGATGGTGAACCGCACGACGCCCGTGAAGGGGTCGATGTTCTCGTCCCACACCTTCTCGAGCAGGTGCTCGGCGGACACGGGGCGTCCGTCGGCGCGCAGCAGCTCCTCCAGGACGCCGAACTCCTTGCGGGACAGGTGCACGAACGTCCCCTCGCGGTAGACCTCGTGCCGGCTCGTGTCGAGGCGCAGGCCCGAGCGTTCGAGGACGGGCGGTGATGCCGGCCGGGCGCGACGGCCCAGGGCGCGCACGCGGGCGCTGAGCTCGGCGAACGCGAAGGGCTTGACGAGGTAGTCGTCGGCGCCCAGGTCGAGGCCGTTCACCCGGTCCAGCACGCCGCCCGACGCGGTGAGCATGAGGACGCGCGAGTCGTGCTCGGAGGCCACGATCGCCCGGCACACGTCGTCGCCGTGCACCCCGGGCAGGTCGCGGTCGAGCACGACGACGTCGTACGCGTTCACGTCGATCCTCGCCAGGGCCTCGTGCCCGTCGAGCGCGACGTCGACCGCCATCGCGAGCCGTCGCAGTCCCGTCGCGACGGCCTCCGCGATCAGCTCCTCGTCCTCCACCACCAGCACCCGCACCTGAAGAGCATGACGGTGGGGGCTGTGAGATCTCTGTGAGGGACCGGCTCACGGAGGTCTCACAGGGGGTCCGGTGAACTGCTCGTGAAGCAGCTCCCGGGCGGTCGTGCGAGGCGCCCGGGACCCGGACCGACGTGAGGACCCATCATGACCATCCACCAGAACCTGCGAGGGCGGACCGCCCGGGCGGCGGGGCGCCGCCCGGCCTCGGCGGCCGTCGTCGTCGCGCTCCTCGCCCTCACGCTCGCGGCCTGCACGCCCGACGACGCCCCCGGCGTCGCGAGCGCCGACGGCGGGGAGGGGCAGACCGCTCCGACCGAGGGCGGGACGTCCTCCGAGGACCTGACCGACGCCGAGCGCGACGACCTGGCGCGGAAGTTCGCGGGCTGCATGCGCGACAACGGCGTCGACATGCCCGACCCGGACGCCGACGGAGGGCTGGCGGTCACGTCGGGTGCCGTCGAGGCCGGCACCGCGGACGAGATGGACGAGGCGTTCGAGGCGTGCAAGGAGTTCCTGCCCGACGGCGGCGAACCCGTGAGGACGAGCCCCGAGGACCTCGAGGCGCAGCGGGCCTTCGCCAAGTGCATGCGCGACCAGGGCATGGACATGCCGGACCCCGACCCGAACGGCGGGATGACCGCGGCCGGGGACGTGGGTGACGACCTCGAGGCGTTCGAGGCGGCCCTGGAGGCCTGCAACGAGCCCGGTTCGCCCGCGGGCCTCAGCATCGGGTCGGGCACGCCGGCCGGTGACGAGTGAGCCGCCGCGGCGCCCTGCCCGGAGCGCCCGCCCCGGACCGGCGCCCACGACGCCGGGCCGTGCTGGGCGGGGTGGCAGGAGCACTCGTGATCGGCGCCGGGGTCGTCGTGGCACTGACCGGGTTCGGCCGGGGGAGCGACCCCGCACCCGCCGCGGCGGGCCCCACCGAGACGGCCACCATGACCCGCCAGACGCTCGTGCAGCGCACGACCGTCAAGGGCACGCTCGGCTACGGCGAGGCCGTCACGCGCGGGGTCCAGGGCGCCGGCGGAGCCGAGGGGGGCGGCGGCACGGTGACCTGGCTGCCCGGGGTGGGGGACGTCGTCGACCGCGGAGGAGCCCTCCTCAAAGTCGACGAGCACCCGACCGTGCTGCTGCTCGGCACGCTGCCCGTCTACCGCGAGCTGGGGATCGGCACCGAGGGCGACGACGTGCGCCAGCTCGAGGAGAACCTCGCGGCGCTCGGGTACACCGGGTTCACCGTGGACACCAGGTTCACGGGCTCGACAGCCCAGGCCGTCAAGACCTGGCAGAAGGACCGCGGGCTCGAGAGGACCGGCACGGTCGCCCCGGCCGACGTCGTCGTCGCCCCGGGGCCGGTGCGCGTCGACGCGCTGAAGGTCCGCGTCGGCGACCCCGCGGCCGCGGAGATCCTCACGACCACGGGCGTCGACCGGGCGATCTCGGTCGACCTCGACCTCGCCGACCGGGACCGGGCGGTCGAGGGCGGGACCGTGACGGTCGAGCTCCCCGGCGGTGCGACGGCAGAGGCCGTGATCACCGCCGTCGGGAACCCGGAGGTCGTCGAGGACGAGAGCGGCATGCCAGGGGCCTCCGACCAGACCGTCGTCCCCGTGACGGTGGCGCTCCCCGACGGGACCGACGCCGACGCGGGCTCCGTGAAGGTCACGTTCGTCGCGGCCGAACGCCCCGACGTCCTCACCGTGCCCGTCGCCGCGCTCCTCGCGCTCGCCGAGGGCGGCTACGGCGTCGAGGTCGTCACCGGCGCCACGACACGGGTCGTGGCCGTCGAGACCGGGATGTTCGCCGACGGGAGCGTCGAGGTCACGGGCGACGTGACCGAGGGCGACGTCGTCGGGATGCCGTCGTGAGCGCCGTCGCCGTGGAGCGAGCCGCCGTCGCGCACCCGGACCCACGCGGCACGCCCGGCACGGGGACGCCGGGCACCGCCCCCGGAGACGGCGGCGGACCCGTCGTGACCCTGCACGAGGTCTCCCGCGTCTTCCCCGGCGGGGTCGCCGCGCTGCGCGACGTCCACCTCGACGTCCACCGCGGCGAGCTCCTCGCGATCGTCGGGCCCTCGGGATCGGGGAAGTCGACCATGCTCAACGTGATCGGGACGCTCGACCGCCCCACGTCCGGCCGGGTCCTCGTCGACGACTTCCTCGTCGACGACCTCGACGACCGCGAGCTGTCCGCGCTGCGCGCGAGCCGCATCGGGTTCGTCTTCCAGCAGTTCCACCTGGCGGCCGGGGTCCCGGCCCTCGACAACGTGGCCGACGGGCTCCTGTACCGGGGCGTGGGGCGCCGCGAGCGACGACGCCGTGCCGCCGAGGCGCTCGACCGGGTGGGCCTCGGGCACCGCCTCACCCACCGCCCGCACGAGCTGTCGGGCGGCGAGAAGCAACGCGTCGCGATCGCGCGCGCCGTCGTCGGGGACCCTCCTCTCCTGCTCGCCGACGAACCCACGGGCGCGCTCGACACGGCCGCCGGTGCCGGCGTCATGGACGTGCTGCGTGACCTGCACACCGTCGGGACGACGGTCGTCATCATCACGCACGACCGCGAGCTCGCGGCCTCCCTGCCGCGGCAGGTCGCGATGCGCGACGGCGAGATCGTCGCGGACGGCACCCTGGCCCCGGGCGGGGCAGGGACGGTCCTCGCCGGCGCTGGGGGTGCTGGGGGCGCCGGGGGCGCGCTGGGCGCCCCCTCGACCACGACCGACGAGGAGGCATCGTGCTGACCACGCTGCGCCCCGCACGCCTCGGAGCCCCGGACGTCCTGCGTGTCGGCGCGACCGGGCTGCGCACCCGCCCGCTGCGCGCCGTCCTCTCGGCGCTGGGCATCGCGATCGGCATCGCGGCGATGGTCGCGGTCGTCGGGATCTCCAGCTCCTCGCGCGCCGAGCTGGACCGGACGCTCGCGGCCCTCGGGACCAACCTCCTGCGCGTCGCACCCGGGACCGACCTGTTCGGGGAGGCCGCGACCCTGCCGCCCGAGTCGGTCGACATGGTGCGCCGCATCGCACCCGTCGAGACCGCGACCTCGGTCGCGCTGCTCACGGCCAAGGCGTACCGCTCGGACCTGATCCCGACCGGGGAGTCCGGCGGGATCGGCGTGTACGCCACGGACCTCGACCTGCTCGACCCCATCGGTGGCACCGTCGCGGACGGGACCTGGCTCTCGGAGGCGACGGCGGGATACCCCGCCGTCGTCCTGGGGCACACGACCGCGAAGCGCCTCGGGATCACGGCCCCGGACCCGGCGGTCCTGGTGTGGATCGGGGACCAGTGGTTCTCGGTCGTGGGCATCCTCGACCCCGTGCCGCTGGCCCCCGAGATGGACCTCGGGGCCCTCGTGGGCCGCGAGGCGGCGGCGACGTACCTCGACTGGGACGAGCTGCCCACCACGATCTACACGCGCACCCGCGAGGACGCGGTCGAGCAGGTGCGTGCCGTCCTCGGAGCCACGGCCAACCCGCAGGCACCCAACGAGGTCGACGTCTCGCGCCCCTCGGACGCGCTCGCGGCCCAGCAGGCCACCGACGAGGCGTTCACCGGGCTGCTCGTCGGGCTCGGCGCGGTCGCGCTGCTCGTGGGTGGGATCGGGGTCGCCAACACCATGGTCATCTCGGTCCTCGAACGGCGCGCCGAGATCGGGCTGCGCCGCTCGCTCGGCGCGACCCGGGGCCAGATCCGCGGGCAGTTCCTCGTCGAGTCCCTGGTGCTGTCCCTCCTGGGCGGGGCCGCCGGGGTCCTGATCGGCGTCGGCATCACCGCGGGGTACGCGACCTCGCAGGGCTGGCCGGTCGCCGTACCACCCGTCGTCGTGGTCGGCGGGCTCGTCGCGACGCTCGCGATCGGGGCGGTCGCCGGGATCTACCCGGCGGTGCGGGCCGCGCGCATGTCCCCGACGGAGGCGCTCGCGGCCGTGTGACGCGCGACCGCTGGGTGCCCGGCCCTGGGGCTGCCGAACCCGAGGGTGCCGGGCCCCGAGGGTGCCGAACCCGAGGGTGCCCGGCCCCGAGGGTGCCGAACCCGAGGTTGGTCAGGCAGCTGCTGCCGGTTGCCTGACCAACCTCGGGTTCGCCGCGTCGGGCCACACCACCGCTTCGGGCCCGGCCCGGGTTCGACAGCGCGTCGCGGTTGGGAGACTCCCGGGCCGGGACGCTAGGCTGTCGGGCGTCCCACCGGGCCGATCCGCCGTGTTCGTGCCCGCGCGCCTGTAGCTCAGGGGATAGAGCACCGCTCTCCTAAAGCGGGTGTCGCCAGTTCGAATCTGGCCAGGCGCACCAGTACCTCCCCGCGACATGCCAGGGCACTGACGGTCTACCTCTCGTCGCGCCGCTCGCCCCGCGCCCTCGACACCTCACGCGCTTTCGACACCTCACGCGCCCTCGACGCCTCCGGTGCCCGGTGCCGTGCCACGACGACCCGCTCCGCGAACTCCTCGACCGCGGTGACCACGGCGTCGAACCGCATCGAGTGGAACAGGTCGAACCCGTGCTGCGCGCCGGGCAGCTCGGCATACACGACGGGTCGGCCCGAGGCCTCGCGCAACCGCGCCGCGAACCGCCGCGCCCCCTCGACGGGGACCATGGTGTCCTGGTCGCCGTGCACCACGAGGAACGGTGGGGCGTCGGGGCGCAGGTAGTCGCCCGGTGCGGACTCCACGTCGCGGTCTCGGCCGCTGCCGTAGTACTCGCCGAAGTACCCGTAGAGGCACACGGCCCCGACGACGGAGGTGTCGGTGTCCTCGAACCCGGGCTGGAACCGCGGGTCGCCGGGGGTGAGGGCGGCGAGCGCCGCGAGGTGCGCGCCCGCGGAGCTGCCTGCGACGACGACGCGCGCGGGGTCTGCGCCGTAGCGGGCGCCGTGGTCCTGGACCCAGGCCAGCACCTGCTTGGCGTCGACCAGGTGGCCGGGGAAGTTCGTCGTCGGGCGCAGTCCGTAGTTCGCGCTCACGCACACCCAGCCGTGGCTCGCGAGCCGCGAGAGCATCGCACGGGCCTCGAGCTCCTTGCGCCCGCTGACGTACCCGCCGCCGTGGAAGTAGACGAGGGTGGGGCCGTCGGCGGGGCGCACCCGGGGGTGGTAGACGTCGAGCCGGTGCTGGCGGGTTCCGTCGGCGTAGGGCAGGTCGCGGACGCGGGCGACGTCGTGCCGGCGGATCGCGAACGGGGCGAGGAGGATCCGGGCCCAGGGCAGCCGTCGGTTGGTGACCCTGCCGGGTCCGGTACGGAGCCCGTCCACGAGCGCCTCGTCGAGCGCGGGTGCTGCCCGCAGGCCGCGACGGGAGACCAGTGCCAGACCGGCAGCGGTCAGGGCGGCCAGGCCGAGGGCGGCGCGGCCGCCGACCGTGCCAAGGTCCCCGTCGCCGAGCGCGAGCGCCGTGATCGCGACCAGGACGAGCAGGAGCGCGAAGGGCTGCTCGTTGGCGAGGACGCTCATGCGGAAGGACAGGCGGCCCAGGCGTGGGGACCGGCGTGCCGGCGCGAGGGAGGCCGAGGTGCAGCACGCGACGAGGAGCACGGGGACGAGGTACCCGAACGGCATGGGGACTCCTCTGCTGCCGGTGGGCGCGGTGCGCGCCCTGGTTCCCGGTCTACACCGGCGTGAGCGCAGGTGCGCGGCGGGCCGCCCCGACCGGGGACGTCCCGGGGGTCGTCGCGACTGCTGATCGCGGCTGGAGGATTTTCTCCGCGGTCGTTCGGAGGTCTGCGGGCGCGGTGCGCGGAAAGGGCGGTCCGGGGCCCCGCGCGGCGGCACTCAGGTAGTTGAAGATCGAACCGAATGTCGGCTCCGTGGACCCGCGCGGGAGAACGAGCCGGTGCGGGCCGCCCGCAGGATTTCCGGCGGCGGGCGGGACCGGTTCCCGGCCCGCCCGCAGCGGTGTCCGGCCAGGTCACGCCGCGAACCCTCGGTCGTCACCCACGGGGCCGTCGCCGACCCGCTGGCACCCGTCCCGTCCCGCGCGGAATGAATGCCGCCGCCCGCAGCGCGACCGGTCGGCAAGGTGGTGGCGAACATTGACGGCGTGTGCTCGGAGGTATTTCAAGAATGGCGTCGCCGGGTATTCCCTGCGCGTCCCCTCAAAAGGTCTGCTGACGGGGAGCGCGGTGTTCTGCCCCGCATTCGACGCGACCTGGTCCACCTGCTGATCGCGACCCGTCCGCGAGACGCCGCACCCGCACGTGCAGGGAGCGCCGCGCACCTAGGCTGGAGACGCTCCCGGGGATGGCCGGGGGCCATCGCCGGAAGGGCCTCACGCATGAGCGACGTTCTGCACGACGACACGACGACCGACCCGTCGAGCATCAAGGGGTTCCGGCACAGCAGGCAGTGGGTGTTCGGCACCATGCTGGTCTCCGCGCTCATCAGCCTCACGGCCTCGTTCGTCCTGTCCTACGACGCGGTCCTCCTCGCGGCGAACCCTGCCGCGGAGCTCTCGTGCAACGTCAACGAGGTCCTGTCCTGCGGGGCCGTGGGCGTGGCGTGGCAGTCGTCGCTCTTCGGCTTCCCCAACGCGTTCCTCGGTCTGATCGCCGAGCCGGTGGTCATCACGATCGCGGTCGCGAGCCTCGGGGGCGTGCGGTTCCCGCGCTGGTTCATGTTCTCGGCGCAGGTCGTCTACACGCTGGGCCTGATCTTCGCGTACTGGCTCTTCTACCAGTCGATGTTCGTGATCGGCGCCCTGTGCCCCTGGTGCCTGCTCGTCACGCTCTCGACGACGCTCGTCTTCATGACGCTGCTGCACTGGAACATCCTGGAGGACAACCTGTACCTGCCCGCGAGGGCGCAGGAGCGTGCGCTGTCCTTCGTGCGGTCGGACGCGGACGTGTTCCTCACCGCGACGTGGGTCGTCCTGATGATCGCGGCGGTCCTGCTCAAGCACGGGCCCAAGCTCTTCGGCTGACCGGGTCGCCCGGGCAGGGGAGCCTCCGTGCCCGACGGCGCCGCCCACCTCACGGCCACACCTCGCCCAGGTGTGGCCGTGGTGCGTCGGGGCCGTCGCGCGGCACGCGCCCGGACGGCCCTCGTCCTGGAGCGCCCGGGCGACCGACCGGGCGTCCACGAAGAATCGATCACACCGTCCTGGACGGTCGTCCATCTCCGCGTGATCACATCGTGCGCGGACCCATTTGACGAACTGCGAAAGACCTTGCAGAATCATCTCTGACGGTGCGTATCGCCTGCCCCCTGCGCGGTGCGCACCGTCCTCACATCTTCTCGGCCCTGCCCCGGCGCAACGTTGCGCAGCGGACGCACCGGAGCCGGTTCTCTCCACAGACCACCACCCCGTGCGGGACCGCCGTCGTCGGCCGTGACGTGAAGTCGCCGCCCACGGCGTGCCGGTACCCGTTCCGGCGGACGGGACGGTTAGCGTGCGAGAGTGAACGCAGCCGCCCGCAACCCATCTGCCCACGAGCACGTGGCCGATCCCGCTCGGCCGCTCACCGACCAGAACGCGCACGACAGCGCCGTTCGAGGTGCGGCCCCGAGCGCCGAGGGGGCCACGGTGCTCGCGAAGCCCGCGCTCGTCGAGCCGCCGACCACGGCCGAGCTCGTCGAGGACGCCGTCCGGTCCTGGCGCGCCTCGCTCGTCGAGCTCGCGGGCGGTTCCTCCCTCGCCGACATCGGGCTGCTGGGGGACGCCGTCGTCGACCTCACCGCGGCGCACCCCTCAGGGGTCGCCCAGCTCTTCGCAGGACGCCCGACCCGCCTGTCCAACCTCTTCCGCGAGGGCGCCTCCCTGCCGGCCGCACGTCGGCGCGCGCGCGCCGTGGTGGTCCGTTCGCAGGAGCACGCCCAGCGCTACGGCGTCGCGCCGACCTACCTGGCGATCGGTGTCACGACCTGGACCGAGGGTGAGCCCTCACGCCTCGCGACGGACGACGTCGCCGCGCTCGCGCACGTCGCCGGCACGACGTACAGCCGGACCATCGACGGCGCCACGGGACTGCCGGCGGGCCCGACGGACGGCGCCCAGGACCCGTCCGACCCGGCGCGGTCCGCCGCCTCGGGTGCCCGGGCGAGCGGCGCCGTCGGGCAGGGAGACGACGGTGCGCAGGGCCCCGACGCCGAACCCGCCCTCCCGCGGATCGTCCGCGCGCCCGTCCTGCTGCGCCCCCTGACGCTCACACCCCGCGGCGACAGCGAGACCGACTACGACCTGACCCTCGAGCCGACCGTCGAGATCAACCCGGTCCTCGCCCGCACCCTGCGCGCCCACGGCGGGCTGATCGACCCCGTGACGCTCGCGCGCAGCGCGTTCACGCCCGCGGGCTTCGACCCCTCGGACGCCCTGGCCCGCATCACGGCCGTGGGCAAGGCCGTCCTCGGGGACTTCGAGCTGACGCACCGGGTCCTCGTCGGGACGTTCGTCCACCCCGGCCAGGTCCTCGTCGACGACCTCGACGAGCTGGCCCCGGGACTCGATCGGCACGAGGTCGTCGCGGCCCTCGCCGGATCGGAGGAGGCTGCGGCCGCTCTCGAGCGCGAGCTCCCGGCCCCGCGCGTCGGCGACGCGGACCCCACCCAGGAACGCGGCGTCGGCGACCTCGACCCGGCGCAGCGCCACGTCATCGACGCCCTCGCGACGGGCAGCCACCTGTTCGTCGACGCTCCCCCCGGGGCCGACACCGCGGGCACCATCGCGGCCGTCGTGGCGGAGGCCGCCGCGAGCGGCCGCAGCATCCTCTACGTGCCGGGCCACCGCCGGGCCGCGGACACGCTCACGACCCGGCTCGACGAGCTCGGGCTCGACGGCCTGCTGCTCGACATCGCCCCGGAGCCCACCTGGCGCACCACGGCCTCCCACCGCCTGCTCGGCGCCATGGCCGCCGAGGGCGAGGCGATCGACACCGACGCCGTCGCCCGGGTCCGCGACGGCCTCCTGGGCGCGCGTGCCCAGCTCTCCGGCTACATCGAGTCCCTGCACCTCGTGCGTGAGCCCTGGGGCGTGTCCGCCTACGCGGCCCTGCAGGCGCTCGCCCGGCTCACCGCGCAGCGGCCGGCGCCCGGCACGACGGTCCGGCTGGGACCCGAGGTCACGGTCCGGATCGGCACCGAGCGTCGGGCCGAGCTCACGGCGCGCCTCGTGCGCGCCGCCGAGGTCGGGGCGTTCACCCTCCGGTCCACGTCGACCCCGTGGTTCGGCGCCGACATCACGAGCGCCGAGGCCGCCCAGGACGCCCTGGTCCGGGTCGGACGGCTGTCCACCCAGACCTTGCCCCAGCTCCGCGAGCAGGTGCTCTCGGTCGCGACCACCACGGGCCTGACCCCCGCGACGTCCGTGCGCCAGTGGGGCGACCAGCTCCGCATGCTCGGCGGCATGCGCGGCACCCTCGACGCGTTCCAGCCCATGATCTTCGAGCGCACCGCGACCGACCTCGTCGAGGCCACCGGTTCGCGCGAGTGGCGGGCCGAGAACGGCATCGACATGGGCTGGGCGCACCGCCGCCGCCTGCGCCGGCAGGCCAAGGACATGCTCCGCCCCGGGGTCCGGGTCGCCGACCTGCACGCGGCCCTCGTCCAGGTCCAGGAGCAGCGCGCCGTGTGGCAGGCCCAGTGCCCGCGGGGCGGGTGGCCGACGCTCCCCGAGGGGCTCGCCGCGATCGAGGACACGTACGAGGCCGTGCGGATCGACCTCGAGGCCCTCGACCCCGTGCTCGCCACGACCCCCGTCGGGTCGGACCTGCTCGACCTGCCCCTCACCGAGCTGGCCGTGCGCCTCGCGAGCCTCGGCGAGGAGCAGGACTCGCTCGAGAACCTGCCCGCGAGGACCGCTGCCCTCCGCACGCTGCGCGAGGAGGGCCTCGGCGACCTGCTCGACGACCTGTCGGCCCGTCGCGTCGACGCGGACCTCGTGGGGCCCGAGCTCGACCTCGCCTGGTGGAGCTCGGTCTTCGAGCAGATCCTGGCGCAGGACCCGGCGCTCGCCGGACAGGACGGCGCGGGCCTCGAAGCGCTCGCCCGCCGGTTCCGCGACCTCGACCGCACGCACGTCGCGGCGCTGTCCGCCCCCGTGCGGGTCGCCGTCCGCGAGCACCTCGGCGGTGCGATGAGGGACCAGCGTCCTGAGGCCGAGGCCCTGTTCACGGAGCTGCTCGAAGGACGCATGACGAGCCTGCGGGACGCCCACGAGCGCTACCCCGAGGTCCTGCGACGGCTGCGGCCGTGCACCGTCGCGTCCCCGACCCTGGTGCCGCACCTGTTCACCGCTGCGCGCACCGTGGACCTCGTCATCCTCGACGCCGTGCAGCACATCCCGGTCGAGCTGGTCCTGTCGTCGCTCGCCCGCGGCCGTCAGGTCGTCGTGTTCGGCGACCCGCGGGCCGCCTCGGGCTCGACCGTGGGCGAGCTCGCGGCGATCCTGCCGACGGTCGCGCTGTCCGCGGGCGGGACCCGCCGCGACCCGTACCTCACGGCCTTCCTCGCCGCCCACGGCTACGAGGGGGTCCTGCGCCCCAGCCCGCTGCCCCGGGCCGAGCCGCTCGTCCACCTCGACCTGGTGGACGGCGCCGGCATGCCGGACCCTGCCTCGGGCGCGGTCGAGAGCACGCAGGCAGAGGTCGACCGGGTCGTCGAGGTCGCGATCGAGCACGCCATGACGCGGCCCGAGGAGTCCCTCGCGATCGTGACCGTGAGCTCGCTGCACGCCGACCGGATCCGGGACGCGCTGCTCGGCGAGGTCCGGCAGAACCCTGCCCTGGCCGTCTTCTTCTCCGGCGCGCGCACCGAGCCCGTCGTGGTCGCCGAGCTGTCGAGCGTCGCGGGTCTCTCCCGGGACGCGATCGTCCTGTCGGTCGGCTACGGGCGCACCCCGCACGGCCGCGTGCTGCACCGCTTCGGCGTCCTCAACGCGCCGGGCGGGGACGCGATGCTCCTCGACACGCTGGGCTCGACCCGGCGCCGGCTGCGCGTCGTCACGTGCTTCACGGCGTCCGACCTGGACCCCGAGCGGTTGCGCGGGCGCGGTGCGAAGCTCCTCGCGGAGGTCCTGGACCTCGCCGAGCAGCGCAACGGCCGTGCCGACCAGGTGACGCTGGGCAACGGGGTCGACGTCGGAGGGAACCCCGACCGGCTCGTGATCGACCTGGCCGAGCGCCTGTGGCGTGCCGGGCTCGCGGTCGAGACCGACTACGGCGTGGTGGGCGGGGACCGGATCCCGCTCGTCGTCGGGCACCCGGACATCCCGGGCGAGCTCCTGGTCGCGGTCCTGACCGACGACGACGCGTACGTCGCCGAGGCCAGCGTCCGCGTCCGGGACCGTCAGCTCGCGGAACGCCTCGAGCGCACGGGCTGGGTCGTCGCGCAGGTGTGGTCGGCCGCGGCGTTCCTCGACCCCGCCAAGGAGGCCGAGCGCATCCGCCGAGTCGTCCAGTCGGTGCGCGACGCGCGCCTGCCGGAGCTGGGCGGGATCGCGCAGACCGGGGGAGCCGACCGCATCGTCGTCGTGCCGACGGTCGCGGACGACGAGTTCGGGACCGACTGACGCGTGCGCTCGGCCCCTGGCGGGCCGCCGCAGCCCCGCGCGGCCGGGGCCCCACGGGGTCCCGGTGCCGCTGCGGGCGCCACGGGACCGGTGCCCCCTGAGAGAATGGGGGCATGTGCCCCGCCGACCCGATCACGCCCACCGACGACCCCGCACCCGGGGCGGGTGCGCCCGCGCCGCGGCGCCGCTCGCGCCGGGTCGTGCGTCCGGGGACGGAGCAGGCGGGCGTCGCGGGCCTGGGGTCCGACGACGACGCCGCGGCCTGGGGCGACGTGCGCCCGGGGGCGGCGGCCGACAACCATGACGCCGAGCTCCTGCGCGACGTCCCGCCCCACTGGTCGTGAGGCCGGACGCCACCTGAGGCTGATGCCACCCGAGACCGGCGCCTCGTGAGAGCCGCGGGCGTCGCGAGGCGTCTCGTGCGGCCCGCCCGGGCCGGGCGGGTGTGCGGAGAACGGCAGCGTCCTTCGCTGGCCGCACGCCCACCCCGGCCGGGCGCCGGGCGGCAGCGGGTCAGCGGCTGCCGGGGCCCCCGAGCCGGCCGGCTCCCTCTGCCTGACCTGCGGCGACCGGTGCGGACGCGCCTGCTGCCCGTGCGTTCTGGGCGGCGAGCAGGTCGCGGATCTCCTGCAGGACCAGGACGTCCTCGGCGGGGGCCTTGGGCTCGTCCTCGACTCCCTTCTTGCGCCGTGCGGCGAGGTGGTTCATGGGCAGCACGATGAGGAAGTAGAGCGCGGCCGCGACGCACAGGAACTTGAACACGGAGTCGAGGACGAGGCCGACGCTGAAGTCGGCGCCGTTGATCGTGAAGTTCCCGACCTCGGACAGGTCCTTCTGGCCGAAGATCGCCGCGACGAGGGGGTTGATCAGGCCCGTGACGATCGAGGTGACGACGAGCGTGAAGGCCGTGCCGATCACGATCCCGACCGCCAGGTCGATCGCGTTGCCGCGGAGCACGAAGTTCTTGAATCCGTTGAGCACGTTCTTCATCCGGGGTTCCTGTCAGGACGGGCCGACCGGTGCGTGCGCCCAGGTCAGGACACGTGCCGGGCCGGCGGGGCTGGAGGTGATCCTGCCATGCCCCCGGGGTGGGGCCGCACCGTCAGGGCACCAGGACGACGGACAGCCCGCCCCACTCGCCGACCCCTGCGAGGGCCGCGGCCTCCTCGGGGAGCACGGCGACGAGGGTGATGCCTCCCTCGGTGGTGCCGCCGCCCAGCAGCCCCCCGGGTGCGGGCTCGGTGGGAGCTCCTCCGAGCACGAGGGCCCGTCGTGCGAGGTGGGTGCCGACGCCGGGTCCCGCGGAGCTCCCGGTGACGGCGAGCAGGTCGACGCGGTCGCCCGGGTGCAGCAGGGCGGCGACCGAGGGGTCGGTGAGGCGGACGGGCGTCACGACCGTCCCGGCGGGGGCCGCGGTGGCGAGGTCGCCCGCGGCGACGAGGGACGGGGTGAGGGTCAGCCCGCGCGGCAGCGCGACGGACGTGGACCGCCCGACGGCGTCGCTCGCCCGGGTCAGCGACGTCTCGGGGGCGAGGGAGGCCGCGACCTGCACGACCGCGACGTCGCTCGTGGTCAGCGCGGTGCCGGCCTCGACCTCGCGTGCCGTGACGACGACGGGACGCGTCGCGGGCGGCGGCGGGCTCAGGCGGTCGACCACGACGGCGGCTGCCAGCCCGCAGCCCAGGGCGAGCACCACGAGGCGCGAGCGCCACAGGAGGGCGCGCAGGCGCCGTCGGGCTGCGGACGGGCGGCGGCCCGACGGGAGGGCGGACGGCGACGGCGAGGGCATGCGCCGACGCTAGGCGACCGGTGCGGGCCTCCGGACGAGCGGGCCGGCGGCCTGTGGACGAGGTGCGGGACCGGCTACCTGTGCACGGCCCGGGGGAGTGTCAGCTCGCGGAGGGCGTCGACGAGCCGGACGAGCCGCTGCTCGTGGACCCGCCGCTCGACGACGAGCCCGAGGACGACGAGCCCGAGGACGTCGAGCCCGAGGTCGACGACCCGCCCGCGTCCGAGGACTTCGACGGGGTCGAGGACGTGGTGGAGCCCGTGCTCGACGACTTCGAGGAGCGGGAGTCGGTGCGGTAGAAGCCCGAGCCCTTGAAGGTCACGCCGACCGACGAGAAGACCTTGCGCAGGCGGCCGCCGCACTCGGGGCACACGGTCAGAGCATCGTCGGTGAACGCCTGGTGGATGTCGAAGGCGTGGCCGCAGGCAGTGCACGTGTACGCGTAGGTGGGCACGGTCTCTCCTCAAGAGGTCGCGGGTGGAGTGCGGTCGTCACGGGCCGGGCGCGAGCCTGGTCCGCGGCGTCCGGTGCCTGTCGCTGGGCAGGGCCGGACTAGCACTCGGGGCTACTGAGTGCTAATCATACGCCTGGCCTGCCCGGGGTAGTCTCGCACCGTGTCTGCTGATGTCCCCGCCGGAGTCCACGGCGACCCCTCGCCGCCCGTCCCTGCTGCCCGACGGGGAGGTTCTCGTGCCCGCCGGGCCATGATCGCGATCTCCGCGCTCGTGGTCCTGCTGCTGGTCGCCGTGTCGGTGTTCGCCGTCGCGACCGTGCGCCGACCGCTCCCGCAGACGGACGGGAACCTCACCCTGCCGGGCCTCGACGCGGGGGTCAGCGTGCTCCGCGACGCGCAGGGCGTTCCCCAGATCTACGCCGACACCCCCGAGGACCTGTTCCGCGCCCAGGGCTACGTCCAGGCGCAGGACCGCTTCTTCGAGATGGACTACCGGCGCCACGTGACCGCAGGCCGCCTCGCGGAGCTCGTCGGCGACAGCAAGGTCGCGATCGACGCCGACAAGGTCACGCGCACGTTCGGCTGGCGCCTGGTCGCGGAGGAGGAGTGGAAGATCCTCGCCCCGGAGACCAAGGCCTACCTCCAGGCGTACGCGGACGGCGTCAACGCCTACATCGAGGACCGCGACCCGAGCGAGATCGCGCTCGAGTACACCGTGCTCGGCACGAGCGTCTCGGTGCCGGCCCCCGAGCCGTGGGACCCCATCGACTCGCTCGCGTGGCTCAAGGCCATGGCCTGGGACCTGCGCGGCAACTACGACGACGAGCTCGAGCGCGCGATCGCGTACGGGGGGCTCGCGGGTGCCCCGAGCGGCACCGCGGACCCGGCCGCCGTCGCGCAGGACGTGGCCCGGGTGGGGACCCTCTTCCCGACCTACCCCACCGAGGCCAACCGGCCCATCCTCGACCCGGCGGAGGTGCCGACCACGAGCGAGCCCGTCGGGATCGAGATCGACGACGCCGAGCAGACCGCATACCTGCCGACCCTCGCGGGCAGCGAGCTCCAGACGGCCGTCGCGGCCGCCGACGAGGCGCTCGCCGCGGTGCCCGTGCTCGTCGGCCGGGGCGAGGGCACCGGCTCCAACTCGTGGGTGGTCTCGGGGGAGCACACCACGAGCGGCAAGCCGCTGCTGGCCAACGACCCCCACCTCTCGCTCCAGGCGCCCAGCGTCTGGGCCCAGGTGGGGCTGCACTGCAACGAGGTCGGTCCCGCGTGCGGGTTCGACGTCTCGGGCTTCTCGTTCGCCGGCTTCCCGGGCGTCATCATCGGCCACAACGCCGACCTGGCCTGGGGACTGACGAACATGGGGGCGGACGTCACCGACTTCTTCATCGAGCGCGTGCGTGACGACACCTACCTGCGGGGCGACGACTGGGTGCCCCTCGAGACCCGCACCGAGACCATCAAGGTCAACGGCGGCGAGGACGTCGAGCTCGACATCAGCTCGACGGTCCACGGCCCGATCGTCTCGACCGTGCTCCCCATGGACAAGGTCGCGCAGTCCCCGACCGAGGGCACGCCGCTGGGGGACTACGAGGTCTCGCTCCAGTGGACCGCGCTCGAGCCCGGTCACACCGCCGACGCAGTCTTCGCGTTCAACCTCGCGACGGACGCGCAGGACATGAAGGACGCGGCGGCGCTCTTCGAGGTCCCCGCGCAGAACATCGTGTTCGCGACCACGGACGGGCACATCGGCTACCAGGCTCCGGGCCGCATCCCCGTCCGGGCGAGCATCGAGGGCCCGGTGCCGTCCGACGGGACGTGGCCACGACCGGGCTGGGACGCGCGGTACGACTGGACCGGCTGGGTGCCCGACGCGCAGATGCCCGGCGTGGTCGACCCTGAGGAGGGGTTCGTCGTCGCGGCGAACCAGGCCGTGCTCCCGGCAGGGACCACCCCGTTCCTCACGACGGACTGGGACTACGGCTACCGCTCGCAGCGCATCCGCGCCCTCCTCCAGGAGGAGATCGACTCGGGCCGCAAGGTCGACGTCGAGACCATGAACACGATCCAGAACGACGACTGGAGCCCGTACGCCGCCGCGCTGGTGATCCCGCTGCTCGAGCAGGACATCGAGAACAGCAAGGGCGTCCGCAACGACTTCGCGGCCGAGGGCCAGGAGCTCCTCGCCGACTGGGACCAGCACATGGACAAGGACTCGGCGGCCGCGGCCTACTTCGCGGCGGTCTGGCGCAACCTGCTGGAGATCACGTTCTGGGACGACCTGCCGGAGTCGATCCGCCCCGCGGGCGGCAGCCGATGGCTGGCCGTCGTGCAGAACATGCTCGAGGACGAGACCAACGCCTTCTGGGACGACCGGCAGACCGTGAGCGTCGTCGAGACCCGCGACGAGGTCCTCAACCGCGCGATCACCTCGGCCCGCCTGGACCTCACGACCGAGCTGTCGAAGAAGACGACCGACTGGGAGTGGGGCAAGCTGCACACCCTGTCCCTCGGCCACGTGGTCCTCGACAACGACGCCGTCCCGGGATTCGTCCGCTCGTACATGAACCCTCGGACGGTGTCCATGCCGGGCGGCTCGTCGATCGTCAACGCGACCTCGTGGGACGCGTCGTCGGGGAGCTTCGAGGTCACGTCGGGGCCGTCGATGCGCATGGTCGTCGACCTCGACGACCTGGACGCCTCCACCTGGGTCACGGTCACGGGCACCTCGGGGCACCCCGCGTCGAAGCACTACGAGGACCAGCTCGGCACCTGGGCCGCGGGCGAGACGTACGCGTGGCCGTTCACGGCCGGGGCGGTCCAGGAGGCGGCCAAGGACGAGCTGACGCTCGTCCCCTGACGCGCGCGGCGTCGTCGGGCCCGCCCGGCTCGTCCCCACGGCCTACGTGCCCGAGTCCGCGCAGGTCCTCGC
>NZ_JACSPN010000001.1:266805-361769 GCF_015142735.1 Oerskovia douganii | reverse complement strand
AAGCACACTGTTGAGTTCTCAAGCAACCGACACGCACCGAATCCAACCCGTTCCCAGGCCTTCACTCGGGGCAACTTCTCTACCTTACCAGAGGCGAGCCTGCGTGTCTACCGCCGAGGCGGAGACGGCCCTGCTCTGGTCCTCTCACGGGTCGTCAGGTCCAGGACCTGCAGTTCGTGGGAGCGTCTGCTCGTGGGACCAGCCACTTCGCGGCGGCTCCGAGGAGCTTCGCAGTGGTGTCTGTTCCTCCCTGTCGGGCTGACATCCAGAAGATTACGTCGACTCCGCGGTCGAGGTCAAACCCGGGTGCGGTGACGCCGGTCACCGCACCCGGGCCGGCGGCGGACGAACCGCCCGGGACGACGGTGGGACCAGGGGAGCACTCCCCTGGTCCCACCGTCACACCGACGGAACCGTCACGCGACGGCTGCCACCGCGAGCGTCCGCTTGCCGCGACGCAGGACCGCGAAGCGGTCGTGCAGCAGGTCGTCCGCACCGAGGACCGCGTCCTCGGACGTCACCTTGACGTTGTTGACGTAGGCGCCACCCTCGGCGATCGCGCGTCGCGCCGCGCCCTTCGAGCTCACGAGACCCGACCCGACCAGGAGGTCGACGACCGCGTCCCCGGGGGCCGCCGTCGTGCGCGGGAGCTCGGCCACGGCCGCAGCGAGCGTGCCCGCGTCCAGCGCTCCCAGGTCTCCACGACCGAAGAGCGCCTGGCTCGCCGCGATGACGGCCTCGGTCGCGGCGGCGCCGTGGACCAGCGTCGTGACGTCGGCCGCGAGCGCCTTCTGCGCCTCGCGCGCCGCAGGACGCTCCGCGACCGCGCGCTCGAGCTCGGCGATCTCCTCCGCGGTACGGAACGTGAAGATCTTGAGCCAGCCCACCACGTCGGCGTCGTCCGCGTTGACCCAGTACTGGTAGAACGCGTACGGGCTCATCATGTCGGGGTCGAGCCACACGGCCCCGCCCTCGGTCTTGCCGAACTTGGTCCCGTCGGCCTTGGTGATGAGCGGCGTCGTCAGGACGTGCACCGAGGCGCCCTCGGCCTTGCGGATCAGCTCGACTCCCGACAGCAGGTTGCCCCACTGGTCGTTGCCGCCCGTCTGGAGGGTGACGCCCTCACGGCGGAACAGCTCGAGGTAGTCGTTCCCCTGGAGGATCTGGTAGCTGAACTCGGTGAAGCTGATGCCCTCGTCCGACCTCAGGCGGCGCGCCACGGTGTCCTTGGCCAGCATGGTCCCCAGGCGGTAGTGCTTGCCGATCTCCCGCAGGAAGTCGATCGCGGTGAGGTTCGCCGTCCAGTCGAGGTTGTTCACGATGCGCGCCGGGTTGTCGCCCTCGAAGTCGAGGAATCGCGAGACCTGCGCCTTGAGGCGCTCGGTCCACTCGGCGACCGTGTCCTTGGTGTTGAGGATCCGCTCCCCCGACTGGCGCGGGTCGCCGATCATGCCCGTGGCGCCGCCGACGAGCGCGATCGCACGGTGCCCCGCGAGCTGCAGGTGGCGCAGCAGGATGAGCTGCACCAGGTGGCCGTGGTGCAGGCTCGGCGCGGTCGGATCGAAGCCGCAGTAATACGTGACGGGTCCCTCGGCCAGCGCAGCACGCAGCGCGGCCTCGTCGGTGGACTGCGCCACCAGGCCTCGCCATTGCAACTCGTCGAGAACGTCGTTCACTGCATCTCCTTCGTCGTGCCCGCGCACGTAGCGGCGCAGGGCGTGTGTCGGGCTGCGCTGTCGTGCTCGCGCCCGGTGTCCTAGTCTGCCGTGTCCCGCCGCCCTCCACCGACTCCGCCGAGCAGCGGACCCTCAGCGCGTGCGGCGCGTCGCCGGCCGGTACGCCGACACGGTCGGGTCCCCCGTGAGCCACAGGCGCCACGGGTAGACGCTCGCGTCTCCCCCGTCGCCGCTCACGCCGACCCGGGGTCCGGTCGCGATCGCCGGGCGCATGGTCCGGGCGTCCCGGTGCACGACGACGTCGCCCCCCTCCTCCGTCACGTCGAGCCCGTAGTGGGTCAGGTCGAGCCCGAGCGCCACCGCGAGACGTGCCGGACCGCGCGCGATCTGGCGGTCCGAGTCGCAGACGCCGGCGGCGAGCCGGCGCGCCCGGGCCAGCTCGACGCCGTCGGTCACCTCTCCCGCCCGGAGGAGCACCGCCGAGGCCTGGCCCAGCGGACCGCAGACCACGTTGACGCAGTGGTGCAGGCCCAGGTGACGGTAGACGTACAGGTGCCCCGGCTCGCCGTACATGGCCCGGTTGCGCTCGGTGCGGCCACGGAAGGCGTGCGACCCCGGGTCCCGCTCGCCGTCGTAGGCCTCGACCTCGGTGAGGCGGACCGTGACGCTGCCCTCGGGAGAGCGGTGCGTGACCGAGGCCCCGAGGAGGTCGCGCGCGACCTCCAGGCTCGGTCGCGCGAACCAGCCCCGCGCCGGGACGTCGAGGGCTCGGTCGCCCGGCACCGGGTCGGTCGCCGGGGCGAGGTCGAGCGGGAGGGAGCGGAGGGACTCGGTCACGTGGGCCTCCTGGCTGGGCGGTGGTCTCCCCCGCAATCTACGCCCCGCACGTCCCGGCTACGCTCCGGGCGTGACCGGCTCGCCGAACCCGTCGAGGACCACGTCGGCGCGCTCGGCCGTCCCCTCGGCCGCGTAGACCGCGCGCTCCGCAGCCATCCACTCGAGCCAGTGCACGCGGGCCTCCTGCCCGTCGCGCGCGAGGCCCCGGGCCAGGCGGAGCTCGTCGTCGGCCTCGACCCAGACGAGCAGGGTCGTCACGTCGGCGACGCGCCGGGACCCCGCGCCGCAGCCCTCGACGACGAGGAAAGGGGCGAGCGGCACGTCGTGCCACTCCGCGAAGTCGTCGAGCGACCAGTCGTAGCGCTGGTACCGGCCCGGGCGGCCCGCGGCCAGCGGGTCCAGGACCTGCTCGACGAGCCGCCCGACCCCCGCCGTCATGCCCGTCCAGCCCTCGTACAGGTCGTCCATGTGGACGACCTGCGCCGGCAGGGCCGCGGCGAGCTGAGCCGCCAGCGTGGTCTTGCCCGACCCGGCCGGCCCGTCGACGACGACCAGGCGACAGCCCGCCCCCGGGACGCCCGGACCTGCCGGACGTCCCGGACCGAGGCGGGCTGCGCCGTCGTGCACGCGGGTGACGAGGTCCGCGAGGACCGCAGCACTCACGCTCATGCGGACCTCAGCCCTGGACCCAGAAGCGGTACTCCGCCGAGCGGACCTTGGCCTCCTCGAGCTGCTCCGCGACGCGCGCGGGCGCGGTGCCCCCGACGGCGTCGCGCGAGGCCAGCGAGCCCTCGACCGTCAGCACGTCCCGGACCCCCGGCGTGAGGTGCTCCGAGATCTCCGCGAGGTCCGCGTCCGAGAGGTCCCACAGCTCGATGCCGCGCTCCTCGCACACCCGCACGCACGCCCCCGCGACCTCGTGCGCCACGCGGAACGGCACGCCCTGACGGACGAGCCACTCCGCGACGTCCGTCGCGAGCGAGAAGCCCTGCGGCGCGAGCGACGCCATGCGCTCGGTGTCGAACGTCAGCGTGCGGACCATGCCCGCGTACGCGGGCAACAGGACCTTGAGGGTGTCGACCTGGTCGAACACCGGCTCCTTGTCCTCCTGCAGGTCGCGGTTGTACGCGAGCGGCAGGCCCTTGAGCGTCGCCAGCAGGCCCGTCAGGTCGCCGATGAGGCGCCCCGCCTTGCCGCGTGCGAGCTCCGCGATGTCCGGGTTCTTCTTCTGCGGCATGATGCTGGACCCCGTGGAGTAGGCGTCGTCCAGGCGGACGAAACCGAACTCCTTGGTGTTCCAGATGATGATCTCCTCCGCGAAGCGCGAGAGGTCGACACCCAGCATCGCGGACACGAACGCGAACTCCGCGACCACGTCGCGCGAGGCCGTGCCGTCGATCGAGTTCTCGACCGGACCGTCGAAGCCCAGGTCCGCCGCGACCGCTGCCGGGTCCAGCCCCAGCGACGAGCCCGCGAGGGCGCCCGAGCCGTACGGCGAACGCCCCGCACGCACGTCCCAGTCGATGAAGCGGTCGACGTCGCGCAGCAGCGGCCACGCGTGCGCCAGCAGGTGGTGCGCGAGCAGCACGGGCTGCGCGTGCTGCAGGTGCGTGCGCCCCGGCATGGGCGCCCCCGGGTGCGCCTCGGCCTGCTCGATCAGGGCGTCGACGATGTCCAGGACCAGGACACCGATCGCGCGGGCCTCCTCGCGCAGGTACGAGCGCACGAGCGTCGCGATCTGGTCGTTGCGCGAGCGGCCCGCGCGCAGCTTGCCGCCCAGCTCCGGACCCGCGCGCTCGATGAGCCCGCGCTCGAGGGCCGTGTGCACGTCCTCGTCGGCCAGCACCGGGAGGAAAGCACCCGACTCGACGTCGGCCGAGAGCACGTCCAGCGCCTCGAGCATCGCGGTCAGCTCGTCGTCGTCGAGCAGCCCCGCCGCCGCGAGCACCTTGGCGTGGGCGCGCGAGCCCGCGATGTCGTGCTGGGCGAGGCGCCAGTCGAAGTGCGTCGACTGCGACAGGGCCGCCAGGGCCTCCGCGGGGCCGCCGGCGAACCGGCCGCCCCACAGGCTCACGGGAGCGCCCGACGCGCCCTCCACCTCGGCTGCGTCGCCCGCAGCGGCGCCGGACGTGATCTCGTCACTCATGGTTCACAGGCTCCCGGTGCCGAAGTCCACGCCGTTGCCGAACTTCTCGTCGCGGGCCGCGGAGAGCTTGGCCGTGAGGCCGAAGATCTCGATGAAGCCCTTGGCCTGCGACTGGTCGAACGTGTCGCCCTCGTCGTAGGTCGCGAGGTTGAAGTCGTACAGGCTCGACTCGCTGCGACGGCCCGTGACGGTCGCGCGGCCACCGTGCAGGACGAGGCGGATGTCGCCCGACACGTAGCGCTGGGTGTCGTCGATGAAGACGTCGAGCGACTTCTTGAGCGGGCTGAACCACATGCCGTCGTAGACCAGCTCGGTCCAGCGCTGCTCGACGCCGCGCTTGAAGCGGGCCTGCTCGCGCTCGAGCGTCACGTTCTCGAGCTCCTGGTGCGCCGCGATGAGCGCGATCGCCCCCGGGGCCTCGTAGATCTCGCGCGACTTGATGCCCACCAGGCGGTCCTCGACGATGTCGATGCGGCCCACGCCCTGGGCGCCAGCGCGACGGTTCATCTCCTGGATGGCCTGCAGGGGCGTGACCGGGACGCCGTCGAGCGCGACCGGGACGCCCTGCTCGAACGTGATGACGACCTCGTCCGCGACCGGCGGGAACGTCGGGTCGTCGGTGTAGTTGTAGACGTCCTTGGTCGGGGCGTTCCAGATGTCCTCGAGGAAGCCCGTCTCCACGGCGCGGCCCCACACGTTCTGGTCGACCGAGAACGGGTTGTGCTTGGTCGTGGCGATCGGCAACGAGTGCTTCTCGGCGTACGCGATGGCCTTCTCGCGCGTCAGCGCGAGGTCACGGACCGGCGCGATCGTCTTGAGCTCAGGAGCGAGCGAGGTCGTGGCGACCTCGAAGCGGACCTGGTCGTTGCCCTTGCCCGTGCAGCCGTGCGCGACGGTCGTCGCACCGAACTGGCGAGCAGCACGCACCAGGTGCTTGACGATCACGGGGCGCGAGATCGCCGAGACCAGCGGGTAGCGGTCGAGGTACAGGCCGTTCGCGCGCAGCGCGGGCATGCAGTACTCGGTCGCGAACTCGTCGCGGGCGTCCGCGACGTAGGCCTCGACGGCGCCGCAGTCGAGGGCACGCTGACGGATGACCTCGAGGTCCTCGCCGCCCTGGCCGACGTCGACCGCCACGGCGACGACCTCGGCCCCGGTGGCCTCGCCGATCCAGCCGATGGCAACGGAGGTGTCCAGGCCGCCCGAGTAGGCGAGCACGACGCGTTCAGTCATGACTTGTTCTCTTCCTTGCGTGGGGTGATGGGTCCAAGTGTGGCAGCCGCCGAGGGTCGGCGGACGCCGTGGTCGCTGCGCGGCCCGTGCGGGCCGTCGCTAGCCAGGAGTGGTGGGGTTGGTGGGGGCCACGGGGTTGGCCGGGTTGGTCAGGGCCAGGAAACGGGCGGCCAGGTCCTCGCCGCCGTCGACCTCGCGCGAGATCACCAGGACGGTGTCGTCCCCCGCGATCGTGCCGAGCACGCCCACGAACACCGAGTGGTCGATCGCCGAGGCCAGGTACTGCGCGGCGCCGGGCGGCGTCCGCAGGACCACGAGGTTGCCCGACGCCTCGGCCGAGACCAGGAGCTCGGCGCACAGCCGGGCGAGCCGGGCCGCGACGTACTCGGCGTCGTTCGCGACCTGGACCGACCGGTCCCCGCCCTCGCCCGGCACCGCGTACACGAGCGCACCCGACGCGCTGCGGACCTTCTCGGCCCGCAGCTCGATGAGGTCGCGCGAGAGCGTCGCCTGCGTGACGCTCACCCCGTCCTCGGCGAGCGCCTTGGCGAGCTCGGCCTGGGAGTGGATCTCGTGCCGGGCGACGAGCTGCGCGATGCGTGCATGGCGCGCCGCCTTGGTGGTCGGCACGCTGCCCGGGCCGAGGGCCGTCGTCACGAGCGTTCCAGCAACCAGGTCAGCAGCGCCTTCTGCGCGTGCAGGCGGTTCTCGGCCTCGTCCCAGACGGCCGACTGCGGGCCGTCGATGACCTCGGCCGTGATCTCCTTGCCCCGGTAGGCGGGCAGGCAGTGCAGCACGAGCGCGTCGTCGGCCGCGACGGCCATGACCTCGGCGTTGACCTGGTACGGCACGAAGGGCAGCTCGCGCTCGGCCGCGCTGGCCTCGTCGCCCATCGAGACCCAGGTGTCGGTCGCGACGACGTCGGCCCCCTGCGCGGCCTCGAGCGCGTCCGTGGTCACGAGCACCGAACCGCCCGTGTCCCGGGCGATCCGCTCGGCGTCCGCGACGATCGCCGGGTCCGGCAGGTAGCCGGCCGGGGCGCCGACGCGCACGTGCATGCCGGCCGTCGCACCGCCCAGCAGGTAGGAGTGCGCCATGTTGTTGGCCCCGTCACCCAGGTAGACGAGCGACTTGCCGGCCAGCGCGCCGACGCCGCCACGGTGCTGGGCGACCGTCAGCAGGTCCGCGAGGATCTGGCACGGGTGGAACTCGTCGGTCAGCGCGTTGACGACCGGGACGGTCGCGACCCGCGCCATCTCCTCGATGCGTTCCTGGCCGAAGGTCCGCCACACGATCGCGGACGTCTGCCGGTCCAGCACCCGCGCGGTGTCCGCGATGGGCTCGCCACGACCGAGCTGGCTCGTCGCGCCGTCGATCGTCAGCGGGTAGCCGCCGAGCTCGGCGACGCCCGCCGAGAACGACACCCGGGTGCGTGTCGAGGGCTTGTCGAAGATCAGGGCCACGGCCTGGGGGCCGCGCAGCGGCGTCCGGATGAAGCGGTCCTCGCGGAAGCCGAGGCCCAGCTCGAGGACCTCGCGCTGCTCGGCGGGGCTCAGGTCGTCGTCGCGCAGGAAGTGTCGCACGGTGGCGGTCGAGGTCACGGGTCAGCCCTTCGGACGGGTGGCGGGGACGGTGGGCGCAGGGTCTGCGGAGCCGTGCGGTGCGGTCGGCGAGCCGACGAGGTCCGCGGGCAGCCCGGCGAAGAACGCGACGACGTCGCTCGCCTGGTCGCGCGTCAGGATCAGGGGTGGCGCGAGGCGGACCGCGTCGGGCTGCACCGCGTTGACGATGAAGCCCTGGTCGAGGGCGAGCCGCGCGACGTCGGCCGCGACGGGGGCGGCGAGCTGGACCGCGATGAGCAGACCCCGGCCGCGGGCGCCCGCGACCACGGGGCTGCCGCACGTCGCGATCCCCTCCCGCAGCTGCTCACCCACGGCACGCACGTTGGCCAGCAGGCCGTCGCGCTCGATCACGCCGAGCGTCGCGAGCGCGGCGGCTGCCGCGACCGGGTTGCCGCCGAACGTCGTGCCGTGCTGGCCGCGTCCCAGGAGCGTCGCGGCGCGCTCGCCGAACGCCACGACGGCGCCCACGGGGAAGCCGCCGCCGAGCCCCTTGGCGAGAGTGACGACGTCGGGCGTGATGCCACCGCCGATCTCCTGCTGCTGGAACGCGAACCACGTCCCCGTGCGCCCCACGCCCGTCTGGACCTCGTCGAGGACCAGCAGGGCGCCCGACGCCGCGGTCAGCTCGCGCGCCGCGACCAGGTAGCCGGGCGGGAGCGGGCGCACGCCCGCCTCCCCCTGGACGGGCTCGACGACCAGCGCGGCGACCTCGCCGCGTGCGGCGACGGCGTCGGCCGAGAAGGCCTCCTCGAGCGCGGTCAGGTCACCGAACGGCACGAACTCGACGCCGCCGGGCAGGGGCTCGAACGGCTCGCGGTACGCGGCCTTGGACGTGAGAGCGAGCGCACCCATGGTGCGGCCGTGGAAGCCGCCCTCGAGCGCGAGGACCCGGGTACGCGTCCCGGGGCCCGCGACGCCGTCGCGGTTGCGGCGCGCCATCTTGAACGCGGCCTCGTTGGCCTCGGTGCCCGAGTTGGTGAAGAAGACGCGCGAGCCCTCGGGGGCCTGCGCGAGGTTCAGGAGGCGCTCGGCGAGCGCGATCTGGGTGGGCGTGCCGAAGAAGTTCGACACGTGCCCGAGCGTGCCGAGCTGGGCGCTGACGGCCGCGGTGAGCGTGGGGTGCGCGTGACCGAGCGCGTTGACCGCGATGCCCGCGAGCAGGTCGAGGTAGCGCGTGCCGTCGGCGTCCCACACGTAGGCGCCCTCACCACGGACCAGGACCTTCTGCGGTGGGCCGAACGTGTCCATGACCGCGTGCGTGTAGCGCTCGGTCCACTGTGCGACGCTGCCGGGACCGGCCACGGTCGTGTCCGCGGCGCCCTCCACGCTCGGGACGCCCCCGGCGGGCGCGAGGTGCCCGGCGTCGACGACGTCGGCAGAGGGCGTCGGCGAGGTCTCGCCGGTCGTGCCGTTCATGACTGCTCCTGCGGGACGGGAGGGGTGGTGGAGACGGGGGCGCTGGTCGCGAGAGCGTCCGGGACGACCATGGTCCCGTTGCCGCGCGTCGTGAAGACCTCCAGGAGGACCGAGTGCGCGACGCGACCGTCGATCACGGTCGCGCGCGGGACGCCCCCGGACACGGCCCGCAGGCACGCCTCCATCTTGGGCACCATGCCGGCCTCGAGCGAGGGCAGGAGGTCCGCGAGCTCGGAACGCGTGATCTCGGCGACGAGCGAGCTCTTGTCCGGCCACGACGTGTACAGGCCCTCGACGTCGGTCAGGACGATGAGCTTCTTGGCCCCCAGCGCGACCGCGAGCGCCGCCGCGGCCGTGTCGGCGTTGACGTTGAGGACCTGGGTCGGGTCGTCGATGTCGGGTGCGATGGTGGAGACCACGGGGATGCGTCCGGCGTCGAGCAGGTCCTGGACTGCGGACGGGTGGACCTCGACGACGTCGCCGACCAGGCCGACGTCGACGGGCTCGCCGTCGACGGTCGCGTGGCGGCGGCGGGCGCGGAGCAGGCCGCCGTCCTCGCCCGAGAGCCCGACGGCGTAGGGGCCGTGGGCGTTGATGAGCCCGACGAGCTCGCGCGAGACCTGGCCCGTGAGGACCATGCGGACGACGTCCATGGCCTCGGGGGTCGTCACGCGCAGCCCGCCGCGGAACTCGCTCTCGATCCCGAGGCGCGCGAGCATCGCGGAGATCTGCGGCCCGCCGCCGTGGACGACGACGGGGTGGAGGCCGACCTGGCGCAGGAACACCATGTCGCGCGCGAACGCGGCCTTGAGCTCGTCGTCGATCATGGCGTTGCCGCCGTACTTGACGACCACGAGCGCGTCGCGGAACTCCTGGAGCCAGGGCATGGCCTCGAGCAGGACCTCGGCCTTCTGGCCGGGGGTCAGGTCGGTGCGGGTGTCGAACGCCGTCGACCGGGCGGCGTCCTGCGACGTCTGGGGGCTCATGAGGAGTACGCGCTGTTCTCGTGGACGTAGTCGTGCGTGAGGTCGTTGGTCCAGACCGTGACCTGGGCGCCGCCCGCGTGCAGGTCGACCTCGACGTGCACCTCGCGGGACGAGGCGAGGTCCACGAGCTCGCGGGGCTCGCCCACTCCCCCGGCGCGGCAGACCTGGACACCGTTGATCGACACGTCGAGCGCGAGCGCGTCGAACGGCGCGACGTCCTCGGGGACGGTCCCGACGGCGGAGAGCACGCGGCCCCAGTTGGGGTCGTTGCCGAACACGGCGGCCTTGAAGAGGTTGGAGCGGGTCACCGCGCGGGCCACCGCGAGCGCCGCGGTCTCGTCGCTCGCGTTCGTGACGGTCACGGCGATGTCGTGGCTGGCGCCCTCGGCGTCCGCGACCAGGGCACGTGCGAGGTCCGCGCACGCCTCGGTCACGGCCGCCGTGAGCTCCTCGAGGGTCACCGGCACCTGGGACGCACCGGAGGCCAGGAGGATCACCGTGTCGTTCGTCGACATGCAGCCGTCCGAGTCGACCCGGTCGAACGTGGTCGCGGTCGCGGCGCGCAGCGCGGCGTCTGCGGTCGCGGCGTCGACGACGGCGTCCGTGGTCAGGACGCAGAGCATGGTCGCCAGGCCCGGCGCGAGCATGCCGGCTCCCTTGGCCATGCCGCCCACGGACCAGCTCGTGGCGCCGTCGACGCTGTGCTCGTCGCTGACCTCGCGCGTGACGAGGACGGTCTTGGGCACGGTGTCCGTGGTCATGATCGCGAGGGCCGCGTCGGGGCCGCCGTCGGCGTCGGCCGCGCCGGCCGCGGCGTCGCAGCCCGCGAGCAGGCGGTCCACGGGCAGGCGCTCGCCGATGAGTCCCGTCGAGCAGACCAGGACGTCGCCCGCGGAGACCTCGAGGAGGTCCGCGACGTACTCGGCCGTGTGGTGCGTGTCGGCGAAGCCCTCGGGTCCGGTGCACGCGTTGGCGCCGCCCGAGTTGAGGACGACGGCGCGCGCGATCCCGTCCGCGACGGCCTGGCGCGACCAGGCGACGGGGGCCGCGAACACGCGGTTGGTCGTGAAGACGGCCGCGGCGACGTCGAGCGGGCCCTCGTTGACGACGAGCGCGACGTCCTTGGCGCCGGTGGACTTGAGCCCGGCGGCGACTCCTGCGGCCCGGAAGCCGAGCGGTCCGGTGACGGTCACGGTGCGACCCCTTCGGTGGTGAGTCCCAGGGTCTGCGGCAGCCCCAGGGCGATGTTCATGGACTGGACGGCGCCGCCTGCGGTGCCCTTGACGAGGTTGTCGATCGCGGTCACGGTCACGACGCGGCCTGCAGCCCGGTCGATCGCGACCTGGACCAGGGCCGTGTTGGCGCCGAGCGTCATGGCGGTCGTGGGCCACTGGCCCTCGGGCAGGAGCTGGACGAACGGCTCTCCTGCGTACGCCTGCTCGTAGGCCTGGCGCAGGGCGTCGACGCTCAGGTCCTCGTGGCCCGCAGCGAGGCGCGCCGTCGCGGTCGCGAGGATGCCGCGGGCCATGGGCACCAGGGTGGGCGTGAAGGAGATCGTGACGTCGTCGGCGCCTGCCGAGCGCAGGTTCTGCGCGATCTCCGGGATGTGCCGGTGCGAGCCGCCCACGGCGTAGGGCTGCGCGGAGCCGAGGCCCTCGGAGGCGAGCAGGTGCGTCTTGAGCGACCTGCCCGCACCCGAGTACCCGTTGGCGAGGACCGCGACGACGTCGACCGGGCTGAGCAGGCCGGCGGCGACACCGGGTTGCAGCCCCAGGGTCACGGCCGTGACGTTGCAGCCGGGGACGGCGATGCGGCGCGCTCCCGCGAGGACCTCGCGCTGCTTGGTGTACTCGACCCCGTCGCCGGTCTGCTCGGTGATCAGGAGCTCGGGCAGGCCGTAGGGCCAGGTGCCCGCGTGCTCGGAGCCGTAGAACGCGGTCCAGTCCGCGGCCGAGGAGAGCCGGTGGTCCGCGCCGAGGTCGAGGACCAGGACGTCGTCGGGCAGCTGGGCGGCGATCTCACCGGACGCGCCGTGCGGCAGCGCGAGCACGACGACGTCGTGGCCCACCAGGTGCTCGACGGTCGTGTGCAGCAGCACGCGGTCCGCGAGCGAGCGCAGGTGCGGCTGGTGCAGCCCGAGCACCGAGCCCGCGGTGGAGTGCGCCGTGAGCGCCCCGATCTCGACCTCGGGGTGCCTCGCGAGCAGCCGGAGCATCTCCCCGCCCGCGTAGCCGGACGCGCCGGCGACTGCCACTGTGATCGTCATATGCACAACTATACATAGTTATGCAGTCGATCGGGAACGCTCTCTTCCGCGTTGCCCACCGGGGCCGAGTCCGAGGTTCGTCGGGCCCGGACCCCTGCCTGCCCGACCAGCCTCGGGTTCGGCCCCCGCTCGAACAGGGACCTACTCGCCCCAGACGCCCAGCTCGTTGCCGCTCGGGTCGAGGAAGTGGAACCGGCGACCGCCCGGGAAGTCGTACGGCCCCTCCACGACCTGACCGCCCGCGTCCTGGACCTGCAGCACCGACTCGTCGAGGTCGGCGGAGTACAGGAGCACCAGAGGACCGCCACGCGTCACCGTGTCCGCGAGCGCCAGCCCCCCGGCCTCGGCCTCGCCCTCCTCCGCAGAGGTCCGGAAGCCCGCGTAGCCCGGCCCGTACGGGACGAACTCCCATCCGAAGGCCTCGGCGTAGAACGCCTGCGCCTCCGCCATGTCCGTGACCGAGAGCTCGAGGTAGTCGATCGAGTGATGGATGCCGTGCGCGTGGGTGGCCATGCGGGCAGCGTGCCACGCGGGTCCGACACCTGGGCCGTGCGCCTCACCGAGTGTGCAGCTCGGGCCGTTGGCCGGAGCTCCGGACCGCCCGGCCTGCACACCCGGTGAGGCCCGACCCGTCGACCGGGGCCCGGCGCCGCCTAGGCTGACCCCATGCGCGCGATCCAGGCACTCCAGGCAGGTGGCCCCGACGTCCTCGAGCTCGTCGAGCTCCCGACCCCGGTCCCCGGCCCCGGCGAGCTCCTCGTCGACGTCGCGGCGGCCGGGGTCAACTTCATCGACACCTACCGGCGCGCCGGGGTGTATCCCATGGAGTACCCGCACGTGGTCGGCACCGAGGGAGCGGGCGTCGTCACGGCGGTCGGCCCGGGCGTCACGGACCTCGAGCCCGGCGACCACGTCGCCTGGACCAACGCGTCCGGGTCCTACGCCGAGCAGGTGATCGTGCCCGCGGACGTCGCGATCCCGGTCCCGGAGTCGATCGACCTGCGCGTCGCGGCGGCCGTCGGGCTCCAGGGGCTCACGGCCCACTACCTCGTGACGTCGACGTACCCGGTCCAGCCCGGTGACGACGTCCTGCTGCACGCGGGGGCCGGCGGCGTCGGGCTGCTCGCGACCCAGCTCGCGGTGCGGCGCGGCGCACGCGTCATCACGACCGTCTCGACCGACGCCAAGGCCGGGCTGTCGCGCGCGGCGGGGGCGTCCGACGTCGTGAACTACGCCGCGCTCGACGACCTCACGGCCGAGCTGCCCGCGATCGTGCGCGACCTCACGGGCGGCCAGGGCGTCGCCGTGGTCTACGACTCGGTCGGCAAGGACACGTTCGAGGCCTCGCTCGCGTCGTTGCGCCGCCGCGGGATGCTCGTGCTGTTCGGCGGGTCGTCGGGCCAGGTGCCACCGTTCGACCTGCAGCGCCTCAACACGGGCGGTTCGCTCTTCACGACGCGCCCCACGCTCGACGACTACACCGCGACGCGCGCCGAGCTCCTCGACCGGGCGAGCGAGGTGTACGCGCTCGTGGCGTCGGGCGACCTCGACGTGCGGATCGGCGCGACGTTCCCGCTCGCCCGCGCGGCCGACGCGCACCGCGCACTGGAAGGTCGCGCGACCACGGGCAAGGTCCTGCTCGTCCCCGGCGACGAGCCGGCAGCCGGTGCGACCAGCCCGACGCCGGGCGTCGCGTCGTGAGCTGGGACTGGGTCCCGCCGCGGCCCGGGGAGGACGAGCCCGCCCGTCGCTCCGACCGTCGCCTGCGCCTGGCGCTGACCGTCCTCATGGTCGCCCTCACGGGGGTGCTTGCGGTGTACTACCTGACCGTCGGGCTGGACCAGGCGCGCGCCGGCTGCACGACCGATCGTCCGGCAGGAGTCGCGGTCGACGAGGTCACGGCGACGTGGCGCTGGTGGCCGCCCGGGTACGACTGCTCGTACCCCTCGGGCGGCGCGACGAGCGTCTGAGGGCCCCGGGTCACACCTGCGCGGCCTGCCGGCCGACCGGCGGCACGGGCCATCCCGGCCGGACGAGCCCCTGCTCGAAGAACAGGTACTCGTGCATCGCGGACAGCTCGAACGCCCGCAGCATGCGCTCGCGCTCGGCGGGCGACACCCAGCGCGCGGCCTCGTCGGCGAACGCGCACGCCGTCCGCGTGGCCTCGGCGAACGACGGGTCGCCGTAGAGCGCGATCCAGCGCGCGTAGAGGTGCCCGCGGAGGTCCCCCGCCCGGCGCACCAGGACGTCGCCGATGTGCGCGTACAGCCGGTAGCACGGCAGCAGCGCCGCGACGGTCTCCGCGTACGACCCGTTCGACGCCGCGTGCAGGTGGTTGGTGTAGGCCGCCGTCACGGGGGACGGGTCCACGTCCTCGACCGCACCGCGGTCCATCCCGGCGTGCTCGCCGAGCCAGTCGCGGTGCAGCGCCTGCTCGACCTCGAGCGACTCGACCGCCGCGCCCGCGAAGAACTGCCGCGCCTCGGGCGTGGGCGCGAGGAGGCTCGCCCGCGACAGCACGCGGGCGTACTCGGCCAGGTAGGCGGCGTCCTGCGCGAGGTAGAACCCGAAGTCCTCAGCGGCGAGGCTCCCGTCCGCGAGCGCCCGCACGAACCCCATGCCCTCGACGGCCTCGCGCCAGCCCGCGATCCGCTCCCAGGCCTCCTCGGAGAACGCCCGCAGGCCCAGCGTCGGCAGGTGCGCCAGGTGGTCGACGGGTCCGTGGCCCGTGCCCACGGCCAGCACTCCCCCGGCCCGCAGCGCACCCGTCAGCCAGGTCTTCGCGTCGCGCACGGCGCCAACCCAGTCGTCGCGCCGGGGTCGGAGCGCCGCAACCGCAGCCGACAGCGAACACCCCGTCCCGTGGGTGTGCACGGTGTCGACGCGGGGCGCCGAGAAGGTCGTGACGCCGTCGGGCCCCACCAGGGCGTCGGGCGACTCCTCCCCCGTGAGGTGACCACCCTTCAGGAGCACGACGGCGCCGCTCGCCGCGTGCAGCCGCCTCGCCTGGGCGAGGGCGTCGGGCCAGGTGGTCGCGGCGGGCTCGCCCAGCAGGACGGCGAGCTCGGGGAGGTTGGGGGTCACGAGGTCGGCGAGCGCGACCAGGTCGCGCACGGCCTGCTCGGCCCCCTCGTCGAGGAGGCGGTGGCCGCTCGTGGCGACCATGACGGGGTCGAGCACGACGAACGGCGGCCGCACGCGGCCGAGCCACGTCGCGATCACCCGCGCGTTGGCCTCGTCGGCGACCATGCCGATCTTCACGGCGTCGATCACGACGTCGTCCGAGACCGCGTCGAGCTGCTCGGTGAGGAACTCTGCGCCCGGGACGTGGACGGAGCGGACGCCGTGCGTGTTCTGCGCGACCAGTGCGGTCGTGACCGCCATGCCGTACGCGCCGTGCGCCGCGAACGCCTTGAGGTCGGCCTGGATCCCGGCGCCCCCCGTCGGGTCGGTGCCTGCGATCGACAGGACGCGGGGACGGGAGGGCCCGGCCCCCTGCTGCGGGGCGCGGCCCCGCACCTCCTCGGACGCGGGTACGGGCCCGGTGGTGGGCAGGGCAGGTGTGGTGGCAGCAAGCGACATTGCCGACATCCCTTCGCTAGTGCTAGCTAGATCAGGTTCGACGGGTGTGATCTCAGCCCGGCTCGTGGGAGCGGGCACCCCGTGTCTTCGGGGGAAGGATAGCGGGCACCAGGACGTGCCGGTCGGCAGGGACCGGCAGGCGGCGGTCGGCTCGGCGCTCCTGCGGCCTACGAGGCCGCAGGAGGAACCGTCATCACGTCGATGCCCGACGACGGGACGTACCGGTCCAGGCACCGTACGACACGCTCGACGTCCTCGCGGCCGGCCTCGGGGACGAGGGCGACCGTCGTCGGGAGCGGCGGTAGAGGGAGCGGTGTCACGGCGTACTCGACCGCGTGGTCCTCAGCGCAGGCGTCGATCCCGGCCGGCCACCCGTCGACCGCGACGATCCACGGCCCCTGCGCCGGGATCGCGACCCGCCCGGTCGCCCAGGGCGCCGCAGCCAGCGCGAGAGCGCCGCACGACGCGGCCAGGACTCCGACGAGCAGGCCGGTCCGGCGGGGCATCGCGGTCACCTCGGTGGTCGTCGTCGACGTCAGGGACGGTGCAGAGCCACCACCGTAGCGGGCCCACGGGCCGACCGCCCCGAAGCGGGCTAGCGGGTGCCCAGGTCCTCTCGGATCAGTCGCAGGATCCTCTTGCTCTCGACACGGAACCGGGTGTTGGCCGCCGCGACCATCTCCGGCGTGATCTCGTCCGCGTCCGCACCGTCCTCGGAGAAGGTCACACGGAGCGCCTCGATCGCGTCGACCACCTGATCGGCCCCCTCGACGGCGACGCGGGCCTCTGCCGACAGCCTCGCCTCGGCGAGCGACACGAGCTGCTCCGCCAACGTCTGCGCGAGGCCGGTCCTCCCCTCGTGGGTGAGCTCCGTCGCGAGCCTGGCCAGCACCATCCTCGTCTGCGTGTTCACCTCGATGTAGTCGGCGTAGGCGTTCCGCCGCAGCGTGTCGAGCCGGATCCGCTCGGCCTCGCCGACCTGCGTGGCGACCGTGCGGGACTGCGCCCACCCCGTCGCCAGGGACCCCGCGAGCACGCCGACGATCCCGAGCACCGCCGGCAGCCAGGCAGAGGTATCCATGCGCTGCAAGATAGCAGCGGAGACGTCCGGCAGCGTCCGGCGTCGGCGTAAGGCGTCGCCGCCCGCCGTGCCGGTGCGGTTGATCGCGCCACCGCCGCGGCGGATGCTGGGAGCGACCGTCAGGAGACGGCCCACCACCGAGGAGGTCGGCCATGAGCACGACGCACGACGACGTCTCGCCCCACCGCACGGCACCGCGCACCCGGCGGATCGCCCTCGCCGCGGCCCTGGTCGTCGCGGCGCTCGCGCTCGCGGCCTGCGCCCCCGGCCCCAACCCGGACGTCGGCACGCCGACCGCCGACGGCAGCCCCGCCGGCTTCTGGCTCGGCCTGTGGCAGGGCATCATCGTCCCCGTCACGTTCGTCGTCTCCCTGTTCACCGACACGGTGAACATCTACGAGGTGCACAACGACGGCAACTGGTACGACTTCGGCTTCGTGCTCGGCCTGGGGCTGTTCGTGGGCGGGCCGTTCGGCGCCTCGAGGGGTCGGCGCAGCCACTGAGACCGCCGGCGTGCGAGCCTCGCCGCGGCGTCCCCCGCGCGCCGGACCGGGCGACCGGGCGATGAGTTCCGACGAGGGACCGAGTCTGCCCTGGTGACCGCTGCCCTGCCCGACCCCGCACGGAGGACACCATGACGACCGAGCCCGACTCCCCGACCACGACGCTGCCAGGCCGCCCGCCCGTCGTCGACCTGGCCACCTGGCAGGCCGCCCGGGACGAGCTCCTGGTCCGCGAGAAGGCCCACACCCACGAGGGGGACGCCATCGCGGCCGCCCGCCGCAGCCTGCCCATGGTGAGCCTCGACGGCACCACGGAGGTCGTAGGCCCTGACGGCCCGGTGCCCTTCCTGGACCTGTTCCAGGGGCGCGACGAGCTCGTGGTCCACCAGCACATGTGGCACGACGGCGCACCGCACCAAGGCCAGTGCGAGGGCTGCACCTGGACGGCCTGGCACCTGAGGGACGCCGTCTACCTCAACGCCCGCGACGTCTCGTTCGCGATCCTCACCACGGGGGCGTGGGAGGAGGTCGTCCCGTTCGTCGAGTTCATGGGCTACAGCCAGCCCTGGTACTCGGTCCGGGACCTGGACGCGCCGCTCGGTGGCGAGATGGGGTACCTCTCGTGCTTCCTGCGCGACGGGGACGACGTGTACCTCACCTACCGCACGACGGGCCGGGGCACCGAGCCCACCAACCCGTCGTTCGCCCTGCTCGACATGACGCCCCACGGGCGTGGCGAGGCCTGGGAGGTCAACCCCGAGGGCTGGCCGCCGGGGCTCGACGCGTGCTGGTTCTGGCGCTCGGACGCGGACGGCGTCGCGGGCTGGGGTCCGACCACGCGACCCGTGCCGCAGTGGACCCGGCCGGGAGCCACCCCCGTGGAGTCGCTCGGCCGGCACGGCCACCACCACTGACGGCCGGTCAGCGCGCCGGCAGCGCCCCCGGCATCGGGTCGTCGTCGCCGTAGCGCGTCACACGCAGTCGACGTGCCTCCGGGCCGGGCACGGCGTCCGCGTCCCCGGTGGCCCCCGAGGCGGCCGCGCGCAGGGACGCGGGCGAGTCGTGCGTGACCCGCACGAACGTGCCCGACCACGCGTCGAGCTCGCCGCGCGCGATCGCGACGACCATCTCGACGGTCCGCTCCACGGGCGTCCACTCGGTGCGCCCCACGTGCATGTCCATGGACGCCGTCAGGTCGGTCCGGACCACCCCGGGAGCGACCTCGAACGTCCGCAGCCCCCGCGCGTGCCCCGACGCGTGCAGGTTCGAGCCCAGGCGCAGCAGCGCGGTCTTGCTCGCGTTGTACGCGGTCGCGCCGTCCATGTCGTGCGAGCCCGCGCCGGAGTTCAGGTCGACGACCCGGCCGCCGCCGCGCGCGAGCATCCCGGGGACGACCGCACGCGCGAGCAGGAACGGACCACGCAGGTTGGTCTCCATCACGGACCACCACTCGTCGGGGTCGGCCTCCCACAGCGGGACCTCGGCGTCGATGCGCCCGGCGTTGTTGACCAGGAGGTCGATCCCGCCCAGCTCGGCCTCGGCACGAGCGACCGCGGAGTCGACCGCCTCGACGGCGCCGACGTCCGCGACCAGCGCCACGGCCCGGCGACCCCGTGCACGGACCTCCGCGACGACGTCGTCCACGCGGGACGCATCGCGTCCCAGGACGGCGACGTCGAGGCCCGCGTCGGCGAGCCCCAGCACGACCGCGCGGCCGATGCCGCGCGCACCACCCGTGACGAGGGCGGTGCGCGCGGGGGCCACGGTGGTGACGTCAGCCACGGAGCTCGGCCCCGACCTTCTCGTGCGCCACGGCGACCGCGGCCGCACGCACGGCCGCGGAGTCCTCCGCGGTCAGCGTCCGGTCGGTGCCGCGCAGGCGCAGGGAGAACGCGAGGGACTTCTTGCCCTCGCCCACCTGGGGGCCGGTGTAGACGTCGAAGAGCGCGACGTCCTCGAGCAGCTCGCCCGCGCCCTCCTCGATCGCGGCGCGCACGGCCGCGGCCGGCACGGAGTCGTCGACGACGAGCGCCAGGTCCTCCTTCGCGAGCGGGAACGACGAGACGGGCGTCGCCTGGACAGGCTTGCCCGGCGCAGCGGCGACGAGCGCGTCGAGGTCGACCTCGAACGCCACGGTCCGCGCAGGCAGGCCGAGCGTCTCGAGCACCTTGGGGTGCAGCTCTCCCGCGTGCCCGACGACGGTCCCGTCCGTCAGCTCGAGCCTCGCCGTGCGCCCGGGGTGCCACGGCGCGTGGTCGTGGTCCGCGACGACCTCCACCCGAGTGCCCACCCGCTCGGCGACCAGCTCGGCGGCGGCGAGCGCGTCCGTCCAGTCCGCGGCGCGGCCGGCCCCCCACCAGCCCGAGGCCACGCGCTGGCCGGTCAGGACGCCCGCGACCCGGCGCGGCTGCGGCGGCACCGCGGCCTGCAGCGTGGCGAGGTCCTGCTCGCTCGGACGGACGCCGCCCGGCAGCTGGGGAGCCGCCGGCGCACCGACGACGGGACGCGTCACGAGGCCGATCTCGAAGATCGCGAGGTCCGCGTTGCCGCGTCCCACGTTGCGCTTGAGCGTGCCGAGCAGCGTCGTCAGCAGGTTCGTGCGCATCTCGGGGTGGTCGTCCGCGAGGGGGTTGACCAGGCGCAGCGCGCGGCGACGGTCGTCGTCCGCGGGCAGCCGCAGGTCGTCGTGCGACTGCGGGTTCACGAACGGGTAGCTGAGCGTCTCGACGAACCCGGCCTCCGCAAGGGCGCGGGCGACCGAGCGGCGCAGCTGCTGCGAGGTCGTCAGCCCACGCCCCGCGGGCGCGGGCGGCAGGACCGACGGGATCTTGTCGTAGCCCACGAGACGGGCGATCTCCTCGACGAGCTCCGCGGACCCCGTCAGGTCCGGGCGCCACGTGGGCGGGGTGACCTCGAGGGTCGTGCCGCCGTCGAGGTCGCGGACCGTGCAGCCGATCTCCGTGAGGACGCCGCGCACCTGCTCCGAGGTGTACGGGACACCCACGAGACGCTCGGCCTCGTGGATCGGGAAGACGATCGGCGTGACGGGCGGGACCGTGTTGAGGTCGCTCACGGCCTCGTCCACGGTGCCGCCGCCGAGCTCCACGAGCAGCTCGACCACGCGCTGGGCCGCGACGGGCGGCAGCGCCGGGTCCGCGCCGCGCTCGAAGCGCTTGGCGGCCTCGGTCGGGAGCTTGTGGCGCCGCGCCGAGCGGGCGACCGTGATCGGGTCGAAGTGAGCGGCCTCGACCAGGACGTCGGTCGTGGTCTCGCTGACCTCGCTCGACGCCCCGCCCATGACACCCGCGATCCCGAGCACGCGCGATCCGCGGACGCCCTCCGGCGAGTCCGTGATGAGCAGGTCCTCGACGTCGAGGCGGCGGTCGACGCCGTCGAGCGTGGTGTGCCGCTCCCCCGCGTGCGCCCGGCGCACGACGACCGGCCCCGCGACCTTGGCGAGGTCGTAGGCGTGCAGCGGCTGACCGAGGTCCAGCATGACGTAGTTCGTGATGTCGACGGCGAGGGAGATGGGACGCATGCCCGCCTGCGTCAGGCGGCGCTGCATCCACGCCGGGGTCGGGGCCTGCGGGTCGATGCCCCGCACGATGCGCGTGACGAACCGGTCGCAGCCGGTCACGCCGTGGATCGGGGCGCCGTCCTCGACCTCGACCGGGAAGCCGTCGGGCGTGACGCCCGGCAGGTCGCCCGTCGGCAGGCCGCGGTCGGTGAAGGCTGCTCCCGTGGAGTGCGAGTACTCGCGCGCGACGCCGCGGTAGGAGAAGCAGTACCCGCGGTCCGGGGTCACGTTGATCTCGAGGACCTCGTCGCCGAGGCCCAGGAGCTCGAGCGCGTCCGTACCGGGCGTCGTGTCGTACCCGGTCTCCGGGGAGTACCCGTAGCGGTCGAGCACGATGATGCCGTCGTGGTCCTGCCCCAGGCCGAGCTCCTTGGCCGAGCAGATCATGCCGTCGGAGACGTGCCCGTAGGTCTTGCGGCTCGCGATGGGGAACGGTCCGGGCAGCACCGCACCGGGCAGCGCGACGACGACGCGGTCACCCGGGCCGAAGTTGTGCGCACCGCAGATGATCCCGCGCGGGGTCCCTCCCTCGGCCACCGGGACACCGTCGACGTTGTGCGCCCCGACGTCGACCTGGCACCAGTTGATGACCTTGCCGTTCTTCTGCTCCTCGGGCTCGACCGAGACGACCTGGCCCACGACGAGCGGCCCCGTGACGGACGACCCGTGGATCGCCTCCTCCTCCAGGCCCACCTTCACGAGCGCGGCGGCCAGCGTCTCGGCCGTCAGGTCGGCCGGAAGCTCGACGTGGTCGCCGAGCCAGTCGATGACGATGTTCGGCATCAGATCCCCATTCCGAACTGGGTCGAGAAGCGGACGTCGCCCTCCACCATGTCGTGCATGTCAGCAATTCCGTGGCGCAGCATGAGCGTGCGCTCGATGCCCATGCCGAACGCGAAGCCCGAGTAGACCTCGGGGTCGATCCCTGCGGAGCGCAGGACGTTCGGGTTGACCATGCCGCAGCCACCCCACTCGATCCAGCCGGCCCCGCCCTTCTTCTGGGGGAACCACAGGTCCATCTCGGCGCTGGGCTCGGTGAACGGGAAGAACGACGGGCGCAGCCGCGTACGGGCCTCGGGGCCGAACATCGCCTTCGCGAAGTGGTCCAGGGTGCCGAGCAGGTGTGCCATGGTCAGGCCCTTGTCGACCGCGAGCCCCTCGACCTGGTGGAACACGGGCGTGTGCGTCGCGTCGAGCTCGTCGGTGCGGAACACCTTGCCCGGGCACGCGATGTACACGGGCAGCTCGCGCTCGAGGAGCGTGCGGGCCTGCACGGGCGAGGTGTGCGTGCGCAGCACCAGGTTCGAGGGCTCACCGGGCTCACCGTCGGGTCTCGCGGGAGCCTGGAGGAAGAACGTGTCCTGCATCTGGCGGGCCGGGTGGTCCGGTCCGAAGTTCAGGGCGTCGAAGTTGAACCACTCGGCCTCGATCTCCGGCCCTTCGGCGATCTCCCAGCCCATGGCCGTGAAGAAGTCGGCGGCGCGCTCCTGGAGCGTCTCGAGCGGGTGGCGGGCACCGGCGGGGGCGCGGTCGACGGGGAGCGTCACGTCGACCGACTCCTCGACCAGGACGCGCTCGTCGCGCTCGGCCTCGAGGACCTGGGTGCGGGCGGCGAGAGCCTGGTTCAGGCGGCCGCGGATCGGGCCGAGGAGCTTGCCCGCGGCGGCCTTGTCGGCGGGCGCGAGCTGGCCGATCTGGCGGTTCGCGAGAGCGAGGGCGCTGCGGTCGCCGGTGTGCTCGAGGCGCACCGTCTTGAGCTCGTCGAGGTCGCGGGCTGACTCGACCGCGGCGAGGGCCTCGGACAGGACGGCCTCGAGCGCGGGACCGTCGAGGGGCGAGGGCGCAGCGGGCTGGACCGGATCAGGGGTGGACATGCGTGCCTTCCTGGCGGGATCGGGACCGGACGCGCAGAGGTCACCTCGCGCGTCCAACTGAAGATTCTAGAGCGCCCGCCGGGGCACGACCGGTCGATCCGGGGACACCACGCGGCGTCCCCTGGTCGACGTGCGCAGCGTCAGCCGCGCGGCCCTCGAGCGGGCCACGTAAATCGGCGATCATCGCGCTGCATGCCCTCATCGTCCCACACCCTCCCCCGCGCGCCCGAGGGACCGGTCACCGGTCCTCGGGCTGAGCCTCGCCCAGGGGGAAGGTCCGCACGACCTCGTACAGGGGGGCTCCGCTGCGGCCGGCCCCCGGGGTCGACTCCACCAGGCAGAGCTCGTCGGCGGTGAACCGCGGACCCTCGTAGACGGCCAGCGCGTGCGCCAGCTCGGCCGGCCCGGGGCCCGTGGGCCGGGGATCGGTCTTCCGGCGGGACGTCTTGCGCGGCCCGGAGGCACGCGCCACGGTCAGGTGGGCGCGCTGCCGGGGCCTCCGGTCGAGCCGCAGCCCGACGTCGGAGGCCGCCTCCGCGGTCCCGGCGCTCAGGCGTCGCAGAGCCTCGGCGTCGCCACCCACTCCCGCGAACAGGATGCGGTCCTCGAAGGTCCCCGCCCCCCGCAGGTGCAGCGAGAGAGGGGCCGCGGACCGCGCCACCCCGTCGAGCGCCACGCCCAGGTCGTCGGCCGCGCCGTCGGCGACCTCGCCGAAGAACGCGACCGTGAGGTGCATGAGCTCCCGCGGGGTCCAGCGCAACGACGGACGGCCGTCGTCGAGGGCCACCGCCCCGAGGGCGGACAGCGCGAGCCCCAGGTGGTCGAGGGCCTCGTCGGAGGGGTAGAGGGCAGCGAACAGTCGCACGGACCGTCCCCTCACCGGGCCTCGTCCACGTCGGCGGTCGTGGCGGTGGTGCCGACGGGACGTGGTCGGTGCGCCCGGCTCGACGCGTACAGGCAGACCGTGGCGGCCGTGGCGAGGTTGAGCGACTCGGCCTGGCCACGGATCGGGACGCTCACCACGGCGTCGGCCAGCTCGCGGTCCTCGGGAGGGAGCCCCCATGCCTCGTTGCCGAAGACCCACGCGGTGGGCCGCTCGAGGTCGGGCGAACCTGCCGGTGCCGATCCTGCGACGTCGAGCAGGTCGTCGAGGTCGTGGTCACCGTTGCCGTCCGCGGCCAGGACGGTTAGCCCGGCGGCGCGCAGCGCATCGACGGTCTCCGCGAGGCTCACGCCGGTCACGACCGGGACGTGGAACAAGGACCCCGCCGTGGAGCGCACGACCTTGGGGTTGTGGACGTCGACGCTCTCGCCCGCGAGGACCACGAGGTCCGCGCCGGCGGCGTCCGCGGCACGGATGACGGTGCCCGCGTTGCCGGGGTCCCGCACCGTGGCGAGGATCGCGACGAGCCGCGGGGACCTGGCGGCCTCGCTCGCGAGCGTGACCTCCTGCGTCCGTGCGACCGCCAGGATGCCCTGGGCGTCCGTGCTCATGGCCTCGAACGCCTCGGGCGTCGTGAGGTGCACGTGCAGGTGCTGGTCGAGGGCGTCGTCGACGATCTCCGCGTACCGCTCGGCAGCCGACGAGGTCACGTACACGTCGCGCACCAGGTGCGCGCCGTGCCGGACGGCCTCGCGCACGCCCTGAGGGCCCTCCACGAGGAACTGCCCGTGGCGGGAACGCGCCGAACGCCCGGACAGTGCCCGTACCGCCTTGACCCGGTCGCTCCGAGGGTTCGAGACCTCGGGAACTCGACGGAAGAACGGTACGGGGCGACCTGAGGACAGATCGTTCACTGTGCGGGCGTCCGGTGAGAAGAGTCGCTGCTCGATGATCAGGCAGCAGCCTTCGGGGCGTTCACATCGGTGGGCAGCGCGTCCTTCGCGGCCTGGACGAGCGCGTTGAAGACGGTGACGTCGTTGACCGCGAGGTCGGCGAGGACGCGACGGTCGACCTCGATGCCAGCAGCCTTGAGGCCCTGGATGAGGCGGTTGTACGTCAGGCCCTGGGCGCGGGACGCAGCGTTGATGCGCTGGATCCACAGACGACGGAAGTCGCCCTTGCGCGCCTTGCGGTCACGGTAGGAGTAGACGAGGGAGTGGGTGACCTGCTCCTTCGCCTTCCGGTAGAGACGCGAACGCTGGCCGCGGTAACCCGCAGCGCGCTCGAGAGTTGTACGGCGCTTCTTCTGGGCGTTGACCGCCCGCTTCACGCGTGCCACGTGATGCTCCTTGCAGTTCGGGGCTCAGGTAGGGATTCAGCGATGGTCAGCGCCGGGGCGCGACCACCAGGCAGATCACTTACCGAGCAGCTTCTTGATCTTCTTGACGTCTGCGGGGGCGACGACCTGGTCAGCAGACAGGCGACGCGTGCGCGTGCTCGACTTGTGCTCGAGCAGGTGGCGCTTGTTGGCCTGCTCGCGCATGACCTTGCCGCTGCCGGTGATGCGGAACCGCTTCTTGGCGCCGGAGTGCGTCTTGTTCTTCGGCATGGCTGCCGTTTCTCCTTTGTCTGGTCGAGATCCCGGGAGGGATCCGACGTGTTCGGGCCGTGGCCGGTGGGCCTGGCTCGGTGTCAGTTGGTCAGCTGGACTTGCCGCCCGGCTTCGGCTTGGACGCCGTGCCGGGCTTGGGCGCTGCCGGCCGGGGAGCCGGGGGCTTGGGCATGGCGGCCGGCTTGGGCACCGCGACCGGCTTGGGAGCCGCCGCGGGCTTGGGCGCTGCCGCCGGTGCTGCCGGGGCAGCGGCCTTGGGCGCAGGAGCCTTGGGAGCCGACGCGCGGGGCGCGGCCTTGGGTGCAGCGGCCTTGGGGGCTGCTGCGGGAGCGGCGGCAGGGGCCGGGGCGGGCTCGGGAGCTGCGGCTGCCTTGGCCGCTGCTGCGGCCTCGGCGGACTCGACCATCTCCGCGGCCTCGGCGACCTGCACCTCGAAGGGCACGTCACCGCCGTCCGCGGGCTCCTCGGAGACCTCGACGGGCGCGGGCCGGGGGTCGGTCTTCGCCGTCTTCGGCTCGGCCTCCTGAGCGCGCTTGCGCTGCTCGTTCTTGGCCTCGGCCTTCTTCTTGACCGGGCCGAGCACCATGATCATGTTGCGCCCGTCCTGCTTGGGCGCGCTCTCCACGAAGCCGAGCTCCGAGACGTCCTCCGCGAGGCGCTGCAGGAGACGGATACCCATCTCCGGGCGCGACTGCTCGCGGCCACGGAACATGATCATGACCTTGACCTTGTCGCCCGCGGCGAGGAAGCGCTCGACGTGGCCCTTCTTGGTGCCGTAGTCGTGCGGGTCGATCTTCAGACGGAAGCGGATCTCCTTGAGGACCGTGTTCGCCTGGTTCCGGCGAGCCTCACGGGCCTTCATGTCCGACTCGTACTTGAACTTGCCGTAGTCCATGAGCTTGCACACCGGCGGGCGTGCGTCGGGGGCGACCTCCACCAGGTCGAGGTCAGCGTCCTGGGCAAGGCTCAGGGCGACCTCAATGCGGACGACGCCGACCTGCTCCCCACCTGGGCCGACAAGTCGGACCTCGGGGACACGGATCCGATCGTTGATGCGAGGCTCGCTGATGTGATGCTCCTAGGAAGTCGTCGGTAGACCACCAGGAACGGGAAAGGCCCCCGTCCCAGAGCGCAGGGAGGAGGCCATCGATCGGGTCGTCGCGGGTGCGACGAACACACCGTCGCGCCACCGTGAAGAACGGCGACGCTCCGGACCGAGACCCGGCCTCTGTCGTGACGATCGTCAGCAGTTGAAGCTCAGGTGGGATGGAATCCACTTTGCGCACCCGTAGTCCACCCTCCGAAGCACCATCTGGAGCCTCGTCGAGAACCTACGGGTCGGTCAGCCACCAAGAATAGCACGCACCGTCGGGCGACCCGACGGCGCCCGCCGCGCCAAGCGCGACAGCCCGCGCACCGGTGCCCACCGGGCGCGCCCCTGCGCCCACGCTACCCACTGGAGAGCCTCCAAGATTGGAACTCTTCCAGAAAACGGGTACTGTGGCGGCATGCCCACCGAGAAGCAGGTCCGCCCAGCGGACAACGAGACCGAGCTCCGCGACAGCGGGCTGCGTGTCACGGCTGCACGTCTCGCGGTCCTCGACGTCGTCGCACGGCAGCAGCACGCCAACGCCGAGGACGTGCTGCGCGCGACGCGCGAGGCTCTGGGCTCGGTGTCCGTCCAGGCGGTGTACGACGTCCTGAACACGCTCACCGAGCACGGTCTGCTGCGTCGGATCGAGCCCGCGGGCCACCCCGCGCGCTACGAGCGCCGGCTGGGCGACAACCACCACCACGTGGTGTGTCGCTCGTGCGGCGCCGTCGCGGACATCGACTGCGCCGTCGGGCACGCCCCGTGCCTGACCCCGAGCGGCAGCAACGGCTTCACGATCGACACCGCCGAGGTCACCTACTGGGGCCTGTGCCCCGACTGCGCGGCCTGACGGCCCGCACCCCCACAGCTCTCTTCACCGCTCCCCGGAGCACCGTCCCCACCGCCCCCTACCCACAACGCAGGCACAGGGCCCCGTGCTCCGCCTGGAGGAGATGACGATGACGAACACCCCCTTCACCACCACCCAGACGGGTACGCCCGTCCCGAGCGACGCCCACTCGCTGACCGCGGGCGCCGACGGCGCGACCGCGCTGCACGACCGCTACCTGGTCGAGAAGCTGGCCCAGTTCAACCGCGAGCGCATCCCGGAGCGCATCGTGCACGCCAAGGGCGGCGGCGCGTTCGGTGAGTTCGTCGTCACGGAGGACGTCTCGGCGTACACCCGTGCGGCCGTGTTCCAGCCGGGCGCGCGCACCGAGACTCTGCAGCGCTTCTCGAGCGTCGCCGGCGAGCAGGGCTCCCCCGACACGTGGCGCGACGTGCGCGGCTTCTCGGTGAAGTTCTACACGACCGAGGGCAACTACGACATCGTCGGCAACAACACCCCGGTCTTCTTCATCCGCGACGGCATCAAGTTCCCCGACTTCATCCACTCGCAGAAGCGCCTGCCGGGTTCCGGCCTGCGCGACGCCGACATGCAGTGGGACTTCTGGACCCTGTCCCCCGAGTCCGCGCACCAGGTGACCTACCTCATGGGTGACCGTGGCCTGCCGCGCTCGTGGCGCGAGATGCCGGGCTTCGGTTCGCACACCTACCAGTGGATCAACGCGGCGGGCGAGCGCTTCTGGGTCAAGTACCACTTCACGTCGAACCAGGGCAACGTCGAGATGGAGGGCTCGGAGGCCGAGCTCATCGCGGGCGCCGACGCGGACTACTACCGCCGCGACCTGTACGAGGCCATCGAGGCCGGCAGCTTCCCGTCCTGGGACGTGCACGTCCAGGTCATGCCGTACGAGGACGCCAAGACGTACCGCTTCAACCCGTTCGACCTGACGAAGGTCTGGCCGCACGCCGACTACCCGCTCATCAAGGTCGGTACGCACACGCTCAACCGCAACCCGCAGAACTTCTTCGCGGAGATCGAGCAGGCGGCGTTCTCGCCCGCCAACACGGTCCCAGGCATCGACATCAGCCCCGACAAGATGCTCATGGCCCGCGTGTTCTCCTACCCGGACGCGCAGCGCTACCGCGTGGGCACCAACTACAACCAGATCCCGGTCAACGCGCCGCACGCCGCGCCGGTGCACAACTACTCGCAGGACGGCGCCCAGCGTCACGGGTTCAGCTCGCCCACGACGCCGGTCTACGCCCCGAACAGCCTGGGCGGCCCCGTGGCCGACGAGGCGCGCGCCGGGGTCGGCTCGTGGGAGTCGGACGGCGAGCTGACGCGTGCCGCGGCGACGCTGCACGCCGAGGACGACGACTTCGGCCAGGCCGGCACGCTCTACCGTGAGGTCTTCGACGACGCGGCCAAGGCGCGCTTCCTCGAGACCATCACGGGCGCCGTGGGCGGCGTGCAGAGCATCGCGATCCGCGAGCGCGCGATCCAGTACTGGACGAACGTGGACGCGAACCTCGGTGCGGCGCTGCGTGCCGCGCTCGAGGTCACCCCGCTAGCGGCCGACGAGCCGGGCGTCACGTCGGAGCCCTCGCACTCCTGACGCCGACGCTCCTGCCCGGCGCGACGCCGTCGGGCAGGAGCTCTCGCGTCACCCTGCACCACCCCGGGAGGCCGGGTCCGCCGCGCGGGCCCGGCCTCGCGGCCGTTCGTGCACGTCGCGGGACCTGGCGGGCGCTTGGCACACTATTCCGCGCGAAGCCCTGCGCCCTGCCCGACGGCGTCACGCGCCGCCGGTCGTGCGCCCCCGCGTCGCGCCGGGCGCACCCGAAGCGACCGGCGAGCCGTCCACGACGGGCCCCGGCTCCCCGTCCACTCTGGAAAGATGGGGACCATGACTACCGAGAACGACCCCATCGCCCAGGACGCCACCCGGGACATCGCCGACGTCGCGGCCGTCGAGGTCATCACCTCCGCCGCCGTCCACCTCATGAGCGCCGCCGCCGTCAAGTGCGGCCTCGCCGAGGACGCCGTCGAGAAGGAGCACCTCGACCTCGACGAGGCACGCAAGCTCATCAACGCCCTCGCCGCGCTCGTCACGGCCTCGGCCCCCGACATCGGCAACCAGCACGCCCGCTCGCTGCGCGACGGCCTGCGCTCGCTCCAGCTCGCCTTCCGCGAGGCCTCGGTCTACCCCGACCCCCTGGGCGAGGGCCCGGGCGAGAAGTACACGGGCGCGGTCAGTTGAGCACCCCGTCGGGCGGGCTGCCGGTTCCTCCCCCGCCGTCCAGCGCGCACGGGGGCGACGGCGTCGTGCCCCCGCCCGGCGGAGACCCCGGCCCGGTGCCGAGCCGACCTCCCACGCCCGGCCCCACCACCCCGCAGACCTCTGCACCCCAGGCCCAGGCCTACCAGACCGCCGCGGCCCTGCCCGGCACCGGGGCGGCCGGACCCACCGCGGGGCCCCGCCGGCCCGGGCGCGGCCGGACCGTGGCGATCGTGCTGCTCTCCGCGCTGCTCCTGGCGGCCCTGGCGCTCGCCGCCTACCTCCTGACGACGACCCGGAGCTGGCAGGACCGCAGCGCCGAGTGGGAGTCCGTGTCCCGCGGGCTCGGCGAGCAGGTCGCCCAGCTCGGCGCCGACCTCGACGGCGCGAACGCCGAGCTCGAGTCCGCCCGCTCCCAGCTCACGACCGCCCAGGACCGCATCACCGCGCTCGCCAACGAGAAGGCCCAGCTCGGCGACGAGAACGTGGCCTCGCAGCAGTACCTCGACTACCAGGCCCGCATCTCCGAGGCCGCCGGCACCGTCGCCGCAGCCCTGGGCCAGTGCACCACCGCGCAGGACGAGCTCATCGGGTACCTGAACAACCGTGACGCGTACAACCCCGACGACCTGGCCCGCTTCGCGACCCAGGTCGACGACCTCTGCAAGGTCGCGACGGACGCCAACACCGAGCTGCAGCAGGAGCTCGCCCAATGAGGCGGGCGCGGCCCGCGACGCGCGGCCGTCGGGCCCTCGGGGTGACACTCACCGCAGCCCTCGCCGCGTCTCTCGCGGCCGGCTGCGGGGCGCTGCCCGAGCTCCCCGGCCCCATGCCCACCTCGGTCGTGCCGAGCTTCGCGGCGCAGGTCGAGCCCCTGGGGTCGGAGAACCTCTCCCCCGACGGGTTCGACGCCGTCAAGCGCATGGCCGTCCGCATCCGCAACGTGGGGTGCTCGTCGCTGTCGACCGGGTCGGGCTTCGCGCTCGACGACCGCACGCTGATCACCAACAAGCACGTCGTCGAGGGCTCGAAGTCGCTCCAGGTCCTCACGTACGACGGGCGTGACATCCAGGTCGAGACGGCGAGCGCCGCAGGGCTCGCGGACCTCGCGATCGTGCGCACGAGCGACGACCTCCCCTCGGCCCCGACGCTCGCCGCCGCAGACCCCGCCCAGGGCGACACCGTGACGGTCGTCGGCTACCCCGAGGGCGGCCAGCTCACCGTGACGCAGGGCAAGGTCGTGGGGACCGCCACGGACCCGCTGCACGAGAACCTCGGTCAGGTCCTCGTGACCGACGCGCAGGTCGAGCCCGGCAGCTCGGGGTCGGCCGCGCTCAACGAGGCCGGCGAGGTGATCGGGGTGGTCTACGCGAAGTCGACCGACGCGTCACTCCTCGTACCGGTCTCGACGCTGCGCTCGATGCTCGACGACGCGTCAGCCTTCGCGACCCTGCCGCCCTGCTCGTAGGCTGCGAGGCATGAGCAGCGACAGCAGCAAGAACGCGGCGGGGCGACCGGACCCCTCCTTCATCGTGCGCGCGGCGAGCGACGCCTTCTCGGTGCGCAAGGTGTTCGGTGAGCCGTACGAGCGCGACGGGACCCTCGTGATCCCCGTGGCGAAGGTCTGGGGCGGCACCGGGACGGGGTACGGGTACGGCGTCGGGTCGCCCGACGGGGCGCCGGACGCCGCCTCCGGCACCGAGCACGGCACGGGCGACGGACCCGGCGAGGGTGCAGGCGGTGGCGGTGGCTTCGGGGTCCGGGTCCGCCCGGTCGGCGTGTACGCCGTGGGCTCCGACGGCACGCGGTGGCACCCGGCCCTCGACCTCAACAAGGTCATCCTGGGTGGCCAGGTCGTGGCCATGGTGCTGGCCGTGGTCGGCGGGTGGGTCCTGGGCCGCCGACGCCGCTGACCTCGTCGGCGCGGCAGGGGCGCCCCGGGTGGGGCGGCCGCGACGACCGGACCTGTCGGACCGGGGGCTGCGGCGCCGGCGGGCCGCAGCGCCCGACGGCACCGCGACCGCAGGTCAGTCTGCGCGCCCGATGCGCAGCTCGAGCGAGTCGACCCGCTCCGAGACGACGTCACTGCCCGCGAGGGCCGCGTTGACCCGGGCGAGGACCGCGTCGAGCCCGCGCCGGTCGAGCCCCGAGTCGATCGAGAGCACGACCGCGACCTCCGCGCTGCGGCCCGTCTCGGCGCGCACGGCCGCGACGTGCTCGATCCCCTGGACCGCGCCGGTGATCGCGGCGGCGACGTCGGGCACGACTGTGCCGTCCATCACCGCGGGGGCCCAGTCCTTGCCCTGCGCGAGGGCCCACACCGCGGGCCGCGGCACGAGGACCGTGACCGGTCCGGCGGGGTCGAGGACCAGGAGCGACCAGTCCTCGCTCACGGCCGACAGCGCCGCCCGCGGGGCGTCCACGGGGACCTGGCGCGCGTCGGGCCGCCAGGCGGCCATGCTCGCGACGCTCGAGAACACCGGGAGCGCCCGACGTCCGTCCGGGGCCTCGAGCGCGACGACGCCGGCCGAGGCCTCCTTGTCGACCTTCTGGCCGTGCTCCCCCACGCCCGACTTCTCGAGCTCGGCCAGGACGGGGATGAGCAGGCGCGTGCGCGCGAGCTGCGCGACCACCTCGGTCAGGCTCGCGGCACCGGCCGCGAAGTCGGCGAGGACCCCGACCAGCGCGGGGTCGGCCGACCCGTCGTCGTCGGCGACGCCCGACGACGGAGGCAGGGCCTTGCCCGCCCCGTCCGACGGGGCCGGGGCACCGGACGCCGGATCGGCGGGCCCCTTCGAGAACGGCGACGCCCCGTGGGGGGTGCCGTGGGAGTGGCCGGCGTGCGGGTCGGGCGTCGCCGAGGTCACGGACGGCCTGCCACGTCGAGGGCCTGGGGCAGCGTGAAGGCCCCCGCGTACAGGGCCTTGCCGACGATGGCCCCCTCGATGCCCTCGCCCACGAGCGCGCGCAGCGCCTCGAGGTCCGCGAGGCTCGAGATGCCGCCCGACGCGACGACCGGTGCGTCGGTACGGGCCGCGACCTCACGGAGCAGGTCGATGTTGGGGCCGCGCAGCGTCCCGTCCTTGGTCACGTCGGTCACGACGTAGCGCGAGCAGCCGGCCGCGTCGAGACGCTCGAGGACCTCCCACAGGTCCCCTCCCTCCTGCGTCCAGCCGCGCGCCGCGAGGGTCGTGCCGCGCACGTCGAGCCCGACGGCGATCGCGTCGCCGTGCTCGGCGATGACCTTGGCCGTCCACTCGGGGTTCTCGAGGGCCGCGGTGCCGAGGTTGACGCGCGAGCACCCTGTCGCGAGCGCACGGGCCAGGGACTCGTCGTCCCGGATGCCGCCCGAGAGCTCGACCTGGACGTCGAGGCGCGCGACGACGTCGGCCAGGAGCTCGGCGTTCGAGCCGCGACCGAAGGCCGCGTCGAGGTCCACCAGGTGCACCCACTCGGCGCCCCCGGCCTGCCAGTCGAGGGCCGCCGACAGCGGGTCGCCGTACGAGGTCTCCGAGCCGGCCTCCCCCTGGACGAGGCGCACCGCCTGCCCGTCGGCGACGTCGACGGCGGGCAGCAGGACGAGACGATCGGTCATGAGGAGGTCCTTCCGAGGGATTCACGAGGCTGGGGGCGGGGTCCGCGCGGTGCGGGCGCCCGTGACACGGTGGTTGACACGGTGGTGCGGCGGGCGGGGACGGAGCCCTGCCCACGGGTTCAGAGCGAGCGGACCCAGTTCTCCAGGAGGCGGGCACCGGCGTCGCCGGACTTCTCCGGGTGGAACTGCGTCGCGGAGAGCGGGCCGTTCTCGACGGCTGCGACGAACCGGCCGCCGTGCTCGGACCACGTCACGAGCGGGGCGCGGAACGCCGGGCCGACCGGCTCGTCGACCCCGAGCGGGAAGCGGCGGGCCGCGTAGGAGTGCACGAAGTAGAAGCGTTCGTCGGCGATCCCGTCGAACAGCACCGAGCCGTCGGGCACGTCGACCGTGTCCCAGCCCATGTGCGGGACCACGGGCGCCTCGAGGCGGTCGACGATCCCGGGCCACTCACCGAGCCCCTCCGTGAGGGTGCCGTGCTCGTCCCCCTCGTCGAACATGACCTGCATGCCGACGCAGATCCCCAGCACCGGGCGCCCGCCCGCGAGGCGGCGCTCGACGATCTGGTCGCCGCGCACGGCCTTGAGGCCGGCCATGACCGCGGCGAACGCCCCGACGCCGGGGACGACCAGGCCGTCGGCCTCCGACGCGCGCGCACGGTCCGCGGTGAGCTCGACCCGGGCACCCACGCGCTCGAGGGCGCGGACCGCCGAGCGGACGTTGCCGAAACCGTAGTCGAGGACGACGACCGAGGGCCCCTCGCTCACTTCTTGCGCGCCTTGCGAGCCGAGGCCGTGAGCAGTCGCATGGCCTTCCAGCGCGAGATCCCCGAGCTGGGCACGACGCCCGCGAGGTCCGCGACGGTCGTCTGCCCCGTCACGAGGTCCTCGAGCTCCTCGGGGGCACCGCCCAGCACGAGGCCGGGGGCGAGCACGTCGCCCTCGACCCCGCCCTCCCAGCGGACCGCGGTGATCTGCTCGCCGCGACGCGTGAGGAGGATGAGGGGGACGCCCTTGACGAGGGTCGAGATCGCGGCCGCGGCACGCTGGGGGGCGTCGCCCGACCGGTCCCGCAGGACGGCGAGCGCACCGATGCCGGTGGGCACGGCGTCGACCTCGACCTGCGCGATCGAGCACGCCGCGGCGAGGGGCTCGGCGCCCGCGATCTGGGTCACGAGGACCGCGACCTCGGGGTCGGAGGAAGGGGTGAGGAGGCTCGAGATGTCGTCCGGGATCTCCAGGTCCAGCTCGGGCTCGTTCGGGTTCTGCGGGGTGGTCATGTCGTCCGTCTCGGTCGTCCGCGGGTCGTGGTCGCGGGGTTCGGGGGCCGTGGCCGGCTCGTGGCCGCCCTCGGTCCCGTCGGGCTGTGCAGGGAGCGTGGGCTCGGGGCTCACAGGGCGCCCTTGGTCGAGGGGATGCCGTCGACCCGGGCGTCGGGGGCCACCGCGAAGCGCAGGGCGCGCGCGAGGGCCTTGAACTGCGCCTCCACGATGTGGTGCGGGTCGCGGCCCGAGAGCACGCGCACGTGGATGCAGATCGCCGCGTGGTGCGCGATCGACTCGAGCACGTGGCGCGTGAGCGACCCCGTGAAGTGCCCACCGATCAGGTGGTACTCCTGCCCTGCGGGCTCACCCTCGTGCACCAGGTACGGGCGGCCCGACACGTCCACGACCGCGAGCGCGAGCGCCTCGTCGAGCGGGACCATGGCGTCGCCGAAGCGCGAGATCCCCGCCTTGTCGCCCAGCGCGATCCTGAGCGCCTCGCCGATGGTGATCGCGACGTCCTCGACCGTGTGGTGCGCGTCGATGTGCGTGTCGCCCGTGGCCCGGACCGTGAGGTCGATGAGCGAGTGCTTGCCGAGGGCCGTCAGCATGTGGTCGTAGAACGGGACGGTCGTCGAGATGTCCGTCTTCCCGGTCCCGTCGAGGTCCAGCTCGACGAGCACGCTCGACTCCGACGTCGCGCGCTCGATGCGCGCGGTGCGCTTCACAGTCCTGCCACCTCCACCAGGGCGTCCTTGAACGCCGTCATCTCCTGCGGGGTGCCGATCGACACCCGCAGCCATCCGTCGGGACCAGTCTCCCGGATGAGGACGCCCCGATCCAACAGGCCCTGCCAGACCGCGTGCCGGTCCGGGAAGGTGCCGAACAGGACGAAGTTCGCGTCGGAGTCCGCGACCTGCAGGGGCTCGCCCCCCAGGGCCGCCGGACGCTGGGCCCGCAGCCACGCGACCGTGGCGTCGCGCTCGGCGCGCAGGGCGTCGACCTGGGCCAGGAGGGACGCCGAGTGCTTGAGGGCCGCGCGCGCGACGGCCTGGGTCGCGGCGGACAGGTGGTACGGCAGCCGGACCACCCGCAGCGCGTCGACGAGCGTGGTCGACGCGGCGAGGTAGCCCACGCGCGCCCCGGCCAGCGCGAACGCCTTGGACATGGTGCGCGAGACCGCGAGGTTCGGGTAGCGCTCGAGCAGCTCGAGCGCCGAGGGGACGCCCGCGCGGCGGAACTCGCCGTACGCCTCGTCGACCACGACGACGGCCGACGTGCCGGGCTCGGCGCCGCGGGGCGTGACCGCGAGCGCGGCCTCGCACACGGCCTCGACGACGTCGCGCGTCAGGGCCGTGCCGGTCGGGTTGTTCGGGCTGGCCAGGAGGATCACGGACGGGGCGTGCTCGGCGATCGCCGCGCGGGCCGCGTCCGGGTCGAGCGTGAAGTCCGTCTCGCGCCGGCCGGTGACCCAGGCGGTCGAGGTGTCTCGCGCGTACTCGGGGTACATCGAGTAGGTGGGAGCGAAGGACAGGGCCGTGCGCCCCGGTCCGCCGAACGCCTGGAGCAGGTGCAGCATGACCTCGTTGGAGCCGTTCGCGGCCCAGACCTGCTCGGGGGCCACGCGCACGCCCGACTCGCCCGCGAGGTAGTCGGCCAGGTCCTGGCGCAACCCCGGGAAGTCGCGGTCCGGGTAGCGGTTGAGGGTCGCGGCCGCGGCCGCGACGTCCGCGGCGATGGTCGCGACGACCTCGGGAGAGGGCGCGTAGGGGTTCTCGTTGACGTTGAGCAGCACGGGCACGTCGAGCTGCGGCGCCCCGTACGGCTCGATCCCCGCGTGCTCGGCCCGCACCGGCAGGTGCACCTCCGGCGCGGCGTGCGCGCGGGGCTGCGAGAAGGAGGCACCCGCCTGGGGTGCGCCGTCCGGGGACTCGAGGAGTGGAGTGGTCACCAGGACAGTCTACGAACCGTGCGTGGACGAGGGGTGAACGTCCGGCAGGCGGGCGGTGCGCCCGGGCCGGGCAGGCTGGTCGGTCCGGTCGGTCCGGTCGGTCCGGTCATGCTCCCGGTTGCGCGGTTCAGGCGGTGACGACGTCGCTGCCGCTGACCGTGACGGCCAGGCGCGGCAGCGGAGTGGGCGCCGGCCCGGCGAGCACGTCCCCGGTCGACAGGTCGAAGCGGGACCCGTGGCACGGGCAGTCGAGCTCGCCGTCCCCGGGGGCGACCGTGCACCCCTGGTGCGTGCAGATCGCGCTGAACGCCTCGAAGGTCCCCTCCTCGGGCTGGGTCACGAGGTAGGGCGCGCCGTCCACCTGGACCGAGACCGCTCCCCCGACGGGCACGTCGCCCGTGGGCGTGACGACCGTGCCCGACGGCGCCGCGCTCGTCGCGCTCGACCCTCCGGTCCCGCCCGAGGTCCCCGCGCCCCCGCCGCCGCCCGAGCACGCGGCGACCACCAGGGCCCCCGCTCCGGCACCGGCGGACACGAGGAGCGAGCGGCGTGAGAGAGGCTGGGCCGCGCGGCGGGCGAGCTGCTCGGTCGCGGGTTCGGGGGGCGACGCCGGGCCGGGCTCCGCGTGCGGGCGAGGGGTGGCCCGCGTGGTCGAGGTCTCCATGGTCACCCTTCGCCGTGCGTCCGGGGTCGATCGGTCCTTCAATTGAAGCACCGGGACCGACGCGACGCGCGAGCGCGAGGGCTCGGTCCGGCGCCCGCCGTGCGCGACCTCCGGGACCCTTCGCCTCCCGCGCCCGACCGCTCGGAGCCCCCCATGGACGCGTCCGGACCTCCTCCCACCGCCGGGTCGACGCCCGGCCGCTCTCCGGCGTCGGGCACCCCTCCCACCCCGCCCCCGCTGCCGCGCGGGGCGTGGCTGCTGCGCGGCGTGACCGCCGCGGGGCTCCTGCTCTCGGCCGACGTGCACCTGTTCCTGTACGTCCAGGGCTACCGGGACATCGAGGTCGTGGGGCCCCTGTTCCTGCTCAACGCGGTCGCGGGCTTCGCGCTCGGGCTGCTCGTGCTGGTGTGGCGCCACTGGCTGCCGCTGCTGGGGGCGGTCGGGTTCTCCGTCGCGACGCTGGGGGCCTTCTACCTCTCGACCACGGTCGGCTTCTTCGCGGTCGAGGAGACGCTCGGCGGGGTCCAGCAGGTCACGGCTGCGGTGAGCGAGTGGGTCGCGCTCGTCGGGGCGCTGCTCGCGCTCGTGGTCGAGCGGCGCAGGTCGTCCGGGCGCTCGCGAAAGGGCGCCTGACCTGCACCCGGAACGCTTGTGATAGTTTTCACAAAGCCTTCTCCCTTTCCGCCCCGTCCCCACCGAGCCCTCCGACGCGGTCTCGGCTACGGTCGAAGAGCCGGACATCCTCGGACGCGCCGCGCGTCCCGTCGGCCCGTCGACCACGGGGCGACCCACCCCGGTGTCCGCTCCTGGAGGAGAGTCATGAGCACCATGAAGGCAGCCGTCGTCCACACGTTCGCCCAGCCGCTCACGATCGACGACGTCGAGGTCCCCACCCCCGGACCGCTCGAGGCGCTGGTCAAGGTCGACTACACGGGCGTGTGCCACACCGACCTGCACGCCGCCCACGGCGACTGGCCCGTCAAGCCCTCCCCGCCGTTCGTCCCGGGCCACGAGGGCGTCGGGACCGTCGTCGCCGTCGGCGACCAGGTCACGCGCGTCAAGGTCGGCGACAAGGTCGGCAACGCCTGGCTGTGGAGCGCGTGCGGCGAGTGCGAGTACTGCGAGACGGGCTGGGAGACCCTCTGCCCGCACCAGAAGAACGGCGGCTACTCGGTCGACGGCTCGTTCGGCCAGTACATGCTCGTCGACTCCCGCTACGCACCGATCATCCCGGACGGCGTCGAGGACTCGGCCGTCGGCCCCATCCTGTGCGCGGGCGTCACGGTCTACAAGGGCCTCAAGATGACCGACACCAAGCCCGGCGAGTGGGTCCTGATCTCCGGCATCGGCGGCCTGGGGCACATCGCCGTCCAGTACGCCGTCGCGATGGGCCGTCGCGTCGCGGCCGTGGACGTCGACGACGAGAAGCTCGCCCTGGCCCGCAAGCACGGTGCCGAGGTCACGGTCAACGCCGCCACCTCGGCCGACGCCGCGGCGGAGATCCAGGAGAAGACCGGGGGCGGCGTGCACGGCGCCCTCGTGACCGCGGTCAACGCCCACGCGTTCCCCCAGGCCGTCGGCGCGCTGCGCCGCGGCGGAACGGTCTCGCTCGTGGGCCTGCCCCCCGAGAAGTTCCCGCTCGACATCTTCACGACCGTCCTGTTCGGCCTCACGGTCCGCGGCTCGATCGTCGGGACCCGCAAGGACATGGCCGAGGCCCTGGACTTCTTCGCGCGCGGCAAGGTCACCCCGACCTACACCGTGCGGCCGCTGAGCGACATCAACGACATCTTCAGCGAGATGGAGCAGGGCAAGATCGACGGGCGCGTCGTCATGGACATGCACTCCTGACCAGCCCCCGAGCGGCCCGTGGCAGACCCCGAGGCCCGGTGCGAGCGACGGACTCCCGTCGGACGCACCGGGCCGGGCCTGTGCACGACCACGCGCTGTCCCACCCAGCGCCTACGATCGCTGGGTGACCTCGTTCCCTCGTGACCAGCGCGACCCGTACGCCGACCTCCCGCCCGACTTCGCGTCGGAGCCCCCCGCCGACCTGTACGACGAGCCCCCGGTCCCCGACGACGCGGGCCCCCGCACCCGGGCCGTGGCAGGGCGTGCACCGGCCCCCACCGCGCCGTCCCCGGCGGCGACGGGCACCGCTCCCCCGGTGGACGCCGCGCCAGACGCCGCCGCGGCCGCCGACGCCGCCCGCCTCGCCAAGGTCGCCATGCTGCGCGGTCTGCTCGAGGGCAAGGACCTGCGCGAGGAGGCCGAGACCGCGCTGCGCAGGCTCGTCGGACGCGAGGACGCCGCGCTGCGCGACGACCAGTGGCTCGCGATCGAGGCCCTGGTCGCGTTCCGGCGCAGGGCACTCGTGGTCCAGCGCACGGGGTGGGGCAAGTCGGCCGTGTACTTCGTCGCGACCTCGCTGCTCCGCTCGCGGGGCGCGGGCCCCACGGTCATCGTCTCGCCGCTCCTGGCCCTGATGCGCGACCAGATCTCCGCCGCCGCCCGCGCCGGGATCCGCGCCGTGACGATCAACTCCTCGAACATGACCGAGTGGGACGAGGTGCACGCAGCGATCGCCGCCGGCGAGGTCGACGTGCTGCTGTGCTCGCCCGAACGGCTCAACAACCCCGGTTTCCGCGACGAGGTCCTGCCCCGCCTCGCGGCCGACGCAGGCCTCGTCGTGATCGACGAGGCGCACTGCATCTCCGACTGGGGACACGACTTCCGGCCCGACTACCGCCGCATCCGCACCCTGCTCGCGGACCTGCCCCCGGGCATCCCCGTGCTCGCCACGACCGCGACCGCGAACGAGCGCGTGACCGCGGACGTCGCGGAGCAGCTCGGGGTCACGGGCGCGGCGGTCGCCGCCGCGGCAGGCGCCGCCGCGGCAGGCGGCGCGGCGGCCGCGGGGATCCCGGGCGGCCCGCGCGAGGACGTGCTGGTGCTGCGCGGCGGTCTCGACCGCGAGTCGCTCCACCTGGCCGTCCTGAACCTGCCGGACCAGCCGAGCCGCATCGCGTGGCTCGCCGAGACCCTCCAGGACGTCGACGGCTCGGGGATCGTCTACTGCCTCACGGTCTCGGCCGCCGAGCAGGTCGCGAGCCAGCTCCGCGCGACGGGCCTCGCGGTGGCCGCCTACACGGGCCAGACCGACACGACCGAGCGCGAGCAGCTCGAGGCGGACCTCAAGGAGAACCGCGTCAAGGCCCTCGTCGCGACCTCGGCGCTGGGCATGGGCTTCGACAAGCCGGACCTCGCGTTCGTCGTGCACCTGGGCGCGCCGTCCTCGCCCATCGCGTACTACCAGCAGGTCGGGCGTGCGGGTCGTGGCGTCGACAGCGCGGTCGTGGTCCTGCTGCCGGGCGAGGAGGACCGCCGCATCTGGGAGTACTTCGGTTCGCTCGCGTTCCCCGCCGAGCGCCAGGTCCGCGAGACGCTCGCGGCCCTCGAGGCCGGGGGCGGCACGCAGTCGGTCGCCGCCCTCGAGACGCAGGTCGACCTCAAGCGCTCGCGCCTGGAGACCATGCTCAAGGTCCTCGACGTCGACGGCGCGGTGCGCCGCGTCAAGGGAGGCTGGATCTCGACCGGCAAGCCCTGGGAGTACGACGCCGACCGCTACGCGCGCGTCGAGCAGACCCGGCTCGCCGAGCAGAAGGCCATGCTCGACTACGAAGCGACGACAGGCTGCCGCATGGCGTTCCTGCGTGCGACGCTCGACGACCCCGAGCTCGAGCCCGGCTGGAGGTGCGGGCGCTGCGACCGGTGCGGCGGCGTGGACCTGCCCGCGGCCCCGGACGCCGAGGCCGTGTCCGCAGCCCGCGCGGACATGGACCGCCCGGGCGTCGAGGTCGTCGCCCGGCGCCAGTGGCCCACGGGCCTCGACCGCATGGGCCTCGACCTCAAGGGGCGCCTGTCCCCCGAGGAGCTCGCGTCCCCGGGACGCGCCGTCGCCCGCCTCGACGGGCTCGGCTGGTCAGGTCCGCTCCGCGAGCTCTTCGCGCCCGGCGTGCCCGACGGCGAGACACCCGTCGCCCTGCGCCGCGCGGCCGCGCGCGTGCTCGACGAGTGGGACGCGCTGTACGCGACGGCTCCCGCCGACGGCGTGGCCGACGGGGCCGCCCCCGCGGTGGACGAGGGCACCGAGGCGGCACCCGAGCGACGGCTGCTGCTCGACGGCGTGGTGTCGGTCCGGTCCGCGACACGTCCCCACCTGGTCCAGCACCTGGCCGGTGGGCTCGCCCGCTACCTCGACCGCCCCTTCGTCGGGTCGGTCGGCCCCGTGCCCGGTCGGGAGCAGCCCGGCCGTCACGACGTGAACTCCGCCATGCGCCTGGCCGGGGTCGTCGAACGCCTGCAGCTCGAGCTGTCCGGCCCCGCCCAGGCAGGGCTCGCGGGACGACGGATCCTCCTGGTCGACGACTACACCGACTCAGGTTGGACCCTGACGGTCGCCGCACGACTGCTGCGCCAGGCAGGTGCGGCCGTGGTCCACCCGTTCGTGCTCGGGGTTCGCTGACCCCGGTCCACGACGCACGAGAGCGGGGCGGGACCGGGGACTGATCCCTGGTCCCGCCCCGCTCGTGCAGTCAGCGCCGCCAGCCTGCTACTGGAAGCGTGCCCTGATCGCCTCGCCGTGCGCGGGCAGGTCCTCGTCGTTGGCGACGGCCACGATCCGGTCCGCCAGCTCCTCGAGGGCGTCGGCCGTGTACTCGACGACCTGGACCGCCCGCAGGAAGCTGTGCACCCCCAGGCCGCTCGAGTAGTGGGCGCAGCCGCCGGTCGGCAGGACGTGGTTGGACCCTGCCATGTAGTCGCCCAGCGGGACGGGCGAGTACGGACCGACGAAGATCGCACCCGCGCTCTGGACCCGCTCGGCGAGCGCGGCGGCGTCGGCGGTCTGGATCTCGAGGTGCTCGGCGCCGTAGGCGTCCACGACGTCGAGCCCCTGCTCCAGGTCGTCGACCACGATGATCGCGGACTGCGGCCCGGACAGCGCCTGGGCCACGCGGGCCGCGTGCTTGGTCTCCGGCACCAGGTCGACCAGTCGGGCGTCGACCCTGGCCGCGAGCTCGACCGACGGCGTCACGAGGACCGCCGCGGCGTCCGGCGTGTGCTCGCCCTGGCTGATGAGGTCGAGCGCGACGTGCGTGGGGTCGGCGTCGCCGTCCGCGAGGATCGCGATCTCCGTGGGGCCGGCCTCGGAGTCGATCCCGACGACGCCCCGCACGAGCCGCTTGGCCGCGGCGACGTAGATGTTCCCCGGCCCCGTGATGACGTCCACGGGCTCGCACAGGTAGTCGCCGTCCTGCGGCTCGCTGCCCGCGGCCCCGTACGCGAACATGGCGATCGCCTGGGCGCCCCCGACCGCGTAGACCTCCTCGACGCCCAGCAGCGCGCACGCCGCGAGGATCGTGGGGTGCGGCAGGCCGTCGTTCTCGCGCTGCGGCGGCGAGGCCACCGCGAGCTCGCGCACCCCGGCCTCCTGCGCCGCGACGACGCTCATGATGACCGAGGACGGGTAGACCGCGATCCCGCCGGGCACGTACAGCCCCACGCGGCGGACCGGGATCCAGCGCTGTCGGACCTGTGCCCCGGGGCCCAGGTCGACCGCGAACGGCTGCGGGCGCTGGGCCGCGTGCACGGTCCGCACCCGGCGGATCGCCTCCTCGAGCCCCTCGCGCACGAGCGGGTCGAGCGACTCGAGCGCGGCGGTGAGGTGCTCGGCCGGGACCCGCAGGTGGACCGGACGGACGCCGTCGAACCGCTCGGAGAGGTCCCGCAGCGCCGAGGCGCCGTGCAGACGGACGTCGTGCAGGATCGGGGCGACCTTCTCCGCGGCGTCCTCGACGCCGATCTCCGGACGCGGCAGGATCTCCGTGAGCTCACGGGGAGACAGGGAACGACCACGCAGGTCGATGCGATTGATCACCGCCCCATCGTAGGCCGCACCCCGTGCAGGACTCCACGCGATTCAGCAGGTGGTCGGTTCTCCGGCACGTGCCGGACGCGAGAGAATGGCCTCATGACCACGACACCCACGGTGGAGATCACCGACGACGTCATCCGCCTCGGCCAGTTCCTCAAGCTCGCGAGCCTCGTCGAGTCCGGCGCGCACGCCCGCGACCTCATCTCCGAGGGAGAGGTCAAGGTCAACGGCGAGGTCGACACCCGTCGCGGCCGCCAGCTCCACAAGGGCGACGTCGTGACGGTCGACGTCCCGACCGGGCAGATCGGTGCGGTCGTCGGCTGAGGCCCCGTGCACGGGCGGGTCCGCGCACCCGCGCGACGCGCCCGTGCGACCGGCGCGTCAGAACGCCATGTAGCTCGAGCTCATGACCTTGTCGGCGACGATCCGCAGGACCACGCGGCGCGGGTTGACACGCGGCTCCTTGTAGCGCTTGGTGTAGCGGCGCACGGCCTCGGCGACCTCGTCGGGGTCGCGGGAGACCGAGACGGTGCCCTCGAGCGTGATCCACCGCCCGCCCTCGACCTGGCAGACCGCCGCGCGCGGGTGCTCACCGGCGGGCGTGAGGCGCCCGGCGTTGAGCGCCTTGACCGACGTGTCGTTCGTGGTGATGCGCACGACCCCGGCCTCGGGGTCCCACGTGAAGCCCACCGGGACGACGTGCGGGCTGCCGTCCTCGCGGAGGGTCGTCAGGGTCGCCAGGTGGCGCTCGGTCACGAACACGCGCTGCTCAGGGGTCAGGTGGATCACGTCGGCGAGTCTACGTCGGCCCCGTGCCGACGAGGCTCGGCCCAGGACGGACCGGCCCACGAGGACCGGGCCGTCCTGTGCCGGGCGTCCGGTCAGACCGTGAGGCAGGACGGACCGAGCAGCGCCTTGAGGTCCCCGTACAGCGCGGGGCTCTTCGTCACCCGCAACGTGTCCTCGAGCCGCATGACCTTGGTCCGGCCGGGGCTCGTGAGCTTGAGGTGGACCTCGGTCACGCCCGGGTGCGTCGAGAGGATCTCGCGCAGCTTCTCGACCACGGGCTGGGTGCAGCGCGACTCGGGCAGGCTCACGAGCACGGGTGTGTCGGCGACCGCCGAGATGTCGGGGAGCGAGACCTCCATGGCCTGGAGCTGCATGGTCTCGTCACGGCGCCGCACGCGCCCGCGGAGCACCACGACCTGGTCCTCGGCGAGGATCGTCGAGTACGCCAGGTAGGTCTCGCCGAAGAACATGACCTCGACACCACCCTCGAGGTCCTCGATCGTGACCGCCGCCCACGGGTTGCCGTTCTTGCTCATCTTGCGCTGGAGCGAGGTGATGAGCCCGGCGATCACGACGGTCGACCCGTCCGGGCGGGCCTCGTCGGCCATGAGCGCCGCGATCGAGGTGTCGGCCGCGCGCGTCAGGACGTGCTCGAGCCCCGACAGCGGGTGGTCGGACACGTACAGGCCCAGCATCTCGCGCTCGAACGCGAGGCGCTGCTTCTTGTCCCAGTCCGGGATGTCCGGCACGTCGACGCTGAAGGACATCGCGGGGTCCTCGCCCCCCAGGTCCGCGAAGAGGTCGAACTGGCCCTTGGCCTCCTCGCGCTTGACGCTGATGACCGAGTCGACGGCCTGCTCGTGGACCACGAGCAGCGCGCGTCGCGCGTGGTCGAGCGAGTCGAACGCCCCTGCCTTGATGAGCGACTCGATGGTGCGCTTGTTGCAGACCACCGCTGGCACCTTGTCGAGGAAGTCGGTGAAGGACGCGAACGTCCCCTTCTCCTCGCGCGTCGCGACGATCGCGTCCACGACGTTGGCGCCCACGTTGCGCACCGCGGTCAGGCCGAAGCGGATGTCCTTGCCGACGGCCGTGAAGTTCGCCGACGACGAGTTGACGTCCGGCGGGAGCACCGTGATGCCCATGCGACGGCACTCGTTGAGGTAGAGCGCCGACTTGTCCTTGTCGTCGCGCACGCTCGTGAGCAGCGCGGCCATGTACTCGGTCGGGTAGTTGGCCTTGAGGTACGCGGTCCAGTAGGAGACCACCCCGTACGCCGCGGAGTGCGCCTTGTTGAACGCGTAGTCGGAGAACGGCAGCAGGATGTCCCACAGCGTCTTGACCGCGGCCATGGAGAAGCCGCGCTCCTTCATGCCGTTCGAGAAGCCCTCGAACTGCTTGTCCAGCTCGGACTTCTTCTTCTTGCCCATCGCGCGGCGCAGGATGTCGGCCTGGCCGAGGGAGTACCCGGCGACCTTCTGCGCGATGGCCATGACCTGCTCCTGGTACACGATCAGGCCGTAGGTCGTGCCGAGGATCTCCGCGAGCGGCTCCTCGAGCTCGGGGTGGATGGGAGTGACCTCCTGCATCCCGTTCTTGCGCAGCGCGTAGTTGGTGTGCGAGTTGGCGCCCATGGGGCCGGGGCGGTACAGCGCGCCCACGGCCGAGATGTCCTCGAAGTTGTCGGGGCGCATGAGCTTGAGCAGGGTCCGCATGCCGCCGCCGTCGAGCTGGAACACGCCCAGGGTGTCGCCGCGGCCCAGGAGCTCGTACGTCTTGGGGTCGTCGAGCGTCAGCGTCTCGAGGACGACGGGGTCCTTGCCGTTCATCACGATGTTCTCGAGAGCGTCGTCGAGGATCGTGAGGTTGCGCAGGCCCAGGAAGTCCATCTTGATCAGGCCGAGGCCCTCGCAGGTGGGGTAGTCGAACTGCGTGATGACCGCGCCGTCCTGGAGGCGGCGCATGATCGGGATGATGTCGATGAGCGGCTCGCTCGACATGATGACGCCGGCCGCGTGCACGCCCCACTGGCGCTTCAGGCCCTCGATGCCCTTGGCGAGCTCGACGACGCGCTGCGCGTCGGGGTCCGCGGCGTGGATCTGCCGGAACTCGTCGGCCTCGTTGTACCGCTTGTCGTCGGGGTTGAAGATGCCCGTGAGGGAGATGTCCTTGCCCATGATCGCGGGCGGCATGGCCTTGGTGAGCTTCTCGCCCATCGCGAACGGGAAGCCCAGGAGACGCGAGGAGTCCTTGAGCGCCTGCTTGGCCTTGATGGTGCCGTACGTCACGATCTGGGCGACACGGTCCTCGCCGTACTTCTCGGTGACGTACCGGATGACCTCACCGCGACGACGCTCGTCGAAGTCGACGTCGAAGTCGGGCATGGACACGCGGTCCGGGTTGAGGAAGCGCTCGAAGATCAGGCCGTGCTGCAGCGGGTCGAGGTCCGTGATGCGCATGGCGTAGGCCGCCATGGAGCCCGCTCCGGAACCACGGCCCGGGCCCACGCGGATGCCGTTGTCCTTGGCCCAGTTGATGAAGTCGGCGACCACGAGGAAGTACCCCGGGAAGCCCATCTGGACGATGACCTGGGTCTCGTACTCGGCCTGCTTGCGCACGGCGTCCGTGATGCCGTCGGGGTAGCGGTAGTGCAGGCCCTTCTCGACCTCCTTGATGAACCAGGAGGTCTCGTCCTCGCCCGGGGGGCAGGGGTAGTTGGGCATGTAGTTGGCGGACGTGTCGAAGCTGACCTCGCACCGCTCGGCGATGAGCAGCGTGTTGTCGCAGGCCTCGGGCAGCTCTTTCCAGATGTGCCGCATCTCGGCGGCGGACTTCACGTAGTAGCCGTCGCCGTCGAACTTGAAGCGGTCGGGGTCCGCGAGCGTGGAGCCGGAGTTGATGCACAGCAGCGCCTCCTGGGAGTGGCTGTCCTCCTTCTTCACGTAGTGCAGGTCGTTGGTCGCGACCAGGGGGGCGCCGATCGTCTCCGAGAGCCGCAGCAGGTCCTTGATGACCCGGCGTTCGATGTCGAGACCGTGGTCCATGAGCTCGACGTAGAAGTTCTCCTTGCCGAACACGTCCTGGAGCTCGCCGGCGGCCTGCACGGCCGCGTCCCACTGGCCGAGCCGCAGCTTGGTCTGGATCTCGCCCGACGGGCAGCCCGAGGACGCGATCATGCCCTTGCCGTAGCGCTCGAGCAGGTCGCGGTCCATGCGCGGCCACTTGCCCATCTGACCGTCGAGCGACGCGAGCGAGCTGGCCCGGAAGAGGTTGTGCAGGCCCTCGTTGTTGCGGGCCCACATCGTCAGGTGCGTGTACGCACCGCGGGCCGAGACGTCGTCGGACTCCTGGCCCTTCTCGCCGAACCGCACGCGCGTCTGGTCGAACCGGCTGGTGCCGGGCGTGACGTACGCCTCGACGCCGATGATGGGCTTGATGCCGGCCTGGGTCGCCTTGGACCAGAAGTCGAAGGCCCCGAAGATGTAGCCGTGGTCCGTGGTCGCGATGGCCTTCTGCCCCAGGCGCGCGGTCTCCTCGAAGAGGTCTCCGAGCCGCGCGGCACCGTCCAGCATCGAGTACTCGGTGTGGACGTGCAGGTGGACGAAGTCGTCGGACTTCTGGGTGCTTCCGGGGGCGACGGCAGACGGCATGCGTCGAGTCTAGATCGAGCCACCGACCCTCCCGGCGTGTCGGCTCCCGGTACCGGCGTGGGACTCGTCTCACGCGGACCGACGGCGCCGCTCCCCCTCGACGCGGACCTCGCCCGCGCGTCACCAGGGGGTGGCTGCGCCCCGCTCAGTCGTCCGTGGTGAGCGTCCTGGCGGCGTCCCGGTGGTCGATGCCCGCGTCCGGGTACACGGGCCCGTACACCTCGTAGCCCAGGCGCTCGTAGAAGCCCGTGGCCTGGGTCTGCGCGCTGAGCTCGATCCGGACCGTGCCCGCCGCGGCGTGCTCGGCGACCGCGATCTCCTCGAGCGCACGCATCACGGCGGCTCCCGCGCCGCTCCCCCGCGCGTCGCGGGCCACCGCGACGCGTCCGACGTGCACCTCGCCCGGGTGGGCCGGGTCGGTCAGCAGCCGTCCCGTGCCCACGGCGCGTCCCGCGTCGTCCCGCACCAGGACGTGCGTGGTGCTGGGCGCGAAGTCGGCGTCGTCGATCTCCTCGGCGAGCGGCACCTGCTGCTCGTCCACGAAGACCTCGAGGCGCAGCGCGTGCGCCTCCGTGAGCTGCTCGGGCGTGGTGACCCGCTCGGTCGTCAGCACGTGCGTTCCTTCCGTCGGGCGGCACGGGCGGCGCGCCCGCCGCCGTCCCGCAGGTCCTCGACCGGCCGACCGGTCCTCAGGAGTACGCCCCGCGCACGACCTCGAGCGCGCGCGCCAGGTCCTCGGGGTACTCGCTCGTGACCTGCGTCCACTGCCCCGTCGCCGGGTGCTCGAACCCGAGCTGCACCGCGTGCAGCCACTGGCGAGTCAGCCCCACCTTCTTGGCCAGCACGGGATCCGCCCCGTACGTGAGGTCGCCCACGCACGGGTGGCGAAGTGCCGAGAAGTGCACCCGGATCTGGTGCGTGCGCCCGGTCTCGAGGTGGACCTCGACGAGCGAGGCCGCGGGGAGCATCTCGAGGACCTCGTAGTGGGTCACCGACGGCTTGCCCTCCGCCGTCACCGCGAACTTGTAGTCGGCCGAGGGGTGACGCCCGATGGGCGCGTCGATCGTGCCCGTCGTCGGCTCGGGGTGCCCCTGGACGAGCGCGTGGTAGACCTTCTCGACCGTGCGCTCCTTGAAGGCGCGCTTGAGCACCGAGTACGCGAGCTCGCTCTTGGCGACGACCATGAGTCCCGAGGTCCCGACGTCGAGCCTGTGCACGATGCCCTGGCGCTCGGCCGCCCCGGACGTGGAGATGCGGTACCCCGCCGCGATCAGGGCGCCGACGACCGTCGGTCCCGTCCAGCCCGGCGAGGGGTGCGCCGCGACTCCGACGGGCTTGTCGATCACCACGACGTCGTCGTCGTCGTACACGATCTTCATGCCCGGTACGGGCTCGGCGACGATCTGCGGGGTCGACGCCTCGGGCTCGTCGGGGATCTCGACCTCGAGCCACGCCCCGGCGACCAGCCGGTCGGACTTGCCGACCTCGCGCCCGTCGACGCGCACGCCACCGGCGGCCGCGACCTCCGCGGCCCGCGTGCGGGACAGGCCGAGCAGCCGCGCGAGCGCGGCGTCGACGCGCTCGCCCGCCAGGCCGTCGGGCACGGGCAGAGAACGGACCTGGCCCATCAGGACTCCGTCCCGGTGGGCGGTGCGGTCGGGCTGGTCGTGCCGGGACCCTTCGGGTCTGGGTCGCCCGGTGCGACGTCAGGCGTCGCGTCCGACGGCGCGGCCTCCACCACGTCCTTGTCCGTGTCCGCGTGCCGCTGACCGTCGATGCCGATCCCCAGGATCGACAGGATCGCGATCATGACGGCCGCCGCGACGATCGCGATGTCCGCGACGTTGCCCACGAAGAAGCCCGCGTAGTCGATGAAGTCGACCACGTGTCCCTGACCGAAGCTCGGCTCCTTGAAGAGCCGGTCGATGAGGTTGCCGATCGCGCCGCCCAGGAGCAGGCCGAGCGCGACGGCCCAGCCGCGCGAGCCGATCTTGCGCGTGATCCGCAGGATGACCACGACGACACCGACCACGATGATGGTCAGCAGCCACGTGAACCCGGACCCGATCGAGAGGGCGGCCCCGTCGTTGTACAGCAGGCGCAGCTGGAGCAGCGTGCCGAGCACGGGGACGGGCGCCTGGTCGGCGAGGGTGGCCTCGGCCCAGTACTTGGAGGCCTGGTCGACCAGGATCACGAGGAGCGTGAGCCCGGCGACCCACGCCAGGAGGTGGCGACGGGGCGCGCCGGCGGACGGCGCGGCCGAGGAGGCCGCGGATCCCGTGCCTGCCCCGTCCGAGCGGTCGGCGGGCACGGGTGGCTGTGGCGAAGGTGTAGTGGACATCGGCCGCAAGTCTGCCATGCCCGGTCGCGCGGGAACGATCTCGCTCGGTCCCGCCCGACGCGGACGGCCGCCGCCCCCGTGGGGACGGCGGCCGTCGTGTGCTGCCGGTACGCCAGGTCAGCGGCGCTCCTCGCGCTGCTTCGCCTCGACCGAGAGGTTCGCCCGCGGGTAGGCCTGCAGGCGCGCCTTGCCGATCGGGAGACCCGTGGCCTCGCACGTCGCGTAGGTGCCGGCGGCGATGCGGTCGAGCGCGTGCTTGGTCTGCTCGAGCAGGTCACGCATGTTGTTGACGAGCGTGAGCTCCTGCTCGCGCTCGAGCGCGCTGGAACCGGAGTCGGCCTGGTCGTCGCCCGCTCCGTCGCCCGAGTTGCGCAGCAGCTCGGAGAGCTCCTGGTCCGCCTCGGTGAGCTCGCGCTCGAGGCGCTCGCGCTCCTCCAGCAGGGTCGCTGCCTGCTCCTCCGCCTCCTTGAGCGTCCACGGCTCCTCGCCGTCACGCACGGGGAAGGACTTGACGTCGCGAGCTAGGTTCGGGAACTGCTGTCGTACGACCGCGCGCGTCGCGGTGCTGAGCTTGGTCATGTCGCCCCTCCGGTTCGAGTTGCGGTGAGAGTAGACGCCGCCCGCCGGTACGCACAACGCACCACGCCGGACGGGCCGGAGTGGTGCGTCGCGACGGACCGACGGACGGCGGACCCTGTGGCCCGCACGCCTGGTGGTCGTCTGCCAGGTGGCAGGTGGACTAGATACCCGTGCTCAGGTCGCTCGAGCGACCGGCGCCGGCGCTGCTGCGAGGGGGAAGCGCGCTCCCCCGGTTGTCGAGGTCCCCCATGAGGTTCTGCAGGTAGCTCTTGAGACGCGTGCGGTAGTCCCGCTCGAAGAGACGGAGCTCGTCGATCTTGCGCTCGAGGAGCGAACGCTCCTGCTCGAGCTGCGAGAGCGTGCGGTGCGAGGTCTCCTCGGCCTCCTGCACGATCCGGGTGCCCTCCTCCTTCGCTTCCGCGATGAGGCGGTCGCCCTCCTGCTGGCCCGAGCGCACGTAGTCGTCGTGCAGCTTCTGCGCGAGCTGGAGCATGCCCGTGGCGGACTCCGGCTCGGCGTTCAGCTTGCCGGTGACCGCGGCCGAGATCGGCGCGACGGGAGCGGGCTCCGGGGTGGCGGGCACGTCGACCACGGCAGGCTTGGACGGCGCCGAGGCGTCGGCCCGGCTGAGCTCGGCGACACGTCGCTCCGCTGCGGCCAGCTTGGTCTTGAGGTCGTCGTTCTCCTCCTGCACGGAGTTGAGCGTCCTCACCACCTCGTCCAGGAAGTCATCGACCTCTTCGACGTCGTATCCCTCGCGGAACTTCGTCGCGGAGAACTTCTTGTTCAGGATGTCCTCTGCTGTCAGCAGTGCCATCGTCTCACCTCAATGCGTTTGCGCCGTCAGACCGGGCGATCTCGAGATCGCCACGGTCCAAAGTAGCGGAGTTTGTCAGCGGAAGCGGACTCCGACCGGGGCCCCAGCGGGGAGCACCGGCGACGAGCACGCCGTGTTGTCGGGTTTCTACCTGTTTATCGAGCCGAAGATCTGTGCAGCGAACAAGACTGCGAGAAAGAGCACGATGAAGCCGAGGTCGATCCGCACCTGACCGAGGGTCAGAGGCGGGATCACCTTGCGCAGTGCGCGCAGCGGCGGGTCGGTCAGGGTGTAGATGGTCTCCGCGAGCACGAGCATCACGCCCCGCGGGCGCCAGTCGCGTGCGAAGACCTGCACCCAGTCGAAGACCACGCGGCCGATGAGCACGATCAGGTAGAGACCGAGGACGAATGCCAGCAGATCGAAGACGAAATTCACAGGGTCAACTGTGCCAGAGTCCGCGGTCAGCTCTGGTTGAAGAAGCCGGCCCGGTTCACAGGAGGCTCGGGTGCCTGCTCCTCACCGGTGATCTCGACGTGCTCGGGCGAGAGCAGGAAGACCTTGTTGGTCACCCGCTCGATGGCTCCGTGCAGGCCGAAGATGAGCCCGGCGGAGAAGTCGACCAGGCGCTTGGCGTCCGCGTCGTCCATGTCGGAGAGGTTCATGATGACCGGTGTGCCGCCGCGGAAGGCCTCCCCGATGACGCGCGCGTCGTTGTAGGAGCGCGGGTGCACGGTCGTGATCCGGCGGAGCTCGGCTGCTGACATGCTGGTCTGGGGTACCTCTCGTGGGGCGACCGTCCTGTGCAACGGGGTCACCTGAGCCTGGTAGTCGGTCGGCACGTCGGCCCCCAAGTCGTCGTACTCGTCGATGAACTCTTCCTGCTCGCCCTCGCCTCGATCATCAGCGAGGCCCAGGTAAAGCATGGTCTTGCGAAGTGCTCCGGCCATCGCCCTCTCTCCGTCCTCATGTCGACTGCTGGTTCCGTGCTTTGCACGCTAACCCAGCCCCGGACACGCGCGGGATGCGACACGCCCAGGAGGCGAGAACGAGCACCGGGGTGAGAAACGGCTCGCCGCGCCCCGTCCGCCCGTCACCCGAGTGCGACGACTCCCGCGAACCGGCCCGTGACCAGGCCCTGGGCGCTCGCTCGACGGTGCGAGCAGAAGCGCTCGTCCTCCAGGGTGCAGATCCCCGTGACGACGACCTGCTCCACCCCCCCGGCGCGCAGCTCTGCGACGACCCCCGCGGGCAGGTCGAGCGCGGGGGTGCCCCAGCTCGTGGTCGACGCCGTGCCGGGACGCGCCGCGTCGACCTCGTCGCGCATCCGGGCGGGCACCTCGTAGCAGCGGCCGCACGCGGACGGCCCGACGACGGCGCGCACCCGGTCGGCGCGCGCGCCACAGCCCAGGAGCGCCTCGAGCGCCGCACCGACGACCCCCTCGACCAGCCCCTGCCGACCGGCGTGCGCGACACCGACGACCCTCGCCTCGGGGTCCGCGAGCAGGACGGGCACGCAGTCCGCGACCAGGACGCCCAGCCCGAGGCCCGGCTCGGCCGTCACGAGCGCGTCGTACTCGCCGCACGTGTCGGCGCCCACCGCCCGCTCGCTCCGCGCCACCCGGTCCTCCCCGGACAGCACGCGCACCCCCGCACCGTGCACCTGCGTCGCGAAGACGAGCGGCGCGCCGAGCCACCTGCCGACGGACTCGCGGTGGGCGAGGACGCGCTCGGGTGCGTCGCCGACGCCCAGCCCGAGGTTGAGCCCCGACCAGGGGGCCGGGGACGAACCTCCGGCAGCGCCCGTGAACGCAGCACGCACCCCCGGACCGAGGTCGACCTCGAGAACCGGGGGTGCGGGCGGTGCAGGATCGAGCACGGGGCTACTTGAGGAAGTCGGGGACGTCGAGGTCCTCGATCTTGCGGCGGACGGGCTCCTCGTCGTAGAGACGCGGGACCTCGACCTGGGCCGACCGCTCCGCCGCGACCTGCTCGGCGTTGTGGTTCTCCTCGGTCGGGACGACGCTGAAGGTCGGGATGGGCGCGTAGCCCGCCGAGACCGTCGCGGCGCCGCCACCGAAGGTGACCGGCACGTCGTCGGGCTCCGAGGCGATCGGGACGAGCGGACGCGGGAGCGTGTGGCTGCCCGTCGTGGCCGGGACCGCAGCGGGCGGCGCGGGCGCGGCCGGGACCGCGGGAGCACCCGCGACCTGACCCAGCGCGCGGGCGTCCTTGCGGACCTGGGGCGTGCCGCCGTCGAACCCGGCCGCGATCACGGTCACGCGGACCTCGTCGCCGAGGGCGTCGTCGATCACGGCACCGAAGATGATGTTCGCCTCGGTGTGCGCGGCCTCGTGGACCAGCCGTGCCGCCTCGTTGATCTCGAAGAGCCCGAGGTCGGACCCACCCTGGATCGAGAGCAGCACACCGTGCGCACCGTCGATGCTGGCCTCGAGCAGCGGCGAGGAGATCGCGAGCTCGGCCGCCTGGACGGCCCGGTCCTCGCCCCGTGCGGAGCCGATGCCCATGAGCGCGCTGCCCGCGCCCTGCATGACGGACTTCACGTCGGCGAAGTCGAGGTTGATGAGACCCGGCGTCGTGATGAGGTCGGTGATGCCCTGGACACCCGAGAGCAGGACCTGGTCGGCCGAGTGGAACGCGTCGAGGGCCGACACGTTGCGGTCGGACATCGACAGGAGCCGGTCGTTCGGGATGACGATCAGGGTGTCGACCTCGTTGCGCAGGGCCTCGATCCCCTGGTCGGCCTGGACCGACCGACGGCGTCCCTCGAACGTGAAGGGGCGCGTGACGACACCGACGGTCAGCGCACCCAACGACCGGGCGATGCGTGCGACCACGGGCGCGCCACCGGTCCCGGTGCCACCGCCCTCGCCCGCCGTGACGAAGACCATGTCGGCGCCCCGCAGGACGTCCTCGATCTCCTCGGCGTGGTCCTCGGCGGCCTTCTTGCCGACCTCCGGGTCCGCGCCGGCACCGAGCCCGCGCGTGAGCTCGCGCCCGACGTCGAGCTTGACGTCGGCGTCGGACATCAGCAACGCCTGCGCGTCGGTGTTGATGGCGATGAACTCGACGCCCTTGAGACCGACCTCGATCATCCGGTTGACGGCGTTCACGCCACCACCGCCGATGCCGACCACCTTGATCACTGCTAGGTAGTTCTGCGGAGTTGCCACGTCAATGCCTCTCGATCCTGTAGCCCTCAACCTTCACCCTCAACTAGAGGGTTATAGTTATGTCAGGTTGTGCTGTGTCGACGGTAGGTGCCCGCCCCTGCCGTATCAACGACCCGCCCGCGCGTGTCGGCGAAAACCTGTGCCATGGCCCACGTCACACCCTGCCGGGCGCGACCTGGACGCCTCCGAAGACCCCGGACGCGCCCCGCGCGCACGCGCGCCTCACTGCGTGATCGGCATCGTGGGCGCCGACACGTCGAAGAGCCTCACGCCCTGGTTGTCGGGCAGCGCCCGCAGGGCCTGGAGCACCTTGACCTTGAGCGCCGCGTCCTCCTCGTTGCCCCACTCGACCACCGCGCCGTCACGCAACGTCATCTCGACCGCGTCCTGGGTCTGGGCCGTGACCTCCGCGACCTCGGCCCGCAGCTCGGGCGGCAGCACGTTGAGCACGATGCGGGCCGCCCGCAAGGACCGTGCCCCCTGCTCGTCGAGCGTCACGCCGATCTCCGGCAGCCCGTCCGGCACGGCATCGACCGTCGCCACCCGCACGCCGTCGCGGTCGAGCAGCGCGAAACGCCCCTCGTCCGGGACCGCGGCCACGGGCTCCCTCGACTCGAGGGTCACCGTCAGGCCGTCGGGCCAGGCCCGGAGGATCTGCACGTCACGCACACCGTTGAGCCCGAGGATCTCGTCGCGCAGGCCGATCGTGTCCACCCGGGGCAAGGGCACCCCCGCGGCCCCCGAGACGACCCCCTGGACCTGCGCGAGGTCGATCACCGTCCCCTCCCCCGTGATCGAGACCTTCGCCGGGTCCGTCCCGAGCACGGGAGAGAACATCACGACCCACACCCCCGCCACGACCACGGCCACGGCCGCGGACCAGGCCAGGATCCGGGTCCGGAGCCGGTGCCGACGCATCGCGGCCTTCTCCGCGAGCCGATCGGCCATCCCGGTCGAGACCACCCGGTCGACGGGTCGGGCCCCCCGACCCACGCCCTGCGGCCGGACGAGCGGCAGCGGCCCCGTCGACGACGGCTCGCGCGTCGCCCCCTGGGCCGGGCGGGCGTCGCCGGCCGGCACCAGCTCGCTCCCCCGGAGCACGAGCGGCTGCGTCACGGTCTCGTCGTCAGCGACCGGGACCGCGGCGCGACCGGCTCTCGGCACAGCCCCGCCGCCGTCCGTCGCTCCCGACCGCTCCCCAGGACGACCGGACGCCCCCGGCCCTGGCCCCGGCCCCGGCCCCGGCTGAGCGGGACCGGCAGGACGGGCGGACGGCCGGGGGGCCGCCGGTCGAGGGCGCGACGGTGGGCGCATCAGTCCTCGGCCTCCCCGGTGGGCCTCGGGACGTCGCGCGCGGCGAGCTCCTCGAGGACCACCGCGCCGAGCTCGGTCACGTCACCGGCCCCCACCGTCAGCAGCAGGTCACCGGGACGCGCCACGGCGGCCAGCTCGCGCGCGGCGACGACCCGGTCCTCGACGCCCCTGGCCGCGCCCTCCGGCATCAGGTCCACGATCGTCCACGACCCCGTGCTGGGGTCGAGGTCCTCGCGGGCCGCGTAGACGCCCGTGACGACCACCTCGTCCGCGAGTGCCAGCGCGTCGGCGAACTCCTGCGCGAACGATCGCGTCCGCGAGTACAGGTGCGGCTGGAACAGGACCAGCACGCGCCCCCCGGCGGCCACGGGGCGCGCCGCGGTCAGCAGCGCCGCGACCTCGGTCGGGTGGTGCGCGTAGTCGTCGACGACCCGCACGCCCCCCGCCTCGCCCCGGGCCTCGAACCGTCGGCCGGTCCCCAGGAACTCACCGACACCCGTCACCGCCTCCTCGACGCCCACACCCAGCAGGACCGCGGTCGCGACCGCTGCCGCCGCGTTGAGCGCGTTGTGCGCACCGGGGACCTGCAGGCGCAGGTCGAGCGTCCCGGCCCCGGGCAGGCCCTCCGGCGCACCGGTGGGCCCGTCCGGACCACCGGCCACGGTGAGGCGCGCGGCGACCCCCGCGACGCCGTCGGGCCGGACGTCCTGCAGGAGCACGTCGCTGCCCGGCGACGTGCCGTACGTGACGACCCTGCCGCCCGCCGCACGGTGCGCGTCCGCGAGGGCGCGCGCCCCCGGGTCGTCCTGGCACGCGACCAGCCAACCGTCCGGCGCGATGCGCCGCGCGAAGTCGACGAACGCCCGCTCGAACGCCTCGCGCGAACCGTAGTGGTCCAGGTGGTCGGGCTCGACGTTCAGCACGACCGCGATCGTCGGCGCGTAGTTGAGGAACGAACCGTCGGACTCGTCGGCCTCGGCGACCACGACGTCGCCGGAACCCAGGTGGCCCCCGGGGATCGCACCGTCGCTCGTGATGACCGAGCCGCCGATCGCGAACGACGGGTCCAGACCGGCCGCCCGCAGGGTCGTCGCGACCATGGCCGACGTCGTGGTCTTGCCGTGCGCGCCCGCGACCGCGACCGACCGCCCCAGCGCCATGAGCGCGGCGAGCGCCTCCGAGCGGTGCAGCACGCGCAGGCCCGCGGCCCGCGCCGCGACCAGCTCCGGGTTGTCGGGTCGCACCGCGCTCGAGAGCACGAGCGTGTCCGCGCCCTCGACGTTGCCGGCGTCATGCCCCACGTGGACCGCGACGCCGTCGGCGCGCAGCGCCTCGACCACCGCGCTGTCCCTGGCGTCCGACCCCTGCACGCGCACGCCGCGCGCGGCGAGCAACCGGGCCACCACCGACATGCCCGCACCGCCGATCCCCACGAGGTGGACCGTGCCGAGCTCCTCGAGCGTCGGCGGCGTCGCGAGACCGTCCTGCCCCGTCATCGGACGACCCCCGCGGCCTTCTCGACCAGGTCCGCGACCCGGGCCGCCGCGTCCGGGAGCCCGGCCCGCGACGCGAGCGCCGCCATGGTGCGCAGCCGGTCCGCGTCCGTCACGAGCGCCGGCACGTTCGCGGCCACCCACTGCGAGGTGAACGCCTCGTCGTCGACCAGGATCCCGCCCCCCGCCCGTACCAGCGGGGCCGCGTTCAGCCGCTGCTCACCGTTCCCGATGGGCAGGGGGACGTACACCGCGGGGATCCCCAGCGCGGCGAGCTCGCTGACCGTCCCCGCCCCCGATCGGCAGACCACCAGGTCAGCGACCGCGTAGGCGAGGTGCATCTCCGACAGGTACTCGCGCACGTCGTAGCCGGGGAGCCCCGCCACGGCCGCCCGCACCGCGTCCGCCTTGCCCTTGCCCGTCAGGTGCAGCACCTGCGCACCGGTCGCGAGGACCTCGCGCGCCGCGCCCGACATCGCCTCGTTGAGGCTCTGCGCACCGAGCGACCCGCCCGTGACGACCACGGTGGGCCGTGCGGGGTCCAGGCCCAGCGACGACGCCGCGTTGGCCCGGACCGTCGGGCCGTCGACCCCGCGGTCGCGGACCAGGTCGGCGATCTCCCACCGCAGCGGCAGGCCCGTGACGACCCCGCCCTTGAGCGGCGTCCCCTCGAACGTGAGCGCGACGTACCTCGCCCACCGGGCACCCGCCCGGTTGGCGAGACCGGGCCGGGCGTTCTGCTCGTGGATCACGATGGGCACGCCGCGGCGGTTCGCCGCGATGTACGCGGGCGTCGAGACGTACCCGCCGAACCCCACCACGACCTCCGCCCGGGTCTCGTCGATCACCGCACCCGCGGCGTCGACCGCCGCCTTGAGCTTGCCCGGCAGCGCGACCCACTCGCCGCTCGGACGCCGCGGCATCGGCACCTTGGGCACGAACCGCAGCGGGTAGCCGCGCGCGGGCACCAGGTCCGCCTCGAGGCCGCTCTCCGTCCCGAGCACGGTCACGACCGCCTCGGGGTTGCGTGCGCGCAGCTCGTCCGCGACCGCGAGGAGCGGGTTGACGTGCCCCGCCGTCCCGCCGCCTGCGAGCACCACCGAGCCGACTGAAGAGCTCACCACGTACCTGTCACCTGTCCTTGCTGTCGCTGATGTCCGTCCCGGAGAGGTCCGGGACCTGAGAGTAGCCGCGCCGGGCGCACCGGTCGTCCGCCCGCGGGGCGCGGGCCCGCGTGCCCGTCACCGGGTCTGGGGCCGGCGACGTCGTGGAAGGGCTCGCCGCCCCGTGTGCCCGACGACGGCGAGCGACCTGCGCACCACGCTCCCCCGCGCGCTGAGCGCCTCGCGGGCACCGGGCTCGTCCCGCGCGAACGAGATCACGACGCCCAGGGCCGCCATGGTCGTGATGAGGGCCGACCCGCCCGAGGAGACCAGCGGCAGCGGGACCCCGATCACGGGGACCAGCCCGATCACGACCCCGATGTTGATCAGGGCCTGGCCCACGATCCAGCAGGCGATGCCGGCGGTCGTGATCTTGACGAACGGGTCCGGGTGGCGACGGATGACACGGCTCATCGCGAGCCCCAGCACCGCGAACAGCGCGAGGACCAGGAGCGTGCCGAGCAGACCGAGCTCCTCGCCGATGACCCCGAAGATGAAGTCGTTGTGCGCCTCCGGCAGGTAGCTCCACTTCTCGCGGCTCGCGCCGAGCCCCACACCACCGAGCCCACCCGTCCCCAGGGCCCACAGGCCGTGGATCGTCTGGTAGCACTCGGTCGTCCCCGCGTTCGCGTCGGCCGTGTCGCACACCCCGGAGTACATGGCGAAGAAGCGGTTCATGCGGTTCGACCCTTCCTGGAGGGCCACGAACCCGATCCCGACGACCGCCGCCGACACGACCCCTGCCAGGGCCAGCAGCTTCCAGTCGACCCCGGCGACGAGGAACGCCCCCGCGACCAGGATCAGGAGGACGAGCATGGTCCCCAGGTCGTGCCCCGCCACGACCAGCCCCATCACGAGCAGGGCCCCTGGCACGGCCGGCACGATCGCGTGCTTCCACGAGCCCAGCAGTCGCTGCTTGCGCCCGAGGACCAGACCGAGCCAGACCGCGAGCGCGAGCTTGGCAGGCTCGGAGGGCTGGACCATGAACGACCCGAAGTTGAGCCAGTTGAGGTTTCCGCCCACCGCGTACCCGAGCGGGCTGAAGATCAGCGCCTGCAGCGCGACCGCGACCACCAGGAGGGGCCAGGCGGCGTGGCGGTAGAACCCGGGGGGCAACCTGCTCGCGACGAGCAGCACAGGCAGTCCCATGAGCGCGAACTGGGCCTGTGTCCAGAAGGCCTTGTACGGGGAGTTCCCGGCGGCGATCTCCGTGACCGCCGAGCTCGAGAGCACCATGACGAGGCCGATGATCGCGAGCAGCGTCGTCGCCCCGACCAGGAGGTAGTAGCTCGTCACGGCGCTGTTCCACTGGCCGAGCCAGTCGCGCTCCTCGACACCCGAGGTCTTGGTGCCCGCAGGACGACGGGTGCGCGGCTTCCTCGGGCCGGGGGTGGCGCCCTTGCGGGCACCGGGGATCCCGCCCGCAGCCGTGCTGGTCGGCCGCTTGCCCGACGCGCTCGTCGAGGCACCGGCAGCGCGCGGCGTGCCCGAGGACGGGCCGGCCGCAGGCTTCACGGACCGCGCCCGGGAGTCGTCCTGGGCGCCCTTCGTCCTCGCCGGGTTCCGAGGCGCCGTCCTGGCCGGACGGGCGTCCCCCTCGCCCCCCTGGCGAGCGGCCCCCGGCCGGGCGGCACCCGACGCAGGCTGCTTCGGCGTGGAGCGGCCCGCGGCCGAGCGGGACGCAGGCCCGCGCCCGCTCGTCGTCTGGGCCACCGGGCTACCTCTCGCGCTCGATCTCGGAGACGGTCAGGTCGCGCACGGCCCGGACGAAGGCCTCGCCGCGCGCGGCGTAGGACGCGAACTGGTCCATCGACGCGCACGCGGGCGCGAGCAGGACCGTGTCCCCGGGGGCGGCGAGGCCCTGGGCGCTGGAGACGGCTCGTTGCATCACCGTCCCAGTGTCACCGGGATCGACGCGGACCACGGGGACATCGGGTGCGTGTCGGGCCAGAGCACCCGCGAGAGGCTCAGGATCGGCACCGATCAGGACGACGGCACGCAGCCGCGAGGCGCGCGCGCGGACCAGCTCGTCGAACGTGGCCCCCTTGGCGAGTCCGCCCGCGACCCAGACCACGGTGCCCGCGGGGAACGCCCCCAGCGCCGCGGACGCGGCGTGCGCGTTGGTGGCCTTCGAGTCGTCGACGTACGAGACGTCGTCGAGCGTCGCCACCCGCTGGATGCGGTGCTCCCCCGGGCTGAACGTGCGCAGGCCGTCCCGGACGGCACGCGCGTCGACCCCGTGCGCCCTGGCGAGCGCCGCGGCCGCGAGGGCGTTGGCGACCACGTGGACCGGCACCACCCCGTCGGGCCCGGCGAGGTGCGCGAGGTCCGCGAACGTCGCGAGCTCCTGGGCGGTGCGGTGCCGTGCCGGGTCGTCGGGAGCGGTGTGGAACGCGCGGTCCACCAGGACGTCCTCGATCACGCCGAGCTGGGCCCGGGCGGGTGCACCGACCGTGAACCCGATCGCCCGCGCCCCCTCCTCGACGTCGGCCTCCCGGACGAGGTGCTCGGTCCGGGGGTCCGCGACGTTGTAGACGCACGCGACCTGCGCGCGCTCGTAGATCCGGCCCTTGTCGGCCGCGTAGGCCTCGAGCGAGCCGTGCCAGTCGAGGTGGTCGGGCGCGACGTTGAGGACCGCCGCGGCCTGGGCCGACATGCTGTGCGTGAAATGGAGCTGGAAGCTCGAGAGCTCGACCGCGAGCACGTCGAGGTCCGGGTCGAGGGCTGCGCTCACCACGGGGGTCCCGACGTTGCCCACGGCCGCGGCCCGCAGGCCCGCGGCCGAGAGGATCGACGTGAGCATCTCGACCGTGGTGGTCTTGCCGTTCGTCCCGGTGATCGCGAGCCACGGGGCGGACGAGCCGTCCGCCCGCACGGTCCGCAGCTGCCAGGCGAGCTCGACCTCGCTCCAGACGGGCACACCGGCTGCCTGCGCCGCGACCAGCAGGTCCGACGACGGCGCCCAGCCCGGCGACGCGACCACCAGGTCGATCGCCCCCAGGTCCACCTGGGACCCGTCCTGCAGGTCGGCGTCGGGGGCAGACCTGTCGACCGTGACGACCGCGGAGACCCTCGGCCTCAGAGCCTCGACGGCGGCCCGGCCCGAGACACCGAGACCGGCCACCAGGACCCGCGCCCGCTCCCACGGGACGGTCAGTGCGTGGGGCGCGGCCGAGGCCGGGACCCCTCCCGACGAGGCGTCACCCTCAGCAGGGGTCGCGTCGGGCACTAGCTGACCACCCATTCCGCGTAGAAGATCCCCAGCCCCAGGCCTGCGAAGAGGCCGGCGATCAGCCAGAACCTGATGACGATCGTCACCTCGCCCCAGCCCGAGAGCTCGAAGTGGTGGTGCAGGGGCGCCATCTTGAAGACCCGCTTGCCGGTCATCTTGAAGTACCCGATCTGGATCACGTCGGACAGCACGATGATGACGAACAGGCCGCCGATGATGACCGCGAGGACCTCGGTGCGGGACAGGATCGTCAGACCGGCCAGCGCGCCGCCCAGAGCGAGCGAGCCCGTGTCGCCCATGAAGATCTTCGCGGGGCTCGCGTTCCACCACAGGAACCCGACGCACGCGCCCATGATCGCGGCCGCGACGATCGCCAGGTCCTGCGGGTCCCGGACCTCGTAGCAGCGGGGACCGGCGGCGTCGAGGATCTGGCAGCTCTGGTTGAGCTGCCAGATGCTCACCAGGATGTAGCTCCCGAACACGATCACGGACACGCCCGTGGCCAGGCCGTCGAGGCCGTCGGTGAGGTTGACCGCGTTCGACCACGCCGTGATCAGGAAGTTCGCCCACAGGACGAAGAGGATCAGCCCGACCGTCGCCCCGGCGAACGCGAGGTCGATGTTGGTGTCGCGCAGGAACGAGATGTGCGTCGAGGCGGGCGTCCGGAAGTTCTCGTTGGGGAACTGGAGCGCGAGGACCGCGAACGTGACGCCCACGACCCCCTGACCGATGATCTTCGCGCGCGGCGAGAGACCCAGGCTCCGCTGCTTGCGGATCTTGGTGAAGTCGTCGAAGAAGCCGACGAGCCCCAGCCCCGTCATGAGGAAGAGCACGAGGAGCGAGGACACGCTCGGCGTCCGCGGCGTGTCCGACACGATCGACGACACGACGTAGGACATGGCCCAGCCGACCAGGGTCGCGCCGATGATGACGACCCCGCCCATGGTGGGCGTGCCGCGCTTGGTGAAGTGCGCCGTCGGGCCGTCCTGACGGACGAACTGCCCGTAGTTGCGGTGGATCAGGAACTTGATGAACAACGGGGTGCCCAGGAGGGCCACGAGCAGCGAGACGCACGCGGAGACCAGGATCGCGATCATGCGCGCACCTCGCCCGCGAGCTCGTCGCCCAGGCGCCACAGGCCCGAGCCGTTCGAGGACTTCACCAGGACCACGTCGCCGGGCAGCAGCTCGTCGCGCAGCAGCGCGGACGCCGCCTCGACGTCCGGCACGAACCGAGTCTCATCACCCCAGGACCCCTCTTGGGTGGCGCCGTCGTGGATGCCGCCGGCGCCTTCACCGACCACGACGAGCAGCTTGATGTTCAATCGGACCACGAGACGACCGATCTCGTCGTGAGCGGCGCGCGAGTCGGGACCGAGCTCTCGCATCTCGCCCAGGACCGCGACCGAGCGGCGCTCGCGTCCCGCCATGACCGCGAGGGCCTTGAGCGCGGCGCGCATGGAGTCCGGGTTGGCGTTGTAGGAGTCGTCGATCACGGTGATGCCGTCGGCCCGCTGCGTGACCGCCATGCGGTGCGGGCTGATCGCGGGCGCCTCGTTCAGCCCGGCGGCGACGGCCTGCGGGTCGAGCCCGACCTGGATCGCGGCCGCGGCCGCGGCGAGCGCGTTGGAGATGTGGTGCTCGCCCACGAGGCGGAGCTGGACGGGGTGGGTCACGGGCTCCGCGCCCCGGACGCGCAGGTCGAACGACGCGCAGCCCGAACGGTCCATCCCGATGTTCTCGGCGCGCACGTCGGCCGCCGGGATGGTCCCGAACGTCACGACGGGCCCGGGCGCCACGTCGGCCATCGCGACGACCCTCAGGTCGTCGGCGTTGAGGACGGCAGTCCCCCCCGGGGCCAGGCCCGTGACGATCTCCGACTTGGCCGTCGCCACGGCCTCGATGCCACCGAACTCGCCCAGGTGGGCGCTGCCCACCGCGAGCACGACCGAGACGTCCGGGGGCGCGATCTGCGTCAGGTACGTCAGGTGCCCGATGCCGCTCGCCCCCATCTCCAGCACGAGGTAGCGGGTCGAGGCGTCCGCCTCGAGCACGGTCAGCGGCAGCCCGATCTCGTTGTTGAACGAGCCGCGCGGGACCACTGTCCGACCGTGCGGGGCGAGCAGCTGCCCCAGGAGGTCCTTCGTGGTCGTCTTGCCCACGGAGCCCGTGATGCCCACGACCTGCACGTCACCCGCGGCGCGCAGGCGGCGCAGGACCTCGCGGGCCAGCGCACCGAGCGCGGCCTGCACGTCCCCGACGACGACGGCCGGCGCGTCGACCTCACGGGAGGCCAGCACGAGCGCCGCGCCGTTGCCCACGGCCACCGGCACGAAGTCGTGCCCGTCGACGTGCTCGCCGGGGAGCGCCACGAAGAGCGAACCCGCCTGCGCCTGCCGCGAGTCGACGACGACCGAGCCGGTCACCCTCACGTCCGGGTCGGCGACCAGCCGTCCACCGGTCGCTGCGGCGACCTCCGCCGCAGTCAGCTCGATCATTCTCCGTGCTCCTTCGTCGTCTCGTGGCGCGCGGCCAGTGCGGCCCGCGCCTCCACCCTGTCGTCCAGGGCATGGTCCACCCCGGCGATCTCCTGCCAGACCTCGTGGCCTCGGCCCGCGACCAGGACGGTGTCCTGCGCGTCGGCCTCCAGGATCGTGTCACGGATCGCGGTGGCCCTGGGGGCGATCTCGACCAGGGTCGCCGCGCGGGCCGGCCCGCCGTGCCGGACGCCGTCGACGGCCCCTGGCTCGACGCGCGCCGCGGCGGCCTGCTGCGCCGCCCTCGCCCCGGCGAGCACCTCGGCGCGGATCGCGGCCGGGTCCTCGCCGTGCGGGTCGTCGTCGGTGACGACGACGACGTCGGCCCCCTCGACCGCCACCGCCCCCATGCTGGGCCGCTTGCCCTTGTCCCGGTCGCCCGTCGCGCCGAAGACCACGACGAGCCGGCCCGTCGTCGTCGGGCGCAGTGCGGCCAGGGCCAGCGAGAGCGCGTCGGTGTTGTGCGCGAAGTCCACGACCACCCGCGGCGACGACCCCACGACCTCCATGCGACCGGGGACCTGGGTGCTCACGCCTCCCGCGGCCTCCAGCGCCACCTGCACGTCGCGCAGGTCCGCACCGGCCTCGAGGACCATGGTCAGCGCCAGGGCGGCGTTGGCCACGTTGAACCCGCCGGGCAGCGCGGTCGACGTGCGCAGCTCGCGTCCGTCGCGGTGGCGCAGGACGAAGCCGCTGCCGGTGCCCTCCGCGGCGTCCAGGGCCCGAACGTCCGACACGGTCCAGTCGGCGCCCTCGGTGGCGGCAGGAGCGTCGAGGTCGCCGCGCGTGCCGGTCGTGACCGCGAGCGTCGCGACCGGGATCGTCGCGACCTCCGCCAGGCGCCGGCCCCACGCGTCGTCCACGACGACCACACCGCGCCGCGCGTGCTGCGGCGTGAACAGGGCGGCCTTCGCGTCGAAGTACTCCTGCAGGTCCCCGTGGAAGTCGAGGTGGTCCTGGCTCAGGTTGGTGAAGCCCGCCACGTCGAACACGATGCCGTCGACCCGGTGCAGCGAGAGCGCGTGCGAGGACACCTCCATCGCGAGCGTGCTCACCCCGTCCTCGCGCATCGTGGCGAGCAGGGCCTGCAGGTCCGCGGCCTCGGGCGTCGTGAGGCGGCTGGGCAGCACGCGGTCGCCCGAGCGCATCTCGACCGTCCCGATCAGCCCGCCCTTCCAGCCGAGCGCGCGCAGGAGGTGGTCCAGCAGGTACGTCGTGGTCGTCTTGCCGTTGGTCCCCGTGACCGCGAAGGTCGTCAGCTGCGTCGCGGGCTCCCCGTAGACCCAGGCGGCGACGTGGCCCAGGACGCCCCGCGGGTCCTCGGTGACGAGGACCGGCACGCGGGGTGCGCCCGTCTCGGCCACGAGGCGCGCCCCCTGGGGGTCCGTCAGCACGGCGCGCGCGCCACGGCTGATCGCGTCGCGCGCGAACCTCGCGCCGTGCGTGCCGGCCCCGGGCAGGGCGACGAAGAGGTCTCCCTCGGTGACGACGCGGTTGTCCGAGGCCACCGACCAGATCTCGGTCGTCTCGAGGGCGTCCGCCCCCTGGCCCGTCCCCGTCCCGCGGGCGTCGACGTCGAGGCCGAAGGTGGTCACGAGGTCCCGCGCGGTGCGGTGCACGGACGTGGCAGGGCGAAGGCGGTCGATCGGGGATGTCACGAGTAGAACCTACCGTGCATCCTGCGCGCGCCCCGTCGGGGAGGACGCCCGGACCGGGTACTTCACGGGACCTTCACGCACGTCCTGGCGTGCGTGGGCACGCCCGCACGGCCCGTGCGGCGGGCGCCGCGAGACGGACCGGGAGAGCGGCTCGCGCAGCGCCCGGCCGCAGCCAGCACGGCCCGACGACGTCACGACCGTCCGGGGGCAGGTCACCACGTCGTCGGGTAGGGCTCCTCGACCCTCGAGCTCGGCGGGACGTTCATGTGCTGGAGCGTGAAGCCCATCACGTCCTTGAACACCGGGGCCGCGACGAGCCCCCCGAAGATGTTGGTCCGCGGGTTCTTGAGGAACACCGACACGGTGTACCGCGGGTCGTCGGCCGGGGCCACCCCGATGAACGAGGCCATGATGTCGGTGAGGCGCCCGTCCGCGCCGACCTCCTCTGCCGTGCCCGTCTTGCCGGCGACCCGGTAGCCGTCGATCGCTGCCGCGGCTCCCGACCCCTCCTCGACCACGGCCTCCATCATGTGCAGGACCTGGTCGGCCGTCGACTCCGAGACCACCTGGGTCGCCTCCCGGTCCGGCGCCGGGACGAAGACCCCGTCAGGCCCGGTCGTCCCCTTGAGGAGGGTCGGTGTCACCCGCTTGCCCCCGTTCGCGATCGTCGAGAACACGCTCGTCGCCTGGACCGCGTTCACGGCCAACCCCTGACCGAACAGGACCGCGTACTCGGTCCGCCCGTCCCACGAGGCGGCCGGGGCGAGGAGACCGGCCGACTCCCCAGGGAGCCCGAGCCCGGTCTTCGCACCGAGCCCGAACGCCCGCAGGTAGTCCTCGCGCGTCTGCTTGGGCAGGTCTTGCCCGACCATGACCGTGCCCGTGTTGGAGGACTCCGCGAGGACGCCCGCGAGCGTCAGGTTCTCGAGGCCGTGGTAGTGCGAGTCACGGAAGGTCTCGCCGTTCGACGTGGTGTAGGTGTAGTCGACCTCGTACCGGCTCTCCGGGGAGGCCAGGCCCTCCTCGATCACGGCGGCCATCGTGATGACCTTGCCCGTCGAGCCGGGAGCGAACACGTCCTTGACGGCGCGGCTGCCGTCCGCGACCCGCGAGTCGCTGCGGTCGTTCGGGTCGATCGCTCCCGAGTCCGCGAGAGCCAGGATCTCCTGGGTGCGCACGTCCTGGACCACGGCGATCCCGTAGTCGGCCCCGGTCTCGGCCACGGCCTTGTCGATCGAGTCCTGCGCCTTCCACCCGATGTCGCGCACGAGGGTCAGGGCCACCGAGTCGCCGGGCACCGCCTCGACGCTCTGCTGGGTGCTGCCCGGGATGCGCACACCGCTCGCGCCGCCCGCCCGCTGGAAGCTCTCGCTGCCGGGGGTCCCCGTGAGGAGGTCGTCGTACGTCGCCTCGACCCCTCCGAGACCCTTGACCTGCTCGGTCGTGCCGTCGTCGGACTGCTGCGCACCGACGTAGCCCACGATGTTCCCCGCGGTGGTGCCCGCCGGGTAGGTCCGCTCGGTCGTGAGCTTGGTGCGGATGTAGGCGGAGACCCCGAGCGCGACGATCTGGCGCTGGACCTCCGGGACCACGTCCTTCTTGAGGATCACGTTGCGGTTGATCCGACCGTTGGTCCCGCTGAGCTGTGCCGCGAGCTCGGGGGCCGACCGGTCGAGGATGGGGGCGAGCAGCCTGGCGAGCGCCACCGCTCCTTCGCCCTCGACCTTCTTCCCGTCGATCGTGTGCCGCGACGACGGGACGAACTCGGGGATCGTCTTCTGGTCCGCCGACACGGTGTACCGGTCGATCGAGGTCGCCAGCACCACGCCGTCGGCGTCCGTGATGTCCCCGCGGTGCGCCATCGTGACGTGCGACTGCGTGCGGGCCCCCTCCGCGGCGAGCGCGAGGCTCGGTCCGATCACGACCTGGACGTAGACCAGGCGCACCGTGAAGGCCAGGAGGACCACCAGGGCGACCCCCATGAGCCATCGCTGGCGGCGCTCGGGGCGTCCGGGGGCGGGCAGCGCCGCAGCCGCAGGCCGCCCGACCGCCGTGCCCCGACCGCCGCCACCGGACCGCGCGACGCCCGCGCCACGCGTCCCCGCCGGGCCGCGCCCGGAAGCCGACGCCACGGGCCGGTCGGCGCGCTCGGTAGCCGTCGAGGACTGCCGACGAGCCGGGGTGGTGCGCGCCGACGCCCCGCCGGTGCGCCGGTCGGACGCAGCAGAGGCCCCCGACGACGCCCGCTTGCGGGACGGTGCCGACGGGCGAGGCGGCGTACCGTCGCCCCGCCGACCCGTCCCCGGCGTCACGGGGTGCTCCCCGCCTCCGACGCCCCGACGACGGCGCCGTCCGACAGCCGCAGCATGGTCGGCGCCTCGGACTCGACCATGCCCAGTGCACGGGCGCGCTCGGGCAGGGACGTCGTGGCCGCCTGGATCTGCGACGTCAGTGCCTGCGTGTCCTGCTCGAGCACCCCCGCGGTCGTCCGCAGGTCCGACAGCTCGTACGAGCCCTTGGCCATGGTCGTGTTCAGCAGGAGCGCTCCCAGGAGTGCGGCGCCGAGGATCGACATGCACAGGACCAGGAACGGCACCCGCGACTGCACCTGGAGCGGCGCGCGGACCGCCTCGAGGCGCGGCCGCCCGGAGCGCTCACCGGCACCCCCGGGCAGCGCGGTGAGCGACGGCCTGCGGACAGGTGCCGAAGCGGTCGACGTCAGAGGCCGGGCAGCGGCCTGTCGTGAGCTCATGGCTTGTTCTCCCCTCGCGGGCGGTGGCGTAGGTGGTCGGGTGTCGGTCGAAGTCTCTCGGCGGCCCGCAGCCGCACGGAGGCCGACCGCGGATTGCGCTCGAGCTCCTCCGCAGGCGCCTCCTCGGCGCCACGGACGAGCAGCCGGAGGTAGGGCTTGTGGGTCTCCGGCTCGACCGGCAGCCCGGGAGGCGCGCTCGAGGTCGCCCCGCGCGCGAGCTCCCGCTTGACGATCCGGTCCTCGAGGGACTGGTAGGACTCGACGACGATCCGCCCCCCGACGGCGAGGGCCTCGACCGCTGCCGGGACAGCGCGCTCGAGGACCTCGAGCTCACCGTTGACCTCGATCCGCAGCGCCTGGAACGTGCGCTTGGCGGGGTTCCCCCCGGTCTTGCGGGTAGCCGCAGGGATGTTGGCCCGCACGAGGTCCACGAGGGGCGCGCTCCGTGTCCAGGGCTCGACCTCGCGCCGTCGGACGACGGCCCGTGCGATGCGCTGGGCGAAGCGCTCCTCGCCGTACTCCCGCAGGATCCGGGTCAGCTCGCGCTCGTCATAGGTGTTCAGGACGTCGGCGGCGGTCAGGCCCGTCGTCGTGTCCATGCGCATGTCGAGCGGGGCGTCCTGGGCGTAGGAGAAGCCACGCTCCGACTCGTCGATCTGCAGCGAGGAGACGCCGAGGTCCATCAGGACGCCCTGGACGGACGGCAGCCCGAGACCCGCGATCACGTCGCCGATCTCGTCGTACACGGCGTGCACCGCCTGGAAGCGGTCGCCGAAGCGAGCGAGGCGCTGCGACGCGAGCGCGATGGCCTGGGGGTCGCGGTCGATGCCGACGACCCGCGCGGTGGGGACCTGCTCCAGCACGGCCTCGGTGTGGCCGCCCATCCCGAGCGTGCAGTCGACGAGCACCGAGCCGGGCTCGGCGAGAGCCGGGGCGAGGAGGTCCACGCACCGCTGGAGGAGGACCGGGACGTGGCGGTCCTCCGCTCCCGATCCTGACGTGCTGCGAGGTGTGGTCATGACGCCTCCTTCCTGTTCGGTCCTGTGGTGCTGCGGGGTCGATCCGGTGGTTCGGTTGCTGCGGGCCGTGCGTCCTGCGGGGGACGGCCCCGCCCGACCAGGTCTCCCTCCGCGACCGTTCTGGCACCGGGGAAGTGCGCCAGAGCGGGCGGGAGGAGGCCTCATCGTGCGGAGCCTCGTCACCTCGGCCGGTCGTGCTGCTCGTTGCTGCGTGCTGTGCAGTGGTCGTACGAGGTCCAGGGTCAGAAACGCAGTGCGGGCAGCACCTCCTCGGCCGTGGAGGCGTACTCGGCCTCCTGCTCGGCGAGGTAGGTCTCCCACGCGGTGGCGTCCCAGATCTCGACGCGCGTGCCGGCGCCGATCACCGCGACGTCCCGGTCGAGCCCCGCGTAGGCCCGCAGCGGGGCCGGGATCGAGACCCTGCCCTGCTTGTCCGGGATCTCGTCGCTGGCCCCCGACAGGAAGACGCGGAGGTAGTCCCGCGCCTGCTTGCTCGTGACGGGTGCCTGCCGGATCTGGTCGTACATCCGGCGGAACTCGTCCATCGGCAGCAGGAAGAGGCAACGCTCCTGCCCCCGGGTCATGACCAGCCCCGAGGCGAGCTGTCCACGGAACTTCGCAGGCAGGATGAGTCGTCCCTTGTCGTCGAGCCGAGGGGTGAACGTCCCGAGGAGCAGGCTCGGAGAACCGCTGAACGACTCGTTCATCCGACTTCACCTCCCCGCCTGATCCCTCGCCCTCCACAGTACTCCACAAGCCTCCACCCGGCCTGGGATATCGCGTCCATTTCACCCCTCTTCGCGAAATCTCCGCAGGTCAGAGGGCATGGAGCGAAGTGGGGCGTCCGGCGAGCCCTCGCCCTCCTCGACGACGACTTCGCCCCGTACGCCCGGCTCGTCCCGGCGCGGTACGACCCCTCGAGCCGTTTCGGGATCCGGACGTGGAGGGTCGTGGGGAGAATGGTCAACTAGGCTCGACATTCCAGACGCCAGGCGTGACCCGACGGAGGTTCTCGTGCTCACCGACTACTCGACCGCGCCACGGCGCGACGGGATCGATCCCCTCGGCGAACTCGTCGAGGCGACCGCGCGGATCCGGACGAGGATCGAGTCGGTGATCTCCGGACGACCGGAGCTCGTGCACCTGACGGTGGCCGTCCTGCTGGCGGAGGGGCACCTCCTCCTCGAGGACGTCCCGGGAGTCGGCAAGACGACGCTCGCCAAGGCCCTGGCCCGGACGATCGACTGCCAGGTCGGGCGCATCCAGTTCACCCCGGACCTGCTGCCCAGCGACCTCACGGGCGTCAACATCTTCCGCACGGAGACCCACGACTTCGAGTTCCGCCCGGGACCCGTGTTCGCCAACATCGTCATCGGCGACGAGATCAACCGCGCCTCGCCCAAGACGCAGTCCGCCCTCCTCGAGTGCATGGAGGAGGGTCAGACGACGGTCGACGGCACGACGCACCGGCTCCCCCGCCCCTTCCTCGTCGTCGCGACCCAGAACCCGGTCGAGATGGAGGGCACCTACCCCCTGCCCGAGGCGCAGCGCGACCGGTTCATGGCCCGCCTCACGGTCGGGTACCCCGGCCTCGACGCCGAGCTCGAGATGCTCGACCGGCAGGAGTCGGACAACCCTCTCGAGCACATCACCCCCGTCGTGGACGGGGAGACGATCCTGCGTTTCGCGCAGCTCGTCCGCTCGGTCTACGCCTCTCCGGCCGTCAAGCGCTACGTGCTCGCGCTCGTGACCGAGACCCGTGAGCACCCCGGCCTCAAGCTCGGCGCCTCCCCCCGCACCTCGCTCCAGCTGCTCCGCGCGGCCAAGTCGGTCGCCGCGATGGCCGGCCGCGACCACGTCCTGCCCGACGACGTCCAGCTCCTCGCGATCCCGGTCCTCGCGCACCGGCTGATCCTGTCCAACGAGTCCCGCCTCGCGGGCCACACGACCGAGCACGTGGTCCGCTCGATCGTCGAGCGGACCCCGATCCCGGCCCGTCCCGCGACAGAACGCCACTGACGTGCCTGGGCTCCGTACCGGACCCCGGATCCCCGGCAGGCTCTCGCAGGTCCGCCCCACCGTCCGGGGCACCGCCGTCCTCGCAGCGGGCCTCGTGCTCGTCGTCGCCGGCACGGTGCTCGGCCTGACGGACGTCGTGGGACTCGGGGCCGCGGGCCTCCTCGTCGTGGCCGCCGCCTGGACCTGGATGCTGGCCCGTCGCATCGACCGCGGCCCGGGGGCCCTGCGGGTCTCCCGCCGGGTGGAGCCGGACCCCGCGGTCCGCGGGAGCCAGGTCACGACCCGGCTCCTCGTCTCCCCCGTCTCACCGACGGCCACCGCGCTCGGTCGGCTCTCGCGGCTCCAGATCAGCGAGCAGGCAGCGGGCGAGCTCTGCGAGCACGACGCGCTCCGCGCACAGGTCGTGTCCCACCCCGACCGGATCGCCGTGCGCTACCGGCTGCGCCCGGAGCACCGAGGCCGGTGGGCGCTCGGCCCCGTCCTGACGAGCCGGGTGGACCTGTTCGGCCTCGTCCGGGCCGTCCAACCCCTCGGCGAGGCCAGCACGGTCTCGGTGAGGCCCCGGACGACGGGCCTGGAGGTGCGCGGGTCGCGTGCCTTCGGGGACCTCGCCCGGTCCGCGAGCGGAGCCCGCGCCTCGTCGAGCGACGACAGCGTCCTGCGTGACTACGTCGCGGGAGACGACCCACGGCGGGTGCACTGGGCCACCGCCGCCCGACGGGGCCAGCTCATGGTGCGGACCGACGAGAACGCCGGCATGCCTCCCGTGACCGTCCTCCTCGACCGGGGCACGTTGCCTCCTCCGGGCACGGACCGTGCCTCGAGCACGGCCCAGGACGGCGAGTGGGCGATCGAGGCCGCGGCGTCCGTCGCCGTCATGCTGCTCGCGGCGGGCCACCCGGTCCGGCTCGTCACGTCCTCTGCGGCTCCCGCGGTCGGCACCTTCCCGCAGTCGACGGGACGCCGCAGCGAACGCGCGGCCCAGCTCCTCGACGACACGATCGACCTCGAGGGGCACACGAGCCCGCGGGACGCCGAGCGCGCGCTCGCGACGACCGCGGACGCGCTGCGAGCATCGCGGCGCCCCGGTGAGCTCACGGTCGCCGTGCTCGCCCCCCTGGGCCCGCTCTCCACGTCCGCCGTCGCCCCCATGGCCGGCACCGGTGACCACTGGGCGCTCGTCGTCGCCCCGGGCCCGCTCCCGGACGCCGCGCTCGAGGACTCGTTGACCACTCTGCGTGCGGTCGGCTGGCACGCCGTGGCCGTCGACCCGCGGACGAGCACCATCTCCGCCGCCTGGAACCGACTCATGGAGGAGCGCCGGTGACCGCCACGTCCCCGCGGACGGACCACGAGGTCCAGCGAGCCACCGTCCGACGCGTCGTCGCGACCACGGTCCTCGTGACCGTCGCGACGCTCGCGTCCTTCCGCGCGCTCTCGTTGCTCATCGGCCCGGGCGACTGGACCGGGACGGGCACCTGGTTCGTCCTGGGCCTCGCCGTCGTGACCTGCGGGACACGCCTGCTGCTGGGCCGCGGACAGGACGGACGACGCCGACGTCACGACGTCGGGTTCCGAGGACTCGTGCCGACCCTCGTAGGCCTGCTCGTGGGCTGCTGGGCGCTCCTCGCCGCGTTCGGGGGGCCGACGTCCCGCGGCGTCGACCTGGCGATCAGCAGCGCGAGCGTGGACCGGCTGCTCGCGCGCTTCACGGCCGGTCAGCGCCTGATCGTCGAGGAGGTCGCCCCGATCGACGCCTCGTTCCCCCTCGCCCTCATCGCGGTGGCCGGGACGGTGCTCGTCTTCCTCGTCACGGACCTCGTCGTGGGCGGGCTGCGCCTCCCCGCCGCCGCGGCGCTCCCGCTCCTGGCCCTGTGGCTCCCGCCGCTCGTCATCGAGGGCTCGGTCCCCCCGGTGGTCTTCGTCGTCACGGTCACCGCCCTGCTCCTGCTCGTCGCGGTCGACAACCCGCACCGCACACCCCGCCGGCAGGGCTCGCAGACGACCCCTGTCCGTCCTGCGACGCACGGGGTGCGAGCCGCCGGGGTCCTGGCGTCGACAGCGACCATCGCCGTGCTCGCCCTCGTCGCGGGCACGGCGGCCGGCGCGATCCCTCAGGTCCTGCGCTCACCGTGGTCGTCCTTCTTCACCAGCGCAGGCCCGACCGTGCGCCTCGCGAGCGACCTCGACATGGAGCAGAACCTCGGCGCCCGGTCGGACGAGGTCGCCCTGACGTACGAGTTCCCCCAGGACACGGCCCTGGGCACCAGCAGCACCAGCATCGGTCCGCTGCGCATGTTCACGCTGACCGGCTTCGACGGTCGCGGCTGGCGCCGCGGAGACTCGGCGCAGGGCCCCCAGGTCGACCCCGACCAGGTCCTGTGGCCCGAGTCCCCCGCGACCTCGGGGGCGACCGCCCCCCGGACGGTCGACGTGACGCTCAGGACCCTGCGCGACGAGAAGCTCGTCCTGCCCACCGAGCCTCGGTCCGTCGACGTGGACGGCGAGTGGTTCTACGACGAGGCCCGTGACGAGGTGACCGGCAACACCGCGACGGCGCCCGGGATGACCTACTCGTTCGAGGTCTTCGCCCGAGACCTCACCGCCGGTGCGCTGAGGTCCAGCACGGGTGACGACCTGGACGACCCCCACCTCGTCGAGGTCCCCGACACGCCCTACCGGGACCGGATCCGTGCTCTCGCCGAGGAGATCACCGCAGGCACGACGAGCCGCTACGACGCGGGCGTCGCCCTGCAGTCGTTCTTCCGCGACGGCAGCAACTTCACGTACTCCACGACGGTGCCGGACGGTGAGACCGACGACACGGTCTGGAACTTCCTCCAGGACAGGGAGGGCTACTGCGTCCAGTTCGCCACCTCCATGACCATGATGGCCCGCACCCTGGGCATCCCGGCGCGCCTCGCGGTCGGATTCCTCCCCGGCGAACGGACGAGCCGCTCGGTCTACCAGGTGACGGGGAAGGACTCGCACGCCTGGCCTGAGCTCTACTTCCCGGGCCACGGCTGGGTCCGGTTCGAGCCGACCCCGGCGGTCCAGGCCGGCCCGGTGCCCTCCTGGGCCGACCCGCTCATCGGCACCCCGGGCAACGGGACCACGCCCGCGCCGGGCGACGTGCCGACGAACCTCGGCCGGCCGGAGGCGTCACCCGGGACCGTCCAGACGACCGCGCCGTCCGCCGGCGCGGGCCTCGGGGGCACCGACGAGCCGACGTCCGCAGGACGCGGCTGGGTGATGGGAGCGCTCGCGCTCGTCGTGGTCCTCGTCCTGTCAGCGCTGGGATGGGTCCTGGCCCGACGCCGCAGGTCCGTGGCACCGGAGCCCGACGTGGAGTCCACCTGGACGGACCTCGTCCAGGACCTCGACCGACTGGGTGTCCGCTGGCAGAGGTCGGTGACCCTGCGCAACGTTCCTGCCGCCGTGGCACGTCAGGTCGAGGAGAGGACCGGACGCCGCCTCTCCGACCCCACGACGGACGCCCTGGTCGCGCTGACCTCCGAGCTCGAGGCCCAGCGCTACGCGCGCAGCTGGTCGGCTTCCTCACCGACGCAGCTCGTCGCGTGGCGCGACGCGGTGGTCAGCGGCGTGCGGGACGAGCTCAGCGACCGCCCTGCTCGCGCCGACGGTCCCACCGCTCTTCCAGTCGGTTGATGAAGCCCTGACGAGGCGCACCGCGCTTGGCGGGAGCCCTGGGCGGAGTCACCTTGCCGTCCTGGTCCACCACACCCACCGGTCCGGTCGCGGACTTGCGGGGCGCGGAGAACGCGAAGGCGACCCCGGCGAACATCACGACGAACCCGATGACCCCCAGGACGGGCGAGGCGGTCGCGGCGCCGAGGACCAGCAGCAGCAGGCCGCCGACCACTCCGATCCCTGCCGCGACGTAGCGCAACCCGGACTTGCGGGGGCTCGACTGAAGCGTCGTCGCCAACCGCGGATCATCCGAGGTCAGCGCTCTTTCCATCTGTTCCAGTACGCGCTGCTCGTACTCTGACAGAGGCATGGGCACCCCCGGTTCTCAGCGGTTGAATGTGTCCCCCTCAGGATAGTTCTACATCTGCCCCGGTGGTAGTCGAGCGTCGACGGGTGGACGCGGGTCCGATCGAATTCATCCCGAAACGGCCCCGGATCTGGTCCAGGGTGCGCTCCGCGGCTCTCTGGGCACCCGCGCCCTCCCGGACCGACTCCTCGAGGGTCGGCTGCTCGACCGCGTCCTCCCGGCGCTCGAGGCCCTCCGCGCGCACCCCGACGAGCCGGACCGGCAGACCGCGCCGGTCCACCCCGCGGACGAGCTCGAGAGCCACGGCGTGGATCTCCTGCGCGACGTCGGTCGGCGACGCGAGCGTCCGCGACCTGGTGAGCGTCCGGAAGTCCGAGGTCCGGACCTTGACCGAGACGGTGCGGGCGACGAACGACTGGCTGCGCAGCCGCGTCGCACAGCGGTCCGCGAGACCCAGCAGCGCCGACCCGATGACGGCAGGGTCGTAGAGGTCCTGCGCGAACGTCGTCTCGGCACCGATGCTCTGCTCGGTCCGTCCCGGGTCGACGGGACGCGGGTCCCTCCCCCAGGCGAGGTCGTGGAGGTGTGCGCCGGCAGCCTTCCCGACCGCGGCCTGCAACGTCGCGACGTCGGTGTCGGCGAGCTCGGCGACGGTCGAGATGCCCCAGCCGGCGAGGACCTTCTCCGTCCGTTCCCCGACGCCCCACAACGCACCCACGGGCAGCGTGCGCAGGAAGTCGACGGTCGCCGCCGCGGGGATCAGCAGCATGCCGTCCGGCTTGGCGTGCGTCGACGCGAGCTTGGCGACGAACTTGGTCGAGGCGATCCCCACCGAGCACGTGATGCCGACCTCCGCCCGGACCCTCGCCCGCAGGGCCTGCGCGATGAGCGTCGGCGCACCGAGCCTGCGACGTGCGCCGCTCACGTCGAGGAAGGCCTCGTCGATGCTGATCTGCTCGACCAGGGCCGTGATCTCGCGGACGATCTCCATGACCGCCCGCGACGCGTCCTGGTACGCCCCGTGGTCCGGGGGCACGACGACGGCCTGGGGGCACAGGCGTCGGGCGAGCGCCATGGGCATGGCCGAGTGGACGCCGAAGGCGCGGGCCTCGTACGTGGCCGCGAGGACGACGCTGCGCTCGGCACCGCCGACGATGACGGGGCGCCCCACGAGCTCCGGTCGGCGGGTGAGCTCGACCGAGGCGAAGAAGGCGTCCATGTCGACGTGCAGGATCGAGCAGCCCGTCTCGTCGTCCCCCCAGTCCCGGCGGGTCAGGACGGCCCGGGGCCCCCGGCTCACGGCAGACCCGGCACGAGACGGGTCACGAGGCCACGACCTGCAGCGACGGGTGGCGGACGAACCCGACGTCGGGGTCGACGAGCATGGCGACCTCGTCGCGGAAGTCCTCCGCGCAGGCCATGATCTCGTCCGCCCGCCGCGCCTCGACCGCGTCGAACCTCCCGGCGTCGACCGCCGCACGGGTCCGGGCCCCGCCCGCGAAGTACAGCGACCAGGGGGCCAGGCCTGGCTCGACGAGAGCGAGCATGTCCCAGACCGAGCGCGCCCGGGAGCGCGCCGGCGGTCTGCCCCGGAGAGCCACCACGGCCGCCGCGGCACGCAGCGCACCGAGGTGCGAGTGCACGAAGCGCTCCGCAGGATCAGCCGTGAGACCGGCCGCGACGAGCTCGGCGTCCGCGCGGGCCAGGAGGCGGGCGACGTCCGGGGCGACGATCCCCGCACCGGGGAGCGCTCTGTGCTGCGTGGTCATACGAACACCTCCGTCATCCATGATCGAACACCTGTTCGATCCTGTCAATCGCCCGGCGGGTCCGGTGGACGGGTCCCGTCGCTCGAGCCCCTACGGTTGACCCATGGGCCGCAAGACCACCCGACGCGCTCCGCGTCGTTCCTCAGCATCCTCCTCGCCACCCACAGAGCCGACGCCGCCCGCTCGGCGGGGACGCACCGGGGCCCGGCAGCAGGGGGCCGGGACCACCCGGGACCTGCCGACCGAGGAGGTCCGCACCTCGACCGGCACCGCCCGCCTGGTCCCCGACCCGGACGGCAGCACAGGCGTCACCCTCCTCGTCAACGGGGTGCCGAGCTCGCACCTCGACCTGGCGGACCCGGGGCTGCTGACGTTCGAGTACATGCAGCAGATGGCAGCGGTGCTCGCGGCGCTTCCCCCCGGACCGTTGCGGGTCGTGCACCTGGGGGCCGCGGGCTGCACCCTCGCCCGGTACGTCGAGCACGAACGACCGGACTCCCGCCAGCTCGCGGTGGACCTGGACGCCGACCTCGTCGCGCGGGTGCGCGAGTGGTTCTCGCTCCCCCGCGCCCCCCGCCTGCGGCTCCGTGCGGGAGACGCCCGGGCAGAGCTCGCCACGCTGCCGGACGCGAGCGTCGACGTCGTCGTCCGTGACGTCTTCGCGGGCGACACGACCCCCGGGCACGTCACGACGGCGGGCTTCGTGGGCGACGTCCTGCGGGTCCTGCGGCCCGGTGGGGTGTACCTCGCGAACTGCGCCGACCGACCGCCGCTGGCCCTGGTCCGCGCGGAGCTCGCGACGGCGGTCGCCGCGCTCACCGACGACGGGCCCCGCGACCGGGACGCCTGGGGCGACGTCGGCCTGATCGCCGAGCCCGGGCAGCTCAAGGGGCGCCGCTACGGGAACCTGGTGCTGGTCGCGGTCCGTCGCCCGTCCGCCGCCTCGCCCGGCGCGGGCGACGACCCCGCCGAGGCCGGGCTCGACCTGGACGGAGCGACGCTCGCACGCACGCTGCGCAGCCTGCCGGTCCCGGCCACCCTGCTCACGGGACAGGAGGCCCGGCGGTTCGCCGGGACCGCGGCGCCGATCGAGGACCCGCCGCCACCCGCTGCGGCCGCGGACCCCGCCTCGTCGTCCCTGCCCGACGCCGCCGCGCCCCGAGGTGCTGCGGCGGACGGTCGCCACGCAGTCGGGCGGGAGGACGGCTGACAGCAGCACGGAGGCCGCACCCCCGGACGGGGGTGCGGCCTCCGTCGCCGACCCGCGAGAGCCGGCGCACGATCAGGGAGATCAGAGCGGGCGGACGTTCTCCGCCTGCGGGCCCTTGGGACCCTGGGTGATCTCGAACTCGACCCGCTGAGCCTCTTCGAGCGACCGGTAGCCCTGGGCCTCGATCGCGGAGTAGTGGACGAAGACGTCGGCACCGCCGCCGTCCTGGGCGATGAACCCGTAGCCCTTCTCAGCGTTGAACCACTTCACAGAACCCTGCGCCATGCTGTTCCTCGTACCTTCTGTCCATGCGGGGACATCCGCGAACGGACCCTTCGCCCGTTCATCGAGCCACAGCCACGCGGACCCGCGACGCGCTCCGCGAGGTCCGGTCGTGGCGACCGCCGGCTGACTGGCACGACCCGGCGGACCGGGATCCTGCTGTGTCGACACCGGTTCACGCGAAGGCATGTCTCGAGCACGTCACTGCAACGAGACTTAGTTTTGCACGGTGAAGGTGAAGTTCGCCACGTCAGGCGCCGAGGAAATACCGTGATTCGTCCGCACAACCTCCGCACAACCTCCGCGCGGGGCCGTCACTCCCCCGTCTGCTGGGCAAGGAAGCGTTCGAACTCGGCCCCGAGCTCGTCAGCGGTCGGTATGGGCGCCGACTCCGCGAGCAGGCTCGTGCGCCCCACCGAACGGGCGAACGCGTCGTACTGCTCCTCGAGCGCACGCACGACCGCCGTGACCTCCTCGGACTCGGCCATCTGCCGCTCGACCTCGGCCACGGCCTCCTGAGCCCCCGACGTCAGCGCGGCGACCCGCAGGTCCAGCCCGGTCGAGCGCTGGACGTTCTCGAGCGCCACCACGGCCGCGGGCGGGAACGGCGACTGCGCCAGGTAGTGCGGCACGTGCACCGTGAAGCCCATCGCGTCGTGCCCCGACTCCCCGAGACGCAGCTCGAGCAGCGCGGCCAACGACCCCGGGACCTTGACCGTGCCGAACCACGACGTGTGGTCCTCGATCAGCTCGCGCCGGGTCGCGTGCGCGGTCACCGACAGCGGGCGCGTGTGCGGGATCCCCATGGGGATCCCGTGGAACCCCACGACGAGCGACACGTCGAACCGGTTCACGAGCTCGCGCAGCGCAGCGACCACGCGCTCCCACTGCAGGTCCGGCTCCATGCCGTGCAGGAGCAGGAAGCCCGTGCCCTCGGCGTCGCGCAGGTGGTCGATCGCCAGGAACGGCTCGTCGTACGACGCCCACCGGTCCGCGTCGAACAGCATGGTCACCCGCTTCGAGCGGTAGTCGAGCAGCTGGTCCACGTCGAACGTGACCAGCCGCGTGACCTCGAACTCCTCGAGCAGGTGGTCGACCGCGAGCTCGCCGGTCGTCCCCGCGTCCACGAAACCGCGCACCGAGTGCAGCATGACCGGTCCCGTCGCACGGACGGCCGCCTCCCCCTGCGTCCCCGTCGCCGCGGGCAGGACGCGCGCCACCGCGGCCTCGTCCACCTCGTAGATCCCTCGTGGGTCCAGCACCAGATGCTCCTCCGTCGTCGTCCTCGCCCGCCCAGGTCGTCGGCCGGGCGGTGCCGGCGCGGTTCTCGGGCGGTTCGATCAGGACAACACCGCGGGGTGCCCGATGCTTCCCGGGTCCCCCGTCACGACCGAGCCTCACGATGCGGACGCAGGTCACGCGCAGGTCCGGCCGGTGGTGGTCCGCCCGACGCGCGCCGAGCGGTCAGCGTGCGGGCAGCCGGACCACGGTGACGAAGAAGTCGTCGATCTGGCGCACGACGTCGATGAAGCGGTCGAAGTCGACCGGCTTGGTCACGTAGGCGTTCGCGTGCAGGGAGTACGACCTCACGACGTCCTCCTCGGCCTCCGACGTGGTCAGGACGACCACGGGGATCTGCCGCAGGACGGGGTCCGACTTGAGCTCGCCCAGCACCTCGCGCCCGTCCATGCGGGGCAGGTTCAGGTCCAGCAGGATCAGGTCGGGCGTCGGGGCGTCGGGGTACTCGCCCTCCTTGCGCAGGAAGGCCATCGCGCTGACGCCGTCGCTGACCACCGAGAGCCGGTTCGTCACCTTGTGGTCCTCGAACGCCTCGCGGGTCATGAGCACGTCACCGGGGTCGTCCTCGACCAGCAGGACGTCGATCACCTTGTGCCCGTTGCCCATGTCGTCCACCGCACCGTTCGTCGTCGTACCGGCCCGGTCCTCCCGAGCCACCCCGCGAGCCTAGTCGACGCGTGCGCCCGACGCGCCGGGCACGCCGTCACCGCACGGCCGCGGTGCCACGGCCCGCGTCGAGCAGGGTGCCCGTCCGCCGGGTACCCGTCGCCGCCCTCATGTCGGCGAGGGCGCACCGCCACCGTCGACCGAGAGGTGCGCGAGCGTGAAACGGACCGTCGTCCCGCCATCCTCGTTCGGCTCGATCCAGATCTCGCCCCCGTGGTGCTCGACGATCCGCTTGCACAGGGCGAGCCCGATCCCGGTCCCCTCGTAGACGTCCTTGGGGTGCAGCCGCTGGAAGATCACGAAAACCCTCTCGGCGTACTGCGCGTCGATGCCGATCCCGTTGTCGGAGACGCTGAACTCCCACGCCTTGTCCAGCGCACGGACACCGACGTGGACGACGGGTGGACGCTCCGGGTCACGGAACTTGATCGCGTTGCCCAGCAGGTTGACGAAGAGCTGCTCGAGCAGCGCCTTCTCGCCCCGCACGGTCGGCAGCGGGTCGTGCGTGACGGTCGCGCCGGTCTCGGTGATCCTCTCGTCGAGGTCCGACAGGACCACGGCGAAGGACTTCTCCAGGTCCACGGGCACCCGCTCGCTCCCGGTCCGCCCGACCCGGGAGAAGCCGAGCAGGTCCTGGATGAGGCGCTGCATCCGCTTCGCGCCGTCGACCGCGAAGTCGATGTACTGGTCGGCGCGTTCGTCGAGCTGCCCCCCGTAGCGCTTCTTCAGGAGCTGGGTGAAGGACGCGACCTTGCGCAACGGCTCCTGCAGGTCGTGGGAGGCCACGTAGGCGAACTGCTCCAGGTCGCGGTTCGACCGCGCCAGCTCCCGCGCCTGGGCCGCGAGGAGCTCGTGCGAGTGCTCGACCTCCGCGTGCGAGGCGCGGATCTCGGCGACCTGGCTCACGAGCTCCTGCCGCATGTGCTCGACGTCGACCGCGAGCGCCCCGATCTCGCCGGGCGCCTGGACGGAGACCGGCTGGCGGAGCTGTCCTGCGCTGACCACCCTCACCTGGTGCGCGAGGGTCGTGACAGGCTCCGTGATCCACCGCTTGAGCAGGCTCCAGAGGAACGACCCGACGAGGATCGCCGCGACGACCAGGACCACGACCGAGCCGAACAGCACCTGCGTCCAGAAGTCCAGGGACTGGACCTTCTCCTCGCGGACGTCGCGCAGCACCTTGATGTAGTCGCTCGTCGCGACCCGGGCCTCGTTGAAGAGCCTGGCCCCCTCGAGCCGTTCGTCCGTGGACACGGCGTCAGGCCCTCCCTCACGCACCTTCTCGACCGCGGGCAGCGCGAACGTCAGGGCCCATTCGTGGATGGCCTGGTGCGCTGCGTCGAGGCCGTCCGCGACGGGGGCGGACTTGGTGACGATCTGCGCCGTGCGGGGATCGTGGAGCGCGACCTCGCCCTCCGTGACGAACGAGCGGTCGAAGGCCTCGAGGTTCAGAGCGGTCCCGGAGGCCAGGTACGCCCGCACCGAGGACTCGGCGTCGATCAGGGACACGTACGCGCTGTCCGCCTGGGTGATCGCGTTGAAGTACGGGTTCGTGACGTCGTCCTGGAAGCGCACCACGTTGACGAGCGCCACGACCGATACCACGACGACCGCGAGCAGGATCGTCGCGGCGACGACCAGGAGGCCGCCGAGCCGTCGCCGCAGCGACGGGCCGGTGGGGGGCGCTCCCTCGTGCGCGGTCGCCGAACCGGGGCCCGCGTCGATCGGCTCGGGTGCCTCCGGCCCGGTGGGCGCTGCGCGGTCACCCGTGGGCAGGTCGTCGGGCGCGGGCTCCTGCCCCGTCCCGGCCGTCCCTGTCACTGCGACCACTCGTCGGAGTCTGCGAGGGTGGCCGTCCGCGCGCCGCGGGCGTCCTGGTCCGGGCCGCCCCACCCGACCACGAGCACCGCGGCGTCGTCGACGAGCGGCCCGCCGTGCAGGGTGCGGACCAGTCGGAAGACCCGTTCGACGAGCCCCTCGTCGCCGTTCGCGAGCTCCGTGTCGACGGCCTTGATCAATCCCTGGACACCGAGGCGCTCCCGACGCGGGAGCGCGTCCTGCGTGCGGGCCACGTCGGCCTTCGCGGGGAGAGCCGTCTCGCGGTCGTCCGCGAGCGTCGCCTCGATGAGCCCGTCCGTGTAGAGCATGAGCGCCCACGGCCCCTCGAGCGGCACCCGCTCGACCCGCCAGCCGCCGTCGACGGGGATGCCCAGCGCCCGGCCGCGCGACGTCGTCGGGAGCTCGCTGCAGGACCCCTGGAGGAGCAGCGGCGGCATGTGGCCCGCGAGGTAGAGGTCGACGCTCGTGCGGTCGGGCGCGATGACGACCTGGCAGAGGGTCACGAACACCTCCGGGCGGGCGCGCTCCGGGACCAGGACGCGTTCGACGAGGGGCAGGATCTGGGCGGGGTCGACGTCCGACAGGACCAGCGTGCGCCATGCGGTGCGCAGGGTCGCGCCGAGCGCCGCCTCGTCGGGGCCGTGGCCCGCGACGTCGCCGATCAGGCACAGGACGCTGCCGTCGGGGCGCTCGACCGCGTCGTAGAAGTCACCGCCGAGCAGTCCGTTGCCGCCCGGGATGTACCCGACCATGACGGCGATCGTCTCGTCCGTCACGAGCGGCGTGGGCAGCAGGGCGCGTTCGAGCCGCGCGGTCTCCGCGGCCCGCACCTCGCTGCGGTACAGGGCGCGCTGCTGCTCCTTGGAGCGGCGGCGCTGCACGGCGTACCGGACCGACCGACCGAGGAGGTCGCCGTCGACCTCCCCCTTGACCAGGTAGTCGTCGGCGCCGGCCGCGACCGCCTGGACCCCGAGGTCGATCCCGGTGTGCCCCGTGAGGACGACCAGCGCCGGGGGGTCGTTGCGGGCCTGGAGCCGCTCGACCGCGGACAGCCCGACGGCGTCCGGGAGGCCGAGGTCGAGCAGGATGCAGTGGACGTCGTGCAGGCGCAGCATCTCGAGCGCGAGGTCGAGGCTCGTCGCCCGGTGCAGCTCGACCTTGACCCGTGCGTCGTCGAGGAGCTCCTCGACCAGGAGCGCGTCCCCGTCGTCGTCCTCGACCAGCAGGACGCGCAGGAGGTCCTCCGGCGACAGGACTCCCGGGGCCGTGCCCTCCGGGCGAGGTGCCAAGGGCTCAGTCACCACGGCCCTCGCTCCCGTCAGTCGCCATGGTTCCCGATGGTAGATGACTCCGGAGCCTCGTGCTGGGAGGCGAGGGCCGAGCAGCCCGGCCCGGACGTTCGGGAGGGAGCGTGTCCACCCAGCCGGTCGATGGCGCCCGACGCCTCCCAGATCGGCAATAATGGACGGCTGCGTCGCGGGGTGCGCGAGCGGACCGCGAGGGACCAGACGACAGGACGGATCAGCGTGCGCGAGACGAGCGACCGGACGAGCGGGACGCCTGCTGCCGACGAGCAGGCCGGGCCGGAACGGGACGCCCCGGCCTCCGACCGTCAGAACGAGATCGGCAAGGAGCAGGCCGTCGTCGACACGCTGTACACGCGCCTCGACGAGCTGCGCGCCACGACCCGTTCGCGGCTCGCGGGCGTCCGTCGGACGGGCCCCTCCGGGTCGCCGCAGAATCGCAGCGAGCGCGACGCGTTCGCGACCCTCTACGAGGACCGCCTGGCACAGCTCGAGGCCGTCGAGGACCGGCTGGCGTTCGGCCGCCTCGACCTGGAGGACGGCGCGACCCGGTACGTAGGACGCATCGGGCTGTCCGACGAGGAGCACACCTCGATCCTCACCGACTGGCGAGCGCCCGCCGCCCAGTCCTTCTACCGAGCGACCGCGGCACACCCCGACGGGGTCCGCCGACGTCGCCACCTCGTGACCCGGGGACGGACCGTGACGGGCATCGAGGACGAGGTCCTCGACCTCACCTCGGACGCCGCCACCGACTCCTCGCTCTCGGGCGAGGGCGCGCTGCTCGCGGCGATGGCCGCGGGACGCACGAGCCGCATGGGTGACATCGTCGCCACGATCCAGGCCGAGCAGGACGCGATCATCCGCTCCCAGCTCGCGGGCGCCCTCGTGGTCCAGGGCGGACCCGGCACGGGCAAGACCGCCGTGGCCCTGCACCGGGCGGCCTACCTGCTGTACGCCCACCGACGGCTGCTCGAGCGCTCGGGCGTCCTCCTGGTCGGGCCGAGCCTGTCGTTCCTGCACTACATCGACCAGGTCCTGCCCTCCCTCGGAGAGACGGGCGTCGTGAGCACGACCATCTCCGAGCTCCTTCCCGGCCTCGTCGCCGACGGGGAGGAGCCGCCCGAGGTCGCCCGGATCAAGGGCCGCGCGTCGTGGGCCAGGATCATCCAGCGGGCGGTCCGCGCACGCCAGCGCGTCCCTGCCGCCGACCAGCACCTGCGCATCGACGGGCACGACCTGGTGGTCCGCCGCTCCGACGTGCGCGAGGCGATCGCCAAGGCGCACCGCACGCACAAGCCGCACAACCTGGCCCGCGTACCGTTCGTTCGGGAGATGCTGGGGCGCCTCGCCGACCAGTACCTGGTCGAGCTCGGCGGGCCCGTCGCGCCCGAGGAGCGGGCCGAGGTGATCGACGACCTCCGACGCCAGCGCGAGATCCGGATCGCGCTCAACCTCGCGTGGATGCCGCTGACCCCCGAGCGCCTGGTCGAGGACCTCTTCGTCAAGCCGCACCGCCTCGCCGAGGCGGCTCCGGACATGTCACGCGCAGACCGTGCGGCTCTCGCGCGCCCCAAGGGCTCGCCGTGGACGCCCGCCGACGTGCCGCTGCTCGACGAGGCCGCCGAGCTCCTCGGCGAGGACGACCAGGCCGCGCGCGCCCAGGCCAAGGCCGAGGCCGCGGACCGCGCGGCGAACCTCGAGTACGCGCGCCAGGTCCTGGAATCCTCGGGTGCGGGCGGCGGGATCGTCGGTGCGGAGATCCTCGCCGACCGGTTCGCGGGCGGCGGCTCGCGCCTGACCACGGCGGAGCGGGCCGCGCAGGACCGGACCTGGACGTACGCGCACGTCGTGGTCGACGAGGCCCAGGAGCTCTCCGCGATGGCGTGGCGTGCCCTGGTCCGCCGCTGCCCGACGCGCTCGATGACGATCGTCGGCGACGTCGCCCAGACGTCCTCGCTCGCCGGAGCCCGCTCGTGGGCGAGCATGCTCGACCCGCTGCTGCGCGACTCGTGGCGCCTGTCGACCCTGACGGTCAACTACCGGACGCCGACGCAGATCGCGGACACGGCGCAGCGGTTCGCCGCGGCCCACCGCCTCCCGACGTCGTCGCTCACCTCGGCGCGCGACGTCCCGGGCGCGCTCGTCCTGGCTCCCGTCGGGCCGGATCAGAACGTCCTGGCCGAGGTCGCCCGCCGGGTCCGGTCCTCCCTGGCGGAGTTCGTGGGTCCCGACGGCGCCGGCCGGGTCGCGGTCGTCGCTCCCGCCCACCGCGTGGCGGACGTGCGCGACCACCTGACCCGGACCCACGCGAGCGACCCGCTGCTGACCGGGCCCGCGGCCGAGATCGAGGCGCTGGGGGCCGCGCTCACGGTCCTCAGCCCGACCCAGGCCAAGGGGCTCGAGTTCGACGCGGTCGTCCTCCTGGAGCCCGCCGAGGTCCTCGAGGCGACCTCGGGCGCGTCCGAGCTGTACGTGGCGATGACCCGTCCGACGCAACGGCTCGTCGTCGTGCACGCCCGTCCGCTCCCGCGGGGGTTCGCCGACTGACGGGCGCGGGCACGCCCGCGCGCGGGGAGATCGCGTCGTCCGAGGGACAAGACTCGTTTGGTGCTCGCAGCAACTCGGCGCACCATAGACACGTGCTACGCGCCCTCCTCCTTGAAAACCTGCACCCCCTCGCCACCTCGATCCTCGAGTCCGCCGGTATCGACGTGACCGTGCGCTCCGGGGCCCTGGACGAGTCCGAGCTGATCGAGGCGCTCGAGGGTGTGAACATCCTCGGCATCCGGTCCAAGACCAACGTGACGGCCCGCGTGCTGGAGTCCGCCCCCGACCTCGTCGCGATCGGCGCGTTCTGCATCGGGACCAACCAGATCGACCTCAAGGCCGCGGCCGCCCACGGCGTCGCGACGTTCAACGCGCCGTTCTCCAACACCCGCTCGGTCGTGGAGATCGCGCTCGCGGAGATCATCGCGCTGACCCGCCGGCTCACCGAGCGCGACCGCGCGCTGCACGACGGCATCTGGGACAAGTCCGCCGAGGGAGCCCACGAGGTGCGTGGGCGCACGCTGGGCATCATCGGCTACGGCAACATCGGGACCCAGCTCTCGGTCGTCGCCGAGGCGCTGGGCATGTCGGTGGTCTTCTACGACACGGCCGAGAAGCTCGCCCTGGGCAACGCCCGCCGCATGGACAGCCTCGACGAGCTGCTCGAGACCGCCGACGTCGTGACGCTCCACGTCGACGGACGGGGTGGCAACGCCGGCCTGTTCGGCGAGAAGCAGCTCTCGCGCATGCGCCGCGGCTCGATCCTGCTCAACCTGTCGCGCGGCTTCGTCGTCGACACCGCCGCCCTGCGCGAGGCGATCCTCTCCGGGCACCTGTCGGGAGCCGCGATCGACGTGTTCCCCGAGGAGCCCAAGAAGCGCGGCGACCACTTCGAGTCGGACCTGCGCGGCCTGCCGAACGTCATCCTCACGCCGCACATCGGCGGGTCGACCGAGGAGGCGCAGGAGTCGATCGGCCAGTTCGTCTCCGGCAAGCTCCGGGACTACCTCGCGACAGGCTCCACGACGCTGAGCGTCAACATGCCGAACCTCGCGCTCGAGCAGAGCACGGGCGTGAGCCGGATCGCCCACCTGCACCGCAACACCCCGGGCGTGCTCGCGGCCGTCAACGCGGTCCTCGCCGAGCACGGCACGAACATCGAGGGACAGATGCTCGCGACCCGTGGCGACCTCGGCTACGTGGTGACGGACGTCGGCGCGGAGCTCCTGCCCGCGGCGATCGAGGAGCTGCGTGCGATGGACGCGACCGTCAAGCTGCGCGTGCTGTCCTGACGCCTCACGCCCGGACACGATGAAGGGGACCAGCCCGTCGGGCTGGTCCCCTTCGTCGTGCTCCGAGTGCGTGGGGCCGGTTCGAGACCCGGCCGGTGCTCAGCCGGACTTGCGGCGGAACGTCCGCTGCACAGGTCCGACGGTCTCCGAACCATGGACGGAGCCCGTGTTCGAGCCTCCGTCCGCGGTGCGGTGGCTCGCGGCGTTCTTGCGGTCAAGTGCCTCGCGGAACTTCGCCTTGGCGTCCTCGCTGGGCGTGGTCGCGGGTGTCTCGTCCTTCGACGTCGTCATCGGCGGGCCTCCTTCTCTCGGTGGATCAGGTGCGCCGTCGGGCGCTCCCGTGCCAAGCCTGTCGCACGCGGCCACCGAACGCCAGCGAATACGACCGGGTACGGTCGAGACATGTCGCACAAAGCACCGGAGCCGGGCACGGCCGTACCGTTCTCCCGAGCCGGGCGCTCGGGCCTGGTCCTGCCCCGCCTCTCGCTCGGCCTCTGGCAGAACTTCGGGGACTCGACCCCGTTCGCGGCCCAGCGCGAGCTCGTCCTGCACGCGTTCGAGCGCGGGATCGTGCACTTCGACCTCGCGAACAACTACGGTCCGCCGCCCGGTTCGGCCGAGGCCTCGTTCGGTCGCCTCCTGTCCGGTGACCTGCGCGGCCACCGCGACGAGCTCCTGATCTCCACCAAGGCCGGCTACCGGATGGGCCCCGGGCCGTACGGGGAAGGGGGGTCCCGCAAGTACCTGCTGTCGTCGCTCGACGCGTCGCTGCGCCGGCTGGGGACCGACCACGTGGACGTCTTCTACTCCCACCGCTTCGATCCCACGACTCCCCTCCACGAGACGATCGGCGCCCTGGCGACCGCGGTCACCTCGGGCCGGGCGACGTACGCGGCCATCTCGTCCTACTCGGCCGAGCGCACGGCAGAGGCCCTCGCGGTCGCCGACGACCTGGGCCTGCCGCTGGTCCTGCACCAACCCTCGTACTCGATGCTGAACCGGTGGATCGAGGCCCCGGGCCCTGACGGGCGCAGCCTGCTCGACGTCGTCGGCGACGCAGGCACCGGGCTCGTCGTCTTCTCGCCGCTGGCCCAGGGCGTCCTCTCCGACCGCTATCTCGACGGCGTCCCGGCCGACTCACGTGCAGCGCGCGGCGTGTCGCTGCGCAAGGAGCACCTCGCTCCCGAGAACCTCGCCCGGGTCCGGGCGCTGCGCGAGGTGGCGACCGGACGGGGAGAGCCCCTCTCCCGGACCGCCATCGCCTGGACGCTGCGCGACTCGCGCGTGACGTCGGTGCTCGTGGGTGCACGGACCGTCGAGCAGGTGGACGAGAACCTGGCAGCACTGGACTCGCCGCCGTTCTCGCAGGACGAGCTCGCGGCGATCGACGCCGTCACCACCGAGCCAGGGCCAGACGGGGCACCTAGGCCCCTGAACACCGGCGTCAACATCTGGGCCGCACGGTCGAGCGACCTCTAGCCCGGTCGAGCGACCTCTAGCCCGGTCGAGCGACCTCTGGCCGGGCTCGCAGGCGTCGCCGAGCGACGTCCCCGAAACGCGGGGTTAGGTGTACCCGGCCGGGTCCAGCTAGGCGCGGTCGGGCACCACGTCGGCGGTCGGCTCGTCGTCCGTCGCGGCCGCGTCGCCGGACGCAGCCGCACGCTCCTCGCGCTCCGCACGGAGCGAGTTGATGGCGGACTCGAAGTCCTCGAGCGAGTCGAACGCCTGGTAGACGCTCGCGAAGCGCAGGTACGCGACCTCGTCGAGCTCGCGGAGCGGCCCGAGGATGGCGAGCCCGATCTCGTAGGCGTCGAGCTCGGCGCTGCCGCCCGCACGGAGCGACTCCTCGACCTTCTGCGCCAGCACCGCGAGGTCGTCCTCGTTGACCGGGCGCCCCTGGCACGCCTTGCGCACGCCCGTGACGATCTTCTCCCGGCTGAAGGGCTCGGTCACCCCGGACCGCTTGACGACCGAGAGACTGGCCGTCTCGATCGTGGTGAAGCGCCGGTTGCACGCGGGGCACTGTCGACGGCGACGGATGGACGCTCCGTCGTCGGAGGTTCGTGAGTCGACGACCCGGGAGTCCGCGTGCCGGCAGAACGGACAGTGCATGAGGCGATACTCCTGTGGGCTGCGCGGGCCCTCCGGGCCGGTCGCCACGGAAGGTGCGTCCCGAACCTATGTCCCGACCTCGACGAGGCGCAAGACGCCCCGCCAGGCGAGCGGGTCACAGTCCGACCGTCGTCACCCGGGGACCGCGACCCCGCTACGCACCGGAGGACGGCTCACCGCAGGGCGCCCGACCGCTCACATGAGAACGGAGGTGGCCGTCGAACGGCCACCTCCGTCGGGACGCCCCCGTCCCCATCTCACGTCCGCGACTCGCCTCGCAGACGTCGACGCAACTGCGGAGGCACGCTGGGCGCGCCTCCTCCTCACCGACCGACCCCCCAGCCGGGCGGGTGAGGCAGTACTAACTTAGGCGAACCTAATGCGATTGCGCAACCCTCTCGACCCGCGCACGGCCCACCCTCGCCGCACGACCCGCCGGGCGACGTCAGCGGCCGAAGTCAGGATCCACGGGCAGGAGCAACCGCTGCCCGACCTGCAGACCGTTCGAAGAGAGGTTGTTCAGCTCCGCGAGGTCCACCATGACGTCGCGCACGTCGCGACCGCCCGCCGCCAGCGCGGAGGCATGCTGCCACAGAGTCTCGCCCGCCTCGACGACATGGACCCGCACCTCGACCGGCTCACCGGGACCCGAGGCGACGGCGCGGCCTCCCCACAGGGCACCGAGCGCCAGCACGGCCGCCACGAGGAGCACGAGCACCGCTCGCCCGCGTGCGGTCAGCCGTAACGGGGCTTCCTGCTGCCGCGCAGCCCTGCGCTCGACTCCCCAGCCCTGGGTCATCTCCATCGCACTGACACTCATCGCCGCTCCTCGGTCCGCGGTGCCCGAACCGCCTTCCCCGGTCGGTTCGAACACCTGTTCGTCGAACATCTGTACGATTTCTATCACCGAAGACGGCAGATGTCGAGACATGCTCGAACATGTGTTTGATTCGTGTCGCCGCGTGACCTACTCTGGTCGGGTACGGGTCGTCCGATATGTCGGGCGCTCGCCGAGCGGGACGTCCCGCACCGCGGGCGGACGGGATCACGGTCGACCGCGCGCAGGAGCCGGCGCCGCTCGCGGTGCCTCTCCGCAGGACAGGGACCGAGACGGCCGAGCAGGGCGGAGACGACGATGGCGGGACGGGTGGCCGACACCACGGGCGGGCTCGCGAAGGTGCACGAGCTCCCCGACGGCACGACCGGCGGGGACGGCCTGACGCCGCGCCAACGCCTCGTGCTCGAGACGATCCGCGCATCGGTCGAGCAGCGGGGCTACCCGCCGAGCATGCGCGAGATCGGCGAGGCGGTGGGCCTCACGAGCCCGTCGAGCGTCAAGCACCAGCTCACGACGCTCGAGCGCAAGGGCTACCTGCGCCGTGACCCCAACCGGCCCCGTGCGATCGAGGTCGTCCACAACGACGACAGCAGGGGCATCGCACCGCTCCCCGGCAGCGCCTTCCCGCGCGTCGAGGGCGTCGACGCCTCCGAGGACTCGCCCGAGCGGCCCACGCCGTCCTACGTGCCCGTCGTGGGCCGTATCGCCGCCGGTGGCCCCATCCTTGCCGAGCAGGTCGTCGAGGACGTGTTCCCGCTGCCCCGACAGCTCGTGGGCGACGGCGAGCTCTTCCTGCTCCGCGTGGCCGGCGACTCCATGATCGACGCCGCGATCTGCGACGGGGACTGGGTCGTCGTGCGCCGTCAGCCCGTGGCCGAGAACGGGGAGATCGTCGCCGCGATGATCGACGGCGAGGCGACCGTCAAGACCTTCAAGCGCATCGACAAGCACGTCTGGCTCATGCCGCACAACGCGGCCTACCGACCCATCTCCGGGGACGACGCACAGATCCTCGGTCGCGTGGTCTCGGTGCTGCGCAGCCTCTGAGCAGGCACCACGAAGGGGACGAGCCTCAGGGCTCGTCCCCTTCGTCGTGCCACGGGGCCGTCGTCCGGCGAGCGGACACCGGGCCCGCCGGCGCACCGGTCGTGGCTACAGACCGAAGCTCTTGGCCACCGCACGGACCGAGTCGGCGGACGCCCGCAGGCCCGCGAGCTCGTGGTCGGACAGCGGCACCTCGATGCGCTCCCCGCAGCCGCGTCGCTCGAGGAGCGAGGGGACGGACAGGCAGACGTCGTTGATCCCGTGGAAGTCCTCGAGCAGCGACGACACGGGCAGGACCCGGTGCTCGTCGTCGAGGATCGCCTCGATGATCCGGGTCGCGGCCAGAGCGACCGCGTAGTTGGTCGCACCCTTGCCCTCGATGATGCGGTAGGCGGACTGCACGACCTCGTGCGCGATGTCCTCGCGCACCTCGGCCGTGAGGGGCCCACGGCCCTGCAGGCCCTTCCAGTCGAGCAGCGGGACGCCGCTGATCGTCGCCGAGCTCCACAGCGGGATCTCGCTGTCGCCGTGCTCGCCGGCGATGTAGGCGTGGACGTTCTGCACCGCGACGCCGCAGTGCTGCGCCACGAGGAACCGCAGCCTGGACGAGTCCAGGACGGTGCCGCTCCCGAACAGCTGGTTGGGCGGGAGCCCCGAGTACTTGAGCGCGGCGTACGTCACCACGTCGACGGGGTTCGTGACCATGATGTAGATCGCGTTGGGCGCGACCTCGACGAGCCCGGGCAGGATCTTGCGGACGAGCGAGATCGTGGCCTCCGCGAGGTCGAGGCGCGTCTGACCGGGCTTCTGCTTGGCGCCGGCGGTGAACACGACGACGTCGGCGTCGGCGCACACCGCGACGTCGTCGGAGCCCTCGACCTTGGCCATCGGCATGAACTGGATGCCGTGCTGGAGGTCGAGGACCTCGGCCTCGACCTTGGTCCGGTTGATGTCGAGGAGGCTCACGGTGTGAGCGGCTCCGCGCATGAGCGCCGCGTAGGCGAGGGTCGATCCGACGGAACCTGCGCCGACGATCGCGAGCTTGGTGGTACGGGCGGGCACTGTGCCTCCTGGACGTAGTGCGTCGGCCGCCGGTCGCTGCACGAGCGTCCGACGTCCGCCGCGTGGACTGCCGGGTCTCAGCCTAGGGCGGACAGGCGCTCGAGCGCAGAGAGAACGACACGACGGTCGGTCGTGGTCCAGAAGTCCGGCATGGACCTCGTGAGGTAGGAACCGTAGCGGGCCGTCGCGAGACGCGGGTCGAGGACCGCGACGACGCCGCGGTCCGACGTGGACCGGATGAGGCGCCCGGCGCCCTGGGCGAGCAGCAGGGCGGCGTGGTTGGCCGAGACCTGCATGAAGCCGTTGCCGCCCGCGGCCTCGACGGCTCGGGCGCGAGCCGACTTCACGGGGTCGTCGGGTCGCGGGAAGGGGATCCGGTCGATGAGGACGAGCTGGCAGCTGGGGCCGGGCACGTCGACGCCCTGCCACAGCGAGAGCGTGCCGAACAGGCACGTCTGCGGGTCCGCGGCGAACTCCTTGACGAGGGTCGGGAGCTGGTCGTCGCCCTGGCACAGGACGGGGACGTCGAGGCGCTCGCGCATGGCCTCGGCGACCGCGAGCGCCGCGCGCCGCGACGAGAAGAGACCGAGGGTCCGCCCCCCGGCGGCGGTGATGAGGTCGGCGATCTCGTCGAGCTGACCGTCCGTGGCGGCCTCGCGGCCGGGCTGCGGCAGGTGCTTGGCGATGTAGAGGATGCCCTGCTGGGGGTAGTCGAAGGGGCTGCCGACGTCCACGCCGGTCCAGGTCGCACCGTCGTCGTCGAGCCCCAGGGACCGGGCGACGGGGTCGAACGTGCCGCCCAGCGCGAGCGTCGCCGACGTGAAGACACCCGTGCGCTCGGTCAGGAGATGGGTACGGATGAGGCCCGCGACCGCGAGGGGGGCCGCGTGCAGCTTGCTCACGCCGTCCCCGCTCCACCGGCCGTCGTCGCCCGCACGCGAGCACCACAGGACGTCGTGGCCCGCGGGGTCCTGGGCCATGCGCTCGGCGATCTCGAAGACCTGGAGCATGGTCGTCTGGGCCATCTTCATGCCGGTGTCGGGTTGAGAGCCCTGCCCGCCGGACGTGTCCGGCTTGAGGGCGCTCAGGACGGTACGGGCCGCGTCACGGACCGCGGCGACCGCCGAGCGCGCGTCGTCGGGCAGGCCGTCGGGGAAGCGCTCGGCCGGCAGCGCGGCGACGACGGTGCCGAACGCCCCGATGGCGAGGTCCAGGTCGGTCGTCTGGACGCCCCCGTGCCGGCGCGCGAGGCGCGCGGCGTGCTCGATGACGGGCACCGAGAGGTCTGCGGTCGCGGCGGCGGTGACGCGGTCGCTCAGCTCGTGCGCCTCGTCGACGATCACGACGCCGTGCTCGGGCAGGACCCCGGGCGAACCGGACGCGGCGATGCCCAGCATGGCGTGGTTGGTCACGACGACGTCGGCCTCGCGGGCGGACGTGCGGGCCTGGTCGGGGAAGCAGTCGTCGATGAGGGGGCACTTGGCGCCCAGGCACTCGAGGGCCGTGACCGAGACCTGCCGCCAGGCCTTGTCCGAGACGCCGGGCACCAGGTCGTCCCGGTCCCCGGTCGTGGTCTCCTGCGCCCACTCGCGCAGCCGCACGACCTGCTCCCCCAGCGCCGCCGCTCCCGAGGCCGCGCCGGGCGCCGGGTGCTCGGCGACGCCTGCGCGCTCCCCGCCCGTGGGAAGGTCGAACAGCGTGGGCTCGTCGGCCGGGTAGCCGCCCTCGATCTTGTGCTGGCACAGGTAGTTGTGCCAGCCCTTGAGCAGCGCGATGCGGGGCGGGCGCGGCAGCCGGTCGGCGACGGCCTGGGCGACGAGCGGGAGGTCACGCGTGATGATCTGGCGCTGGAGGGCCAGGGTCGCGGTCGAGACGATGACGCGCTCGTCCTCGCAGACGGCGTGCCGTACGGCCGGCACGAGGTAGCCGAGCGACTTCCCGGTGCCGGTGCCGGCCTGGACCAGCAGGTGGTCCGGCCCGTCCGCGCCGTCGATCGTCCGGGCCACGTCCACGGCCATCTGGTGCTGCCCGGCGCGACGGCCACCACCGAGGGCGCCGACCGCGAGGTCGAGCAGCTCCTCGACGTCAGGGGTCGCAGAGCCCGTGGTCAGGGTGGCGGTGAGGTCCTCGGGCACCCCGGAAGTCTACGTGGGGCCACCGACACGGCAGGGTCCGGGGCGGGGCGGCGGGGGGGGGGGCGGGGGG
>NZ_JACSPN010000001.1:253133-266795 GCF_015142735.1 Oerskovia douganii | reverse complement strand
GTCCGGGCACGTGCCCGGACCCCGCCGACGCCGCGCTACGCGCGGACGGCGGCCGCGTTGAGCTCGAGCGCCAGCCCCTCGTCGACCCGGCCCAGGAGACGGGTGCCGGTCTCGACGTGCTCCTCGAGGTCGATCTCTCCCGTGAGGTGCACGCGGTTGACCAGGTCTCCGCGGTGGTAGGGCACCACGAGGTCGATCGACACGTCGGGCCGCGGCAGCTCGTCGGAGATGAGCTGGAGCAGGTCGTCGATCCCCTGCCCGGTGTGCGCCGAGACGACGATCGTGCGCCGCTCGCGCGCACGGATGCGGGCGACGACCGCGGGGTCCGCGATGTCGACCTTGTTGAGCACGACGACCTCGAGCACCTGGTCGATGCCCGGGATGTCCGCGAGGACGTGCCGGACGGCGGCGATCTGGCCCTCGGGGTCGGGGTGCGACGCGTCGACCACGTGCAGCAGCAGGTCGGACTGGCCGACCTCCTCGAGGGTCGAGCGGAACGCCTCGACGAGCTGGTGCGGCAGCGACCGGACGAACCCGACCGTGTCTGCGAGCGTGTACACGCGCCCGTCCTCGGTCTGCGCGCGGCGGACCGTGGGGTCCAGGGTCGCGAACAGCGCGTTCTCGACGAGCACGCCCGCGCCCGTGAGCGCGTTGAGGAGGCTCGACTTGCCCGCGTTGGTGTAGCCGGCGATCGCGACCGACGGGATCGCGTGACGCTTGCGCGAGGTCCGCTTGGTCTCGCGGGCGGGGGCCATGGCGGCGATCTCGCGACGGAGCTTGGTCATGCGGTCGCGGATGCGGCGCCGGTCGAGCTCGATCTTGGTCTCACCGGGTCCGCGCGAGCCCATGCCGGCCCCCGCGCCGCCGACCTGGCCACCGGCCTGGCGGGACATCGACTCGCCCCAGCCACGAAGGCGCGGGAGCAGGTACTCGAGCTGCGCGAGCTCGACCTGGGCCTTGCCCTCACGGGACTTGGCGTGCTGGGCGAAGATGTCGAGGATCAGGGCCGTCCGGTCGACGACCTTGACCTTGACGATGTCCTCGAGCGCACGGCGCTGGGAGGGGGCGAGCTCGCCGTCGATCACGACGGTGTCCGCGCCCGTCATGGCCACCACGGACGCGAGCTCCTCGGCCTTGCCCGAGCCCAGGTAGGTGCCGGGGTCGGGCTTCTGGCGGCGCTGGAGGACGCCGTCGAGCACCTGGGAGCCCGCCGTCTCGGCGAGCGCTGCGAGCTCGCGCAGCGAGACCTCCGCCTCGGCTGCCGCGGCGTCGCCGCTGCCCGTGTAGAGCCCGACGAGCACGACCTTCTCGAGGCGCAGCTGCCGGTACTCGACCTCGGTGACGTCCTCGAGCTCCGTGGACAGGTTCGCGACCCGTCGCAGCGCGGTGCGCTCGGCGAGCTCGAGCTGCTCTCCGTCGTGGATCGAGTGCTGGGTGCCTCCCTCGGCGCGCGCGGTCCCTGCCCGTGCGAGCACCCGTGCCACGACGTCTCCGGCGATGTCGCGCTCGGGGCGCTCGACCGTCTCCGGTGCCGTCTCGGGGGTGGGGTTCGCGGGGGTCTGGGTCATGGGCCGCCTTTCAGCTGAGGGTCCGGGCACCGGGTCCGTGCGACCTGGGCCGGTCGTGCCGGTCCGGGACGCCCGGTCGGCATGTCGTACAACAAGCGTGGCACGCCGGATCGTCCCGACGCGAACCAATTCGTCGTCGGGGCCCGCAGTTCATCCCAGGGCGCAGCGGCGGGTGCCCTGACGGGCCGGGGCCAGGGACGGGCCAGGGCCAGGACGTGGGCGCCGCGTGGGCCGATTAGGATCGATCCTCGTGACACCACCTCCCGACCTGCCCGCCGGCGACGCGCCCGAGCCCTCCCCGGACCACTACTTCACGGCGCAGCCGGCCTCCGCGGCCGAGCGCCGCGAGCTCACGGTCCGGCTCGCGGGCCGCGAGGTCACGGTCGAGGTCGCGTCGGGCATCTTCTCCCCCGGACGGCTCGACCTCGGCACCCAGGTCCTGCTGCGCTCGGTCCCCGACCTCCCGCCCGCGAGCCCCGGGCCCGACGGCGCCACGCACCTCCTCGACCTCGGCTGCGGCTGGGGCCCGGTCGCCCTGACCATGGCGCTCGAGCGGCCGGACGCGACCGTGTGGGCCGTGGACGTCAACGAGCGCGCGCTCGACCTGGTGCGCCGCAACGCCACCCGCCTGGGGCTGGGGAACGTGCGCGTGGTGCGGCCCGAGGACGTCCCGGCGGACGTCCTGTTCGCCGCGATCTGGTCCAACCCGCCCATCCGGGTCGGCAAGGAGGTGCTGCACGACATGCTGCTGCACTGGCTGCCGCGCCTGGAGCCCGGGACCGAGGCCTACCTCGTGGTGCAGCGCAACCTCGGGGCGGACTCGCTCATGGCGTGGCTGGACGAGCACCTGGACGACGAGCTGTCGGTGAGCAAGCTCGCGAGCGCCAAGGGCTTCCGGGTCCTCGAGGTCGCGCGCGCAGGCTGAGCACCCGCCGCACGGGCCATGCCGCGCACGAGCCGGCCACGGTCCGTCGCACGCCGGGCGCCCCGGTGCGCGACGCCGTCGGGCCGGGGACGCGTGCCGCTCGGCGCGGCGGCCCGCTCAGCGCGTGAACGCCGCGAGGTCCAGCTCGCCACCGAAGACGATCTCCGCGGGGCCGGCGAGCTCGACCCGACCGCCTTCGAGCGCGGTCACGCGCACCGTGCCGCCCGGCACGTCGACGAGCCACACGTCGGGCGACCCGGGGCCGCCCCACGCGCGGACCGCGAGCGCCGCGGCGCACGCGCCCGTGCCGCAGGACTCGGTCTCCCCGACGCCGCGCTCGTGCACGCGCATGCGCAGGCGCCCCACGACGGTGCCGTCGACCGAGACCTCCTCGCCGAGCGGGACCACGAGCTCGACGTTGGTGCCGTGCGGCGGCAGGGGCTGGACGGTGGGTGCCTGGGTGAGGTCGGCGGCGTCGAGCTCGTCCTCGTGCGGCAGCGCGAGGACCGTGTGCGGGTTGCCCAGGTCGACGCTCAGCGCGGGACGCGGGACGTCCCAGCCCGCGACGGCGACGGCCGCGTCGAACCCCTCGTCGAGCGCCGTGCGCCCGCCCGGCAGGAACCACGGCCCCATGTCGACGGCGTACCAGCCGCCCGCCTCCTTGCGCACGTGCTTCACGCCCGCGCGCGTCCCGACCGCGAGCACGCGCGGTGCGGCGGTCGTCTCGCCGTCCTCGTGGGCCGGCGCCTCCAGGTCCACGAGCCCGAGGCGCTCGGCGAAGGCCGCGAAGACGCGCACGCCGTTGCCGCACATCTCGGCGATCGAGCCGTCCGCGTTGCGGTAGTCCATGAACCAGATCGCGTCGGGGTCCTCCGCGAGGACCTGCGCGGACTCGGGCACGTAGGCCGTGGGGACGAGCCGGATCACGCCGTCGCCGCCGATCCCGGACCGGCGGTCCGCGAGCGCCCGCACCTGGTCGGCGTCGAGGTCGCGGCTGCCCTCGAGGTCCGCGAGGAGGACGAAGTCGTTGCGGGTCCCGTGGCCCTTGGCGAAACGGGTCGTGGAGCGGGTCGGCGGCTGGCTCATGAGCCCAGACTACGGCGCGTCGGACGGTCGTCGGTGCGCGCGTCCAGGGTGCCCTCGTCGGCGGCGCGGACGATCTCCAGGGCGTCGGCCAGGAGCGTCCCGGACTGCGCGTCGAGCCAGTGCACGCGCGGGTCGCGACCGAACCAGCCCATCTGCTTGCGAGCGAGCCGGCGCGTGTTCGCGGTGATCTGCTCGCGGGCCTCGTCCGCCGTGGTCTCCCCGCGCAGGTGCGCGAGGACCTCGGCGTAGCCGACGGCGCGCGCCGCCGTGCGGCCCAGGTGCGGCGCGAGCGCACGGACCTCGTCGAGCAGGCCGCCCGCCCACATGCGCTCGACGCGGCCCGCGACGCGCGCGTCGAGCGTCTCGCGGTCGCAGTCGAGCCCGATCTGTACCGCGGGGCGCACGTACTCCTGGCGCGGGAGGTTCGCCGTGAAGGGCTCTCCCGTGATCTCGATGACCTCGAGCGCACGGACGATGCGCCGCGTGTTGGCCGGACCGATCGACGTCGCGGCCGCGGGGTCGAGCCGGGCGAGCTCGGTGTGCAGGGCACGGGTCCCCTCGCGCTCGGCGCGCTCCTCGAGGCGCGCGCGGACTGCGGGGTCCGTGCCGGGGAAGTTCATCTCGTCGAGCAGGGCGCGCACGTAGAGCCCCGAGCCGCCCACGACGACGGGCCGGGCCCCGCGCGCGGCGATCGCGTCGAGGTCGGCTCGCGCCGCGGCCTGGTAGTCCGCGACCGACGCGTCGTCGGCGGGGTCCAGGACGTCGAGCTGGTGGTGGACGATCCCCCGACGCTCGCCGACGGGCACCTTCGCGGTCCCCACGTCCATGCCGCGGTAGAGCTGGTAGGCGTCGGCGTTGACGATCTCGGCAGGGGCAAGGGCCTGTGCGAGGTCGAGGGCGAGGTCCGACTTCCCGGTCGCGGTGGGGCCGACGACGGCGACGATGAGCATCCGAGAACCGTACCCGGCGGGCGCCGTGCCGGGCCCCGCCTCCCCCGCCGGGCGTCGTCCGACAAATCCACCCTGTCCCGGTGTGGGTGGTCGTGCGTAGGCTCCTCGGGACGGGCGGAGGGGTTGTCGGGTGTGCCCGGCCCCGCCGCCTCCTCCGCCGTACCGCAGCGGCACCCGACGACGAGGAACGAGACATGAGCTACTTCACCAAGCCCGACGACGCCGGCCTGGCCCGCAACGCCCCGCTCTCGCGCGACCGGGTCGAGGCCTTCCTGTCCGGCAAGGGCTGGCACTACGGGATCGACGACGACGGCGACCTGGGCGGCGGCTGGGACGGGAACGTCTTCTACTTCTTCGTCCAGGGGGACGAGCAGGAGATCCTGCAGGTCCGGGGGCGCTGGCACCGCACGCTGCCCGCTGAGGAGCACGTGGGAGCCGTCATGCTCGCCAACGACTTCAACCAGCGCAAGGTGTGGCCCAAGGTCTTCTGCCGCCTGGAGGGCGAGCGGGTCGCGTTCTACACGGAGGTCGCGACCGACCTGGAGTTCGGCGTCGCGGACGACCAGCTCGCCCAGCTCGTCGAGTGCGGCCTGTACACGGGCCTGCAGTTCTTCGAGCAGCTCGACGAGCGCTTCCCGGACCCGGAGGCGGACGCCTCCGACGCGAACACCTTCGTCGAGGACCGGCCGCTTTGACGAGCACGTTCCAGGTCGACCTGCACGGCGTCGTCGACCTGCTCGCCCGCCACCTGTACTCGAGCTGACCCGCGCCGCGGTGCTCGCCGCGAGCGACCCTGCGGGGGCCGCCGGCCTGTACCAGCGCGCCGCCGCACGGCTCGAGGTCCAGGGGGCGCTCGACGGGGCGGGCTTCGCGCTGGCCGAGGCCGCCCAGCTCGCGGCGGTCGAGCAGGACGTCGAGGGAGCCCTCGCGGCCTTCCCCCGTGCGGTGGCGCTCCTGCGGGCCGGCGGCGTCACCCCCGCGTACCGCGGCCCGGTCGTGCGCGCCTACGCCCGGCTCAGCGCTCGCGCGGGTGCTGCCGGGGCCGGGCTGACGGCCGTCGACAAGGTCCTGGCCGAGATCGGTACCCCGTCGACAGGCGGCGCCGTCGGTTCCGCGACCGGCGGTGCGGTCGTGTCCACGCTCACCGGGGACGCCGCGTCCGAGGGGACCGTCCCCGCGCAGGAGGACGGGACGGCCCACGAGCGCCTCGAGCTCCTCGACACCCGTGCCCGGCTCCTGGCCACGCTCGGGGAGCACGATCGTGCGTCCGCGGCCGCCGAGGCCGTCGCCGAGGAGTACGCCCGCTCGGGCGACCTGCGCGGCGCGGCGCACGCGTTCTGGCTCGCGGGGTCCGCGCGCGCCGCGGCGGGGGACCTCGAGTCCGCGGTCCCCGCGCTCGAGTCCGCGGTCGACGGGTTCCGGCTCGCGCACGACCAGGACGACCGGGCGCGCGTGGGCAACGAGCTCGTCGGTGTGCTGCGCAGGCTGGGTCGTGACGACGAGGCCGGCCAGGTGGCGGAGTCGGTCAGCCGCCGCTGACCTCGCGTCGCGGCGTGCGGAGCGTCGCCCGGTCCGGGGTCCCGGGTCGGGCGGCGCGCCCTGCGGCCCGTGCAGGCCGCGAGTCACGGACCACGACCGCCGGAGCACGGAACCTCACGACCTCGTAGACGCGTCCCTCGTACTCGCCCGTCGCCTGACGGGCGTCCCGGTGCCACACCGCGCCCAGCGCGTCGAGCACCGCGTGCTCGGCCGCCCCGGCCGCGCCCGCGTCCGCGGGGCGCGCTCCGCCGTCGGGCACGGGGGGCCTCCCCCCGGTGACGACGACCAGTCCCGTGCCCTCCTCCGCGAGGACGTCGCGCACGAGGCCGACCGCGGCCGCCGGGACCGTACCGGTGCCGAGCTCGACGACCTCGACCGGTCCCTCCCAGCCCGCCGCGTCGAGGGCCAGCAGGGCGACCGACGTCGCGACGCCCGCGACGGGCAGGTCCGGCTCCACCGGGCGTGGCGTCCAGCCCCACCACCGTGGAGCGACCCCGACGGCTTCCAGCCCCGGGCGCGCCGTGCCCCGGCGGTCGTCGGGGCGACGCGCACCGCAGTCCAGGACGACGACCCGGTGCGCGTACCGGGCCAGGTCGCGCAGGGCGTCGAGCGCCTGGGACCGCGGCTCCGCGAGGACCTCGGCGCTCCCCGCGACGCCCGGGACGAGCAGCGGGGTTCCGGGCAGGGCGACGGCGCGAACGATCACGCGCGCCACGCTACCCCGCGAGCAGGACGATCCCCAGCGGGCGCGGGTAGGGTGGGCACATGAGGTTCTTCGGCGGCAGACGGGGACACCAGGCAGGACGGGACGACTCGGGCGACCAGGGCAGGAAGGACGCTCCCGACGAGCACGCGCGGGACGAGGTCGGCGGCCCCTCCGGCGCCGCGCTCGACGACGCGGCCCTGCACGCCTCGGTCGAGAGCCTGCTGCTCCGCGAGCTCGGTGGCACCATGGTCGCCGACATCGAGCACGACAAGATCCCCACCCCCCTGCACCGCGCGCGCGTCCTCGAGTGGATCGCGGACGCCGGGTACAGCTACTTCATCGACGCGGAGGGTGACGTCGGCGGCCTGTGGCACGGGCGGCTGTTCTACTTCCTGCTGTTCGGCTCGCACACCGAGATCCTGCAGGTCCGGGGCCAGTGGAACCGGGACATCACGATCGAGCGCCTCGAGGAGATCCTCGAGTTCTGCAACGAGTGGAACGCCGACCGCATCTGGCCCAAGGCCTACACGCGCGTGCGCGACAACGGCATGGTCCACGTGTTCACCGAGGTCACGGTCGACCTGGAGCACGGCGTGAACGACGACCAGCTCGACCAGCTGCTCCAGTGCGGGCTGTCGACGGGCTCGATGTTCTTCGACGCGCTCGACGAGTTCTACCCGGATCCCGCGAGGTCGGCACCATGAGCCCCGCCCCCCGGACGAGCTGGCTCGCACGCCTGTTCGGCAACCACCGGCCCAAGCCCGTCGAGGACGTGCCCGTCGACGTCGAGCTGCCCACCCCCCTGTCGACCCGCCGCATCGGGGACTACCTGTCGCGACGCGGCTACCACTTCCGGATCGACGACGACGGCGACATCACGGGCACCTGGGACGGCAACCGGTTCTGGTTCCTGCTGCTGGGCGACCACGAGGAGATCCTCCAGATCCGTGGTCGCTGGTCGACGACCGTGCCCGTGACCTCGCGCCTCGCACTCCTGCAGGCCGTCAACGACTGGAACCGCGAGCGCATCTGGCCCAAGGTCTACGTCCGCGAGGAGGGCCAGGGTCTCGCGATGTACGCCGAGGTCTCGGTCGACCTCGAGCAGGGGGCGACCGACGACCAGCTCGGGCAGATCGTCTCGTGCGGCCTGGGCACCGCGGTGCAGCTCTTCAGCACGATCGGCGGGCAGCTGCCGCAGGTCTGAGAGGCTCCGCCACCCGGGACCGACGTGCCGCGCCCGGCCCGCGTCGCCCCCCGCGCAGAGTCCCGTCCACCGCTCGGACCCCGGCCTCGACGCCCCGTCAGGGGCGGCGCAGGCTCGGCAGTCCCAGGCTCACCGGGCCGCCCGCTGCGGGCGCGCCGTGCGAGTGACCGTGGTCGTCGCCGCCGCCCAGGCGGGTCTTCTCGCGTGCGACCCAGGCGTCGCCCGAGCGCGTACGGCGCACCGCGTAGGTGCCGACGCCTGCGGGGCCGGCCACCGCCGAGTCCGCGACCAGGTGGTAGGGCGCCGACCGGGTGACCTCGACCGTGACCATGTCGCCGGGACGGGGCAGGCGCGGGTCCAGGTCGTCGGCGAGGCGCGGGTCGTCGGCCGTGACGTCGGCGTCGGTGCGGCCGGCCATCAGGGTCACGACGTCGTCGGGCACCGCGAGGTGGACCAGGCGGTTGTCCGCCGCGCGACCGGTCAGGCGGTGCGTCGCGCCGTCCTTGCGCCCCGACCCCTCGGTCACGAGCACCTCGACCGTGCGCCCGACCTGCCGGGCCGACTCCTCGGCGCTGACCCGGTCCTGGAGCGCCTGGAGACGCTCGTACCGCTCTTGGACGACCTCCTTGGGCAGCTGGTCCGGCAAGGTCGCGGCCGGGGTGCCCGGGCGCTGCGAGTACTGGAACGTGAAGGCCGAGGAGAACCGGGAGGCCTCGACGACGCGCAGCGTCTCGGCGAAGTCCTCCTCGGTCTCGCCCGGGAAGCCCACGATGAGGTCGGTCGTGATCGACGCGTCGGGCATGGCCTCGCGCACCCGGTCGAGGATCCCGAGGAACTTCTCCGAGCGGTAGGACCGGCGCATGGCCCGCAGGATGCGGTCCGACCCCGCCTGGAGCGGCATGTGGAGCTGCGGCATGACGTTGGGCGTCTCGGCCATGGCCGCGATCACGTCGTCGGTGAAGGCCGCAGGGTGCGGGGACGTGAAGCGCACGCGCTCGAGCCCGTCGATCTCGCCGCAAGCGCGCAGCAGCTTGGCGAACGCCCCGCGATCGCCGAACTCGACGCCGTAGCTGTTCACGTTCTGCCCCAGCAGGGTCACCTCGATCGCGCCCTGGTCGACGAGCGCCTGGACCTCGGCGAGGACCTGCCCCGGGCGCCGGTCGCGCTCCTTGCCGCGCAGGTGCGGCACGATGCAGAACGTGCACGTGTTGTTGCAGCCGACGCTGATCGACACCCAGCCCGCGTACACGGACTCGCGCTTGGTCGGCAGGGTCGAGGGGAAGACCTGGAGGGACTCGGCGATCTCGACCTGCGCGGCCTCGTTGTGCCGGGCGCGCTCGAGGAGCACGGGCAGCGCGTCGAGGTTGTGGGTGCCGAACACGACGTCGACCCACGGCGCCTTCTCGACGATGCCCGACCGGTCCTTCTGCGCGAGGCACCCCCCGACCGCGATCTGCATGCCCGGGCGCCGGGCCTTGATCGACGCGAGCTGGCCCAGGTTCCCGTACAGGCGCGTGGCCGCGTTCTCCCGGACCGCGCACGTGTTGATGACGACGACGTCGGCACGGTGGGCGGCCTCGTCGGCCGCCTCGGCCCGCGTGTAGCCGGCCTGCTCGAGCATCCCGGCCATGTGCTCGGAGTCGTGCACGTTCATCTGGCAGCCGAGCGTGCGGACCATGTACGTCCGGGGCGCGTCGGACGCGACCGCGCTGCCGGCACCTGCGGGCACGTCGGCGGGACCCGCTGCGGGGCTGTCTTCGGGGCGGAGCGCGGTGGAGAACATCACCGTCAAGGGTACGGCGCCGCGCCCGACCTACCGAAACGCTCGTTCGCCGCGAGCCGGGACCAGCCGGGCATCTGTTGCCCGTCCGTTGCCGAACTGTTGCCGGAAACAGTGGCGTGCGCAACAAAACCCCCCTAGGTTCATGAAATGGACGCGCAACCGACCACCCCGAGCGACGCTCCCGACGCGTCGCCCACCGCACCCCTGCCCACACCCGACGCGCCCGCACGTGCCGACGAGCTCGGACCTCCGCTCGTCGAGCTCCACGGGGTCAACAAGCACTTCGGCGACCTCCACGTCCTGCGGGACATCGATCTCACGGTCCGTCGCGGCGAGGTGCTCGTCGTGATCGGCCCCTCGGGATCGGGGAAGTCCACCCTGTGCCGGGCCATCAACCGGCTCGAGACGATCGACTCCGGCACCATCGTGATCGACGGCGAGCCGCTCCCGGAGGAGGGCAAGGAGCTCGCCCGGCTGCGCGCCGACGTCGGCATGGTGTTCCAGTCCTTCAACCTGTTCGCCCACAAGACCATCCTCGACAACGTGACGCTCGGGCCCGTCAAGGTCCGACGGACCCGTGCCGCGGAGGCCAAGAAGGAGGCCCTCGCCCTGCTCGACCGGGTGGGGATCAGCGACCAGGCCGAGAAGATGCCCGCCCAGCTCTCGGGCGGTCAGCAGCAGCGCGTGGCCATCGCCCGGGCCCTGGCCATGCATCCCAAGGTCATGCTCTTCGACGAGCCGACCTCGGCGCTGGACCCCGAGATGATCAACGAGGTCCTCGACGTCATGGTCGCGCTCGCCAAGGAGGGCATGACCATGATCGTCGTGACGCACGAGATGGGCTTCGCCCGCAAGGCGGCCCACCGCGTGGTCTTCATGGCCGACGGCCAGATCGTCGAGGAGGCCCCACCCGAGGAGTTCTTCACGAACCCGAAGAGCCATCGCGCCCAGGACTTCCTGTCCAAGATCCTGACGCACTGACCGCCCCGCACCCCGACGCACCGACGCGTCACCCGGGACGGCACCCGCCGGCCCGGCTCGCACCGATCCGACACACCTCGCGACCAGCAGTCCCCTGACAGCACGGCAGCACGTACGGCCCACGGTCCCCGGGCTCGACGAAGAACCCGGACCCACCTGTAGCAACCGAACAGCTCGACCGGCAACGACCGCCGGGCGCAGCGGGTGACCACCAGGACTCCCGTGACGGCTCGGCATTGACGAAGAGGATGACAACATGCGCACACGTACCCGTACCGGAGGACTCGTCGCTCTCGCCGCGACCGCCGCACTCGCCCTGAGCGCCTGCGGAGGCGACGACAGCAGCGGCGGCTCGACCGAGGGCGGCGGCACCGCCAGCGGCGGCGGCGAGAAGATCACGATCGGCATCAAGTTCGACCAGCCGGGCCTGGGCTTCAAGGAGGGTGACACCTACACCGGCTTCGACACCGACGTCGCCCGCTACGTCGCGGAGAAGCTCGGCTACTCGGAGGACCAGATCGAGTGGACCGAGGCGCCGTCGGCCCAGCGCGAGACGCTGCTGAGCACGGACCAGGTCGACATGATCTTCGCGACGTATTCGATCACCGACAAGCGCAAGGAGACCGTCGCGTTCGCCGGACCGTACTTCGTCGCCGGGCAGGACCTGCTCGTCGCGGAGGACAACACCGACATCCAGGGACCCGAGGACCTCGAGGGCAAGAACCTCTGCTCGGTCACCGGGTCCACCTCGGCCCAGCGCATCAAGGACGAGTACGCCGCCGGGGTCCAGCTCCTCGAGCAGCCGGGCTACGCCGAGTGCGTCACGGCCCTGCTCTCGGGTCAGGTCGACGCGGTCACCACGGACGACATCATCCTGGCCGGGCTCGCGGCCCAGCCCGCGAACAAGGGCAAGGTCAAGGTCGTGGGTGCGCCGTTCTCGACCGAGCGCTACGGCGTCGGGATCTCGCAGAGCAGCGACAAGTGCGAGGACATCAACACCGCGATCACCGAGATGATCGAGGACGGCTCGTGGGAGGAGGCCATCACGGCCAACACCGAGGGCACCGGGTACACCCCGAACTCGTCGGAGAACCCGCCGACGCCGGACGCCTGCGCCTGACAGGTCCGCTGCCGGGCCGGGCTCGCGTCCTCGAGGACGCGGGTCCGGCCCGGCACCCGTCCCTGTCCGGTCTCGTGCGGCGTCCGCGCCGCATCTCGTGAAGGGTGACCCGTCGTGGGTGACTACCTCTCTCAGTTCCTGCGTCTCTTCGAGTCCTACGACGTGCTGGGCGCGTTCTGGGTCAACATCCAGCTCACGTTCTGGGCGGCGATCCTCGCCCTGGTGATAGGCACCGTGCTCGCGCTCATGCGGATCTCCCCGATCCCGAGCCTGCAGTGGGCGGGCGCGACGTACGTGACGCTGTTCCGCAACACGCCCCTGACGATCATCATGGTCTTCTTGACCCTCGGGGTCTGGGGGCAGCTCAAGATCCAGCTCGCCGACGACTTCCCGTCGAACTTCTTCCGCTTCGCTGTGCTCGGGCTGGCCGTCTACCACGCGGCGTTCGTGTGCGAGGCGATCCGCTCCGGGGTCAACACCGTGCCCCTGGGCCAGGCCGAGGCGGCCCGCGCGATCGGCCTGTCGTTCCTGCCGGCGGCGCGCATCGTGATCCTGCCGCAGGCGTTCCGCGGCTCGGTCGCCCCGCTCGGCAACGTGCTCATCGCCCTCATCAAGAACTCGACGGTCGCAGCCGCTGCCGGCGTCGCGACGGAGACCTCCAGCCTCATGAAGACCATGATCGAGTTCGACTCCGACGTCATCATCGCGATCTTCCTGACGTTCGCGATCGGGTACGTGATCCTCGTGATCCCGGTCGGCCTCGCGACGACGACGCTGTCCCGCCGCCTGGCGGTGAAGCGATGAGGGCGCAGCAGCAGACGGTCCTGTTCGACGCGCCGGGGCCCCGGGGTCGCCGGACCATCGTGATCGGCAACGTGATCGGCGCGGTCGTGGTCGCCGGCATCGCGGCGTACGCCCTGGTCCTGCTGGGGCGCGAGGACCAGCTGACCGCGGAGAAGTGGCAGCCGATCTTCACGGCTGACGCGTGGGAGAACTTCTTCCTCCCCGGCATCGTCGACACCCTGCGCGCCGCGGGCGTGGCGATCGTGGGGGCGATCGTGTTCGGCCTGCTGTTCGGCATCGGGCGCCTCTCGGCGCTCCGGGCGGTCCGCTGGCTCTCGGGTCTCGTGGTCGAGTTCTTCCGGGCGGTCCCTGTCCTGCTCATGATGATCTTCTTCTGGCTGTTCCTGGCCCAGCTCAAGGTGCCCGACGCGCCGTTCTGGGCGGTCGTCATCGCCCTGGTCCTGTACAACGGCTCGGTGGTCGCGGAGCTCGTGCGCTCGGGGGTCTACGGTCTGCCGAAGGGCCAGCACGAGGCGGCTCTCGCGGTGGGCCTGACGCGGGGGCAGTCGCTCCGGTCGGTCGAGGTGCCGCAGGCGCTCATCGCGATGCTGCCCGCGCTGGTCTCGCAGCTCGTGGTGGTCCTCAAGGACACCGCGCTCGGCTACATCATCACGTACACCGAGCTGCTCCAGGAGTCGCGCCGGCTGGGGTCGGCGTACGGCAACATCCTCCAGGCGCTGCTCGTCGCGGCGGTCCTGTTCATCACGATCAACTACGTGCTCTCGAAGGTCGCCGAGATCCTCGCGCGCCGGCTCAAGGGGCGGACCGCGGGTCCGGTCCGGGCGGCGACGCCCGGCCTCGCGGTCGGGGCACGCGGCGCGGCCCCGGTGGGGACGGCACCTGCCCCGGCCGCACCTCCCGCGCCCAGGTAGCAGCCCGTCGCAGCCCGTCCTCCGGGCGAGCAGCACAGCACAGGCGTCCCGGGTCGTCACGACCCGGGCCGCCTGTGCCGCGTCG
>NZ_JACSPN010000001.1:224723-253123 GCF_015142735.1 Oerskovia douganii | reverse complement strand
GCGGGCCCGCGGCGGGGGTCGTCAGGTCACGGCCTGCCCGACGGCGCCGCTCGCCTCAGAGGTCCTCGTACCCGCCGTACGGTTCGTCGTCGTCCTGCGTCTCGCCCTCGCGCGCGAGCTCCTCGCGGACGAGGGACAGCGCGAGGCCGGGGCTGTATCCCTTGCGGGCGAGCATCCCGACGATGCGGCGGGTGCGGACCTCGCGGTCGAGGCCGGTCGTGCGGGCGAGGCGGCGCTGGACGAGGTCTCGGGCCGCCTCCGCCTCGTCGTCCTCGTCGACCTGGTCGAGGGCGTCGGTCGCGGTGTCGTCGTCGATGCCCTTGCGCCGCAGCTCCTGGGCGATGGCGCGGCGTGAGAGCCCGCGTTCGCCGTGGCGGGTGCGGACGATCATCCCGGCGTACTCGGCGTCGTCGATCAGCCCCACCTCCTCGAAGCGTTCGAGGATCGGTTCGAGGACCTCGGGCGGGTACCCCTTGCGGGTCATGGCGTCCATGAGCTGACGTCTGCTCTTGGGGGCGGCGGTGAGGGTGCGCAGGATCGCCTCGCGGGCGTGCTCGGTGAGCTCGGGACCGACCAGGGCCCCTGACTCGATGCGGTCGGCGACCGTGGGACGGGGCTTGCGTTCCTTGCGTTCGCCCGAGTACTCCTTGCGGCGCGACGCGCCGGCTCCACGCTTGGAGGACGTCGAGCCGAACCCACCGTTCAGCCCGCTGCTGCCGAACCCGGACGAGCTGCGCTGCCCGAACCCGCCGCGACCCGACGAGGTGCCGCTCCCGTCTCGCGACCGCGACGACCCGCCCGCGCCGAGCCTGCTCGGGCGGGACGCGGTCCTGGGCCCGGGCGCGGCGGGCCCGCTGTCACGGTCCTCGGCTGCTCGTGCGCCCGCTGCACCGCCCGCCCCTGCAGAGCCGGCAGCACCTGACGCCCCGGAAGCACCGACGGGCGCGTCCCCCTCCTCACCGGGGAGGGGACGCGCCCATTCGGGCATGCGGTCGAGCGGGTCGTCGACGATCAGAGGGCGGCCTTCTTGCCCTTGCCCGCAGGCGCCGCGACGGGCGCTGCCGGTGCGTCGACGGCGGCCGGGTCGGCCGGTGCGTCGACCTTGGCGCCGACGCCGAGCTTCTCCTTGATGCGCTTCTCGAGCTCGTTCGCGAGGTCCGGGTTGTCGCGCAGGAACGAGCGTGCGTTCTCCTTGCCCTGTCCGAGCTGGTCACCGCCGTACGTGAACCACGAACCGGACTTGCGCACGAACCCGTGCTCGACGCCCATGTCGATGAGCCCGCCCTCGCGGGAGATCCCGACGCCGTACAGGATGTCGAACTCGGCCTGCTTGAAGGGCGGCGCCATCTTGTTCTTGACGACCTTGACGCGCGTGCGGTTGCCGACCGCGTCGGTACCTTCCTTGAGCGTCTCGATGCGGCGGATGTCCAGGCGGACCGACGCGTAGAACTTGAGGGCCTTGCCACCGGTCGTGGTCTCGGGCGTACCGAAGAACACGCCGATCTTCTCGCGGAGCTGGTTGATGAAGATCGCGGTGGTGCCGGACTGGCTGAGGGCACCCGTGAGCTTGCGCAGCGCCTGCGACATGAGGCGGGCCTGGAGGCCGACGTGGCTGTCGCCCATCTCGCCCTCGATCTCGGCCTTGGGCACGAGGGCCGCGACCGAGTCGATGACGATGATGTCGATGGCGCCCGAACGGATCAGCATGTCCGTGATCTCGAGGGCCTGCTCACCCGTGTCCGGCTGCGAGACGAGCAGCGCGTCGGTGTCGACGCCCAGCTTCTTCGCGTACTCGGGGTCCAGCGCGTGCTCGGCGTCGATGAACGCCGCGATACCGCCTGCGCGCTGCGCGCTCGCGACGGCGTGCAGGGCGACGGTCGTCTTACCGCTGGACTCGGGGCCGTAGATCTCCACGACGCGGCCGCGCGGGAGGCCTCCGATGCCGAGCGCGATGTCCAGGGCGATCGACCCCGTGGGGATGACCTCGATGGGTGCACGCCCCTCCTCGCCCAGGCGCATCACCGAGCCCTTGCCGAAGTTGCGGTCGATCTGGGCGAGAGCGGCTTCGAGCGCCTTCTCGCGGTCTGCGGGTGCGGGCATGTCGGTCACCTTTGCGTGCGGGGCACGGAACCGTGCCGAGATGTGTTCGAGGCCGAAGTGTTCAGGAAGCCTGTGTCGTGTCCCGACGGTACGTGCCGCCACTGACACTCGCCGCCACCCGCACCCTGCCTGTGGACGGGGCGCGGTCAGCTCGTGCTGTGCACAACTCTACCCGAACACCTGTTCGAGAGAGCCTTCGGTGCGCGGCGTGTCGCTCTCGTCCGGAACACGAGCGGCGGCCCGTGCGCGACCGGGCCCCGGACCACTCGCCCGGCCCCGCGTCACCCCTCCCACGACTCCCCCGGCGCCAGCACGACCGCCCGCGTCCCGGGAGCCCACCGGCGCACGGCCGCGGCGAACGCGTCCCCGGCGTGGTCCATCCACCCGCGCGGCAGGTTCTGCCCGCCCGGCGCGTGCAGGGTCCCCCAGTGCACGGGGATCGCGACCCGGGCCCCGACCGTCGCGCACACGTGCGCCGCCTCGACCGGCCCCAGATGGCCCCCCGACAGCCGCGGCCCCCAGCCCGCGACGGGCACGAGCGCCACGTCGATGCCGCCGCCCGCGAGCGCCGGCAGGTGAGCCATGCCCGGGTAGGCCTCGGTGTCGCCCGCGGCCCACAGCGTCCACCGGTCGGTCTGCACCAGGTGCCCCACGGCCGCGTTGGGCCGGTGCGGCATGGGACGGTGCCCGTGCACCGCAGGCGTGAGGTGGACGCGGACGTGCGCTCCGACGTCGTGCCAGGTGCCGTGCTCCGCACCCGGGCCCCCCGGGGTGCGCGGGCGGCCCGGGACGGGGCCGGCGAGCGGGCGCTCGTCGTGCTCGGTCCCTGTCCCGAGCCCCACCCCGGCGAGCCCCTTGGACCGCAGCCAGCGCGCGTTCGCGGGAGCCGTGAGGATCGGGGCGTCGCCCAGGAGCCGCAGCGAGCCCAGCTCGGCGTGGTCGTGGTGCAGGTGCGAGAGGAGGACGGCGTCCGCTCCGCGCCAGGTCTCGGCGGGCCGGGCTCCGCGACGGCGCAGCAGGCCCGCGTGGCGGCGCAGCAGGGGGTCGGTCACGATCCGCACGTCACCGTCCGGCGTCTCGACGTCGAGCACGACGCTCGCGTGCCCCAGCCACGTGACGCGCAGGCCCGGGGCCACCCCGGTCACGTCCGCACCCCCAGCTCCTCGAGCCAGCCGACGAGCACACGGTGCACGGCCTCGGCCCCCACGAGCATGCGTCGCCCGCCCACGTCCTCGCGCGCGGCGTCCGCCACGCGCAGGCTCGCCGGGTAGAGCAGCACGGCCTCGTTCTGCGCACCGCCCAGGCCGCCGTGCGAGCCCACGAGGCCCTCGAACGCGTGGACCAGCCCCGCGTCGTCGACGCTCGAGACCAGGAGCAGGTCGCCCGCGTGCTCGAGCGAGGCCGCCCGCAGCAGGTCGGGCGCGGCCCGGGGGCCGTACGGCGCGAGCGGGTCCTGCCCGTGGACCTCGCCCGTGACCAGGTGGCGGCTGCCCGCCGGGCCGTACGCGACGACGTCGGGCACCTCGCCCTGGACGGGACCGCTCTCCTGCACGACCACGACCCCCACGGCCGGGTTCGCGACCAGGCCCGGCACGAGCGCGGGCCAGCGCGCCCTGATCTCGTCCCCCACGAGCCGCACCGGGGAGCGCGGGAACCACACGAGGCCCAGGTTGCCCGAGCCGACGACCGCGACCTCGGGCAGGTCGCCCGCGTCTCCCGGCGCGGGCTCGCGGTCGGGTCCGACGAGCACGCGACCGCCCCTCACGTCCTCGGCGCCGCCGCGCCCGAGCACGTTGAGCGCGGTGTTGACCGCGCCCCACGCCTCGGAGTCCGCGGACGCGGGCGACCGCACCCCCGCAGCCCGACGGCGCCGCTCGACCGGGGCGGGCCGGGCCGCCATGAGGCGGCGCACCTCGTCGAGGAAGGAGCGGCCCACGACCTGCTCGAACGTCGCGCCGAGCGCCTGGCCGTGGTCCGACAGCACGACGACCTCGTACCGGCGCGGCGCCGCCTCGGCGACCTGCTCCCACAGGCCCACGACCCGGTCGAGGCCCTCGAGCGCTCGCATCGCCTCGGGGCGCAGGGGGCCCGCGTGGTGCGCGATCTCGTCGTAGTCGACGAGGTCCACGAACACCACGGGGGCACCGCGCACGAGCTGCTCGGCGACGAGAGAGGTGTTGAGGTCGCGCAGGACGACGTTCGACACGGCCCGCAGCACCGGGTAGGCCCCCAGCCGCGAGACGCGCGGCACGACGTCGCGCACGGCCTGCTGCCAGCCCTGGTAGAGCTCCTTGAAGAACTCCCCCACGGTCGCCACGAGGGCCCGGACCAGGACGAACGGGCTCGAGAAGAAGTGGACGAACAGCTGCCCGGGTCCCAGCCCGGCGCGCGCCCGGCTCATGACGAGCAGGTTCGTCGCGGCGTCGCCCGAGAACATGGTGGACACCGCGACGCCGCCGCCCGCGAGCAGCCCCCGACCGTCGCTCATGGCGGCCTCCACCTGCGCCGCGTCCGCCGGGCGGTTGGTCACGACCAGCCGGCCCTGCGCGCGGTCCCACCACCGGAACGCGGGCACGTGCTCGCTCGTGCCGTGCAGCAGACCGGCCTGGCTGGCCGGCGTGGTCGACGGCACCCGGGCCCACCACGACTCGAGCTCGTGCGTGCCCGAGCTCAGCCAGCGCGCGAGGTTCGGGGCCAGGCCCGCCTGGACCGCGTGGTCGAACGTCTCGCGTGCGACCCCGTCGAGCTGCACGACCAGGAGGCCGGCACGGGACCGGTCCGCGGCGGCACCACCGTCCTCCCCGTCCCCGGGGGCCGTCGAGGCCTGCGCGCGGCGGTCCGCGGCACGCTGCGCCCGGCGCGCCCGCCGGAGCAGGTGGTCGATCACGTACTCGTTGTCGCTCGCACCGACCGCCCACCGCCCGATCGCCATGAAGAACGCCGCGAGCACCAGCACGGCCACGACGCTGCCCCAGTCGTCGGTCTCGAAGCCGGGCAGGTACGTCAGCGCGAGCCACGCCACGAGCACCTGACCCACCAAGCCCGAGACCAGCGCCCCGAGGACCCCTGCACGCCCCGCGACGAGGCGCCACAGCGGACGCAGGACCGCGTCGCCGACCCCGACCACGAAGGCCGCGAGGAAGACCGACCACCACGACGTGATCCGCACCCCGGGGACGCACCAGATCGCGAGGGCGAGGCCAGCGGTCGTCGACACGAGCGACCAGAGCGCCCCCGTCAGGTCGTGCACGGAGAACGGGAGACGGTGCCTCATGCGGCCATGATGCCGCGTGCGCCGGGCGGGCGCCCGCGCGGCCGCCCGGGCGTGGACGGGCCCCCAGCGGCGATCACCTACCGCGCGGGCGGAGCCTGCCGGTGCTTGTCGGTGCCCCACCGCTGCGAGTCGGGCACGTCCAGCGCGTCGCACAGCGCGTGCCACACGTACCGGGGCTCGACGCCGTCCTCGAGCGCCTGGACCGCGGTGCGGTCCTCCAGGGCGTTGAGCACCTGGTCCCTGGTCAGGGCGCGACCATAGGCCGATCCGAAGACCTCGTCCACCAGCTGCCAGAACTCTCGATACCGCACGGGGACAGCCTGCCACGTCCCGGGGCCGTCGCCCGACGCGCGCCTCCACCGGTGGGGAGCGGTTGTGGGTGGCAGAGCCCACAATGGCGAGGTGACGTCCCCCGCCCCGCTCGCCGGTTTCAGCGCTCCGACCCGCGCGTGGTTCGAGGGCGCCTTCGAGCGCCCGACCGCCGCGCAGGCGGGCGCGTGGGAGGCGATCAGCAGCGACCGGCACGCGCTGGTCGTGGCTCCCACGGGCTCTGGCAAGACGCTCGCGGCGTTCCTGTGGTCGCTCGACAGGTTGCTCTCGCCACCCGCGGGCGAGGCGCCTGCGGACCCCGTGCACCGCTGCAAGATCCTCTACGTCTCCCCGCTCAAGGCGCTGGCCGCGGACGTCGAGCGCAACCTCCGCTCGCCGCTCGCGGGCATCCGGCAGGCCGCCGTGCGGCTCGGCACCACGGTCCCGGAGGTTCTGGTCGGCACCCGCACGGGAGACACGCCCGCGAGCGAGCGCCGCCGCTTCGGGATCGCTCCCCCGGACATCCTCATCACGACCCCCGAGTCGCTCTTCCTCGTCCTGACCTCGCAGGCACGCGCCGGGCTGGCCGGTGTGCAGACCGTCATCATCGACGAGATCCATGCCGTGGCCGGGACCAAGCGCGGGGCGCACCTCGCGGTCTCGCTCGAGCGCCTCGACGCCCTGCTTCCCGTGCCCGCGCAGCGCGTCGGCCTGTCGGCGACGGTCCGCCCGGTCGAGGCCGTCGCGACGTTCCTCGCCGGGCACCGCCGCCTGGAGGACCAGGGGCGGGAGGTCGTCGTCGTGCAGCCGCCGTCGGAGAAGAGGATCGAGGTCGACATCGTCGTCCCCGTCCCGGACCTGTCCGACCTGCGCACCGCACCGGCCGGCGCGGGCGCGGGCGCGGGCACGGGCACGGACGGCCTGCCGCCCCTGCCCGACGGCGAGCCCGACCTCGCGGGTCCGGCCACCGGCCGACCTCCGCGCCCCTCGGTGTGGCCGCACGTCGAGGAGCGCGTCGTGGACCTCGTGGCGGAGCACCGCTCGACGCTGGTCTTCACCAACTCGCGGCGAGGTGCCGAGCGGCTCACGGCCCGCATGAACGAGGTCTGGGCCGAGCGGCAGGGCGAGGACGTGCCGGACGTCGGGACGCTCCAGCCCGCGCAGGTCCTGGCCCAGTCCGGTGCGAGCGCGGGCACCGAGCCCGTGATCGCCCGGGCCCACCACGGCTCCATGAGCCGGGCGGAGCGCACCCGCACCGAGACCGAGCTCAAGGACGGGCGCCTGCCCGCGGTCGTCGCGACGTCGTCCTTGGAGCTGGGCATCGACATGGGCGCCGTGGACCTCGTGGTCCAGGTCGGGGCGCCGCCGTCGGTCGCGAGCGGGCTCCAGCGCATCGGGCGCGCGGGGCACCAGGTGGGCGCGGTGTCCCACGGTGTGGTGTTCCCGACGTTCCGGGGCGACCTGGTGCCCTCCGCGGTGATCGCGGACAGGATGCGCACCGGACAGATCGAGCACCTGCACGTGCTGTCCAACCCGCTCGACGTCCTCGCGCAGCAGGTCGTGGCCATGGTCGCGCTCGACGACTGGACCGTCGCCGACCTCGCCGCGCTGATGCGCCGCAGCGCGCCGTACGGCGCCCTGGGCGACGCGACGCTGCACGCCGTGCTGGACATGCTCGCGGGCCGCTACCCCAGCGAGGACTTCGGCGAGCTCCGGGCGCGGATCGTGTGGGACCGCACGTCGGGGGTCCTCAGCGGACGGCCCGGTGCGCTGCGGCTCGCGGTCACGAGCGGCGGGACCATCCCGGACCGCGGCCTGTACGGGGTGTTCCTCGCGACGGACTCCTCGGCCACGGCGGGCCCCGAGGACACCGCCGGCGTGCTCGGCGACGCGCCCGGGGGCGCAGCGACGGGTGCGCGGGCGCGGGGCGGGCGGCGGGTCGGCGAGCTCGACGAGGAGATGGTCTACGAGTCGCGCGTGGGCGACACGTTCACGCTCGGGTCGAGCACCTGGCGTATCGAGGACATCACCCCGGACCGCGTGCTCGTGACTCCCGCCCCGGGGGCACCCGGCCGGCTCCCGTTCTGGAAGGGTGACTCGCCCGGCCGCCCGGCCGAGCTCGGCCGGGCCGTGGGCGCCTGGGTACGTGAGCTCGAGTCGCTGGCCGCGAGCGACGGCGCGCTGCCGCAGCGCCTGCGGGACGCGGGTCTCGACGCCTGGGCGACCGACAACCTCGTCGCCTACCTCGCGGACCAGCGTGAGGCCACGGGGCGCGTGCCGGACGACCGGACGGTCGTCGTGGAGCGCTTCCGTGACGAGCTGGGCGACTGGCGCGTCGTCATCCACTCGCCGTACGGGGCCAAGGTCCACGCGCCGTGGGCGCTGGTCCTGGGCGCTCGGCTGCGCGACCGCTACGGGCTGGACGCCGCGGCCATGCACTCGGACGACGGGATCGTGCTGCGGCTGCCGGACGTCGGCGACGGCTGGGGGGACGCTCCCGGCGACCCGACCGGTCCGGGCGCCGCGGGGTCGCCCGTCGTGACCGCGGAGGACCTGCTGCTCGTCCCCGAGGAGGTCCTGGACGAGGTCCGCGCGGAGCTCGGCGGCTCGATCATGTTCGCCGCACGCTTCCGCGAGGCCGCAGCGCGAGCCCTGCTGCTCCCCCGGCGACGCCCCGACAAGCGCCAGCCCCTGTGGCAGCAGCGCCAACGCTCGGCGCAGCTCCTGTCGGTCGCGAGCGAGTACCCCGAGTTCCCGATCGTGCTGGAGGCTGCGCGCGAGTGCCTCCAGGACGACTTCGACGTCGCGGCGCTGACCGACCTCATGCGGGACCTGGCGGCGGGCCGGGTCCGGCTGGTCGACGTCACGACCCCGACCCCGTCCCCCTTCGCCCAGTCGCTCCTGTTCGGGTACACGGCCCAGTTCCTGTACGACGGCGACGCCCCCCTCGCCGAGCGCCGCGCGGCCGCGCTGTCCCTCGACCCGACGCTCCTGGCGGAGCTGCTGGGCACCGAGGGCGGGGCCTCGCAGCTCGCGGACCTGCTGGACCCGGAGTCGGTCGAGCGGACCGAGGCCGAGCTCGGCGCCCTGCTGCCGAGCCGCCAGGCCCGGCACGCGGAGGACGTGTGGGACCTGCTGCGCCGGCTCGGCCCGCTGCCCGGGGCGGAGGTCGCGCGGCGCACGCGCGAGGAGGTCCGCGAGGAGGTGCCCGCGTGGCTCACGGGCCTCGAGGGGGCGCGCCGGGTCATCCAGGTGCGCCTGGCCGGGGTGCCCGACGACGTCGCGCAGCAGTGGGCCGTGGTCGAGGACGCCGGGCGGCTGCGGGACGCGCTGGGGGTCGCCCTGCCCACGGGCATCCCCGAGGTGTTCACCGAGCCGGTCCCCGACCCGCTGGGCGACCTCGTGCGGCGCCACGCCCGCACGCACGGTCCGTTCGGGGCGCACGAGGTCGCGGCCAGGTTCGGGATCGGCGTGGCCGTGGCCACCGGGGTCCTGCGCCGGCTCGAGGCTGCGCGCGTGCTGGTCTGCGGCAGGTTGCGGCCGGAGTCCCTCGGCGGGACGGGCGAGGAGTGGTGCGACGCCGAGGTGCTGCGGACCCTGCGACGTCGCTCGCTCGCGGCGCTGCGGGCCGAGGTCGAGCCCGTGGCCCCCGAGGCGCTGGGCGTGTTCCTGCCGCGCTGGCACGGGATCGGCACGCTGCGCGGGGTGGACGGGCTGCTGCGCGTCGTCGAGCAGCTCTCGGGGGCCGCGGTCCCCGCCTCGGCGCTCGAGACGCTCGTGCTGCCGTCCCGGGTCACCGACTACTCGCCCGCGCTGCTCGACGAGCTCACCACGACGGGCGAGGTCCTGTGGTGCGGGCACTCGTCGCTGCCGGGCGGCAAGGACGGGCTCGTGAGCCTGCACCTCGCCGACGCCGCGCCGCTCACGCTCCCCGACGCGACCCCTCTCGAGGAGGACGGGCCGCTCGACAGCGACCTGCACCGGGCCGTCGTGGACCTGCTCACGGGCTCGGGCGGCTTCTTCCTGCCGCGCATCGCCGAGCTCGCGGGCGCCTCCCAGTCCGCGACCCTCGAGGTCCTGTGGGACCTCGTGTGGGCGGGCTGGGTCACCAACGACGGGCTCGGCGCCCTCCGCAGCCGGCTCGGCCCGGGGGGCGGAGCGCACCGCGCTCCGCGGGCCCCCGTGCGCGCCCGCCCGATGTCCCGGGGGAGGTTCGCCTCGCTCGGGGCCGGTTCGCCGACGGGGTCGCTCGGCGCGGCCCGCGGCGAGTCCGACCTGCGCGGCGGGTCGGGCCGCTGGTCCGCGCTGCCCGCGCGCGAGCTCGACCCCACCCGGCGCACGCACGCCCTGACACGGGTCCTGCTCGACCGGCACGGCGTCCTGACGCGCGGCGCAGCACCCTCGGAGGGCGTCACCAACTACTTCCGGGGCGTCTACCGCGTGCTGTCCGAGCTCGAGGCCACGGGCACGGTCCGGCGCGGGTACTTCGTCGAGCACCTCGGCGGCTCGCAGTTCGCGCTGCCCGGTGCGGTCGACCAGCTCCGCACCGACGCCCAGGACCGCGAGCACGCCGAGGAGTCGCCGGGGCGACGCGAGCTCTCGGCCCTGCTCCTCGCGGCGACCGACCCCGCGAACCCGTACGGCGCGGCGCTGCCGTGGCCCGAGCCCCGGGTGCCGCACGAACCGGGCGGCGGGGCCCCGCTCGGGCTCGGTCCGCCCGGCGGAGCACGTGGTGCCGGCACGGCTCAGGCGGCAGGTGCCGGCGGTGGCGCGGCCCCCGCCGCGGTCCTGACCGCCGACGTCTCCAGGCCCGCGCCCCGCGCGACGCACCGGCCGGGCCGCAAGGTGGGCTCCGTCGTCGTGCTCGTGAGCGGGGACCTGGTGCTGTACGTCGAGCGCGGCGGGCGCTCGTTGATCTCGTTCGGCGACGACTCCGAGTCCTCCGCCCGGCGCCTCGCCCTGGCGAGCGCCGAGCTCGCCCGCGCCTCGCGCGCGGGCCTCCTCGGCAAGATGGTCATCGGTCGGATCGACGGGATCGACGCCCTCGCGGGCGCAGGCAGCACCGCGTCGCGGGCGTTCGGGGTCACGGCCGCCCTCCTGGAGGCCGGGTTCCGGCCGACCCCGCGGGGGCTGCGCACATGAGGGCCCCGGCAGCCGCAGCCGCCGTCCAGGAAGGGGGCCGCCGTGCCTGAGGGCGACGTCGTCCGGGTCACCGCGCAACGCCTCGACGCCGCGCTGAGCGGGCGGGTCCTGGAGCGCGCAGAGCTGCGCTGGGCCGACGCAGGCGGTGTCGACCTGACCGGTCGCGCCGTGACGGAGGTCCGGGCCCACGCGAAGCACCTCCTGACCCGGCTCGACGACGGCACGACCCTGCACACGCACCTGCGGATGGAGGGCAGCTGGCGCGTCGCCCGCACGGGGTCGAGCGCGGCCGCCGCGCGGGGAAGCACGGTACGGGCCGTCCTGGCGAACGAGCTCTGGACGTGCGTCGGGGATCGGCTCGGGATGCTCGACCTCGTCCGGACGCGCGACGAGCACGAGCTGCTGGGTCACCTGGGCCCGGACATCCTCGCCGACGACTTCCTCACGGCCCCCGAGGCGGGCGTCGGGCTCGCGCTGACCCGTCTGCGTGCTGCTGCCGCGGAGGGCGGTTTCCCTGCCCAGGTCGCGGTGGGCGGCCGCCCCGCGGGTGGGGTCGAGACAGGGCCGCTCCCCCTCGCCGACGCGCTGCTCGACCAGCGCGGTGTCTCCGGCCTGGGCACGATCTACGTGGCCGAGGGCCTGTTCGCCCAGGGGCTGTGGCCCTGGACCCCGGTGGACGACGTTCCCGACCGCGATCTCGAGGCGCTGCTGCGCACGACCCGCGGCCTCATGCTCCGCTCCGTCGCGGAGGGTGTGGGCACCGTGCGCCGTCACGTCCACGGCAGAGCACGACGGGCGTGCCACCGGTGTGGCACGCCCGTCGCTGTCGCCCGGGCGAACGAGGCGCCGTTCGAGCGACCGATCTTCTACTGTCCGAGCTGTCAGAAGCCCTGAGCCCGCGAAGGCCGAAGACCCCGTCAGCCGACCGGCTGCAGGTCCTCCCGCATGCGTCGCGCGCTCTCGGCCGCGGCACCGCGACCCATGAGGCTCGTCGCGAAGTCGGCGGGGATCGTGTCGGGGATCATGAGTCCCTCGGCCACGGCGACCCGGTCGCTGACCTCTCGCAGCACGACCGACATGGGGATGTCGAGCGCCTCGCAGATGGAGCCCAGCAGCTCGGACGACGCTTCCTTCTGGCCGCGCTCGACCTCGCTGAGGTAGCCCAGGGAGACGCGTGCAGCCGAGGACACCTCTCGCAGGGTGCGGCCCTGTCGCTGGCGAGCGTCTCGCAGCACGTCCCCGATCTCTCGTCGAAGAACAATCATCTGGCGGCCCCCTTCCGTGTCCCGTGCGACCGGAGCCTGCCTGGCTCCGGTGGTGGTTCGCTGACCTGTCGTTCCCCGCGCCCCTCGCGTGGGGATCGTCCTACCGTACCCCGCACCCGGGGTTGTCTCATGCGCTGATCTGTTGAATGGCCTGTTGGCGATCACGTGCTGTTCAACGCGCTTCCTCCCAGGGTTGTTCCCGCACCGGGGAGACGTCCACGACGTTGCCGGGAGTTCACGAACTCTCCACGCACTCCCCAGCGTCCGCCCTCGTCCGGACCACTATGCGGCAAGCGGGTGGGTCGGCCGTCCCGGCGGAGGTCACCCGGCGACGACTCTCGACGCGAGTCGGAGGACGTGCGCGACCGCGGCCTCGCGGACCGCCGTCCGGTCGCCGGCGAGGTGCAGCTCGCGGACCTCGACGTGCTCGGGCGTCGCGACGGCCACGAAGACGAGGCCGGGCGCCTTGCCGTCCTGGGGGTCCGGTCCGGCCACGCCGGTCGTCGCGAGACCGACGTCGGCCCCCATGGCCTGGCGGGCCCCCTGCGCCATCTGCCGGGCGACCTCCGGGTCGACGGCGCCGCGTGCGTCGAGCAGTGCGGCGTCGACCCCCAGCAGGGTCGCCTTGAGGTCCGTCGCGTACGCCGTGACACCACCGCGCAGCACGGTCGACGCACCGGGGACCGCGACCAGGCGGGCTGCGAGGAGCCCTCCGGTCAGCGACTCGGCGACGGCGAGCGTCCAGCCGTGCGACGCCGTCGCGGCCAGGAGGCCGGCCGCGTCGCACGGGTCCGCCGTGCCCGCGTCCGCCACGGGGCCCTCAGCCCTGGTCGGCCGTCCTGGCCGCACGCAACGCGTCGCGGCGCAGGCGCCAGCCCTGGTAGGCGTACTCGACGCCCGTGACCACGGTCACGAGGAGCGCGACCACGAGCACGACCCAGCCGAGCACCGTGATCCACCCGGGCATCTGGTCGAGCGGGAGCAGGAAGATCGAGATGGCGACGGACTGCAGGACGGTCTTGAGCTTGCCGCCGCGCGAGGCCGGCATGACGGTGTACTTGAGGACCGCGAACCGCATGAGCGTGATGCCCAGCTCGCGCGCGAGGATGACGATCGTGACCCACCACGGCAGGTCACCGAGGGCCGAGAGCAGCACGAGCGCAGCACCGATGAGGAGCTTGTCCGCGATCGGGTCGAGGAGCTTGCCGAGGTCCGTGACGAGGTCGTACTTGCGGGCGAGGTACCCGTCGACCCGGTCCGTCGCGGCCGCGAGGACGAACAACGCCGTCGCGACGAGGCGCCAGGTGACCGTGTGCCCGCCGTCCGCGAGCAGGGCCCACGCGAAGAAGGGGACCACGGCGATCCGGGCGAGAGTGACCGCGTTCGCGGAGTTCCAGGGGGACGGGACGGCTGTGACCACACCACAAGCGTAGGCGGTGCTCGGCCCCTCGACCGACACGTCCAGATCCGGACTCGTCGGACCTGCCGGGAAGATCCCTCCCGCGTGCCCGGCTCCGCCGACCGTCCGCGTGCCGGACGCACGGCTCGCGCGCTAGTCTCGCGGCGTGAAGCGTCCTGTGCGCGCCCACCGCACGCGCCGCGTCGTCGCGGCGCTGCTCGCCGTGGTGCTCACCGTGTCCGTCCTGGTCCTCGCCGGGACGCTGGGGCACGACGGAGCCCCGCAGAGCGGGTCGCCACCCGCGTCCGACGCACCGGCACCCCCGGCACCCGAGCCGCCCGTGCCCGCGCCAGAACCCGACGTCGTCTTCACCGTCGTCGCCGCGGGCGACGTCCTGCCCCACCTCCAGGTCCACGCGTCCGCCCGCACGGACGCGGGCTACGACTTCAGCGAGCTGCTGGCGGGCACCGACGCCTGGGTCGGCGGGGCCGACCTCGCGCTGTGCCACCTCGAGGTCCCCTTCGCCTCCCCCGGCGGACGCCCCGCCGGGTACCCCGTGTTCGCGGCAGACGCCCACCTCGCGACCGACCTGCGCGAGCAGGGATGGGACGGCTGCTCGACCGCCTCGAACCACTCCCTGGACCAGGGGGCGCAGGGTGTCGCCACGACCCTCGACGTCCTCGACTCCGCGGGCCTGGGGCACGTCGGCACGGCCCGCAGCGCCGCCGAGGCCGCGACCCCCGCGGTGTACTCCCTCGAACGGGGCGGGCGGACGATCCGCGTGGCCCACCTCGCCGGCACGTACGGCACCAACGGGGCCCGGGTTCCCGCGTCGGCCCCGTGGTCGGTCTCCCTGCTCGACGGCGCCGACCTCGTCGAGCGCGCGCGATCGGCCCGCAGCGCAGGAGCAGACGTCGTGGTCGTGAGCATGCACGCAGGCGACGAGTACTCGACGCCTCCGACCGACCAGCAGGTCGGGACGGCGGCACTGCTCGCCGCCTCGGGCCAGGTCGACCTCCTGCTCGGGCACCATGCCCACGTCCCGCAGCCGACCGCGCTCCTGCCCGGCGGGCCGGGGGGCATGGGCATGTGGGTGGCCTACGGGCTCGGGAACTACGTGTCGAACCAGAGCGACCACTGCTGCGACGCGCGGACCGACTCGGGACTGCTCGTCACGGCGACCGTGACCCAGCCCGCGGGCGGGCCGGCCCGCGTGACACGGTTCGAGTGGACGGCGATCACCGTCGACCGCCTGAGCGGGCACGCCGTCGAGGTGCTCCCGGACGTGGCCGCGACGGGCACCCCGAGCCTGACGCCGGCCGACCTCGCTGCCCGCTACGACCGGGTCAGGTCCGCGGTGGGTGGTGCGGCTCCCGAACGGCTGACCCCTCCGGTCGCGACCGGAGGTCCACCCACCGTGGAACCCCGTCCCCGGCCCTGACGGGCCAGGAGACCGGACAGGGGCGGCAGCTCAGCGCTCGCGCCAGTCCGCCTCGTCGTCGGCGTCGTCGTGGTACTCCTGGGCCACGGGAGGCATGTGCCCGTCCGCGCCGTCGGAGTAGTCGCGACCGTTGCCCGCGGGGGGCGCACCGGCGTCGGCCTCGCCGTCGTACGCCTGCTCCCCCGGCTCGCCGCGCAGCATGGCGAGCGTCGCGGGCAGGTCCTCTGCCGTGAGCATGACCTCGCGCGCCTTGGACCCCTCGGAGGGGCCGACGATCTCCCGCGACTCGAGCAGGTCCATGAGCCGGCCGGCCTTGGCGAACCCGACGCGCAGCTTGCGCTGGAGCATCGAGGTCGACCCGAACTGCGTCGTGATGACGAGCTCGGCGGCCTGCAGGAGCAGGTCGAGGTCGTCGCCGATGTCCTCGTCGACCTGCTTCTTGGTCGCTGCCGAGGCCGCGACGTCGGTCCGGTAGGACGGCTTGAGCTGTGCCTTGACGTGCTCGACGACCGCGTGGACCTCGCTCTCGGCGACCCAGGCCCCCTGGACGCGCATGGGCTTGGCCGCCCCCATGGGCAGGAAGAGCGCGTCACCCTGGCCGATGAGCTTCTCGGCGCCGGGCTGGTCGAGCACGACGCGCGAGTCCGCGAGCGACGACGTCGCGAACGCGAGGCGTGAGGGCACGTTGGCCTTGATGAGTCCGGTGACGACGTCGACCGAGGGCCGCTGGGTCGCGAGCACCAGGTGGATGCCCGCGGCGCGGGCGAGCTGCGTGATGCGCTGGATCGAGGCCTCGACGTCGCGCGGGGCGACCATCATGAGGTCGGCGAGCTCGTCCACGACCACGAGCAGGTAGGGGTACGTCGCGATCTTGCGCTCGGAGCCGGGCAGGGGCTTGACCTTGCCGGCCCGGACCGCGGTGTTGAAGTCGTCGATGTGCTTGTACCCGAACATCGCGAGGTCGTCGTAGCGCGCGTCCATCTCCCGCACGACCCACTCGAGGGCCTCGGCGGCCTTCTTGGGGCTCGTGATGATGGGCGTGATGAGGTGCGGGATGCCCTCGTAGATCGTGAGCTCGACGCGCTTGGGGTCCACGAGGACCATGCGCACCTCCTCGGGCGTCGCCCGCATGAGGATCGAGACGATCATGGAGTTGATGAAGCTCGACTTGCCCGCGCCCGTCGCTCCCGCGACGAGGATGTGCGGCATCTTCGCGAGGTTCGCGACGACGTAGCCGCCCTCGACGTCCTTGCCGACGCCCATGACCATGGGGTGCTCGGTGCGCCGCGCGACGGAGGACCGCAGGACGTCGCCCAGGACCACGGTCTCGCGGTCGGTGTTGGGGATCTCGATGCCGATCGCGGACTTGCCGGGGATGGGCGAGAGGATGCGCACGTCGGCCGAGGCCACGGCGTAGGCGATGTTCTTGGAGAGGTTCGTGATGCGCTCGACCTTGACGGCGGGGCCGACCTCGACCTCGTAGCGGGTCACGGTCGGGCCGCGCGTGAAGCCCGTGACCTTGGCGTCGATCTCGAACTGCTCGAACACCCGGGTGAGCGACTCGACGACGCGGTCGTTCGCCGCGGAGCGCACCTTGTGGGGGGCACCCTTGACCAGGTCGTCCTCGGAAGGCAGCACGTAGACCGTGTCCCCTTCGAGCATGGGCTGGACGCCGCGGGGCACGGGGTTGTTGGGCGGCGGCGGGGGCGCGCTCGGCGAGGGCGTGGTGCGCCCGACGGACGGGATGACCTGGGTGGCCAGGTCGCCGGCGTCCTCGTGCTCCTCGGGCGGCGGGGGCGGCGGTCCGGCGGCCGCGCCACGGCGACCACGGGCGCTCTTGCGAGCCGCCTCCTCCTCGGCCTCGAGCATCGCGGCGCGCTCGAATGCCTCGTCGCCGACGTAGCCGCCCTCGAGCCGCTCGCGCTCGGCGGCCTCGGCCTCGCGGTCGGCCTTGGACTTGCGGCCGCGACCCACGCGGCGCTTGCGCGGCGCCTCGTCGGTGCCGTCGTGGCGCGAGACGCCGTCGGCGAGCTGGAGCCCGTCGTCGTCGCGCGGCGCGCGGCCGTCCTCGCCCTCGCGGTGGTTGCCCGTGAGCCGGTCGTAGATGCCCTGCAGGCGGCTCGGGATGGCGTGCACCGGCGTGGCCGTGACGACGAGGATCCCGAAGAAACCCAGCAGCAGGAACAGGGGGACGGCGAACCACTCGGTGAGCCCGGTGTGGACCGGGGTCGCGAACAGGTAGCCGATGATCCCGCCCGCGTCCTGGACGGCCTCGAAACCGTTGCGCGGCGCGGGCAGGTCCTCCGCGACGTGCACGAGCGAGCAGACGGACACCACGATGAACGAGAGCCCGATCGTGACGCGCGAGTTCGCCTGCGTGCGTTCCGGGTGCCGCATGATCCGGACGGCGAGCCAGACGAGCAGGACGGGCAGGGCGACCGCGGCGACGCCGAAGACGCCCGCCGCGACGGCGTGCACGGCCGTGCCGAAGGCGCCCGCGATCCCCCACCACTCGCGGGCCGCGACGATCACGGCGAGCGCGAGGAGGAGGAACGCGACGCCGTCGCGCCGATGTGAGGGGTCCAGCTCTCTTGCTCCCTTGCCGATACTGCGGGTGACCGCGCCGATCGCGTGCGCGCACCCCAGCCAGAGGCCACGCACAGCGCGGACGGGCCAGGGCGCGGGCCGGGCTGCCGGTCTGCGTGCCGACGAGCTCCGCGGGGCGCGGGACGCGCTCGATGATCCCCGCGAGCCGCCCGTCGTGCCACGCGGGGTGGCTTTGCGGGTGGTCGCGGGCCGTTTCGTCGAAGACGTCCGGGTCGCCATAGTACGCACCACGGTACCGGTGCACGCCAGGCCGTCCCCGCACCCGGAGGGCGCGTGTCCTGTGACGAATCCGGCACGGGTCACCGCCGACGCGCCCCTCGCGGTCGCGTCGCGGACCTGGCGAGGGGCAGGATCGGGGCATGAGGACCACTCCCCCGCCCCCGCGCGAGCTGCACGAGGTCGCCGACGGCGTCCATGTCGCGACGGCCGAGATCTGGACGAGCGTCACGACGGTCGTCGTCGCTCCTGACGGCCGGGCGCTGGTCGTGGACCCGGGCATCACGGTCGACGAGGTCGAGTCGCTCGCGGCGACCCTGTCCCGGCGCGGCTGGCGGGTCACCGCTGGCTTCTCGACGCACCCGCACTGGGACCACGTCCTGTGGTCGTCCTCGCTCGGGGACGTCCCGCGCTGGGCCTGCCCGACGGCGGTGCTCGCCCAGGAGCGGAGCCTCGCCGAGGACCTCGCGAAGGTCGAGCGCGCGGCGCCTGGCCACGACCTGTCGCTGGTCGGCCGGCTCACGCCGATCCCCCCGACCGCGGCGACCGGTTCGCGGACGGGCGCGGTGCACCTGCCGTGGCCGGACGGGCCCGGGCGAGCGACGCCGTCGGGCCGGGGGCGGGTCACCGGCGGTGAGGTCACGGGAGCGGGAGACCCGCTCGTGCTCGTGGTCGAGCACCGGGCGCACGCCCCGGGGCACGGCGCGCTCGTCCTGCCGGGGGCGGGCGTGATCGTGGTGGGCGACATGCTCTCGGACGTCGAGGTGCCGCTCCTGGACCTGAGCTCGACCGACCCCCTGGGCGACTACCGTGCGGGGCTCGACGCCCTCGAGGACGCGGTGTCGGAGCACGGCGTCCACACCCTGGTTCCCGGGCACGGGCACGTCTGCACGGGCAGCGACGCGGTCTGGGAGCGGTTCGGGGCCGACAGGGCCTACCTGGACGCCCTCGAGGAGGCGGCGCGCGACGGCACGGACGCGAGTGCGGGCGGCGACGCCCTGGACCCCCGGCTCGTCGGTGAGTGGATCCTGGGCGAGCACCGCACGCAGCTCGACCACCTGCGGCGCACCCGCTCCTAGTCGTCGAGGCCGAGCTCGACCGACCGGGCGAGGGCCGCGTCCAGGGCCGTGTCGTCGGCGATGATCCGCGACAGGTGCCGGGCTGCGACCAGGAGGGCGTCGAGGTCCGTGCCGTAGACGCTCAGCATGCCGCCCTCGGGGTCGAACCCGACCGCGTCGAGCGTCGCGGGCGACTCGTCGGTGAGCACGGCCTGGAGAGCACCCGCGAAGTCGTACCCCGACCCCTCGACCCCGTGACGCTCGAGCGTGTCCTTGTGCTGGAGGTACTCGGGACCACCGGGCGAGTAGATGATGCTCGAGCTCGCGTCGTGGGTCACGAGAAGGACGGGAGCGAGGTCTGCGAAGTCTGCCGAGGTTGCCATGGCCGCGAGACTAGCGAGGCGCACCGACACGTCGCCGCCCTAACCCGGGCGGCGACGCGTCGGCTCAGAACCGTTCGGCCTGCGCCTGGCCCTGCGCCGGGGCGTCCGCGGCGCGCTGCCCGGCCGACACCTCGCGGACGACCTTGGCCCACAGCGCCGCCGCCACGACGACCGCGAGCGCGGCGAGACCGTCGAAGACCGACAGTGCGCGCCAGACGTCCGGGTCGTCCGACCCCAGGAGCCGGGCACTGGCGTTGGTCGCGAACCCGAGGACGAGCCACGCCGCCCACCAGCCGCCCAGGCCGGGGCGCTTCTCGCGCAGCGTCGCCGCTCGGACGTCGCGCACCACCTGGTAGGGGAACCAGAGGGCGACGACGGGCACGAACCAGCCGAGCCACACCCACACGCGCGAGCGCGTGTGCGGCCAGCCGGGCGAGGCGGCCTCGGCGAACGTCCGGCTCTTCCAGAGCCAGACGACCGTCACGACCCCCGCGGCGAGCTCGACGAGGAGCGCGACGGAGGACAGCGCGTCGTAGGCGTCGAGGACGCCGGTCGGCACCTGCTCCCCTGCGACGATCGCATCGAGCGTCGCGACGGCCGGGAACGACACCAGGAACTGCACCACGACGACCAGCGCGACGGTCGCGGCGAGCACGACGGACGCCGTCCCCAGGCCGGGGGCCACGGGCCGGGGCGGCGGGCCCCAGTACGCGGGAGGCGGCAGGTGGCCACCGTAGGGGCGCATCGCCGGCAGGGCTGCCGGGACGGGCTGCGAGAACGGGACGTCGACGGGTGACTGGTCGGACAAGGCGGCCTCCTGGGCGCGAGCGGGGCGCCAGGATAGCGGCCCCGGACGCCCGTCGGGCGCACGGTCCAGGAGGACGGTGCGCCCGACGGTTCGTGCCTCGACGACCTCGTTACGCCTCGACGACGACCGGGACGATCATCGGACGGCGACGCAGGCGGTTGGAGACCCAGCGCCCGACCACGCGGCGCATGACCTGCTGGAGCTGGTGCACGTCCGTGGCACCTCCCGCGATCGAGTCCTCGAGGGCCTGGACGACCTGGGGACGGACGTCCTCGAACACCGCGTCGTCCTCGGCGAAGCCGCGCGCCAGGATGTGCGGGCCCGCGATGACCTTGCCCGTCGCGGAGTCGACCACGGCGAACAGGGAGATGAAGCCCTCCTCGCCGAGGATCTGACGGTCCTTGAGCTCGGCGTCCGTGAGCTCGCCGACGCTCGACCCGTCGACGTAGACGTAGCCGCACGGGACGGCGCCCACGACCGAGGCCTTGCCGTCGACGAGGTCCACGACCACGCCGTCCTCGGCGAGGATCACGCGGTCCGCGGGCACACCGGTCTTGACCGCGAGCGCACCGTTGGCCACGAGGTGACGGACCTCGCCGTGGACCGGCATGACGTTCTTGGGCCGCAGGATGTTGTAGCAGTAGATGAGCTCGCCCGCGCTCGCGTGACCCGAGACGTGCACCTTGGCGTTGCCGCCGTGCACGACGCGCGCGCCGAGGCGCGTGAGGCCGTTGATGATGCGGAAGACGGCGTTCTCGTTGCCCGGGATGAGCGAGGAGGCGAGGATCACGGTGTCGCCGTGGCTGACCGAGACCTTGTGGTCACCGTTGGCCATGCGCGACAGCGCGGCCATGGGCTCGCCCTGCGAGCCCGTGCACATGAGCACGATCTCGTCGTCGCGCAGCGAGTCGACCTTCTTGAGGTCGATCAGGACGCCGTCCGGCACCTTGAGGTAGCCGAGCTCGGCGGCGATGCCCATGTTGCGGACCATCGAGCGCCCGACGAGGGCGACGCGGCGCCCGTGGTTGTGCGCGGCGTTGAGGACCTGCTGGACGCGGTGCACGTGCGAGGAGAACGACGCGACGATGATCCGCTTGTCCGACGCGGCGAAGACCGAGTCCAGGACGGGGCCGATCTCGACCTCCGGGGTCACGAAGCCCGGGACCTCGGCGTTGGTCGAGTCGACCATGAACAGGTCGACGCCCTTCTCGCCCAGGCGTGCGAACGCGCGCAGGTCCGTGACGCGGCCGTCGAGCGGCAGCTGGTCCATCTTGAAGTCACCCGTGTGCAGGACCGTGCCGGCCCCCGTGGTGACCGCGACCGCGAGCGCGTCGGGGATGGAGTGGTTGACCGCGACGAACTCGCAGCTGAACGGACCGAAGGCGACCGTCTCGTCCTCCTTGACCACGCGGGTCACGGGGGCGATGCGGTGCTCCTTGAGCTTGGCCGAGATGAACGCGAGCGTGAGCTGCGAGCCCACCAGGGGGATGTCGCGGCGCAGGCGCAGCAGGTACGGCACGGCACCGATGTGGTCCTCGTGGCCGTGCGTCAGGATGATCGCCTCGATGTCGTCGAGACGGTCCTTGATGTAGTCGAAGTCCGGCAGGATCAGGTCCACGCCGGGCTGGTTGTCCTCGGGGAAGAGGACGCCGCAGTCGATGACGAGCAGGCGTCCGTCGTACTCGAGGACGGCCATGTTGCGTCCGACCTCGCCCAGGCCGCCGAGGGCGACGATGCGCAGGGCGCCGGCCGGCAGCGCGGGGGGAAGGGACAGTTCGGGGTGAGGGTGGCTCACGGGGCCTCCTGGCCTGTAGTTCAGCTGTTCTGCATGTTCAGCGTGGGCGCGGGGTCGCCGGGTCCAGCAGGCCGGAGGCCTCCAGACCGGCGCGGACGACGGCGACCTCGTCGTCCGTGGCTGCGACGTACGGCAGCCTGAGGTATCGGTTCTCGGTGACTCCGAGGATCTGGAGCGCGGCCTTGGCCATGACGGCCTGGAAGCCCGCTCCGTTGATGGCGTCGATCGTCGGGGTGACGGAGCGGAACGCCGCGAGGGCGGCCGCGTTGTCACCGGCGTCGAACGCCGCGACGACCTGCGCGAAGCGCGGTCCGACGACGTGCGCGGCGACGGAGACGATGCCGGCCCCGCCGTGCGCGAGGAGCGGCAGCAGCAGGGCGTCGTCCCCGCTGTACCAGGCGAGCCCGGTCGATTCGATGAGCTTGGCCGCGGTGTACACGTCGCCCGACGCGTCCTTGTTCGCGACGATCTGCTCGTGCGCGGCGAGGCGCTCGATGGTCGCGGGGGCGATGCGGACACCGGTGCGGCCCGGCACGTCGTAGATCATGACGGGCAGCGGCGTGGCGTCGGTGACGGCCACGATGTGCCGGTACAGCCCCTCCTGGGAGGGGCGCGAGTAGTAGGGGCTCACGACGAGGAGCCCGTGGGCGCCCGCCTCCGCGGCCTGCTCGGCCATACGGACGGCGTGCTGCGTGTCGTTCGACCCGGCGCCGGCGATCACGTGCGCGCGGTCCCCGACGGCGTCGACCACCGCGCGGACCAGCTCCGCCTTCTCCGGCGCGTGCGTCGTGGGCGACTCCCCGGTGGTCCCGTTGAGGACGATCCCGTCGTTCCCGTTGTCCACGAGGTGCTTCGCGACCTTGACCGCAGCGTCGAAGTCGATCTCTCCGGCGGGGGTCATCGGCGTGACCATCGCGGTCAGGACGGCGCCGAACGGTCGGGTCTGCGTGGGGGGAAGTGCCATGTGCACAAACTACCGCGCGCGCGGTGGATCCGGCGTGTCGGTCCACGGGTCCGTGAGCCCCGGTGCCGTGTCCGGGGTGGTTGGAGGCCGAGGTCACACCGGGAGCTGCTCCGGCGAGGTACCGCCGTCAGCCGCCCGCGCGACCCGGGTCGGGCCGACGTCGATGCGAACCCGGGCCGCTCGCGTGATACTCGAAGCATGTCGCCTGCCACCAACGCCCTGTCCCCCGCCCTGGTCTCGCACCTGCCGACGGGGCTGCTGATCGGCGGACACTGGGGTCCCGCCGAGGGCGGCCGCACGTTCGAGGTCGCCGACCCCGCGACCGAGGAGGTCCTGTTCGACGTCTCGGACGCGAACCCCGCGGACGGTCTGCGTGCGCTCGAGGCCGCGCATGCCGCGGCCCCGGCCTGGCGGGCGACACCGCCGCGCGAGCGTTCCGAGGTGCTGCGCGCGGTCTTCGCGACCCTCACGGCGCGCGCCGACGACATCGCGGCGCTCATCACGGCCGAGTGCGGCAAGCCGCTCGCCGAGGCCCGCGCAGAGGTCGTCTACGGCGCCGAGTTCCTGCGGTGGTACGCCGAGCAGGCAGTGCGCACCGACGGCCTGGTCCGCACGGCCCCGAGCGGCGCGAACAGGCAGCTCGTCTCACGTCGCCCGGTGGGCCCGGCGCTGCTCATCACGCCGTGGAACTTCCCCATCGCCATGGCGACGCGCAAGATCGGTCCGGCGCTCGCCGCGGGCTGCACGGTCGTGATCAAGCCCGCGCACCTGACGCCGCTCACGACGTCCCTGGTCGCGGAGATCATCCGCGGGCACCTCGAGGACCGCGGCCTGCCGACGGGTGCGGTCAACGTCGTCCCGACGTCGTCGGCCTCGGAGGTGACCACTCCGCTGCTCGCGGACCCCCGCCTGAGAAAGCTGTCCTTCACGGGGTCCACGGGCGTGGGCCGCACCCTCCTCAAGGGCGCGGCGGACCAGGTCCTGCGGACCTCGATGGAGCTCGGCGGCAACGCGCCGTTCCTCGTCTTCGCGGACGCCGACCTCGACGCCGCGGTCGAGGGCGCGCTGGTCGCCAAGCTCCGCAACACGGGCCAGAGCTGTGTGGCGGCCAACCGCTTCCTGGTGCACGACGCCGTCGCGCGCGACTTCGGTCAGCGCCTCGCCCGGGCCTTCGCGGAGCTGCGCGTGGGGCCGGGCAGCGAGGAGGGCGTGCAGGTGGGCCCGCTCATCGAGGCCAAGGCGGTCGACAAGGTCGACGAGCTGGTGTCGGTCGCGTCCGACGAGGGCGCACAGGTGCTCACGGGCGGGGACCGGCCCCGCTCACCCGGGTACTTCTACTCCCCCACGGTCCTGACCGGGGTCGACGCCGGCTCGCGTGCGGTGACCGAGGAGATCTTCGGCCCGGTCGCACCGATCGTCGCGTTCGCCGACGACGACGAGGGCATCGCGCTCGCGAACGACACCGAGTACGGCCTCGCGGCCTACGCGTACACGCGCGACCTGGCGCGCGCGATGCGCGTCGGGGAGGAGGTCGACGCCGGGATGATCGGCATCAACCGGGGGCTCGTGTCCGACGCGAGCGCACCGTTCGGCGGTATGAAGCAGTCCGGACTCGGCCGCGAGGGCGGCGAGGCCGGTCTCGAGGAGTACCTCGAGACCGTGTACGTCGCGCTCTGAGCCCCTCGTTCCCCGGTCATCGGGCGGGTGAGGAATTGGTACCGTAAAACGCGACAGACCGACCGGGCTCGCGCCCGGGCCGACCTCGCACCCCCACCGGAGTACCGCACGTGGCCTCGACCACCCCGAACCACCCCGCACTGACCGGCAAGCAGCACCCCGCCACCATCTCGCTCGGCTACTTCATCTTCGCGTCCCGCTGGCTCCAGGTCCCTCTGTACCTGGGTCTCATCGTCGCCCAGGTCGTCTAAGTCTGGCAGTTCATGAAGGAGCTCTGGCACCTCACGGAGGGCGCCTTCTCCGGCCACGGCCTCACCGAGGCCGACACCATGCTCTACGTCCTGGGGCTCGTCGACGTCGTCATGATCTCCAACCTCCTCATCATGGTGATCGTCGGCGGCTACGAGACGTTCGTCTCACGCATCCACCTCGACGAGCACCCCGACCAGCCGGAGTGGTTGAGCCACGTCAACGCGAACGTGCTCAAGACCAAGCTCGCGATGTCGATCATCGGGATCTCGTCGATCCACCTGCTGCGCACGTTCATCGACAGCGCCCGTATCCCCGAGCAGCAGATGCTCTGGCAGGTCGTCATCCACCTCGCGTTCGTCGTGAGCGCCCTGGCGCTGGCGCTCATCGACCGGATGTCGCTCACGGCGCACCAGCGGGCTGCCAACGCGGTCTCAGCCGGCGAGGCCGAACCCGACCGCCAGCTCGCGCCCGCGCACTGACCCCGACCCGACCCCTGACCTGGAGCGGACGATGACGACCACCCCGGAGCCCTCCCCGGACGCTGCCTCGTCCGGCGACGGCTCCGGTCGGTCGTCGTGGGCTGCGCGCCCCGTCGGGGACGAGGACCGCCTCGAGGTTCGCGCCGCCGTCCGGCAGGCCGTGTCCGTCTCGATCGCCACCGGGCTCTACGGCGTCTCGTTCGGGGCGCTCGCGGTCGTCGCGGGGCTGAACCTCGCGCAGACCATGGTGCTCAGCCTGCTCCTGTTCTCGGGCGGCTCGCAGTTCGCGCTCATCGGCGTCGTCGCCTCGGGCGGCACGTCCGCAGCGGCGATCACGACGGCCGGGCTGCTCGGCCTGCGCAACACCCTCTACGGCGCCCAGCTCTCGCCGCTGCTCGCGCTCCACGGCTGGCGGCGCGTGCTCGCGGCCCACCTGACGATCGACGAGTCGACCGCGGTCGCCACGGCCCAGAAGAGCCGCGCCGCGTTCCGTGCAGGGTTCTGGTGGACAGGGATCGGCATCTTCGTCGTCTGGAACCTGCTCACGCTGATCGGGGCGCTCGCAGGCGACGCCATGGGCGACCCCAAGGCATGGGGCCTCGACGCCGCCGCCGGGGCCGCGTTCCTCGCGCTCGTGTGGCCGCGGCTCGCGAGCCGCGTCATGCAGCTCACCGCGGCCCTGGCCGTGGTCGTCGCGGTCGTGCTGCTCCCGTTCGTCCCGCCGGGCGTCCCCGTCCTGGCGGCGGGGGCCGTCGCGATCGTGGTCGGCCAGGTCACCCGGCAGCCCAGGCAGCCCGTCACGGTCACGGAGTACGTGCCCGACGGCGCAGCGAGCGCCCCGCAGGACCGTGCCGGCGAGGCGTCGCCCGGCTCGCCCGACCCGGGTGTCCCGGGTGGTCCGGGCGACCTGCCCGCAGCGACCGACCGTCCCGAGGAGCCCTGATGTCCGACACCGCCCTGTGGGCCACCGTGATCGCGGCCTCGCTCGTGTGCCTGGGGCTCAAGCTCGCGGGGCACCTGATCCCCGAGCACTGGCTCGCGTCCGACCGCGTCTCGCGCACCGCCGCCCTCGTCACGGCGTCGCTGCTCGCGGCGCTCGTGGCCGTCCAGACGGTCGGTGACGGGCAGGGCATCATGCTCGACGCGCGCCTGCCCGCCCTGGGCGTCGCGGCCGTGGCCCTGGCCCTGCGGGCACCGTTCCTCGTCGTCGTGATCCTGGCTGCCGCGACGGCCGCGGGACTGCGCGCACTGGGCCTGCCGTGAGGGTCCTCCGTGGCCACGGGCTCGGGTAGGGTCTGGCGAATGGCACTCTTCAGCGAGTCGGCGGACGTCTCGGTCCGTCCGGCGGTCCCCGGCGACGAGGTCGCGGTGACCGCGATCCAGATCGAGTCCTGGCGGTCCGCGCACGGCGACGTGCTGGGCGCGGCGGTGATCGACGCGCTCGACGTGCCCCGGATGCAGGAGCAGTGGGCCGGGGCGGTCTCGTCCCCGCCCGGTCCGGGCTTCGCGGTGCTCGTGGCGCTCGCCGCGGACCGGGTCGTCGGCTTCGCGGCCGTGTCCCCGGGCCAGCTCGTCGCGCTCGAGGTGCTGCCGTCCCACCAACGGTCGGGGCACGGGTCACGGCTCCTGTCCGCGGCCGTCGACCGTCTGCGTCAGGACGGTTCGGAAGAGGTCGTGGCCTGGATCCTCGACGGCGACTCTGCGCGCGAGCAGTTCCTGGGCGGCGCGGGCCTGGGGCCGGACCAGCGCACCCGGACCCTGGCGACCGGGGTGCGTGACGTCGTCGAGCACCGGTGGAGCGCCACGATCTGACGCGCCCGTCACGGGCGGCGCCGGCACAGCCCGACGGCGCCGCTCGCCCCGGGCCGCTCGCCCGGCCGGGTGCGGGTCGCCCCTAGCGGGACGCCTTGCGCTCGGTGCGGTACATGCCCGCGGCCTTGCGCAGCATGGCGCGCGCCCGCTTGCGGTCCCCTGACGCGTCGTACGCGAACGCCACGTGGTACCAGGAGCGCCAGTCGTCGGGGTGCTCCTCGGCGCGGGCACGGTGCTCCTCGAAGGCCGCGTCGGCCGCGGCGCGGTCGATGCGACCTCCCGGTGAGCGCGGCAGGTCGTCGACGGGGAGCTCACCCGCCGCGGCGAGCTCGTCGGCCATCCGCTGGACCGTGAACGCGAGCCAGAACTCCCACGCGATGAGCCCGATCACGAGCAGCGGGATGAGCAGCACCCCGATCCCGATCGCGATCCCGGCCGGCTCGCCCGTGCCCATGAGCGCCGCAGCACGTCCCACGATCGCCCACACGTAGAGCGCGAGCAGGGCCGTGACGACCACGGCCCCGATCAGACCCTTGCGGTTCCTCACGACAGGTCCATGACGTTCTCGAGCCCGACCGTCAGGCCCGGCCGGGAGACGACCTCCCGGATGCCGAGCAGGACGCCCGGCATGAAGGACACGCGGTCGAACGAGTCCTGCCGGATGACGAGCTGCTCGCCCTCGTTGCCGAAGAGGATCTCCTCGTGCGCGACCAGGCCGCGCAGGCGCACGGCGTGCACCCGGACGCCGTCGACGTCGGCGCCGCGCGCCTCCCAGCCGGACTCGGTCGCGTCGGGGCTCGCCCCGAGGCCCGCCTCTGCCCGAGCCTTCGCGATCGCGCCTGCGGTGTGCGTCGCGGTGCCGCTCGGAGCGTCGACCTTGTTCGGGTGGTGGAGCTCGATGACCTCGGCCGACTCGAAGTAGCGCGCGGCCTTGGCCGCGAACGTCATGGCCAGGACGGCGGACAGGCCGAAGTTGGGGGCGATCAGCACCCCCACGCTCGTGCCCTCGGCCGCCTTGCGGCCCAGGTGTGCGACGAGGCGCCCGCGGCTCACGTCCGTCCAGCCCGTGGTGCCCACGACCGCGTGGACGCCCAGGTCGATCAGCGCGTGCACGTTGTCCTCGGTGACCGCAGGCACCGTGAAGTCGACCGCGACCTGGGCGCCCGCGGCGGCGACCTGCGCCAGGTCGTCCCCCGCGTCGATCCGAGCGACCAGCTCCATGTCCGGGGCGGCCTCGACCGCAGCGCACACCGTGGCGCCCATGCGCCCGGCGGCCCCCAGGACGGCGACCTTGATCGGTGTCGCGGCGGCGGGCTCGTGGGACGGCTGGGGGGCGTTCTGGGCAGGGGTCACGTCGTTCGAGGTCACCCGACAACCCTAGCCGCAACGCGAGGAGGGGGGGGGGGGGGGGGGGGGCGC
>NZ_JACSPN010000001.1:125617-224713 GCF_015142735.1 Oerskovia douganii | reverse complement strand
TGATGCGCACCGGCCCTCCTCGTTCACGCTGTGAGACTCAGTCCCCGAAAGGGCCCACGCGCACGGTCGAGCGCGGACGCGAGGCGAGCTCCTCCGCGAGCTTGCGCACGTCGTCGGACGTCACCGAACGGATCCGCTCGAGCGACTCCGCGACGCTCAGCAGCTCCCCGAACACGAGCTCGGACTTGCCCAGGCGGCTCATGCGCGAGCCCGAGTCCTCCAGGCCCAGCACCAGTCCGCCGGAGAGCTGACCGATGCTCCGGTCGAGCTCGGCCTGCGTGATGCCGGACTCGGCGAGCTTCTCGAGCTCGGACGTCATGAGCTCGGTGACCTGGTCGACCTTCGAGGGCGCGCAGCCCGCGTACAGGCCGAACGTCCCGATGCCACCGTGGCCCGACGCGAACGAGTACGTCGAGTACGCCAGCCCGCGCTTCTCCCGGATCTCCTGGAAGAGCCGCGAGCTCATGCCACCGCCGAGGGCGGCGCTGAGCACCGAGAGCACGAACCGGCGGTCGTCCGTCGCGGACAGGCCCGTGCCACCGATGATGACGTTGGCCTGCTCGACGGTGCGGCGGATCGTGAGCTCGACGCCCTCGATCCCGACGCCCTGCACGTCCGCGCTGTCGCGGCGGGCCCGCGGGGTCCCCGCAGGGTCGAGGTCCCAGCCGCCCGTGGTGAGCGCGGTCGCGACCTGCTCGCACAGCGTGTCGTGGTCGACCCCACCGGCCGCGGCGACGACGAGCGTCTCCGGACGGTAGTGCCACTGGTAGTGCTCCCAGACGGCGCTGCGCGGCACGGCGTTGATGGTGTCGGGCGTGCCGCCGATCGGGCGCCCCAGGGGGTGCCCGGCCAGGACGGCCTGCGCGAACTCCTCGTGCACGACGTCCGACGGGTCGTCGTCGTTCATCGCGAGCTCTTCGAGGATCACGCCGCGCTCGGTCTCGAGCTCGTCCTCGTCGAGGCGCGCAGACGTCACCATGTCGGTGATGACGTCGACCGCCATGGGCAGGTCGGAGTCGAGCACGCGTGCGTAGTAGCAGGTGTGCTCCTTGCCGGTCGCCGCGTTGGCCTCACCGCCGACGGCGTCGAACGCCTCGGCGATGTCCATCGCGGACCGGCGGGCAGTTCCCTTGAAGAGCAGGTGCTCCAGGAAGTGCGTGGAGCCGAAGTGGCCGTCGGTCTCGTCGCGCGAGCCGACACCGACCCACGCTCCGACGGTCGCCGAGCGCAGGCCCGGCATCGACTCGGTGAGGACCCGAACCCCGCCGGGCAGGACGGAGCGACGGATCGTCGCACCGTCCTGCCCGGCGGTCAGCTCACCCTCGGGCGAACCCGAGGGGACGAGCGGAAGGTTCCAGGGCACGTCAGGCGTCGTCCCCGGCAGGTGCCTCGGCATCCGCGGGGGCGTCGTCCGAGCCCTCGACGACCGCGTGCAGCGACAGCTTGCCGCGCGGGTCGATCTCGCCGATCTCGACCTGGACCTTCTGGCCGATCGACAGGACGTCCTCGACGTTCTCGACACGCTTGCCACCGACGAGCTTGCGGATCTGGCTGATGTGCAGCAGACCGTCCTTGCCCGGGGACAGCGAGACGAAGGCGCCGAACGACGTGGTCTTGACGACCGTGCCGACGAAGCGCTCGCCGATCTCGGGGACGTGCGGGTTGGCGATCGCGTTGATCGCCGCGCGGGCGGCCTCTGCGGAGGGGCCGTCGGTGGCACCGATGTACACGGTGCCGTCGTCCTCGATGGAGATGTCCGCGCCCGTCTCCTCCTGGATCTGGTTGATCATCTTGCCCTTGGGGCCGATGACCTCGCCGATCTTGTCCACGGGGACCTTGACCGCGATGACGCGAGGAGCGTTGGGGCTCATCTCGTCGGGCACGTCGATGGCCTCGTTGAGGACGTCGAGGATGGTCAGGCGCGCGTCGCGGGCCTGGGTCAGCGCACCGGCCAGGACCGACGCGGGGATGCCGTCGAGCTTGGTGTCGAGCTGGATGGCCGTGATGAACTCACGCGTACCGGCGACCTTGAAGTCCATGTCGCCGAACGCGTCCTCGGCACCCAGGATGTCGGTCAGCGCTGCGTAGCGCGTCTCACCATCGACGGTGTCGGAGACGAGGCCCATCGCGATGCCCGCGACCGCTGCGCGCAGCGGCACACCGGCGTTGAGGAGCGAGAGCGTCGAGGCGCACACGGAGCCCATCGAGGTCGAGCCGTTGGACCCGAGGGCCTCGGAGACCTGACGGATCGCGTAGGGGAACTCCTCGCGGCTCGGCAGCACCGGCACGATCGCGCGCTCGGCGAGGGCGCCGTGCCCGATCTCGCGACGCTTCGGGCTGCCCACGCGGCCGGTCTCGCCGGTCGAGTAGGGCGGGAAGTTGTAGTTGTGCATGTAGCGCTTGCGCGTCTCCGGGGAGAGCGTGTCGAGCTGCTGCTCCATGCGGAGCATGTTGAGCGTGGTGACACCCAGGATCTGGGTCTCGCCGCGCTCGAAGATCGCCGAGCCGTGGACGCGGGGCAGGACCTCGACCTCGGCCGACAGGGTGCGGATGTCCGCGAGCCCACGGCCGTCGATGCGGAAGCCGTCCGTGAGGATGCGCGCACGGATGAGCTTCTTCTGCACCGAGCGGTACGCGGCGGAGATCTCCTTCTCGCGGCCCGCGAAGTCCTCGGCGAGCTCGGCCTGGATCTCGGCCTTGATCTCGTCGAGACGGTTCTCGCGGTCCTGCTTGTCGGCGATGCTCAGGGCCTCGCCCAGGCGGGCCGTCGCTGCGGCCTCGACCGCGGCGTAGACGTCGTCCTGGTAGTCCGGGAACGTCGGGAAGTCCTGCACGGGCTTGGCGGCCTTGGCCGCGAGCTCCTGCTGGGCCTCGACGAGCACGCGGATGAAGGGCTTGGCGGCCTCGAGGCCCTCGGCGACGACCTCTTCGGTCGGGGCGCCGACGCCCTCGTTCTTGATGAGGTTCCAGGAACCCTCGGTGGCCTCTGCCTCGACCATGGTGATCGCGACGTCGTCACCCACGACACGCCCCGCCACGACCATGTCGAAGACGGCGCGCTCCTTGTCGGAGTACTTGGGGAACGCGACCCACTGGCCGTCGATCAGTGCGACGCGGACGGCGCCGATCGGGCCGGAGAACGGCAGGCCGGACAGCTGCGTCGAGATCGACGCGGCGTTGATGGCCAGGGTGTCGTACGCGTCGTCCGGGTGGATCGCGAGCACGGTGATGACGACCTGGACCTCGTTGCGCAGGCCCTTGACGAACAGGGGGCGCAGCGGGCGGTCGATCAGACGGCAGGCCAGGATCGCCTCGGTCGAGGGGCGGCCCTCACGACGGAAGAACGAACCGGGGATCTTGCCGGCGGCGTACTGCCGCTCCTCGACGTCCACCGTCAGGGGGAAGAAGTCGAAGTGGTCCTTGGGGTGCTTGCCGGCCGTCGTGGTCGACAGCAGCATGGTCTCGCCGTCCAGGTAGGCGGCGGCTGCGCCACCGGCCTGACGTGCGAGGCGTCCGGTCTCGAACCGGACGGTACGGGTTCCGAAGCGACCGTTGTCGATCGTTGCTTCGGTGAATTCGATCTCGGGACCCTCCACGGGTGCCCTCCTCACTCTCGAAGTGCCGCCTTCGGTGCCTGTCGAGGGTGCATCCACTCGACGCTCGGCGGTCTTCGATCGAGGCCCACGGTCTTCCCGCTCGAGGCGGGTTCCGGGAGCCACTACCGAGGACCGAACGAAAGGCTGGCGGCGTGGGTTTCTTACGGGTACTTCACACCGGACCAGCCCGGTCCCGTCCGGGACCGGGCTGAGTCAGGGGGTGTCAGCGACGCAGACCGAGGCGCTCGATGAGGCTGCGGTAGCGGTTGATGTCGACCTTCTGCAGGTAGCCGAGGAGACGGCGACGCTGGCCGACGAGGAGCAGCAGGCCACGACGGCTGTGGTGGTCGTGCTTGTGCTCCTTGAGGTGCTCGGTGAGGTCCTTGATGCGCTGCGTCAGCATCGCGATCTGGACCTCGGGCGAACCGGTGTCGCCCTCGCTCGTGGCGTACTCGGTCATGATGCGCTGCTTGGTGGCAGTGTCGAGGGGCACGGCTCTCCTTGTGGTGTTCGTTGCGCGGCGCTCCAGGGCTTCATCCCTGGGCTCTTCGGCAGGCTTGACCAGCCTCCGCGGCCGTTCTGACGGCGCCCATAGTCTAGCAGGGTTGCCCGGAGCCCCGGCCTGACCTCGCGGGACGGCGAGCCCGGTCCCCTCGACGAGCGTACGACGACGCTGCCTGGGCGTGCGACCTCACTCCCCCAGCAGCCCCTGCCGCCTGGCCTCGGCGACCGCGGCCGTGCGCGAGTCCACGCCCAGCTTCTCGTACACATGGACCAGGTGGGACTTCACGGTCGCCTTCGACAGGAACAGCCGCCGCGCGACCTCGTCGTTCGAGCAGCCCTGCGCCACGAGCCCCAGGACCTCGAGCTCGCGCAGCGTGAGCGAGACGCCCGGTGCCCGCATGCGGCCGAGCAGGCGCCGCTGGACGCTGGGCCCGAGCGCGACCTGCCCGCCCGCCGCGGCGCGGATCGCGGCGGTCAGCTCGTCGGTCGGGGCGTCCTTGAGCAGGTAGCCCGTCGCGCCGGCCTCGATCGCGGCGAGGATCTCCTGGTCGGAGTCGTAGGTCGTGAGGATCAGGACGGGCGGCCCGCCCAGGTGCACGACCTCGCGCGCGGCCTCGGCGCCGCCCATGCGGCCTTCGCCGAAGCGCAGGTCGAGCAGCACGACGTCGGCCTCGAGCCCGGCCCCGACCCGGCGCACGAGCTCCTCGGCCGTGGCCAGCTCGTCGACGACCTCCATGTCGTCCTCGGCGTCGACGACGGCACGCAGCCCCGCACGGACCACGGGGTGGTCGTCGGTCAGCACGACGCGGATGGTCACCAGGCCTCCTGGGGGTCGAGCGGGAGATGGACCGCGAGGGCGGTCCCCTCACCCGGCGAGGACTCGATCGAGAACGTCCCCCCGAGCTCGGCGACGCGCGAGCGCATCGCGGTGAGACCGAAGCCGCGGCGCTCGCCGCGCGCGGGGACGCCCGTCCCCCCGGGGCCGTCCTGCGGCCCGACGGCGGAGCCTCCCTCCGCGGCCGGGTGCGGTGAGGGGAGCGCGAGCGGGTCGAACCCTCGCCCGTCGTCCACGACGTCGAGCGCGACGGCGTCCCCGAGGAAGCTGAGCGTGACGGCGGCGCGCGAGGCTCCCGCGTGCTGCACGACGTTGGCGAGCGCGGACTGCGCGATCCGCAGCAGCGCGGTCTCCACCGGCACGGGCAGCGGACGGGGCTGACCGGAGACGTCGACGGTCACGCGCAGGTCGTCGGCGGCGGCCTGCGCCGTGCGCTCGGCGACGCGTTCGAGCGCGCCGACGAGCGTGGCCGACTCCAGGTCGGCGGGCGCGAGGTCGCGGACGAAGCGCCTCGCCTCGGCGAGGTTCTGCTGCGCGGCGAGCCGCGACCGGGTGACGTAGCCACGTGCGGTGCGTGCCGCCGTCGGGCCGGGGGCGCCCTCGGCGAACGCGCCCGGCTCCTCGACCTCCTCGAGCGCGGCGTCCGCCGCGCGCAGCAGCAGCTCGATCGACGAGAAGCCCTGCGCGAGCGTGTCGTGGATCTCTCGCGCGAGGCGCTCGCGCTCGGTCGCGACCGCGGCCTCGCGCTCCGAGGCCGCGAGGTCCGCTCGCGTGCGGACCAGGTCGTCGATGAGCTCCTGGCGCCCCTGCGACTCGCGCACGATCGTCTCGAACCCCAGGACGACGGCGATCGCGACGAGGCCGCCGAACGTCGGGCCGAGGATCGAGCCCACGAGCTGCTGCCCGCCCAGGATCGCGCCGCCGATCGCGCACGCGGTCGTCGCGGCCACGGCCACGGTCCCCCGGCGCGGCCCGAGCACGTGCATCTCGAGGAACATGAGCGGGAACGCGATCCACAGCGCGACCGGCGTCAGGAGGAGCAGGAGCGCCCACCCCACGACGAGAGCCGCGACCCACGCCCCCACGGGCCACCAGGCGCCGCGCGGGGCGTCGACCGCGGTGTCGCGCACGTTGATCCGCGAGCGCCCCACGCCGTAGACGGCCAGGAGCACCAGGCCGCACGCGAGCGCGCCCCACGCCCCGGCGTCCAGTCCCCCGGTGCTCAGGGCCTCGGCCCAGCGGGAGCCGACGGCGAGGCCCACGAGGGCCACCAGGAGCACGTCGAGCGCGATCTGGAGCCCGAGGGCTGCGGAGATCACGGCGCGAGGCTTCACATCGCCACCCTAGCCACGCGGCGGGCGCGACGTGCCGCGGGCGATCCATCGAAAGGTTGATCCTCGGCCCCGCCTCCCGGCCCGGCAGGAGCATCCACGGGCCCGATCCGCGCGGCGCGCTCCGGCGGGAGGCTGGACGCAGATCGATTCCACGCCAACCACCGGAGGCTCTTGATGTTCGTCGCGCTGCGCGACCTGCGCTTCGCCCGGGGACGCTTCGTCCTCATGTCCACCGTCATCGTCCTCATCACGTTCCTCGTGGGCTTCCTGGCCTCGCTCACCGCGGGCCTGGCCCGCGCGAGCACGTCGGGCGTCACCGACCTCCCGGTCGACAGCCTCGCGTTCACCGTGACCGGTGACGCCAAGCCGTCGTTCACCGAGTCCCAGGTCGACGCCGCGCAGTGGGACGCGTTCGCCGCGGTCGACGGCGTCGACTCGGCCGAGCCCCTGGGCATCGCCACGACGCGCGCCTCGGTCACCGCGGGTACGGACGGCGAGGCCGGCACCACCGCGGCCGTCACCGCGTTCGGCTCGCGCGCGGGCTCAGGGCTCGTGCCCGACGACGCCGAGGCCGCCCCCGGGACCGTGCTGCTGTCGAGCGGCGCGGCCGACGACCTGGGCGCCCAGGAGGGCGACGAGGTCGCGCTGGGCTCCCTGACCCTGACCGTCGCGGGCGTGCTCGACACCCAGGCCGACTTCTCGCACACGCCCGTCGTCTGGGTGGACCTGTCGGACTGGCAGACCGTCGGCGCACGAGGCGGCGGAGCGTCCGGTGACGAGGTCGCGACCGTCGTCGCGATCACCGGGGACCCGAGCGACTCCGCGCTCGCCGCGGCGGCGGACGAGACCGGCACCGCGACCCTCACGCCCATGGGGGCGCGCGCCGCCGTCAGCTCGTTCTCGGCCGAGAACATGTCGCTCACCATGATGCAGGGCTTCCTGCTCGCGATCTCGGCCCTCGTCGTGGGCGCGTTCTTCACCGTGTGGACCATCAACCGGGCCGGCGACATCGCGGTGCTCAAGGCGCTCGGCGCCTCGACCTCCTACCTGCTGCGCGACGCGATCGGCCAGGCGCTCGTCCTGCTCGTGCTCGGCGTCGGTGTCGGGACCGCGCTCGCCGCCGGGGCCGGAGCCCTCGCGGCCCAGGTCATGCCCGTCGTCGTCTCCCCCGCCACGACGCTCCTGCCCGCGCTCATCCTCGTGGTCCTCGGAACGGTCGGTGCCGTCGCGGCGATCATCCGGATCACGCGCATCGACCCGCACGCTGCGCTCGCCGCCCGCTGACGCGCTCCGCTCCTTGCTCCTGAACCTGCTCCTGAAAGGCACACCATGGACCTCATGCTCGATCACATCACCCTCGTCTACCCCGACGGCGAGTCGACCGTCACCGCTGTGGACGACGTCTCCCTGACCGTCCCCGCCGGGACCACGACCGCGGTGCTCGGCCCGTCAGGGTCGGGCAAGTCCTCGCTCCTCGCGGTGGCGGCGACCCTCACGACCCCGACGTCCGGAGAGGTGCGTATCGGCGACGACGTCGTCAACGCCCCCGCCGACGGCGGTCCGACGGCAGGTTCGGCCGTGTCCGCGGACGCGGCGCGGCTGCGGCGCGACCGGATCGGGATCGTGTTCCAGCAGCCGCAGCTCATCGCGTCGCTCACAGCGCTCGAGAACCTCGAGCTCATGAGCCACCTGCGCGGCGAGCGGCCCTCGACGCACCGCAACCGGGCGCTCGAGCTGCTCGAGGCCGTCGGGCTCCGCGACGTGGCCGCCAAGCGGCCCGGCCAGCTCTCCGGCGGTCAGCGCCAGCGCGTCGCGATCGCCCGGGCCCTCATGAACCACCCCGAGGTCCTGCTCGTCGACGAGCCCACGTCGGCACTCGACCACTCACGTGGCATCCAGATCATCGAGCTCGTCACGCGACTGACCCGCGAGACCGGTGCCGCGACCATCGTCGTGACCCACGACGAGGCAACCCTCGACTCGGTCGACGCACGCGTGCACCTGGCGGACGGGCGGCTCGTGGGGGCGGGCGAGGGTGCGGTGGCGCGGGCCTGAGGAGGGCAGCCCTCGCGCCGCACGATCGTTGGGCGTGCAGCCGGAACACGAAACAAGGGTGCAGAGCGAGGCCCCTGATCGCCCGCGTCCCGTCAACCCGTTGCGCGCGCCCCTAGGCGATCCTGCTGATTGCCGGCTCCTTCACCCTGCCGAGTTCCCTCACTGCCAGGTCACGCCCGAGCAGGAACTCGAACCCCCAGACGAACGGGCTGAGAACCGCCATGGCTGCGTAGCTCAGCTGCGCGCCGACGAGCGTGACGAGAGCCAAGGAAGAGATCAACGCCAACACATACAGACCGACTCTCCGCCCCTTGCTTTCCGCTCCGAGCTTCGGCCAGCGCAAGACCGCGAGCCTGAGTGATGCCACCCCCACCGGAGCACCTCCCCATAGTCCTATCGCGGCAACCCCCCACTCGCCGCTCGCGAACCCTATGGTCACCATCGTCAACGAGAGCACAAAGTTACCCACTATGGCGACCTTGCGAGTCTTCTCCGCCTGACGAATGGCTCTCTGCCCTAGCTCGTCGATATTCACCGCTCGATACCGCGCAACCTCATCGTCCCCTCACCTGATGCCACCGTCCGGTCTCTGCTGCCCAGAGATCGGGTCCACGTCAGCCACGATCACCTGGATGAACCCCGGTACCCGTCACGCCGCATCCGGGACGTCGACTCGGATCGTGCTGTCGAGCCTGCCCGGCAAGACGGATGCCCGGCGGTCTCAACCCACCGACGCACCACGCGTACACGCGGAACTCTACTCAGTTCGCGTCGACGCTCGCGGCTCTTCTAGATGCCGGTCGGATAGAACTCGAGGTCGTCTGCAGCGATCTCGATCTCGGTACCGACGGCGCTGACCGGTCCTCCGGCCGGCGGGAGCGCCCGTCGCACCCCGATCGCGTTCTACCCGCCCGAAGGAGTCGCTGCCGCGGATCTCTCAGGAAGTGCTCTGCCGCGCGAGCAACGCCGTCCGTGGGGTGAACGACCCGTACCGTGTGATCGCGTCCTGGACCGACAACACTGGCAAGGCCATGGCGCTCCGCTGGGGCTGGTACAGGCAGGTCAATCACGATCCACGGCTCCAGCATGAGAGGCCAATTCTCTCCCCAGGAGAAACTCCATCCCCCACACGCAAACACCAAGAGCCGCCGCGAAGAGATGCCCCCAGATCATCCCACCAGCGGTAGCAAGGATCAGCGAACCACAAAGGAGTGCTCCATAGCGGAGGCGCCTACCTCCCCTACCCCCGCTCTCCCCCCGCAGCTTTGGCCAGCGTCGAACCGCGCCATGGAAAGTCACGAGCCCTCCCGGCACTCCGCCCCACAGGGCGAGAACAACAAGTCCCCACTCTCCAGAGAAGACCCCCATTGCGGCCACAATAATCGACATCGCAAACGCGACTACAGCACCGACCCTGCGTGTCCTTGCCGCACGCAAGTGCGCCACAGCGTAGTGGTCACGGTCCCTCATCCAAACACCTTCCAATGTTCCCCGTGTGTTATTTGGCCATCGTTATACCTCTATCCAGAACCCACCCCATTGCCAATCGCCCACCCCGAAACTTCGATCATTGCATAGTTAAGATATGGCAGTTCCGAGCCAACCGACCGAAACAACGTCGTTGCGCCGGCGCCTACCCCAAGAGTTGTAACCCCCACTCCGCCAGCACCATAGGAAGCCCACATCGCCTGTTCATTTCCCAGCCTTCCGTTTGCACAGCCATTTACGAACGAGAGGCCGCTCGAGGTCAATCCGGCCGAAGTTACCACCGCCGGTCACATCGACCCAACCCAACGTTGCGGGGCACCAGAACATGAAGGCTTGTGCGCGATCGACGCCGAGTCCTGAAGCGCGCCCCATGAACCTATATGCGAGAAGGACGACGAGACCACTGGCCGCCGCTCCGTAAGCCACGCACCCATCATCGATGACCGGCACAGACCGAAACCCACACCCCCTGCGGGCGGGCCCAAGCCGGCTCTCAGCGAAGATCCAGTCAGCGGTGGTGGCAGGACACGAGAACCAACCAGGACTCTTCTGCAATTCCCCGGCAAGCGCGCCTGGCGCGCATCCGGGCGCGCTCAGCCGAGCAGCGGCTTGGCCCCCACGGCCCGCACGTGCGACGCCACGGCGAGCGCGATCCACACCGCGATCCCCTGGAACACGATCAGGGTCGGGGTGGGGGTGCCCACGAGGAGACAGATTCCCAGCGGGATGGCGCCGAGCACAGCGACGTCGGGCCCCTGCGAGACCATCGACATGGCTCCGGTCGGCAGCGCGCCGGCGGGGGTCGCCATGAGCGGGCCGGACCAGTTGGGCGGCTTGCGGTAGGCGGAGCGGACCGCTGCGGCCCCCATGCCCACCGCGACGACCGCGATGAGCGCCACCCACAGCGGGTCGCCCGTGCTCAGCACGAGCGGGACGATCCCGACGACGAGGGCGAGGAGCGCGGTCAGCGCGGGCACGACCGTGCGCGCCAGCCGGGCGTCGCGCGCGGAGAGCGGCATCATCGCGTCGAGAGCGGGCACCATCTCGGCGGTGCGCGCGCCCTCGGCGCCGAGCTGGGCGCCGCGGAAGCCCGCGACGACGAGCAGCACGAACAGCCCGAACCCGCCCTCGAACGCGGGCACCTGCTGGGCGACGATCACCAGTGCGGTCAGGCCCACGAGCTGGGCGAGCGCCGAGGGGCTGCGGCGCAGGAGCGTGAGGTCTGCCGCGACGAGCGCGGTGACCGGCCCGCGCACGGTCGCGAAGCGTGCGAGCCTGCGGTTCCTGCCTCCGCGCGTCGACCCCGCCCGGCTCAGCGCCCGACCGAGCTCGCGCGTGTCGAGCGACAGGATCGCACCGCCCGCCTGGTCGGCGACCGCACTCTGCGCACGCAAGACCTGGGCGCCCAGCGCCTCGAGACGCCGCCACCACACGACCGCGAGGGCCAGGGCGCCGACGCCGAGCGCCCCGATCGCCCACGCCGGGACGGACAGCTCGCGCAGGTCGGACCAGCCCGCGGCGACGAGCACGACGCCGGCGACCGGGACCGCAGCGATCAGGACGTCGCTCACCCGGGCGGCCGCGGCCGCGACCCGGGTCCGGGGCTGGATGAGCCCGGCGACACCCACGAGCAGCAGGCCCGCTGCGGCGCCGAGGGCCGCGCTGCGACCGGCCACCCCGGGATCACCGCCCGACGCGAGCGCGATCATCGCGAACCCGCCTGCTCCGAGGAGGACCGCCACCGCGACCCCGCGCCAGTAGGACGGGGTCAGCAGCCCTCGACGGTCGACGGGCATCGGGACCCACCACCGCACCCCCGCGCTCCCCGTCCCCAGGGGGCCGAGGCGCACGGCCATGCCGGTCATGAGGGCCAGGAGCGCGACCGAGGCGAGGGCCTGGATCGTGGCCGGGGTCAGCACCGGGGGCCGACCGCCCGCGGGCTCGACGAAGAGCGTCTCACGCAGCACGTTCGCGGCCCCCACGACGAACAACGCCGAGATCGCGACCGACACCACGACGTACGCGACGTCGCCGAACAGCTCGCCCGGTCCGGCGTCGGCACGCGACGCCGTGACGCGCGCGGTCAGGCGCCGGATCTCCCGGCCGGAGAACTCCTCGTCGGGGTCGGTCGTCAGGAGCGGCAGGGGCGCCCGGGGCGGGGTGGGCGGCGCGGGCTCGGGCGACGTGCCTCCCGAGGGCTCGCCCGGGGCAGCGCCGTGCGCACCGTCGTGCGACGCGGGCCTCGCAGCCGCGTGGCCCGACGTCGGCTTCCCGCTCGGGTGCTTCCTGCCCTTGCCGCGCGCCGCGTTCATCGCCGGATCCTCAACGGACCTGGGCGAGCGCTTCGAGCGCCGCCTGGTGCCCCAGGCGCACGCACTCGTCGTCGCCGACCAGGAGCCCGCGGGCTCCGGTGCGCTCGACCAGGTCGGGGTCGTGCGTCGCGAAGACCACCGCGGCCCCGCGACCGGCCTCCTCGACGAGGATGCGGGCCAGGTCGGCGCGCATGCCGGGGTCGAGCCGCTGCTCGGGCTCGTCGAGGACCAGGACTTCGCGCGGGCGGGCGAACCCGGCTGCGAGCAGGAGGCGTCGACGCTGCCCCGAGGACAGCTCGGTCGGCATGGCGCCCGACTGCTCGCCGAGACCGAAGCGGTCGAGCAGCTCGTCGACGACCTCGCCCGCACCCGCAACCCCGTGGCCGCGCGCGGTCAGGACCAGGTGCTCGCGCGCCGTGAGTCCCGGGAAGTAGGCGTCGTCGTCCAGGATCCCGACGACCTTCGCGCGGAAGTCGCGCTCGCGCTCGTCCACGTCTCGCCCGAACGCCAGGACCTTGCCGGACAGGGGCGCGAGCACCCCCAGGAGCGCACGCAGGAGCGTCGACTTGCCGCTGCCGTTGGGCCCGATGATCGCCCACAGCTCGCCCGGCCGGACGGCCAGGTCGACGGGCGCGCACACGGGTGCCTCGGCGTACCCGACGCGCAAGGCTCGGGTCTCCAGGACGGGCTGCCTCTTGACCGACACGGCTACTCCCCCGCCCCGGTCGTGGACGCGCCGACGCCGCCCGGTCCACCTGGCCCGCTCGGCTCGGGGGAGGTCCGCGCAGGCGTCCTCGCGCCCGAGGCGAGGATCACGCGGGCTCGCGCGACGTCGTCGTGCATGGTCTCCACGAGCGCGTCGATCCCGTCGAAGCGCAGCGTGGGGCGCAGGTGCTCGACGAACTCCAGGACGACCTCCTCGTCGTACAGGTCGAGGTCGGTGCGGTCCAGGACGTAGGCCTCGACGCGGCGCTCGACGCCGTCGAACGTGGGGTTGGTGCCGATCGAGATGGCTGCGGGCAGCACGCCGTCACAGTTCCCCGGGTCTGCCGCGAGGAGCTGGGGACGACGCAGCCAGCCCGCGTACACGCCGTCGGCCGGGATCATGCCCGTGATGTCGCCCAGGTTGGCGGTGGGGAACCCGAGCTCGCGCCCGCGCGCGTCGCCGTGGATCACGACGCCGCGCACGCGGTGGTGCCGGCCGAGCAGCGCGGCGGCCTCGCGGACCTTGCCGTCCTCGAGCAGGCCGCGGATCTCGGTCGAGGACCAGCGCCCGCTGGGCACCGCCGGCTCCCCGTCGCCCGACGTGACCGTCCCGACGTCGTCGATCGCCCGGACCGCGAAGCCGTACGTGCCGCCGAGCTCGACCATGGTCGCCAGGTTGCCCGAGTTGTCGCGCCCGAACCGCACGTCGTGGCCCACGACGACGGTCTGCGCGCCGAGCCCGTCGACGAGGTAGGTCCGCACGAACTCCTCGGGCGTCTGCCGTGCGAAGTCGAGCGTGTACTCGACGAGCAGCACGGCGTCGAGGCCCGTGCCCTCCAGCAGCTCCATGCGGTCCGCGATCCCGGTCAGGAGCTCGGGCGCCTGCTCGGGCCGGTGGACCATCGCGGGGTGCGGGTGGAACGTGACCGCGACGGCCTGCGAACCCGACTCGCGGGCGAGCGACACGATGCGGCCGAGCACCTCGGCATGGCCGCGGTGGACGCCGTCGAAGTTGCCGATCGTCACGACCGACGGTCCGAATCCCGGCGGAACCTGGTCCAGGTCCGTCCACAGGTGCACGCGTACTCCTCGAGATGTGTGTGAGGCGGGCCCGCTCACCAGGCCCGACGACGGCGCGCACCCACGGCGCGCCTGGTCAAGGTTGCCACGTCTCGCCCGGGTGTTCCCCATCGAACCGGGGGGCGGTCACCCGTCGGACGGGCTCGGGCTCACGCCGGGGCGAACACGATCACGGGTCTGGCCTTGTGCTTGCCCTCGCGCACGACGTTCTCGAGCAGCGCGACGAGGGATCCGTCGTCGCCGATCGCGGCCGTCGTCGCGTCCTGCGGCGACGGGTCGACCCACTTGCCGTACGACAGCGCGTTGCGCTCCTCGGCGGTCAGGTCGCGCACCGGGAACGTGGCGCGGGCGGCGTCCGCGAGCGGGAGCGTCGCGAGCACGCCGTCACGCTCGACCTGCGCCTCGAGCTCCTCGAGCGTCGCGGCGCCGTCGATCCCGTACCCGCCCACGCGCGTGCGGCGCAGGGCCGTGAGGTGTCCCCCGACGCCGAGGTCCTCGCCCAGGTCGCGCGCGAGGGCACGGATGTACGTGCCCGACGAGCACACGACCGTGACGTCGACGTCGAGCGCGGGAGCGTCGTCGGGCCCGGCCGCAGGGACGGGCCGCACGTCGTGGACGTCGAAGCGCGAGATCGTCACGGGGCGGGCCTTGAGCTCGACCTGCTCCCCCGAGCGGACGAGCGCGTACGCGCGCTTGCCGTCGACCTTGATCGCGGACACCGAGCTCGGCACCTGCTCGATGGATCCGGTCAGCAGCGCGACTCCCGCGTCGATCGCCTCGCGCGTCACGGCCGAGGCGTCCGCGCGCGAGGTGGTCTCGCCCTCGGCGTCGTCCGTGGACGTGGCCGCGCCCAGCCGGATGGTCGCGGTGTACTCCTTGTCCGCGCCCACCACGTAGGTGAGCAGCTTGGTGGCGCGCCCGATCCCCAGGACCAGGACACCCGTCGCCATGGGGTCGAGCGTGCCGGCGTGGCCCACCTTGCGGGTCCCGGCGAGACGGCGCAGGCGCGCCACCACGTCGTGGCTCGTGAGTCCCTGCGGCTTGTCGACGATCACGAGGCCGTCGGGGGCGGTGGGGCGGCGCTCGCGCACCGGCTTCTGGTCCTGCGTCATCGGGGTCCTCGGGGGTCGGGCTCTGCGTCCGGCGTTTTCTGCCGGGCACGCGGCGTGCTCGGGTCGGACGGCGCAACGGCCGGTCCCCGAGCGGGGACCGGCCGTTGCGCGGTTCTCGTCGTGCGGCACCTGCCCGATCGCTCGTGGCGCGGTGCACCGCCGACGTCAGGCGGGTGCGACCTCGTCGGAGTCCGTGTCGTCGGCCGCGGGCTTCTTGTACGGGTCGGCGTCGCCGGCGTACGTGGCCTTCTCGCGCAGCGCGGCGAGCTCGGCGTCGCGACGCGCGGCCTCGTGGAGAGCGACGTCGAGGTGCGCCGCGGTCTCCGGCACGGAGTCGAGGTGGAAGTCGATCGACGGCGTGAGGCGGATGCCGGTCTGCTTGCCGACCTCCGACCGGATGATCCCCTTGGCGCTCTCGAGCGCCGCGGCGGTCCCGGCGCGCTCCTCGTCGTCGCCGTAGACCGTGTAGAACACCGAGGCGCTCTGCAGGTCACCGGTGACGCGCACGTCGGTGATGGTCACGAACCCGAGCCGGGGGTCCTTGATCCGGGTGTCGAGCATCTGGGCCACGATGACCTTGATGCGGTCAGCGAGCTTCCGAGCCCTGGGCTTGTCGACCATGGTCCAGTCCTTTCATCAGGGTGAGCCCCCGGGGTGTCAGCCCCGGCGGGCCCCTTCGGGCGACGTGCACCGACGAACAGCTCCGCCGACGCCCGACCGTGAGGGGTGGCGGGTCGTGGTGGGTCTGGCACGGGCCACCAGGCCCGCGGTAGACCCGCCACCCCTCACGGGTAGGCGTCAGCGGAGAGGTACGTCAGCTACGCGGCTTCTCCCGCATCTCGAACGTCTCGATCGTGTCACCGATCTGCAGGTCGTTGAACGACCCGAGGCCGATACCGCACTCGAAGCCCTCGCGGACCTCCGTGGCGTCGTCCTTGAACCGCTTGAGCGACTCGACCGTGAGGTTGTCGCCGACGACGGCTCCCCCACGCAGGACGCGCGCCTTGGAGTTCCGTCGGATCTCGCCGGAGCGGACGATCGAACCCGCGATGTTCCCGAACTTCGAGGAACGGAAGACCTCGCGGATCTCGGCGGTGCCGAGCTGCGCCTCTTCGTACTCGGGCTTGAGCATGCCCTTGAGAGCAGCCTCGACGTCGTCGATCGCCTGGTAGATGATCGAGTAGAACCGGACGTCGACGCCTTCGCGCTCCGCCAGTGCCTCGACGCGCTCGCCGTACTTGACGTTGAACCCGATGATGATCGCGTTGTCCACGGTCGCCAGGTTGACGTCGTTCTGGGTGATCGCACCGACGCCGCGGTGGATGATGCGCAGCTGGACCTCGTCGCCGACGTCGATCTGCAGCAGCGCGTCCTCGAGTGCCTCGACGGCACCGGAGACGTCGCCCTTGAGGACCAGGTTGAGGGTCTCGACCTTGCCCTGCTCGAGCGCCTGGGCGAAGTCCTCGAGGCTGACGCGCTTGCGGCGCTTGGCCAGGAGGGCTGCGCGCTCGGCGGCCTCGCGCTTCTCGGCGATCTGACGAGCGGTGCGCTCGTCAGGAGCCACGAGGAACGTGTCACCGGCGCTGGGCACGGACGCGAGTCCGAGCACCATGACAGGGCGGGCGGGGCCGGCCTCGGTGACGTTGTTGCCGTGCTCGTCGAACATGGCACGGACACGGCCGTGGGCGGTGCCCGCGACGATCGCGTCCCCGACGTGGAGCGTGCCGGACTGGACCAGGACGGTCGCGACGGCGCCGCGGCCCTTGTCGAGGTTCGCCTCGATGGCGACGCCTCGTGCGTCCTTGTCCGGGTTGGCGCGCAGGTCGAGCGAGGCGTCCGCCGTGAGGAGGACGGCCTCGAGCAGCGCGTCGATACCCATGTTCTGCTTCGCGGAGACGTCGACGAACATGGTGTCGCCGCCGTACTCCTCGGCCACCAGGTTGTACTCGGTGAGCTGCTGGCGGATCTTGGCCGGGTTCGCCGACTCCTTGTCCACCTTGTTCACCGCGACGACGATCGGCACGCCGGCCGACTGCGCGTGGTTGAGGGCCTCGACCGTCTGGGGCATGACGCCGTCGTCGGCCGCGACCACGAGGATCGCGATGTCGGTCACCTGGGCACCACGGGCACGCATGGCGGTGAACGCCTCGTGACCCGGGGTGTCGATGAACGTGATGGGACGCTCGACGCCCTCGTGCTCGTGACGCACCTGGTAGGCACCGATGTGCTGCGTGATGCCGCCGGCCTCGCCGGAGATGACGTCGGTCTGACGGATCGCGTCGAGCAGTCGCGTCTTACCGTGGTCGACGTGACCCATGACGGTGACGACGGGCGGACGAGCCTGGAGCTCGTCGTCGCTCTCGCCCTCGAGCTCGGCGTCCAGGTCGATGTCGAAGGCCCCGAGCAGCTCGCGGTCCTCCTCCTCGGCCGAGACCATCTCGATGACGTAGCCGAGCTCCGCCGCGAGCGAGCCGAACGTGTCCTCGTCGAGGGACTGCGTGGCGGTCGCCATCTCACCGAGGTGGAACAGCACCGTCACGAGGCTCGCGGGGTTCGCGTCGATCTTGTCGGCGAAGTCGTTGAGCGAGGAGCCGTGACGCAGACGCACGACGGTCGAGCCGTTCCCGCGGGGAACCTGCACGCCACCCAGCGAGGGGGCCTGCATCTGCTCGAACTCCTGGCGCTTCGCCCGCTTGGACTTGCGCCCACGAACGGGGCGCCCTCCTGCGCGACCGAACGCACCCTGCGTGCTGCCACGCCCGGCGCCACCACGGCCACCGCCGCCGGGGCGACCGGCGAAGCCGCCGCCACCACCAGGAGCGCCACCGCCACCGGGGCCGCCACCGGCGCCGCCGGGACGACCGGCGTAGCCACCGCGTCCGCCGCCGGCGCCACCGGCGCCACCACCCGGACGACCGCCGGGAGCAGGACGGTCACCGGGGCGACCGATCGAGGTGCGGCCCGGCATCATGCCGGGGTTGGGGCGAGGTGCACCAGGGCGCGGTGCGGGACGGGGGCCACCCGGACGGGGGCCGCCCGAACGCTCCGTGCTGCCTGCTGCGGGGTTCGCGTTCGCTGCGGGGTCCGCGGCCCGCTCGGGGCGCGCACCCGGCCGGGGCATGCCCTGGCTCGAGGCGAACGGGTTGTTGCCCGGGCGCGGGGCGCCGCCGGAACGCGGCATGCCCTGGCTGGAGGCGAACGGGTTGTTGCCCGGGCGCGGAGCGCCGGGACGTCCACCGCCGGAGGCGCCGGGGCGCGCAGCAGCGGGGCGAGGTCCGGGCGCGGGGGCGTTGCCGCCACCGGCAGGCTTGGGCGATGCGGACGGCTTGCGCTCGGCGGCGGGAGCCGGTGCCGGCGCCGCAGGCTTCTTGGCCTCGGGCTTCTTGGCCTCGGCGGCGGGCTCGACGAACGCGGGGCTCGCCGGGGCCTCCTTGGCGGGGGCCGGCGCAGGCGCAGGCGCCTTGGGCGCTGCCGGTGCAGCGGGGGCCGGCGCTGCCGGTGCCGGGGCAGAGGGCGCCGGAGCGGCCTCAGCGGCAGGCTTGGGGGCTGCCGGACGTGCCGGCGCGGGCTTGGCCGGAGCGCTTGCGCTCTCCGTGCCACCGGCCGGGAAGGTGTCCCGCAGCTTGCGGACGACCGGCGGTTCGATGGTCGAGGATGCCGAGCGGACGAACTCACCGAGTTCCGTCAGCTTGGTCATGATGGTCTTGCTTTCCACCCCGAGCTCCTTTGCGAGCTCGTAGACGCGGACCTTTGCCACAACTCTCCTGTCTCGGCCCACCCGAAACAGGGAGGACCGTCTTTAGTGCTGGGTGCTCATCGCTGGGTACTCATCGGGTGCCCATCGGCTTCTAACCCGCTTCCTTGTCGACGATTCGTGCGGTGTTCGTGCGGTACTGGCGCGGTTCGGCCCGCACGGCGCATGGAGCGCCGCCGGCCGGGACCGCCGACTGACGATGACTGGCGATGACTGACGACAGGTCAGACTTCCCTGTCGAGATGGGCTCGGGCTTCGGCGAGGTCCACAGGACCTGCGAGACGCAGGGCCCGGGGGAAGGCTCGTCGACGCTCGGCCAGCTCGAGGCAACGCCGAGCATCGTGGAGCCAGGCGCCGCGCCCCGGGAGCGACCGGCCGACGTCGACGACGAGCCGAGGCTCCGGGACGTCGGGCTGGTCCACCACGAGGCGGAGAAGAACAGACCGTAGGTCACGCTCCCGGCAGCCGACGCACGTTCGAACGGGCGCGTGAGCGCCTGAAGGGTCGTGTGACGGTTGCCGGACCCGTGGCCCAGTCAGGGACAGTCTAGCGCGCCCGCTCACCTGGTGTTACCCGTTTCCGTCACCGGCGCCCGCATCGTCCCCCCGGTTCGAGGCGTCCGCGGTCCGGGGCGCGGACGCCTCCGACTGCTCGACCTCGTCCGAGCGGATGTCGATGCGCCACCCCGTGAGCTTCGCGGCGAGCCGGGCGTTCTGCCCTTCCTTGCCGATCGCGAGGGACAGCTGGAAGTCCGGCACGACGACCCGAGCAGCCCGCGCCTCCGCGTCGACGACGGTGACCGACGTCACACGCGCCGGGGACAGCGCGCTGGCCACGAACTCCGCCGGGTCCTCGCTGTAGTCGACGATGTCGATCTTCTCGCCGTGCAGCTCGGCCATGACGGCGCGGACGCGAGCGCCCATGGGGCCGATGCACGCACCCTTGGCGTTGAGCCCCGCGACGCGCGAGCGCACCGCGACCTTGGACCGGTGGCCCGCCTCACGGGCGATCGCCATGATCTCGACCGAGCCGTCGGCGACCTCCGGAACCTCGAGCTCGAAGAGCTTGCGCACCAGGTTGGGGTGCGTGCGGCTCAGCGTGATCTGGGGGCCCTTCATGCCGCGGGCCACGTCCAGGACGTAGGCGCGCAGACGCTCGCCGTGGACGTAGTCCTCGGTCGGCACCTGCTCGTGCGGAGGCAGGAGCGCCTCGGTGCCGCCCACGTCGACCAGGACCATGCGAGGGTCGTTGCCCTGCTGGATGACGCCCGCCAGGACCTCGCCCTCCTTGCCGCGGAAGGTGCCCAGGATCTGGTCGTCCTCCGCGTCCCGCAGGCGCTGCACGATGACCTGTCGCGCGGTCGCGGTCGCGATGCGGCCGAAGTCCTTGGGCGTGTGGTCGAACTCGGGCCCGAACACCGGGGCCCGGTAGCGACGGACCGGCTCGCCGTCCTCGTCGAGCTCGGGCTCCTCGTCCTCCTCGGCCGGGAGCTCCTCGCGCGCCCAGACCGTGACGTGGCCCGTGCGGCGCTCGAGCTCGACCCGGGCGCGTGCGTAGGCGTCGGGGGTCCGGTGGTACGCAGAGAGCAGGGCCTGCTCGATCGCCGCCACCAGGATGTCGAGGCTGATGTCCTTCTCGCGCTCCAGCAGTCGCAGCGCACTCATGTCGATGTCCATGGATCAGACCTCCTCGTCGTTCGGGGCGTCGGCCCCGGGGTTCGCGTCAACAGCCATCTCCGGGCCGAGGTCCACCTCGAGGGCGCGCTTGAGCTCGACCTGGATCGCTCCGCGGACCACGTCCTCGAGCGCGACGGACTCCACCGCGGCGTCCGTGAGCAGCAGGTTCCCGTCCTCGACGTCGCGCAGACGTCCTTCGACGGTCCCACCGTCCTGCAGGGCGAGACGCACGATGCGTCCACGGGCGCGCTTGAAGTGGCGCAGCTCGGTCAGCGGGCGGGAGGTGCCGGGGGTCGAGATCTCGAGCGTGTAGGCGCCCGGGAAGGCGTTCGACGTGTCCAGCGCGGTGTTGATGTCGCGCGACACCTCGGCGACACGGTCCAGGTCGAGGTTGCCCGGGGCGTCCTCGGGGAGGTCCAGCGTGATGCGGACGACGGAGCGGCTCCCGGCCAGGGTGACGGTCACGTCCTCGAGGTACAGGTCGGCGTCCCGCACCACCGGTTCCACGGCCTGGCGGACCCTGTCCGCCCCGGCCTGCTTCGCCTTGTTCATCTCTCGGTCTCCCGTCGGCTCCCACTGCCCACCGGGCAAGGATTCGACCGGTGTGTTGTTGTACGGGATCAGCCTAACGACTCGCCCGCCAGGAACGTGACATCATCAGCCTCGATGACTCCCGAACCGACCCTGCACCAGCCCCTCCCGACCCACCCGGACGCCTCCTGGGCGTCCGCTTCGTCATGTTTTTCGCGGCGCAGCGGCCCGGGACGCCCTTCGGCGCGACGTGGCGTGGTGGCGATCGTCACGTCCCTCGCGCTGCTCGCCGCGGCCGGTTGCGGCGTCCGGCTCGAGACCCCTCCCCCGACCGAGCCCGTCCCGGACGCCCAGGAGACGCTCCGCCGGGTCGCGGTCGAGGGGGCGCTCCTCGTGGGCGGGCTCGCCGACGCGGCGGTCGCGACGTCGTCGGGCCTGGACCCGGCCGCGCTCGACGCCCTGACGCAGACCGGCGACCACGCCGACCAGCACGTGACCCAGCTCGGCGGGGTCTACGACTCCGGGCTCCCCGAGCCCGAGCCGGACCCCGACGACCCCGACCCGACCCCGACCGACGAGCCCTCGACCCCCGCCTCGGCCACGCCCGCCGAGGTCGTCGAGGCGCTCGCGTCGTCGAGCGCGGCGCTCCGCGACGTCGTCGACCAGACCGAGGACGGGGCGTTCGCCCGTCTGGTCGCCTCGATCGCGGCGTCGCAGGACGCCTCGGCCCGGCGCGTCGCCGCGGCGAGCGGGACACCGCTGCCCGAGTCGCTCGTCACCCCGACGGGGCTGCTGGTCCCCGAGGAGTCGCCGACGGGCCTGAGCGCGACCGACCTGTCGACCATCATCGAGGCCGAGGACGCCGCCGGGTACGCGTTCGAGCTCCGGGCCGCGCTCGCCGACGGCGACGTACGGGCCGCGGCGCTCGAGCGTGCCGTGCTGCACCGCGCGCGAGCCGAGGCCTGGGCGCAGGCCGCGGGCACGGCAGGCGGCGCCCAGGACCCGCGCCGGGTCGCGTACACGGTCCCGACCGACGTCCCGACGGCGGAGCTCGCGATCGAGCTCGAGTCCTCGCTCACCGAGTCGTACGCCGCGCTGACCGCCGACGCGGGCGCGGGGACGCGGCTCCCGCTCGCGGACCTGGCGATCGAGGCGAGCCTCGCGGCGGTCGCCTGGGGTGCGCCCGTCAGCGCCTTCCCCGGCCTGCCCGAGCAGTCGCAGGACGCGCCCACCGCCGGCTGACCCCGCCGGGGACAGCGACGGGCCGGGCCCGGGAGCCTCCAGCGCTCCCGGGCCCGGCCCGCGTCCATCGGTCCCGGCGTCGCCGCCGGGCGGCTGCTCAGGCGAGCAGCGCGGCGACCTTCTCGGTGACGAGGTCGGCGACCTCGGCGACGGGCACCTGCACGGCCTCGCCGCCCTGGCGCGGGCGCACCTCGACGACGCCGTCCGCGAGCCCACGGCCCACGACCACGACGAGCGGCGCACCCAGGAGCTCGGCGTCCTTGAACTTGACCCCGGGCGAGACCTTGGGGCGGTCGTCGTACAGGACCTCGACGCCGCGCGCGGAGAGCTCCGCGGTGAGCGACGCGGCAGCCTCGAAGACCGCCTGGTCCTTGCCCGTGGCCACGACCTGGACGTGCATCGGGGCCACGTGCGCGGGCCACGCGAGGCCGGCCTCGTCGTGGTTGGCCTCGGCCAGGGCGGCGAGCGCACGCGTCACGCCGATCCCGTACGAACCCATGGTCACGACGACCTGCTTGCCGTTCTCGTCGAGGACCGTCAGGCCCAGGGCCTGCGCGTACTTGCGTCCCAGGGCGAAGATGTGGCCGATCTCGATGCCGCGCGCGAGCTCGAGCGGGCCCGAGCCGTCGGGCGCGGGGTCGCCCGCACGGACCTCGGCGGCCTCGATCGTGCCGTCGGCCGTGAAGTCACGCCCGGCGACCAGGTCGAACACGTGCTTGCCGTGCTGGTTGGCGCCCGTGATCCAGCGGGTGCCCTCGACGACGCGCGGGTCCAGGAGGTAGCGCACGGCCGAGTGCGACGACGCGGGGGTCTTGCCCTCCGCAGGCACGGTCACCTGCGGGCCCTGCGGACCGAGCACCTCGGGGCCGATGTAGCCCTTGACGAGCTCGGGGTGCGCGGCGAAGTCCGCCTCGCCCGCGGGCTCGACCTCGGCGGGCTCGACCGCCGCCTCGAGACGCTTGAGGTCGACCTCGCGGTCGCCGGGCAGGCCCACGACGAGCACCTCGCGGCGACCGTCAGGGTGCGTGAGCGCGAGCACGACGTTCTTGAGCGTGTCGGCCGCGGTCCACTCGCGGTCAGGACGCGGGAAGCGCTCGTTGGCGAGCGCGACGAGCGAGTCGATCGTCGGGGTGTCGGGCGTGTCCTCGACGTGCGCCGCGGGGGCGTCGTCGTAGGGCAGGGCCTCGGGAACGGGCGTGACGACGGCCTCGACGTTGGCCGCGTAGCCGCCGGGCGAGCGCACGAACGTGTCCTCACCGATCGCGGTCGGGTTGAGGAACTCCTCGCTGCGCGAGCCGCCCATGGCCCCGGACGTCGCGGCCACGATCACGTACTCGAGGCCCAGGCGCGTGAAGATCCGCTGGTAGGCGGCGCGCTGGTTCTGGTACGAGGCCTCGAGCCCCTCCTCGGTCACGTCGAACGAGTACGCGTCCTTCATGATGAACTCGCGGCCACGGATCAGGCCCGCGCGCGGGCGCGCCTCGTCGCGGTACTTCGTCTGGATCTGGAACAGCGTGAGCGGCAGCTCCTTGTACGACGAGTACATGTCCTTGACGAGGAGCGTGAACATCTCCTCGTGCGTGGGGGCGAGCAGGTAGTCGCCGTCCTTGCGGTCCGTGAGGCGGAACAGGTTCGCGCCGTACTCCTCCCAGCGGCCCGTGGCCTCGTAGGGCTCGCGCGGCAGCAGCGCCGGGAAGTGGACCTCCTGGCCGCCCGCGTCCTCCATCTCCTCGCGCACGATCGCCTCGACCTTGGCGAGCACGCGCAGGCCCAGCGGGAGCCAGGTGTAGATGCCGGGGGCGGCACGGCGGATGTAGCCGGCGCGCACGAGGAGCTTGTGGCTCGCGACCTCGGCGTCGACCGGGTCCTCGCGCAGCGTCCGCAGGAACAGGGAGGTCATCTTGAGGGGCTTGACGGGGGGACCGACCACCCGGCTGGAGGCTGAAGACATGGGCCCGATCCTACCGTCGTGGCGCCCGGTCCCCCGCAGGGTTCCGGGCGCCGCACGCCCCGTCCCCGCTCGCGGCGGTGCGCAGGGCGCGACGAACGGGCACCATGGAAGCGTGCCCGAGCTCCCCGAGGTCGAGGCGCTCGTCCGGTTCCTCGACGAGCGCGCGACCGGTCGCGTCGTCGTCGCGGCCGACCTCGCGTCGATCGTCGCCCTCAAGACCTTCTCCCCGCCCCTGTCCGCCCTGGTGGGCGGCACGGTCACGGGTGCGTCGCGGCACGGCAAGTGGCTCGACCTCGCGGTGCGTCCAGCGACCGCGGGCGCCGGGGCAGGCGGGACGGTCGGGGGCGGCGCGGGCGCCACGGGCACAGCGCCCGACGGCGACCTCCACCTGGTCTTCCACCTCGCCCGGGCCGGGTGGTTGCGTTGGTCGGAGGATGCGCCGACCACGCCCGTGCGTCCCACCTCGAGCCGCGGAGGCGTGCGCGCGGTCCTCGCGCTGCGCGTCCGTCTCGACGACGGCTCCGGGTTCGACCTCACCGAGGCCGGAACGCGCAAGCGGCTCGCGATCCACCTGGTCCACGACCCCGCCGAGGTGCCCGCGATCGCGACCCTGGGCGTCGAGCCCCTGGGGCCAGAGCTCACGCGCGAACGGCTGGCCGAGCTGCTCGCAGCACGCAACCAGCAGATCAAGGGTCTGCTGCGTGACCAACGGCTCATCGCCGGGATCGGCAACGCCTACTCGGACGAGATCCTGCACGCAGCCCGGACCAGCCCGTTCCGCCTGACCCGCAGCCTCGACGCCGACGACGTGGCCCACCTGCACGACGCGATCCGGGACGTGCTCTCCGAGGCCGTCGCGACGTCGTCGGGCAGGCCGGCCGCCGAGCTCAAGGACGCCAAGCGGCGCGGGATGCGCGTCCACGGGCGCACGGGAGAGGCCTGCCCCGTGTGCGGGGACGTCGTGCGCGAGGTCTCGTTCGCGGACCGCAGCCTGCAGTACTGCGCGACGTGCCAGACCGGCGGGCAGGTCCTCGCGGACCGGCGCATGTCGAAGCTCCTGAAGTAGGGCTCAGAACAGGACCGTCGCGAACGTCCCCACCTGCTCGAACCCGACCCGGCGGTACGTCGCGAGCGCCCGTTCGTTGTAGGCGTTGACGTAGAGCGAGACGACCGGCGCGACCTCGCGGCGCGTGAGCTCCACGACTGCGGCCATGCCCGACTCGGACAGGCGTCGGCCCCGGAGGCGAGGATCGACCCACACGCCCTGCACCTGCGCGACGGCGGGCGTCACGGCACCGAGCTCGGCCTTGAACGCCACGACCCGCTCGGACGGCGCGACGCCCGCGAGCGGGTCGCCCGGCCCAGGCGTCTGCGCAGGTGCGCCACCGGCGAGCCGCACGAACGAGCGGCCCGAGGTGATGAGCCCGCGCACCCGCTCCCTGTACGCGTTGCCCCCCGCCGCCACGGGCGAGTAGCCGACCTCCTCGACGAACATGCGCACGCACGCCGGCAGCACCAGCGGGAGCTCCGCGGGGACCGAACGACGGACCAGCGGGTCCGCCTCGACGCTCGGGGCCCGGTCGATCATGAGCGAGGGCTGGTCGTCACGGACGTCGCGCGCGGCGGGCCAGTGCTCCGCCAGACGCTCCCAGAGGCCCAGCGCCGCAGCACGATCGCCCACGATCGACGACGCCCGCCGACCGAAGCGGCGGGCGAGCGCCGCGAAGGCGTCGAGCGCCTCCTCGCGCTCGGCGCCCTGCGCCGGGACGACCGGCACCAGGTTGGCCCCGGCCCAGCAGATCGCGACCAGGGGCCCCTGCGCGGGGAAGCCCCACACCTGTCCCCCGCTCTGGGAGAGCCTGGTCGCCTCGACGATCCGCGAGGCCGCGAGCGCCGACGCCACGGGGTCCACGGCGCACACCGCCAGCGCGGCCGGGACGTCCGCGTCCGTCAGGACCCGGGCGGCCTCCGGCCGGGACCACGGCCCCGGGGGGTGCCAGCGCGCCATCGCCGCGGGCTCAGCCGACGGTGACGACCGGCGGACCGGCCTGCGCGTCGTTCTCCGGCGTCATTGTCTCGGCGATCCGCATCGCTTCCTCGATGAGCGTCTCGACGATCATCGACTCGGGCACCGTCTTGACGACCTCGCCCTTGACGAAGATCTGACCCTTGCCGTTGCCGGACGCGACACCGAGGTCCGCCTCGCGCGCCTCCCCCGGACCGTTCACGACACAGCCCATGACCGCGACGCGCAGCGGCACCTCCATGCCCTCGAGCCCGGCCGTGACCTTCTCCGCGAGCGTGTACACGTCCACCTGGGCGCGGCCGCACGACGGGCACGAGACGATCTCCAGCTTGCGCGGACGCAGGTTGAGCGACTGCAGGATCTGGATGCCGACCTTGACCTCCTCGACCGGCGGGGCCGACAACGAGACACGGATCGTGTCGCCGATGCCCTTGCTCAGCAGCGCACCGAACGCCGTGGCCGACTTGATGGTCCCCTGGAACGCCGGGCCGGCCTCGGTCACGCCGAGGTGCAGGGGCCAGTCGCCGCGCTCGGACAGCAGCTCGTAGGCGCGCACCATGACCACGGGGTCGTTGTGCTTGACCGAGATCTTGAAGTCGTGGAAGCCGTGCTCCTCGAACAGCGACGCCTCCCAGACGGCCGACTCGACGAGGGCCTCCGGGGTCGCCTTGCCGTACTTCGCGAGCAGGCGCGGGTCGAGGGACCCGGCGTTCACGCCGATCCGGATCGAGGTGCCCGCGTCCGCGGCGGCGCGGGCGATCTCCTTGACCTGGTCGTCGAACTTGCGGATGTTCCCCGGGTTCACGCGCACCGCGGCACAGCCCGCGTCGATCGCCGCGAAGACGTACTTGGGCTGGAAGTGGATGTCCGCGATCACGGGGATCTGCGACTTCTTCGCGATGGCCGGCAGCGCGAGCGCGTCGTCCTGGCTCGGCACCGCGACGCGCACGATGTCGCAGCCCGCCGCGGTCAGCTCGGCGATCTGCTGGAGGGTCGCGTTGATGTCCGTGGTCGGGGTCGTGGTCATCGACTGGACGCTCACGGGGGCGTCACCGCCGACGTCGACCTTGCCGACCTTGATCTTGCGCGTCTTGCGGCGCGGCGCGAGGACCGGCGGGGGTGCTGCTGGCATGCCAAGGCTGATGGGTACGCTCACGGACCCAGTATCCCCCGCGCGGCACCCGCCCCGCGCCCGACGACGCCCCTCGCCCCGCTCCGCACACGAACGTTCGCGAGATCTTCACGGGTTCCCGGCGCCCCGGACCGCGGTCGGCCCGGGCGGGCGGGCGGGTGGGTCGGGCGCGGCTCGACGGCGGGTCGGGCGTGGGTCAGGTGATACGGATCGGGTTGACGATGTCCGCGTAGATCAGCAGCACGCCCATGCCGAGCAGGACGACCCACATGGCCAGCCCCAGCGGCACGAGCTTGGCCACGTCGGCGTGCGGGGGGCGCGGGCGCCCGCGGACCTTGGCGACCTGGCGCTTGGCGCCCTCGTACAGCGCGCCCGCGATGTGCCCGCCGTCGAGCGGCGGCAGAGGGATGAGGTTGAACGCGAACAGCGCGATGTTGAGCGAGGCCAGCAGGCTCAGCATGACCGCGACGCGGTCGACCACGTCGACCGAGTCCGCCCCCACGACGTCGACCGCGATCCGCCCCACGCCGACCGGACCCATGACCGAGGCGGGGTCGCGCTCCTCGCCGCCGAACGTCGACTGCACCACGTCGACCAGCTTGGCCGGCAGCGCGACGATGACCTCGGCCGTCCCGCTGACCTGGGCCCAGATGGCCGCGGGCACCGCGCTGAGCGGCTCGGAGACCCGCTCCTGGGTCGGGGCGATCCCCACGTACCCGGCCGGCCTGAGCACGAGCTCGCCCGCGTCGTCGGTCACGTACTGCCCGTCGTCCCCGACGATCGGGCGCTCGACCTCCGTCGGGGTGATCTCGAGCGTGACGCGCTCTCCGTCACGCTCGACCACGAGCGGGACCGTCTCGCCCGCGGCCCCCGTGATCTTGCCGACCAGCGACTCCCACGAGGCGACCGGCTCGCCGTCGAACGACACGATCGTGTCCCCGGGCTCGACCCCCGCCTCCGCGGCAGGGGTCGCCGGGTCGCCCGCGGCGCACTCGTAGTCCGCCGGGGCAGAGGCCGGCGCCACGCACGCAGGCACCGTCGCGACCGTCGTGGTCGCCTGCGGCGAACCGATCCCGACCAGCACCACCGTCATGAGCACGAACGCGATCACGAGGTTCATGAACGGTCCGCCGAACATCACGACGATCTTCTTGGGCACCGACAGGTTGTAGAAGGCCCGCGGCTCCTGGCCGGGCAGGATCTCCTCGGCGCTCATCTCCCGCGCGTCCTGCACCATGCGGCCGAAGAAACCGTTCGACTGCTTCGCCCCCGGGGGCGCCGGCGGGTACATCCCCACGAGGCGCACGTAGCCGCCCAGCGGGATCGCCTTGAGGCCGTACTCGGTCTCGCCCTTGGTCCGCGACCACAGGGTCGGGCCGAAGCCCACGAAGTAGTGGCTGACCCGGACGCCGAACTTCTTCGCCGGGACCATGTGTCCGACCTCGTGCAGCGCGATCGACACGAGGATGCCGACCAGCACGACCAGGATGCCGATCACCGCGGCCATGAGAACTCCGTTCGAGGATGCTGCGAGAGAGAGGGTGACTGTGCGGAAGGGGCGAACCTATCGCCGATTCCTGCGGAACGCCTGAGACCCGCGGAGGTCCCCGGGCGCCCGGCGGATCCTGCGAGCGGCCAGGACACGGCAGGGCTCAGTGCCGTGCCAGGATCTCGTGAGCCCTTGCCCGGGCCCACGCCTCCGCGCCCGTCACGTCCTCCAACGTGACCGCGGCCCGCGAGGTTCCCTCGTGCTCGCCCAGGACGCGCTCCACGGTCTCGACGATGTCCAGGAACCCGATGCGCCCCGCGAGGAACGCCGCGACGCACTCCTCGTTCGCCGCGTTGTACACCGCCGGGTGCGTCGCCGAGGCGGAGGCCGCCGCGCGTGCGAGCCCGACCGCAGGGAAGAGTGCCTCGTCGAGGGGCTCGAACGTCCAGGCCGTCGCGGCCGACCAGTCGCACCCCGCGGCGACCTCGCCCAGACGGTCCGGCCAGCTCAGGCCGAGCGCGATGGGCAGACGCATGTCCGGCGGCGAGGCCTGGGCGATGGTCGACCCGTCCACGAACTCGACCATCGAGTGGACGACCGACTGCGGGTGCACCACGACCGCGATCTCCTCGGTCGGCACGTCGAACAGCAGGTGCGCCTCGATGAGCTCGAGCCCCTTGTTCATGAGCGTCGCCGAGTTGATCGTCACGACCGGCCCCATGGCCCAGGTCGGGTGGGCGAGCGCCTGCTCCGGCGAGACCACCTTGACGTCGTCCCGGGCCCAGCCGCGGAACGGTCCACCGGAGGCCGTCAGCACGAGCCGACGGACCTCCTCGCGACGCCCCGACCGCAGGGCCTGCGCGATCGCCGAGTGCTCCGAGTCGACCGGCACGATCTGGTCCGGACGCCGCCTCGCGTCCTGGACCAGCACGCCGCCCACGACGAGGGACTCCTTGTTGGCCAGCGCGAGCGTCGACCCCGCCCCGAGTGCGGCCAGGGTCGGTCGCAGACCCACGGACCCCGTGATGCCGTTCAGCACGACGTCGGAGCCCGCCCCCGCGAGCTCTGTCGCGGCGTCCGGGCCGACCAGGACCTCGACCGGGCTCGCCGTGCCCGCACCGTGGCGAGCAAGGGCCGCCTCGACCTCGACGGCCCGTGCAGGGTCCGCGACGCCGACCCGTGCGACCCCCAGCTCCAGCGCCTGGCGTGCGAGCAGGTCCGCGTTCGCCCCGCCGGCAGAGATCGCGTCCACGCGGAACCGGTCGGGATGGCGCGAGATCACGTCGATCGCCTGGGTGCCGATGGAACCGGTCGACCCGAGCAGGGTCACGCTGCGCAGACTCATGAGGACATCCTCCCAGGTGCGAGGACCGCCCGAGGCGCGCGGCGCCGTCGGGCGGGCCTCACCTGCGCGTCACTCGACGCCGAGCAGCACCTCGATGGCACGCGCGAAGAACGCGTCCACGGGTCCCTCCGCATAGCCGTCCTTGCCACGGCGCCGCGCGAACGTCGAGGCCCGGATCTCGGCAGCAGTGATGGGCTCCTGACGGTCGAAGTAGGCCACGAGGCGGTCGCACAGGTCGTCGACGTCGTCCATGTCGTAGCCCCACTCGCCGCGGCCCGCAGGGGCGAACCGCTCGCCGTCCGGACGCCCCAGGCGCCCGTACAGGCTGCGTGCCCGCTCGGCCAGCGCGTTCATCCAGGCCTGCTGGCCGTTGACCGCGACGTACTCGGCGCGCTGGCGGGCGATGAAGGCCCCCTCCAGGCGGTCCAGGGCCGCGTCGACCTCGTGGGTGTCGTACCCGCCACGGACCAGGTCGAACATCGAGACCTGGATGTCGGTGCTCGTCAGACGCTCCGGCTTCTTGCCCTCGTAGACCTGACGTGCGTGGTCGAAGAACTCGTCCACCTCTTCCGGGTCGTACCCGTTGCGCACCTTCGAGACGGTGCTGAACAACGCACTCACTCTTCCTCCTCGGCTGCCAGCTGTCCGCACGCACCATCGATGTCACTGCCGCGTGTGTCACGAATAGTGGTCGGAATCCCGTGCCCGCGCAAGCGAGCGACGAACTCGTCCTCCACCTCGCGCTCGCTCGCGGTCCAGATCGAGCCCGGCGTCGGGTTGAGCGGGATGGGGTTGACGTGCACCCAGCCCGAGCCCCGAGCCGTGAGCTTCTCGCCCAGCAGGTCGGCACGCCACGCGTGGTCGTTCATGTCCTTGATGAGCGCGTACTCGATGCTGACCCGGCGGCCCGTGACCTCGAAGTAGTTGCGCGCCGCGTCCAGGGTCTCGTCGACCGACCAGCGCGTGTTGATCGGGACGAGCTCGCTGCGCAGGTCGTCGTCGGGCGCGTGCAGCGAGAGCGCGAGCGTCACCGGGATGCCCTCGGCCGCCAGCTTGTTCATCGCCGGGACCAGGCCCACGGTCGAGACCGTGATGTTGCGGGCCGACATGCCCAGCCCCTCGGGGGCCGGCGCGACGAGCTGGCGGATCGTGCCCATGACCGCCTTGTAGTTGGCCATCGGCTCGCCCATCCCCATGAAGACGAGGTTGTTCAGCCGCGCCGGGCCGCCGGGGATGTCACCGTCCGCGAGCGACTTCGCCGCCGAGCGCACCTGCTCCACGATCTCCGCCGTCGACAGGTTCCGCGTCAGGCCGAGCTGGCCGGTCGCGCAGAACGGGCACGCCATGCCGCAGCCGGCCTGGCTCGACACGCACAGCGTCGACCGGTTCGGGTAGCGCATGAGCACCGACTCGACCTTGGCCGCGTCGAACAGCTTCCACAGCGTCTTGACGGTCGTCCCGCCGTCGGCCTGCATCACGCGCGCCGGGGTGAGCAGCGTCGGCATGAGGTTCTCCACCAGCAGGTCACGCGTCGCCTGCGGGAGGTCGGTCATGTCCTCCGCGACGTTGGTGAAGTGCGAGTAGTAGTGCGTCGCGAGCTGCTTGGCCCGGAAGGGCTTCTCACCCAGCTCGACGACCGCCGCCTTGCGCTCCTCCGGGGAGAGGTCGGCGAAGTGGCGCGGGGGCTTCCCACGACGGGGCGCCGACATGACGAGCGGCAGCGGCTTCGATTCGACGGACGGACGAACAGACATGGAGGATCCAGAGGTTGAGCGGGTGGAACAGGTCAGCGCACCACGTCGTCGGACGACGCGTCAGGTGCGCTCGTGCGAGCGTGCCGGCGCGTTCTCACGCAGCCCGGCACGCGCGCGTGCGTCCGCGCCTGCCCTCCTGGGGACGTCTCAGAGCGAGACGGAGAGCAGCAGGTACACGAACGGAGCGGTCAGGAGCATGGAGTCCAGGCGGTCGAGGATCCCGCCGTGCCCCGGCAGGAGCGACCCCATGTCCTTCAATTCTAGGTCGCGCTTGATCATCGACTCCGCCAGGTCGCCCACGGTGGCCGTGAGCGGCACCATGACGCCGAGCAGGACACCGATCACGGGACTCACACCGAGCCCGTAGACGGCCCCCACGACACCGATGGCCGTCGCCAGCACGAACGAGCCTGCCAGCCCCTCCCAGCTCTTCTTGGGACTGATCGACGGAGCCAGCGGATGGCGGCCGAACAGGACCCCGGCCACGTACCCGCCGACGTCGTTGGAGACCGCCAGCAGGATGAACAGGAGGACCTGGATCCTGCCGTTGACCGGGTTCGCGAGCATCATCATCACGAAGCCCGCCATGAACGGCAGGTACGCCGTCGCGAACGTGCCCGCCGCGGCGTCGCGCACCGCCGCCGTCCCCGAGCCGTCGATGACCCGCCAGACCACGACTCCTGCCACGGTCAGGACGAACGAGACCATCAGGGCCTCGGGGCCCGAGTAGTACGACGAGACCAGGATCCCGACCGCCCCCACGAGGAGCGGCAGGAGCGGCAGGTGGATGTCGCGGCGCAGGAAGGCCTGCTTCAGCTCCCACAGCGCCGCGCCGACCGCGGCGGTCGCGAGCAGCACGAACGGCTCCGGCCGGAAGGCCAGCGAGGCCCCCACCAGGACGAGCAGACCGACCCCGACGGAGATCGCCTTGGGCAGGTCGCGTCCGGCCTTCGGCGTCCGCCGGGGCCTGGACGCGACCGCATCACTTGTCATCGGTGCGTTCAGACTTCTGCATCAGACCTCGAGGAGCTCGCTCTCCTTGCCGGCGAGCAGAGCGTCGATCGTGTCGACGTGGCTCTTGGTGAGCACCTCGAGCTCCTTCTCGGCGCGCGTGCCCTCGTCCTCGCCGGCCTCGCCGTCCTTGACGATGCGGTCGAGCTGCTCCTTGGCACGACGACGGATGTTCCGCACCGAGACGCGGGCGTCCTCCGCCTTGCCCTTCGCCAGCTTCACGTAGTCGCGGCGACGCTCCTCCGTCAGGACGGGGAGCACGACGCGGATGATGTTGCCGTCGTTGCTGGGGTTGACCCCGAGGTCCGAGTCACGGATGGCCTTCTCGATCGCGCTCAGCGCGGTCTTGTCGAAGGGCGAGATGACGATCGTGCGTGCCTCAGGGGTGTTGAACGAGGCGAGCTGCTGCAGGGGCGTCGGAGCGCCGTAGTACTCGACCGTGATCTTGTTGAACATCGCGCCGCTCGCACGTCCCGTGCGAATGTTCGCGAAGTCCTCCTTGGCGACCTCGATCGCCTTGTCCATCTTCTCTTCGGCCTCGAGGAGGGTCTCGTCGATCACCAGTGCTCCTTCGTCGTGCGTAGCTGGGCTAGCCGTCCTGCGCCGCACGGGGCGGCGCACCCGGGACGCGGCGCGACCCGGGTCGTTCGTCGTCGTCCGGTCAGCTCGTCGTGACCAGTGTCCCGATATTGTCCCCCAGCAGCGCGCGGGTCACGTTGCCCGGCTCGCCCATCCCGAAGACCCGCATGGTCACGTCGTTGTCGCGGCACAGGCTCAGCGCCGTGGCGTCCATCACGGCCAGGTCGTTGACGAGCGCGTCGGTGTACGTCAGGTGCTCGAGCTTGACCGCGTCCGGGTCGGTGCGCGGGTCCGCCGAGTAGACGCCGTCGACGCCGTTCTTGCCCATGAGGACCTCCTGGCAGTGCGTCTCGAGGGCGCGCTGGACGGAGACCGTGTCGGTCGAGAAGTACGGCATGCCGGCGCCCGCGCCGAAGATCACGACGCGCCCCTTCTCCATGTGGCGGATGGCACGCAGCGGGATGTAGGGCTCGGCGACCTGCCCCATGGTGATGGCGGTCTGCACGCGCGTGTCGACGCCGGCCTGCTCGAGGAAGTCCTGGAGCGCGAGGCAGTTCATGACCGTGCCCAGCATGCCCATGTAGTCGGCGCGGGCACGGTCGAGGCCACGCTGCGAGAGCTCGGCACCGCGGAAGAAGTTGCCACCGCCGACGACGATGGCGACCTGGACGCCCTCGCGGACGGCCTCGGCGATCTCACCGGCCACCCGCTGCACGACGTCCGGCGCCAGGCCGATCTGTCCGCCCCCGAAGGTCTCCCCCGAGAGCTTCAGCAGTACCCGACGTGCGGGGGTCTTGGTCTCGATCTTGTCGCCCATGTGCCGAGCCACCTGTCCTTCGTCGTTCCGATCTCCCGGGGTCTGCCCCAGGACGTACCGGGGGCGGTCCTGCTCGTCGTCCCCGGGTGGTGCATGTGCACCGTGGACCCCCAGGGTCCCGGTGCGCGGTGGCCCGGTCCGCGCGAGCGCGGACCGGGCCACCGGTGGAGTGCGTCAGGCGCCGACGCGGTACCGCACGAACTCGGTGACCGTGCCACCGACCTCGGCGAGGACCTGGCCGACGGTCTTCTTGGGGTCCTTCGCGAGCGGCTGGTCGAGCAGCACGACGTCCTTGAAGAACCCGTTCAGGCGACCCTCGATGATCTTCGGCAGCGCGGCCTCGGGCTTGCCCTCGTTGCGCGAGGTCTCCTCGGCGATGCGACGCTCGTTGGCGACGACGTCCTCGGGGACGTCCTCGCGCGACAGGTACGTCGGGGACAGCGCGGCGATGTGCTGCGCGATGTCCTTGGCGACGGCCTCGCCCGCGGCGTTCGTCGCGACGACGACACCGATCGACGGCGGCAGGTCCTTGGCGGTGCGGTGCAGGTACGCGGTGACGCGCTCCCCGGCGATCCGCGTCGCACGACGCAGCACGACCTTCTCGCCCAGCGACGCGGCGGTGTTGTCGATCACGAGCTGGACGGACTCACCGTCGGCGTCCGCAGCGAGAGCCGCGTCCGTGTCGGCAGCACCCGAGTCGGCGACGGCCTTGAGCACGCGAGCCGCGAGGTTGAGGAAGTTCTCGTTCTTCGCGACGAAGTCCGTCTCGGAGTTGAGCTCGATGAGCGTGGCGACCTGGCCACCCTCGGTCTCCGCGATGTCGACGGCGACGAGGCCCTCGGAGGTCGAACGGCCCTCGCGCTTGGCGACGCCCTTCAGCCCCTTGACACGGATGATCTCGAGCGCCTTCTCGGAGTCGCCGTCGGCCTCGTCGAGCGCCTTCTTGACGTCGAGCATGCCGGCGCCGGTGCGCTCGCGCAGTGCCTTGATGTCGGCTGCGGTGTAGTTCGCCATGGTGGTGTCCTTACCTGTCTGGGGTCCCGGGGCTCCCCGGGGAGAACGTGGAGCGGGCGGTGCGGCGGGGGGGGGGGGCCCCCCCGCGTCCGGCGAGCCCGAGGCGGATCCGCTCACAGGCCCTGCGCGACGCGGAAGTAGACCTGGTTCCAGCGGACCTGGTCACGGAAACCGCGGCGCGTGGTGCTCTCGTCGATCACGAGCAGCTCGGTGCGCGCCATCTCGGCGAACACCTCGAACGCGTCGATGCCCGCGGCGGTCGAGAGCACCGTGTGGTGCGCGCCGCCCGCGGTGAGCCAGGCCTCGGCCGACGTCACGAAGTCGGGTCGCGGCTCCCACACGGCACGTGCGACGGGCAGGTGCGGCAGCGGCGCGCTCGGCGGGACGACGTCCACGACGTTGGCCGTGAGGCGGAAGCGGTCGCGCATGTCGGCGAGCGAGACGACGACGCCCACGCCGGGGTCGGCGTCGAACACCATGCGGACCGGGTCCTCCTTGCCGCCGATCCCGAGCGGGTGGATCTCCACGCGCGGACGCGACGTCGTCAGGGACGGGCAGACCTCGAGCATGTGGGCGCCCAGGATCTTCTCGCTGCCGGGCGTGAGGTCGTACGTGTAGTCCTCCATGAGCGACGCGCCGCCGGGCAGCCCCTCGCCCATGACCTTCGCGGCGCGGACCAGCACGGCCGTCTTCCAGTCGCCCTCGGCACCGAACCCGTAGCCCTTGGACATGAGCCGCTGGACCGCGATGCCGGGGAGCTGGCGCAGGTCGCCCAGGTCCTCGAAGTTGGTCGTGAACGCCTTGGCACCGACCGACTCGAGGAACGTCTCGAGGGCGATCTCCTGGCGGGCGGCATAGCGCAGCGACTCGTGCCGGTCGCCGTCCTTGCGCAGCTCCTCGGCCACGTCGTAGAGGTCCTCGTACTCGGCCACGACGGCGTCCACGTCCGCCTCGGAGACGGCGTCGACGGCAGCGACGAGGTCGTTGACGCCCCACGTGTTCACGCTCACACCGAAGCGCAGCTCGGCCTCCGTCTTGTCCCCCTCGGTCACGGCGACGTTGCGCATGTTGTCGCCGAACCGGGCCAGGCGCAGCTCGTGCGTCGCCGCCCAGCCCGCGGCCCCGCGCACCCACGACCCGACACGTGCCGTGACGGCCGGGTTCGACACGTGCCCGACGACGGTCGTGCGCGCCACCCCGAGCCGCGTCGCCATGTACGCGTACTCACGGTCGCCGTGCGCGGCCTGGTTGAGGTTCATGAAGTCGAAGTCGATCGAGTCCCACGGGAGCTCGACGTTCGCCTGCGTGTGCAGGTGCAGCAACGGCTTGCGCAGCGCGTCGAGCCCCCCGATCCACATCTTCGCGGGGCTGAACGTGTGCATCCACGTCACGACGCCGAGCACGCGGTCGTCCGCGTTGGCGTCGAGCATCGCGCGCCGGATCGACGAGGCGTCCTTCAGGACGGGCTTCCAGACGACGTTCGCCGGGACGTCGGCGGACGCGTCGAGGGCGCGCGCGACCTCCTGCGACTGCTCCGCGACCTGGCGCAGCGTCTCCTCGCCGTACAGGTCTTGGCTGCCGGTGAGGAACCAGATCTCGCGGTCCGCGTAGGGCTTGCTCATGGGGTCCACATCTTTCGTGTCGGTGGGGTCGGCCCCCGCGTCGGTGCGGGGCCGGGTGTACGGGTGAGGGGATGCGCGCTGACGCGCCGCCCGCCGCGCGTCAGCGCGCGGGCGGCTGACCGTAGACGTGCTGGTAGCGCGTGTAGAGCGAGTCGACGTCGGACTGCTCGATCCGGGTCGGGTCGCCGAGCTGGCGGCTGACGTGCACGGTCCGGGCGACCTCCTCGCACATCACGGCCGCCTTGACGGCCGAGCGGGCGTCCTTGCCGATCGTGAACGGCCCGTGGTTGCGCATGAGCACCGCGGGGCTGCGGGACTCGCGCAGGGTCTCGACGATGCCTCGCCCGATCGAGTCGTCGCCGATGAGCGCGAACGGCCCCACCGGGATGTCGCCGCCGAACTCGTCGGCCATCATCGTCAGGACGCACGGCACGGGTTCGGCGCGCGCGGCCCAGGCCGTCGCGTACGTCGAGTGCGTGTGCACCACCCCGCCCACCTCGGGCATGTGGCGATAGACGTAGGCATGGGCCGCGGTGTCCGACGACGGCGCACGGTCCCCCTCGACGAGGTTCCCGTCGAGGTCGCACACGACCATCGACTCGGGTGTGATGTCGTCGTAGGACAGGCCCGACGGCTTGATGACGAGGAGGTCACCACGGCCGTCCGCGCCACCGGGACCCTCGGCGGCGCGCACGCGCTCGGACACGTTGCCCGCCGTCCACACCACGAGCTCCCAGCGGGGCAGCTCGGCGTGCAGCGCGGCCACCCGCTCCTTGGCGGCGTCGACCGCGGCGCGCAGGTGGGCGGGCACGCCCGGCGGCGGGGCCGTCGGGCTTCCGGCAGGGTTGCCGGGACCGGTCGAGCGGGACGGGTCGGCGGCCCCGGTCGGACCGCCCGGGCCTGCGGAGCCGGTCGGCCCGCTCGCCTCGGTCGTCGTGGGCAGGGTGCTCATGAGATCTCCTTCGTCGGGGTCAGAGCGCGTCGACGGCGGCGCGCTCGACCGCGAGGCCCGCGTCGTAGCGGTCGAGGTAGGCGGCGAAGCCCGCCGCGTCCACCGGGTCGGGCCTGGCAGTGTCCAGCTCGGCCGTCGCGAACACGTGCTCACGGAGGTAGGTGTCGAGGTCCTGGTCGTTCCCTCCGGTCACCGAGCGTGCGTAGGCGGCGAGCACCGCGATGCCCCACGCACCGCCCTCGCCCGCTGTCCGCCCCACGGTCACGGGCGCGCCGATCGCCGCGGCGAGCAGCCGTTGGGCCACGCCCTCGGTCCGGAAGATCCCGCCGTGCGCGAACATCGCGTCGAGCGCGACGCCCTCGGCCGCGAGCACGCGCATGCCCAGGGCGAGCGTGCCGAACGCGCTGTAGACCTGCGTGCGCATGAAGTTGGCGAGGGTCAGCCTGCTGCCGGGCGTCCGGACGACCAGGGGGCGCCCTTCCTCGAGCCCGGTGATGGGCTCACCCGAGAGGTAGTTGTACGCGAGCAGCCCACCGCCGTCCGCGTCGCCGTCGAGAGCGGCGCGCAGGATCGCGCCGAACACGTCGTCGGGCGCCGCGGGGGTGCCGAGCGCGGACGTGACCTCGCCGAACAGGTCGGCCCAGGCGGCGAGCTCGCTCGCCCCGTTGTTGCAGTGGACCATCGCGACGAGGTCGCCCGCGGGGGTCGTGACCAGGTCGAGCTCGTGGTGGCGGGCGGCGAGGGCGTGCTCGAGCACGACCATCGCGAAGATGCTCGTGCCGGCGCTGACGTTGCCCGTGCGCGGCGCGACCGAGCTCGTCGCCACCATGCCCGTCCCGGCGTCACCCTCTGGGGGGCAGAACGGCACGCCCGGGCGGAGGGCGCCCGTGGGGTCGAGCCAGGCCGCGCCCGCGGGGGTCAGGCTCCCGGCGTCCTGACCCGCGACGAGGACCTCGGGCAGCAGGGGCTCGACCGCGAGGCCGGGTGCGCGCGTGGCGACGAGCCCGTCGAACGCGTCGAGCATGCGGCGGTCGTACGTGCGCGTCGCGGGGTCGACGGGGAACATGCCGGACGCGTCGCCCACCCCGAGCACCGGGCGGCCGGTGAGGGCGCGGTGGACGTACCCGGCGAGCGTCGTGAGGGACGCCACCCGGGCCACGTGGGGCTCGTCGTCGAGGATCGCCTGGTACAGGTGGGCGACGGACCAGCGCAGCGGGACGTTGTGGTCGAACAGCTCCGAGAGCTCGGCCGCCGCCTTGCCCGTGGTCGTGTTCCGCCAGGTCCGGAACGGGACGAGCTGCTCGCCGTCGGCGTCGAACGCGAGGTAGCCGTGCATCATGGCGGAGACGCCGATCGCCCCGAACGTCGTCGGGCGTACGCCGTACCGGCGCTCGACGTCGGCGACCAGGTCTGCATAGCAGTGCTGCAGCCCCTCGCGCACCGCGTCGAGCGAGTAGGTCCAGGTGCGGTCGAGGTACTCGTTCTCCCACGCGTGGCTGCCGCTCGCGACGGGGGTCCCGTCCGGGCCGACCAGGCACGCCTTGATCCGCGTCGAGCCGAGCTCGATCCCCAGTGCGGTGTTCCCGGCGACGACCGACTCCCTCAGGTCGACCACCTCGTCCTGCTGCACCATTGCTGTCTCTCCTCGTCGCATCGTCGCGCTCGGCTACGTCCTGGCGTGAATGTTAGCGCTCACACGCGATGTTTCGCCACCCCGTCGACGGCCTGTCGGGAGGATCGAGGTTCTCGAGGGCGCTGAACGGCGTCCCGCCGCGGGAGCGCGCCCACGTCTCGAGCGCGGCGCGCGGGCGGTTCAGGCGGGCGGCGGCGCCGGGCGCCTCAGGTGCGCGGCGCGGCCGAGCTCGCCCGGGTCACGAGGACCGGGGGGATCTGCGCGGACTCCGGGGTCGCCCCGGCGAACGCGTCGAGCAGCAGCGCCATGCAGCGGCGCCCCAGCTCGTCGAAGGGCTGACGGACGGTCGTGAGCGGTGGGATGAAGTGCGCCGAGCCCTCGACGTCGTCGAACCCGACGACCGACACGTCGCGCGGGACCACGACGCCCGCCTCCCAGAACGCCTGCAGGACGCCCAGCGCCAGGTGGTCGTTGCCCGCGAAGACCGCGCTCGGCCCGTCCCCCGCCTGCACGCGCCGGGCCAGGTCGCGCCCGACCTCGTAGCCCGCGTCGGACGACCACGTGCAGCGGATCATCTCGCGCTCGGCCTCCGGCACCCCGCGCGCGGCGAGCGCGTCCCGCCACCCGCGCGCGCGTTCGCGCGCGTCGAACCAGTCGAGGGGGCCGCTCAGGTGGACGACCGTCCGGTGCCCCAGGTCGAGCAGGTGCTCGGTGGCCAGCCGCGCCCCCAGCCGTTGGTCGACCGCGATCGGCAGGATGCTCGCGGCGCCGGCGTGCGGGCCACCCCCCGGCGTCTCGCCCGGCTCGCGGGCCGCGATGAGGATGACCGGCACCGCGGCCCGGAACGAGTCGACCGCCGACGCGACGTCCGTCTGGGGCGCGATGACCACGATCCCCTCGACGGCCTGCGCCATGAAGTGCTCGAGGACCGTGTTCATGGTCTCCGCGTCGTAGCTGCGGATCGTCGCGACGGACACGAAGTAGCCGTGCTCGCGCGCCGCGCCCTCGACCGCGATGAGCGTGCTCGTCGGCCCGTACAGCGCCGAGCCCGTCGTCACGACGCCGATGGTGCCCGAGCGCGCCGTGACCAGCGCCCGGGCCGCGCTGTTGCGTCGGTACCCGAGCCGCGCGATCGCGTCGAGGACCCGCTCCCGCGTCTCCGGGCGCACGCTCGGATGGTCGTTGAGGACGCGCGACACCGTCTGGTGCGACACCCCGGCGACCTCGGCGACGTCGGACATCGCGGGGGGCCGGGTCCGTCCGTGCTCGCCGTTCATCGTTGCGCCTCGAGAGCCGCGGCGAGCTCCTGCGACCGGTCGCGGGCCGCCTCGAGGGCCGAGAGGAACGCGGCCCGGACCCCGCCCGCGTCGAGCTCCCGCAGCGCGGCGACCGTGGTCCCTCCGGGCGACGACACCTTCTCGCGCAGGATCACGGGGTGCTCGCCCGTCTCGTCGAGCATGCGGGCCGAGCCGAGCACGGTCGCCGTGGCGAGCTCGAGCGCGACGGCCCGGGTCAGCCCGAGCAGCACGCCCGCCTCCGCGAGCGCGTCCACGACGTAGAACACGTAGGCGGGGCCGGAGCCGGACAGCGCCCCGACCGCGTCCTGGTCCTTCTCCGCGACGCGCACCACGAGCCCGGTCTCGCCCAGGAGCCGCTCGACCAGGGCGACGTCGTCGTCGCTCGCGGCCGAGCCGCCGCTGACCGCGCTGACGCCCGCACCGATCACCGACGGGGTGTTGGGCATGACGCGCACGACCGCCGTCCCGGCCGGGAGCCGGTCCTCGTAGAACCGCGTCGAGAGCCCGACGACGACGCTCACCACCACGGTCCCCTCGCCCAGGTGGGGCGAGACCTCCGCGAGCAGGGCGGCGACGTCCTTGGGCTTGACGGCGACCACGACCACCCGCGCCCCCCGGACGGCCCCGGCGTTGTCGGTCGTCGTGGTCGCACCGTAGCGCTCCCCCAGCTCGTGGCCCCGCTCGGGGCGGCGCACGGTCGCGACCACCTCGGACGCGGGCCAGCCGGCGCGCAGGGCTCCGGCCAGCACCGTCTCCCCCATGACGCCGGTCCCCAGGACCGCGAGCCGTGGGGCGGGCCCCGGGGTGAGCTCCTCGTGGGTCGTCGTGGGCGTCGAGGACATCGTCGTTCCTGCTTCCTGGTCGTGCGTCCCGGTCCGTCGGCCGGTGCCCGCCGAGGGCCGACGAGCCCGGTGCGCGGGGAGCACCTGACCTGGTGCGCCCCGCTGCGCCGTCGCCGACGGTACCGCGGCTAGAGCGGGAACGCGGTGAAGAACTTCTCGATCTCGTCGACCGGTCCGGTCGCCTGCAGCACGACCGTGCCGTTGCGCCAGGTGACGGTCGACGTCCCCTCGGTCTCTGCGACCGGGGTGACGACATAGGTTCCCACGACCTCGCCACCGACCTCGACGTCACCCTCGGACGCGGGCTCGCCGCCCGCGTCGACGGCGGCGGCGACCAGGTCGTCGTACGCCTCCTTCGCCTCGTCGTCGGTGCCCCACTGCCCTGCGAGCACCGTGACGAGGATCGCATCGTCCCCTTCGGCGTCCGCGTACGTCAGCGCGTGCGCCTCGATCACCCCGGCGTCACCGTAGTCGTCGGTCGGGGCCTCCTCCCGGAGCGCGAACTGCAGGACGCTCGCAGGCAGCGCCTTCGCGAGCTCGGTGGTCGCCGACCGCTCGACCGGCTCGATCGTCGGTGTCGCGGGAGGTGCGGTGACGGTGACCTCGGCGGGCTCCTTCTCCGCGCCCCCCGAGGCGAACCCCGGCCAGACGAACGCGAGGAGGAGGACGAACCCGACCAGCAGGCCGACGAGGAGCACCAGGGCGACCAGGCGCCGTCGTGCGAAGACGTCCGACGAGGGACCGCGGTGGTGACGGCTGTCCCTCAGGCCCGGACGGTCCTGGGACGGTGGACGCGGCCGCCCCGTCTGCTGGCTCATGGCACTCTCCTCGTGGCGACGCTGTGAAGGCGCCAGAATAGTGTGCGCCCGCACGCGTCCGTGGGAGCCGCGCTGGTCAGTCCCCGTCGAGGTGGACGTCCCGCCGCTCCGCCCGTTCCTTCATGCGCTGCGTCGCGACGGCGACCAGCACGCCGATCACGGCGAGGTCGAACAGGATCTGGACCATCGTGATGACGCGCGCAGCCTGCCCGACGGGGTGGACGTCCCCGAACCCGACGGTCCCGAGCGTGACGACCGTGAAGTACAGCGCGTCGGTGCGCGTCTCGATCCCCACGAACTCGGTGTCGCTGTGGATCGCCAGGAGGTAGTAGGCGATCGAGAAGAAGACGATGATGGGCGACAGCAGCCCGATCACGGACTGGACGCGCACGCTCGGCTCGCGACCCGCGCGGAGCTGGCGCCGCACCTGGAACCTGACGAGGTAGCACAGCCCCAGGAAACCGACCGCGAACAGCAGGATCTGCACCCACTCGCGGTCGGCGTCCCCGAGCGGCACGCCGTAGTAGAGGAGCAGGCACGCCGCGAGCGAGCCCAGGGTGGTGATGACGGTCCACCACGGGCTGTCCTTCCGGAGCCTGCGCATGGCTTCATGATGGGCAGGGGCCGGGCCGCGCGCCATCGGGACCACTTCCGCCGCCCCCGGGGCGGGCGCCCCTCGCCGCCGACGGCGCGCCGCGCGGGCCGCGGCCCCGCCGGGCTGTGGGTGCCGACGGCTAGCGTGACGCGCGTGACCACATCGACCTCCGCCTCCCGTGCCACGAGCAAGCGCCCGGCCAAGCCCGCCTACCGCTGCAGCGAGTGCGGGTGGACCACGGCCAAGTGGGTCGGCCGCTGCGGCGAGTGCCAGGAGTGGGGCACCGTCACGGAGGAGGCCGCGGCGAGCGCCGGGCCCCGGACCGCGGCGGTCGCCCCGACCCGCAACCCGGCGCGGCCCATCGGAGAGATCGACGTCGAGACCGCGCGCGCCACGCCCACGGGCGTCGCCGAGTTCGACCGCGTGCTGGGCGGCGGCCTGGTCCCGGGGGCCGTGGTCCTGCTCGCGGGAGAGCCGGGCGTGGGCAAGTCGACGCTGCTGCTCAAGGTCGCGAGCAACGTCGCGGCCGGAGTGAGCGACAAGGTGCCGTCCCCGGGCGACTCCCCGCGCCCGACGCCGCAGCCTCGCACGGTCCTGTACGTCACGGGCGAGGAGTCGGCCGGGCAGGTCAGGTTGCGGGCCGAGCGGGTGGGCGCGCTCGCGCCGGGCCTGCTGCTCGCGGCCGAGACGGACCTCGCGACCGTGCTGGGGCACATCGAGGCCACGAACCCCGCGATGCTCGTCGTCGACTCGGTGCAGACGATCGCCTCGGCGCAGGTCGAGGGCGCCCCCGGCGGCGTGAGCCAGGTGCGCGAGGTCGCCGCGGCGCTCATCGCCGCGGCCAAGGAGCGGGACCTGCCCGTGATCCTCGTCGGGCACGTGACCAAGGACGGCTCGGTCGCCGGGCCGCGCACGCTCGAGCACCTGGTGGACGTCGTGTGCCAGTTCGAGGGCGACAGGCACTCGCGCCTGCGGCTCGTGCGAGCCGTCAAGAACAGGTACGGGCCGACCGACGAGGTCGGCTGCTTCGACCTGTCGGAGACCGGGATCGTGGGTCTCACGGACCCCAGCGGGCTGTTCATGTCGCACTCGGGGGCCGGCGCCCCCGGCACCTTCATCACCGTGACGCTCGAGGGGCGTCGCCCGCTCGCGCTCGAGATCCAGTCCCTCGTGGTCCCCAGCTCGCTGACGAACCCGCGGCGCACCACGAGCGGCGTGGACTCGAGCAGGCTCGCGATGATCCTCGCCGTCATGCACCGGCACGCCGGGGTCCGCCTGGTCGACCAGGACGTCTACGTCTCGACGATCGGCGGCGCCCGCGTCACCGAGCCCGCGGCGGACCTCGCGATCGCGCTCGCGACGTTCTCGGCCCGCGAGGACCAGGTCATGCCACCCGGGACCATCGCGATCGGCGAGGTCGGGCTGGCCGGCGACATCCGCCCGGTCTCCGGCCTGGACCGGCGCCTGGGCGAGGCCGCGAGGCTCGGCTTCACCCGTGCCGTGGTTCCTCGCGGGTCGTCCCCCAAGCCCCCTGCGGGCATGACCGTGCTGCCCGCGCAGCACCTGGGCGAGGCCGTCGAGCTGGCGCGCGCCGGTCACCTTCCCTCGCAGCAGGAGCGCACGCGCTTCGACGAGTGAGAACCGTTGCGCCATCGTGACCTCCGGTCGTCCCAGGAACGGTGTTTTCTCGCCCCTCGAACGGCCCGGCAGCGTAGGATGCCCACGTGGCCAACTCCCCTGTGCACCCTGACGACATGCTCCGGGAGACCCTCGCAGCAGTGGCTCCGGGCACCGAGCTCCGCGACGGCCTCGAGCGCATCCTGCGTGGCCGGACGGGCGCACTGATCGTCCTCGGCCTGGACAAGGTCGTCGAGACCATGTGCTCGGGTGGTTTCGTGCTGGACGTCGGTTTCTCCGCGACCCGCCTGCGCGAGCTCTCCAAGATGGACGGCGCCGTGGTCCTCGACCGGGACGCGAACCGCATCCTGCGCGCGGCGGTCCAGCTCCTGCCGGACGCGACCATCGAGACCACCGAGTCGGGCACGCGCCACCGCACCGCGGAGCGCGTCGCCAAGCAGTGCGGGTTCCCCGTCATCTCGGTCAGCCAGTCCATGCGGATCGTCGCGCTGTACGTGGGCGGTCAGCGCTACGTGCTCGAGGACTCGGACACCATCCTCTCCCGTGCCAACCAGGCCCTCGCGACGCTCGAGCGCTACCGCGCCCGCCTCGACGAGGTCAGCGGCACGCTGTCGGCCCTGGAGATCGAGGACCTCGTCACGGTCCGCGACGTGTGCGCCGTGGTCCAGCGCCTCGAGATGGTCGGCCGCATCTCCGAGGAGATCGCGGGCTACGTCGTCGAGCTCGGCACGGACGGTCGACTGCTCGCGCTCCAGCTCGACGAGCTGATCGGCGGGATCGGCTCGGACCGCGAGTCCGTCATCCGCGACTACGTCGAGCTCGGCCGCAAGGAGCGCTCGCTCGCGGACGTCAAGAACGCCCTCGGTGCACTCGACTCGACGCAGCTCCTCGACCTCACCCTCATCGGGCGCGTCCTCGACCTCCCGGGTGGTGGCGAGGCCCTCGACGCGGCGGTCGCACCGCACGGGTACCGGCTCCTGTCGAAGGTGCCCCGCCTGCCGGGCACCATCATCGACCGCCTGGTCTCGCACTTCGGTGGTCTCCAGAAGCTCCTGGCCGCGAGCATCGACGACCTCATGGCCGTGGACGGCGTGGGCGAGCAGCGGGCCCGCGCGGTCCGCGAGGGCCTGTCGCGCCTCGCCGAGTCGAGCATCCTCGAGCGGTACGTCTAGCCCAGCGAGGCGGTGACGTCCGGCGTCCGGGGCAGCCCCGGGACCAGAGACGGGGACTACCCCTCGGGCGGGACGTCCCCCTCGGGGGTCGCCGCTCCGTCCTGCGACGGCGCCTCCCCGTCTCCGGCGGCGGGCGGCTCCGTGCCCTCCGCGGGCACGGCCGGGGCCTCGTCGGCCCCTTCTGCGGGAGCCCCGTCGGCCGGGGTCCGCGGCGCGGGCGGCGTCACGGGTTCGGGCGCGACCAGCGTGAAGGACACGGCGGGGCTCGTGAGCCCCTCGGCCTCGTTCGACGCCACGACCACGCTGTAGGTCCCCGGGAGCGTCGCCGGCAGGCCGGTGGCGCACTCGGGGGCCGAGCGTTCCCTCGTCCACGTCACGGTCTTCGGCCACTCGTCGCCCGGGGCCATGAGGAGGGGCTCGGACTCCGCGGGGCAGTCGGCCGACGACCAGATGCGCTCGCTGCCGGAGGTGATCGTGAGCTCCTGGACCGCGAACGAGGCGTCGACGAAGCACGGCCTGGAGCCCACGTGCGTCAGCGTCACGGTGAAGGACGGGTTCTCCCCGACCGCGTACTCGGTGCTCGAGGCTGCGAGCCACAGCGTGACGTCCTTGGCCTGGCAGGCCTTGTACCCGGTCGCGGCGACCTCCTGGGGAGGCGGAGGGGCGACCTTGCCCTGGGGGTCCTCCGCGAGCAGTCCCGTGCCGAACGCGATCGCGGCCCGGACGAGCATGACGACCCCGACCACGATCACCGCGAGCAGGACGAGTGCCATGGTGCGGCGCACGCGCAGCGTCCGGGACGTGGGCCTGCCGGCCGACGCGCCGCCCGGCCTGTGCCCGGGGGCCCCCGGGACCGGGTTCGACCCGGTCGGCGGCCGGGTACCTTGCGCCGTGCTCACGTGCGGCTCCGATCGACTGTCCGCGCAGGCTCGCCCTGCACTAGGGGCAACGGTACGTCGCCACGGGGGCCGTTCCTCACCGCCACACCGCGCGGCTCCCGTCGGGTGGCGGACGGGCGCGGCCCCGTCGACGCACGGGGTGCGCAGGGTCGGCGAGAATGGTCGCACCATGCCGTCCTCCCGCACCTCGCTCGACGCCCCGCGTCCTCGCACGCCCGACCGCCGACCTGCCCTGGCGAGCCTCCAGGGACCTGACCCGCACGCGGACCTGCGCGACGCCGTCGGGCAGTGGTTCGCCGCGAGCGCGCGCGACCTGCCGTGGCGGCGCGACGACTGCTCCCCCTGGGGCGTCCTGGTGAGCGAGGTCATGCTGCAGCAGACGCCCGTGGTGCGGGTCGAGCCCGCGTGGCGTGCGTGGACGGCGCGGTGGCCCGAGCCCGCGGACCTCGCGGCGGCGTCGACGGCCGATGTGCTGCGCGCCTGGGGGCGCCTCGGCTACCCGCGCCGCGCCCTGCGCCTGCAGGACTGCGCGCGCGCAGTCGTCGAACGGCACGCGGGGCAGGTCCCCCAGGACCTGGACGAGCTGCTCGCGCTGCCGGGCGTCGGGGAGTACACGGCCGCGGCAGTGAGGGCGTTCGCGCACGGGCGCCGTGCGGTCGTCGTCGACACGAACGTGCGGCGCGTCCTGGCGCGCGCGGTGGCGGGGACGGCGCTGCCCGCACCGTCGTACACCGCGGCCGAGCGCCGGCTCGCGACGCTCGTCGCGCCGACCGGGGACGCCGAGGCCGCGTCGTGGGCGGCCGCCTCGATGGAGCTCGGTGCGCTCGTGTGCACGGCACGCTCGCCGCGCTGCGACGAGTGCCCGGTCGCGGACCTGTGCGCGTGGCGGGCTGCGGGCAGCCCACCGGACGAGCACGCCGCCCGACGCCGGACCCAGGCCTGGGAGGGCACCGACCGGCAGGCACGGGGCCGGGTCATGGCCGCGCTGCGCGGCGCGGACGGGCCCGTGCACCGCGACGTCGTCGCCGGGCTGTGGCCCGACGCCGCACAGCTGGGGCGGTGCGTCGCGAGCCTGGTCGAGGACGGCCTCGTGGAGCAGGACGGCGAGGTCTACCGGCTGCCCGCCTGACGGTGCGGATGCCCCTGCCGGAGCGCCGGGCGCGGGCGAGCGGCGGCGGGCGCGAGCGCGCCCCTCAGAGCGTCAGCAGCATCCGGGTGTTGCCGAGGGTGTTGGGCTTGACCCGGGCGAGGTCGAGGAACTCGGCCACGCCGTCGTCGTGCGAGCGCAGGAGCTCGGCGTAGACGTCGGGCGAGACCGGGGTGCCCTCGATCGGCTCGAACCCGTGCGCACGGAAGAAGTCGACCTCGAACGTCAGGCAGAAGACGCGCCGCAGGCCCAGGGAGCGGGCCCGGTCGAGGAGCTCGGTCACCAGCCGGTGCCCCACCCCCTTGCCGAGCCAGGCGCGGTCGACCGCGAGCGTGCGGATCTCGGCGAGGTCGTCCCACATGACGTGCAGCGCCCCGCAGCCGACGACCTGGGGGGCGTCCGGCTCGCCGACGTCGGCGACCACGAACTCCTGGACGGCCTCGTAGTAGCCGACCATCTCCTTGGCCAGGAGGATGCGCTCCTCGGCGTAGGGCTCGACGAGCCCGCGGATGGCGCGGACGTCCGCGGGCAGTGCGGGGCGGAGCGTGAGGGTGGTCGTGGGGCTGCTCGTCACCCGGACAATCTACGCCTCCACGGCCCCAAGTGCGTACTCATGCACCCGACTGCATAGTTTCGATGCGCGTGCGGGCGACCGCGATGCGCCCCGTCTCCTGCTCGATCAGGTGCGAGGCCGTGATCTCGTCGATCACCAGGTGCGTCACCACACCGGCCCGCAGCGCGGCCCGCAGCGGCGCGACCTTGTTGTCGCCCGCGACCGCGCAGATGCGCTGCGGGATCCGCTTGAGCTCGTCGGGACCGGGGCCCGTGGCCCGCTCGTTGAGCGCGATGTCCCGGTAGGTGCCGTCGGCCCGCAGGAAGACGGTGCACACGTCCCCGACCACCTTCTCGGCCTCCAGCACCGCGATGTCCTCGGGCTCGAGGTAGCCCGCGGAGTACACGTGGCTGGGCACGGCTCCCGACACCGCGCCCACCGAGAACAGCGCGACGTCGGCCCGCCGCTGGACGTCGAGCACGCGTCGCACCGACCGTTCGCGCCACATGGCCTGCTTGGTCTCGGCGTAGTCGAAGAACGCGGGCACTGGGAAATGGTGCACGTGAGCGTCGAACGCCTCGCCGTACCCGGCGATCAGGTCACCCGCGTAGTGCACCCCGGACGTGCGCGTGTTGGCCGCGCCGTTGAGCTGCACGACGGCGGAGCCCCGGGTCGGCTTGCGGCTCAGGTGCCGGGAGATCGCGGCGAGCGTGGTCCCCCACGCGATGCCGAGGATCATGTCGGAGTCGAACCACGAGCCGAGCAGGCGGGCCGTCGTGAGGGCCACCTGGTCGAGCCGGTCGACCTGCTGGGTCGAGTCCGGGACGGGCACCACGTAGGCGTCGATGCCGTAGGTGGCGGAGATGTGCGCGCCGAGCCCGGGCGCCCTGCTCTGCGTGGGGCGCAGCGTGATCTCCACCAGACCAGTCTCACGCGCCTTCTTGACCAGACGCGAGACTGTCGAGCGCGACGTGCGCAGGTGCTTCGCGATCGCCTCCATCTTCATGTCCTGGAGGTAGTACATCGAGGCCGCCCGGAGGACGTCCTGCTCACGATCCGCCATCTGCGGGTCTCCTGCCTCTGCCTTCGGCGTCTGCACGTTTGTGCACTGCGCTTGCGCGTACGTTCCTGACATGTTGACGTTAATACGTGCAGCGGCATTTCGACAGCGCTGTGCCGCGGCACGGCGCCCTCCTGGGCCCCGCCTCGTACCGCTAGCGCGGGACGCGGAGCCGTGGGAACGTCACAGGAGGGGCGCCGCACCCCCTGCCTCCCCGTGACGCACCAGATCGACGACGAGAGAAGGCCATCGGATGACTTCCAGCAGACTCACCGCAGAGTCTCGCCAGCGAGCGCTGAGCGCGCTCGAGGCGAGCACGAGCGCGGACCAGGAGCTCGACGTCCTCGTGATCGGCGGCGGCGTGACCGGGGCGGGCATCGCCCTCGACGCCGTGACCCGCGGGCTGTCGACCGCGATCGTCGAGGCCCAGGACTGGGCCGCCGGCACGTCGAGCCGCTCGAGCAAGCTGGTCCACGGCGGGCTGCGCTACCTGCAGATGCTCGACTTCCACCTGGTCCACGAGGCGCTCACCGAGCGCGACCTCCTCATCAAGGACCTCGCGCCGCACCTCGTGCGCCCCGTCCCCTTCCTCTACCCGCTCGAGCACCGTGTGTGGGAGCGCGCCTACGTCGGCGCCGGCATCGCGCTCTACGACACGCTCGCGAGCATGGCCCCCGGCAAGCGGGCCCTGCCCCTGCACCGCCACCTCTCGCGCAAGCAGATGGAGCGCAAGTTCCCCGACCTCGCGCACGACGCCGCGATCGGCGCTGTCCAGTACTGGGACGCCTCGGTCGACGACGCCCGCCTGGTCTCGACCCTCATCCGCACCGCGACCTCCTACGGCGCGCACGCCGCGTCCCGCACCCAGGTCGTCGAGCTGACCAAGGGCCCCACCGGGGCGGTCAACGGCGCGATCCTCGAGGACCTCGAGACGGGCCGCCGCATCACGGTCCGCGCACGCGCCGTCATCAACGCGACGGGCGTGTGGACCGAGGACACCGAGGCCCTCGCGGGCTCCGAGGGAGGCCTGCGCGTGCTCGCCTCGAAGGGCGTCCACATCGTCGTCCCGCGCGAGCGCATCAAGGGCCAGGTCGGTCTGATCCTGCAGACCGAGAAGTCGGTCCTCTTCATCATCCCGTGGTCGCGCTACTGGGTCATCGGCACGACCGACACCCCGTGGGAGCAGGAGCTCACGCACCCCGTGGCGACGTCGGCCGACATCGAGTACATCCTCGAGCACGCCAACGCCGTCCTCGCCCAGCCCCTGACGCGCGACGACATCATCGGCACGTACGCCGGCCTGCGCCCCCTGCTCCAGCCGGGCACCAAGGAGGGCACGAGCTCGGCCAAGGTCTCGCGCGAGCACACCACCGCGTCGCCGACGCCCGGCCTCACGGTCATCGCAGGCGGCAAGCTCACGACCTACCGTGTCATGGCCAAGGACGCGGTCGACTTCGCGATCGGCCAGCGCTCGGCGGCCCTGCCCTCGATCACGGACAAGATCCCGCTGATCGGGGCCGTGGGCCTCGACGCGGTCCGCCGCCAGGCGCGGCCGTGGGCCTCGAAGTTCGGCTGGACGCCGCAGATGGTCGACCACCTGCTGCACCGCTACGGCTCGAACCTGCGCGACATCGTCGCCCTGTGCGAGGCCGACCCCACGCTGGCGAAGCCGCTCGAGCACGCGCCCGCCTACCTGCGGGCCGAGATCAGCTACGGCGTGACCCACGAGGGCGCGCTCCACCTGGAGGACCTGCTCCTGCACCGCACGCGCCTCAACTACGAGGTGCTCGATCGCGGGCTCGGCGCTCTCCCGGAGATCGCCGACATCGCGGCACCGCTCCTCGGCTGGAGCGACGAGCAGCGGGCTGCGGAGATCGAGTCCTACACGGCTCGCGCGGCGGCCGAGGAGGCCGCCGAGCAGGAGCCCGACGACGCCACGGCCGAGCGCACCCGGCTCGCCGCGGACGACATCGCCCCGCTCAAGCCGCTCGACGCCTCCTGACCGGCCTGCCTTCCTGACCATCCCCTGACCGCCCGGAGCCTCGGCTCCCCGAGAACAACTTCATCCGCCGGTCCCCGGCCCGTTCGGCTCACGTCGACGGACCGGGGGGCGGCACCCCCCAACCTCACGGTGCGCACCTCGCGGCGCACCGGGGCCCCGCCGCACGGATGCGCCGGGGTGGTTGCGACAACGAAGTCCACCAAGAAAGAGAGAACCTGATGGACACACTCATCCTCAACGCCTTCTGGTCCGAGATCCTCGGCACCGCGACCCTGATCCTGCTGGGTGCCGGCGTCGTGGCCAACGTGATCCTCCCCAAGACCAAGGGCTTCAACGGCGGATGGCTCCTCATCAACTTCGGATGGGGCCTCGCTGTCTTCACCGGCGTCTACGTCGCGTACAAGTCGGGCGCACACCTGAACCCGGCGGTGACCATCGGTCTCTTCACCGCGGACCGGCCCTTCTACCAGGTCACGGGACCTGAAGGGATCCTCACGGCCACGATCGAGCCGACCGTGAGCAACATGTTCATCTACTTCGGTGCACAGATGATCGGTGCGATCGTCGGTGCCGTGCTCGCGTTCGTCGCGTACAAGAAGCACTTCGACGAGGAGGCGCCCGCCGCCACCAAGCTCGCGGTCTTCTCGACCGGCCCCGAGCTCCGCTCCTACGGCTGGAACTTCGTCACCGAGGTCATCGCGACGTTCGTGCTCGTGTTCTTCGTCGTCGCGTCGGGCAACACGCCGTCCGGTCTCGGGCCGCTCGCGGTCGCACTCGTCGTGGTCAGCATCGGTGCGTCGCTCGGTGGTCCCACCGGGTACGCCATCAACCCTGCTCGTGACCTGGGTCCCCGCATCGCCCACGCCCTCCTGCCCATCCGTGGCAAGGGCTCGAGCGACTGGGCCTACTCCTGGGTCCCGGTCGCAGGTCCGCTCGTCGGCGGCGTGCTCGCCGGCCTCCTCGGCAAGGCCTGGGGCTGATCCCGGGCACCTGCCCTGACCTACCCGCGCGACCGGGGCGTGGGCGCCCCGCCCCGGTCACGCGGCCCCCCGCCGTCGGGCCCGGCCGCCCCGCGCGATGCCCACGGCCCCCTGCTCCTCCGCCGCGCCCGGCGCGGCGCCCCCTCGACACCTCCGACGTGAAGGACTGACACACCATGGCCGACTACGTTCTCGCCATCGACCAGGGAACCACCAGCTCCCGGGCCATCGTCTTCAACCACTCCGGGCAGATCGTCTCCTCCGGTCAGCTCGAGCACGACCAGATCTTCCCGCGGGCGGGCTGGGTCGAGCACAACCCGGAGCAGATCTGGAACAACGTCCGCGAGGCCGTGGGCCTCGCCCTGACCCGCGCGAACGTGACCTACACGGACATCGCCGCGGTCGGCATCACCAACCAGCGCGAGACCGCGGTCGTGTGGAACCGCAGGACGGGCAAGCCCGTCTACAACGCGATCGTCTGGCAGGACACGCGCACGCAGAAGATCGTCGACGACCTGGGTGGCGACGCGGGCCCCGAGAAGTACAAGTCGATCGTCGGCCTGCCCCTCGCGACCTACTTCTCGGGCCCCAAGGTCAAGTGGATCCTCGACAACGTCGAGGGTGCCCGCGAGGCCGCCGACGCCGGCGACCTCGTGTTCGGCAACACCGATACCTGGGTGCTGTGGAACATGACGGGCGGCGTCGACGGCGGCGTGCACGTCACGGACGTGACCAACGCGTCGCGCACCATGCTCATGGACCTCGACACCCTGAGCTGGCGGGAGGACATCGCGGCGGACATGGGCATCCCGCTCTCGATGCTCCCGGAGATCAGGTCGTCGTCCGAGGTGTACGGCGTCGGGCGTCCCGGCGGGCTGCTCCCGGGCGTCCCGATCGCGGGCATCCTGGGAGACCAGCAGGCCGCGACGTTCGGGCAGGCGTGCTTCGAGGTCGGCCAGGCCAAGAACACGTACGGCACGGGCAACTTCATGCTCCTGAACACGGGCACGGAGAAGGTCCAGTCCCGCAACGGTCTGCTGACCACGGTCTGCTACAAGATCGGTGACCAGCCCGCGCGCTACGCGCTCGAGGGCTCGATCGCCGTCACGGGGTCGCTCATCCAGTGGCTGCGCGACAACCTGGGCATGTTCTCGGACGCGCCCGACGTCGAGTGGCTCGCCCAGAAGGTCGAGGACAACGGTGGTGCGTACTTCGTGCCCGCGTTCTCGGGCCTGTTCGCGCCGCACTGGCGCTCCGACGCCCGTGGCGCCCTGGTCGGCCTCACGCGCTACGTCAACAAGAACCACATCGCGCGCGCCGCGCTCGAGGCCGTCGCGTTCCAGTCCCGCGAGGTCCTGGACGCCATGAACGCGGACTCGGGCGTCGACCTCACCGAGCTGCGCGTCGACGGCGGCATGGTCCAGAACGAGCTGCTCATGCAGTTCCAGGCGGACCAGCTCGGCGTGGACGTCGTGCGGCCCAAGGTCGCGGAGACGACGGCGCTCGGTGCGGCGTACGCCGCGGGCATCGCGGTCGGGTTCTGGCAGGGCGAGCAGGACGTCATCGACAACTGGGCCGAGGACAAGCGCTGGAGCCCGTCGATGGACGAGAGCGAGCGCGAGCGCCTCTACCGCAACTGGAAGAAGGCCGTGAGCAAGACCCTGGACTGGGTCGACGAGGACGTCGAGAAGTAGGTCGTCGCGTCCCCGTCCCCCGGAGGGACGACGACGGAGGGTGGGGTGCTCGTCGAGCGCCCCACCCTCCGTCGTCGTGCGGCCGGTGTCAGCCGCAGTGGACGGCGAACCCGCCGCGCGTGCCCGTGTCCTCGAGGAGCCGGTAGCGCGCCTCGGTGCCGTGGTCGGCGTCGAGGGACCAGATCCGTCGTTCGACCCGGCCGGCCGACTCGTAGGCCAGGGCGATGCGGTCGTAGGCGCGGCCGTCGGCACGCCGGCCGATGACGTGGCTGGGCGCGCCGGGGCTGTTGCAGGCCAGGGTGGCCACGAACTCGTCGTCGCGCAGGGTGCGCGGCGCCTCGTGCTGCTGGCGCAGGTCGGACATGCTCACGGTCCCCACCAGCACGGTCTCCTGGAGAACGGACGGCTGGTCGAGAACGGTGGTGTCGGGGGTCTGGGCGATGGTCGCCATGGTGTTCCTCTCGGTGGAGATGTGGAGCCGGTGGCGCGCGTCAGTCCGCGGCGCGGGCCGGTTCCGTCTGCTCGCAGGATCGACAGATCCCGCGGAAGGTCACGTCGGTCACGAAGACGCGCATGTCGTGGCTGTCCGACGGCACGAGGCAGGGCGCGTGCCCCACCACGCAGTCGACGTCCTCGACGCGGCCGCACACCACGCACTGCACGTGGTGGTGGTTGTCGCCCGTGCGGGTCTCGTACCGCGCACCGCCGGAGTCGGACAGGTCCGTCCGGCGGAGCAGGTCCCGCTGGTGCAGGTCCTGCAGGATGTTGTGGACGGCCTGGGGCGACGTCGACGGCAGCTCCTCGCGGAGCGCCCGGAAGACGTCGGAGGCGGTCACGTGCGGGTGCTCGTCGATGTAGGCGAGCACCGCGACGCGGCCTGCCGTCGCACGCAGCCCTCGGGCGCGGAGGTCTCCGGCCCGGTCGGTGGCGCTGCGCGGTCCCCCGGTCGTGTCCATGGCTACGACCCTACGGCCTTCTTTTGATTGAGTCAAAACAACGAACGACCCAAGGCAACGCACGCGGCTCCCTGGTGCCCCCGTAGGCTGGAGGCCGTGACCACCAGCCCCGCGCACCGGACCGCGTACACCCTCCCCGGCATCCACGTCACGGACCACGCGGTCGAGGTCCCCCTCGACTGGTTCGACGAGACCGACCCGCGACGGATCACGGTCTTCGCCCGCGAGCTCGTCGACCCGGTCCGACGGCACGAGGACCTCCCGCTGCTCGTGTTCCTCCAGGGCGGCCCGGGCGGCAAGGGCCCGCGCCCCACGGGACCGGACGGCTGGGTGGGCACCCTGCTCGCGACGCACCGCGTGATCCTGCTCGACCAGCGCGGGACGGGTCGCAGCTCGGCCGTGCGCGGACACCACCTGGCCGCGCTCGGCGACGCGGTCGCGCAGGCCGAGTACCTCGCGCACTTCCGCGCGGACTCGATCGTCGCCGACGCCGAGCACCTGCGGCGCACCCTGTTCGGCGGGCGCCGCTGGGCCACGCTCGGGCAGAGCTACGGCGGCTTCCTCACGCTCACGTACCTCTCGCACGCCCCGGAAGGGCTCACCGCCTGCTACGTCACGGGCGGGCTCGCGGGCCTCGAGGCCGACGCGACCGAGGTCTACCGTCGCACCTACCCGCGCACGGCCGCGAAGAACGCGCGCTTCGCGGCACGCTTCCCCGACGACGTCGCGCGCCTCGCGCGCATCGCCGACCGGATCGCGCGTCGCCGGCCGTCGTGCGGCCGGGGCGCGGGAGCGCTAGCCCGCCTCGGCGACCCGCACGACCTGGCGGGCCGCGGAGACGATGTCCGCCAGGGTGGAGCGCACCTCGACGTCCGTCGAGCCGAAGGGCGCGCCCGGCAGCGCGGCCGCGGCCGCGAGGGCGTCCAGGTACCGGTCGGTGTCGCGCGTGGACTCGCCGGTCCCCCGGTCCGGGTCCCACGCGGAGCGCGCCTCGTGCTCGTGCTCGACGAACACCGCGGTGAGCTCGGTGACCCAGGTCGCGTCGACGCCGCACGTGGCGACGGCCTGCTTGACCGCGACGCGCGTGCGGGACAGCGCCGGTCGGCCGGGGCGGGCCCGGTCGGCCAGGACGTCACGGACGAGGAGGTGCGCGATCTTGCGTCCGTACTCGTGCGTGGCGACGGTCTCGACGTGCTCGTCCTCGTACGTCGCCCACAACTCACCGAGGGTCGCGACACGCGGGTCCAGCGGGCTGTCCGTGAGGGCCAGGACCGAGCGCAGCGCGAGGCTCTCGTCCTCCTCGACCCAGGCGAGCATGCGGGCGCGGACGTCCGGGTCCAGGGGACGCTCGAGCGTGGGGAGCGCGAACGCGTCGCGGATCGCGGCGGCGTCGACGTGGGTGCGCAGGACGCCACGCTGGCGGGTGGCGGCGCTCTCGTGCGCGGCGCAGAGACGGTCGAGCTCCTCGTCGCGCCCCGCGTCGAGCACCTGGCCGGCCAGGTCGGGGACGACCGGGAGCTCGTGCACGAGCCCGGCGAGTCGCCCCTCGCTGTCGATCGTGCCTTCGAGGAAGTCGGTCGAGACGATCTGGCCGATCTTGCGTGCGGCCCGGACGCTGCGCAGCAGGGTCCGGTGCATGAGCGTGTAGTCGCCGAGCGCCTGGCGGATGGATCCGGCCGCGCTCGCACCCCCGGCGAAGACCTCGAGGTCGAAGAACTTCGTGCCGTTGCGCCCGGTGGAGTCGCCCTCGGCTCCGTCGACGCTCGGCAGGTCGAGGATCTTGCGGGTGTAGAAGTCCACGGCTGCGTCGACCATGTCGTCGTGGAGGAAGCGGGCGATGCTGTGGCGGTAGCAGTAGCGCATGGTCTCCGAGGGGACGATCCCCGTGCGGAAGACCGCCTCGAAGACGATCATGCGTGCCTCGCGCTCGGCGAGGTCGCCGGAGCGCACCCTCCGGGCGACCTCGGTCGTGGTGCGGTCCAGCTCGTCGCTCGCGCGGTCGTGGACGTTCGGACGGACGGCGGCGGCGTCGGCGTCGGCGTCGGCGGTGACGGTGATGGTCTGCATGGCAGGTGTGTGTGCGGCGTGATCACGGAATTCGGGCTTCGGCGCCCCCCTGGTGATGTGATCTGCACCACACTCGCCCCAGCGGGCCCGGACCTCGCACCGCGCAGGCTGCCGCACGCTGCCGCGGCATAGGCGACCCGAGACCGTAGGCGAGGAGAGGACGAACGTGGAGCACAGGCGCCGAGCGCTCGACGTCGGGCCGGGGGAGCATCTCCTCCTGCCCGCATCGGCGCTCGACACGATGGGGCGGCTGCACCTGTGGCGCGCCTTCACGGGGCTGCACGACGGCGAGCTCCTGCTCTCGCCGTTGACCGCCAGCCCCCTGCCGATGCCGTGGACCGTGCCCGCGGGGCACCGCCGTTGGCCCGGGCTGCGGCCGGCGGCCCTGTGGCACCCCCTCCTGTGGCTGCCCGCACGACTCCGGTCGCCGAGCACCCTGCACGACCCGACGACGGGCCGGACCTGGGGCGAGACCTACGACGAGTGGGCCACCCGCGTCGTGCTCGAGATGACCGAGTCCGGTCCCGTGGTCATCGACGGCGAACGGTGGGTGCTCCTGCACGACCCGCACCGCGGCCGGCACGTGCGGCCCCTCGGCCCCTCCGACGAGCACCTCGTCCCGCTGTACGACCCGACGACCGGCACCTGGCTCGACGTCCTGGCGACGGTGGGGCTCGACGTCGACCGCCCCGACGACCTCGCCCGCGTCGGACGATGGCTGGCCGGGGAGGACGACGAGGCCCTCGACGCCGTCGACCTGGACCGTTTCCTGCACGCCGCGGACCGCGACCCGACCTGGGCCCTCGACCGCACCCAGCGCGTCCTCGTCGAGGGCGGCGGCCACCGCACCTACGTCGAGGACCTGCGCGACGCGTCCTGCGCCCTCGTCGCCCGCGAGCTGGACGACCGCGCGACGGATCTCGCGTCCGCCCGCCTGTCGGCCCGGGACCTCGGGCAGCGCGTCGGCGCGCTGGCCCGCGCCGCGTCCACCCTCCTGACGGCCCGGTCCGACGTGGCCGAGGACCTCGGCCTGAGCCTCGGCCTCGTGACGGCCCGGGCCGAGCGGGCGACCACGGTCGACGCCGCGTCCGCCGCGGTCGCCGACCTGCGTGCGCTGCTCGGCTCGGCGGCCGACGCCGCGGCCATCGGCCTCGACCGCATCGAGCTGCGCGTCCAGGTCGAGACGACCGAGGTGCTCGGGCAGATCGCCGACCTCGCACGAGCGGCCGACGCCGCCGAGGCCTCGCGCGACACCGCGGTCGGCGCGGTCGGCGCGGTCGCCGACGCCATGGCCTGAGCCGCCCGGCCTCCGCCCGGCCGGCCCGGGGCCCGTCCCCCCGGGTCCCGGGTCCCGTACCCCGGGTCCCGGGTCCCGTACCCCGGGTCCCCTGACGCGCCTGCCCGGCGGCAGACGCCGGGTCAGTCGTCGCGCGGGGCGTGCTTCTCGAGGAACGCGTAGACCTCCGAGGCGTCGACGCCGGGGAACGCCCCGGACGGCAGCGCGGACAGCACGTACTGGTGCATGCGAGCGCTGGGCCACGCGACCTCCTCCCAGTGGCGCGCGAGCTGGGCTGCCGGTCGCCGGCAGCAGGCCTCGTCGGGGCACGTCGAGGCCCGCCGCGCGGTCGTCTCGCGCCCCCGGAACCACTTGGCCGAGGAGAACGGGACGCCGACGGTGATCGAGAACTCGCCCGTCGTCGTCGTGCCCGTCTGGGTGCTGCACCAGAACGTGCCCGCGGGGGTGTCCGTGTACTGGTAGGACTCGGTCGCGCGGTCGCGGCGCGCGAACGCCTCGCGCGCAGCCCACCGGCGGCACACGAGCTGCCCCTCGATCGCCCCCGTCACGTCGGCGGGGAACGGCAGCCCGTCGTTGGCGTACCCGCGGTACAGCGCGCCGTCGTCGCCCACGCGCATGAAGTGCACCGGGATGCCCAGTCGCGACGTCGCGAGGTTCGTGAACCGTTGGGACGCGGCCTCGTGCGAGACGCCGAACGCGTCGCGGAAGTCCTCGACCGCGAGGTCCTTCTCCTTCTTGCGCTGCTCGAGGAACTCGACGGCCGCGGACTGCGGCATGAGGCAGCACGCCGCGAAGTACGTGATCTCGACCCGTTGGCGCAGGAAGTTCGCGTACGACGTCGGGCGCTGGTGTCCCAGCACGCGGTGCGCGATCGCCTGGAGCCCGAGCGAGCGCAGGCCGTGGCTGCCCGGGATCGAGGCAGGCGGGAGGTAGATGCGGCCGTTGCGCAGGTCCGTGACCGTCCGGGTCGAGTGGGGCAGGTCGTCCACGTGGAGGAGCGTGAAGCCGAGCTGCTCGGCCATGCGCGCGACCGTGCGGTGCGTCAGGGCGCCCGAGGTGTAGCCCGCGCGGCGCGTCATCTCCTCAGCCAGCTCCTCGAGCTCGGGGATGTAGTTGTTGCGCGACTGCCGCTCGAGGCGCAGCTCGGTGTTGGCGCGCCGCGCCTCCTCGGGCGTCGCGATGGCCTCGGACGCACGTCGTGCGAGCTCGCCGTGCAGGCCGACCAGGTTCTCGAGCACGGGCATGGGCAGCTTCTGCGAGGCCTTGACCGTGGGCAGGCCGAGGGTCGCGAACAGGGGGCCGCGCTGGGCGCGGTCCAGCTCGATCTCGAGCGCGGCGCGGCGCGACGGCGGCTCGTCCGCGAGCAGGTCCGTCACCGGGACGTCGAGCGCGCCCGCGAGCGCCTGGAGCAGGGAGAGCCGGGGTTCGCGCTTGCCGTTCTCGATGAGCGACAGCAGGCTCGCGGTCGTGCCCACCTGCGCACCGAGCGCGTCGAGCGTGAGTCCGCGGCCGGTCCGGAAGTACCGGATCCGGCGACCGAGCGTGATGAGGTCGGTGCTCGCCGGGGTGGGGACCTCAGGGGTCGTGGGGATCTTGCGGTCTTCGTCGACTGCCATTCCTTGACCCTATGTCAAGATCAGCGATTCTTGACTGGAATCTGGGTGGAAAACCGTTGAGTTCCGGGTCGATGGTGGAAACAGCACCACGACGCCCACCGGGCGGAACCGACACCCGCCCAGGACCGGAGACCCACCATGACCGCCACCACGACCGCCCGCCACGACCGCCCGACCGACACCACGACCCGTGCGCGCACGAGCGCCGCACGGACCACGGCCGGCACCCCGTCGGGCAGCACGGTCGCCGTCGACGGCGCCCGGTCGCGCGACCCGCGCGCCTGGGTCCGGGAGATCGCCGACCTCACGGAGCCCGACGCCGTCGTGTGGTGCGACGGGTCCGCGGCCGAGAAGCAGCGGCTGATCGACCTCATGGTCGACGCGGGCACGCTCCTGCCGCTCGACCCCGAGCTGCGCCCCGGCAGCTACCTCGCCCGGTCGAACCCGAGCGACGTGGCCCGCGTCGAGTCGCGCACGTTCATCTGCTCGCGCGACGAGGCCGACGCGGGACCTACCAACAACTGGCGCGAACCGGACGCCATGCGCACCGAGCTGCGCGGGGTGTTCGACGGGTCGATGCGCGGTCGCACCATGTACGTCGTGCCGTTCTCGATGGGCCCCGTCGGCGGGCCCCTGTCGCAGGTCGGCATCCAGGTCACCGACTCGCCCTACGTCGTCGTGAGCATGGGGGTCATGACGCGCGTCGGCAGCGACGTGCTCGCGCAGATCGACGCGGGGGCCGCGTTCGTCCCCGCGGTGCACACCGTGGGCATGCCCCTCGTGGTCGACCACCCCGACGGCTCGGTCGACCTCCACGAGGACGTCGCCTGGCCCTGCAACGACACCAAGTACATCGCGCACTTCCCCGAGACCCGCGAGATCTGGTCGTTCGGGTCCGGGTACGGCGGCAACGCCCTGCTGGGCAAGAAGTGCTTCGCGCTGCGCATCGCCTCGGCCATGGCCCGCGACGAGGGCTGGCTGGCCGAGCACATGCTGCTCGTCCGAGCGACGTCGCCCGAGGGGCGCGCCTACCACCTGGCCGCCGCCTTCCCCTCGGCGTGCGGCAAGACGAACCTCGCGATGCTCCAGCCGACGGTCCCCGGGTGGAAGGTCGAGACCATCGGCGACGACATCGCGTGGCTGCGCCCCGGACCCGACGGGACGCTGCGCGCGATCAACCCCGAGGCCGGGTTCTTCGGCGTCGCTCCCGGCACGGGGATCGACACCAACCCCGTCGCGGTCGCGACGTTCGACCGGGACACCATCTTCACCAACGTCGCCCTGACCGACGACGGCGACGTCTGGTGGGAGGGGCTGACCCCCGAGCCGCCCGCGCACCTGACCGACTGGCGCGGCAACGACTGGACCCCGCAGGACGGCGCCGCGGGCACCCCCGCCGCGCACCCCAACTCCCGGTTCACGGTCGCGGCCGCTCAGTGCCCCACGATCGCCGACTCGTGGGAGGACCCGGCGGGCGTCCCGATCGACGCGATCGTCTTCGGCGGGCGGCGCGCGACCAACGTCCCTCTCGTCGCGCAGGCGTACGGCTGGGAGCACGGCGTGTTCATGGGGGCGACCATCTCGTCCGAGCGCACGGCCGCCGCCGAGGGGGCGTTGGGCGAGCTGCGCCGTGACCCCTTCGCGATGCTCCCGTTCTGCGGGTACAACATGGCCGACCACTGGGCGCACTGGCTGAGCGTGGGTGCGGGCCTCGACCCGGAGAAGCGGCCCAAGATCTTCCAGGTCAACTGGTTCCGCAAGGACGCCGAGGGCTCGTTCCTGTGGCCCGGGTTCGGGGAGAACTCGCGCGTGGTCGAGTGGATCGCGCAGCAGGTGGACCGTTCGCGCGGCCTGCGCACCGACGCGGGCGCCGTCACGAGCCCCGTGGGGCTGCTGCCCGCGCCCGGCGCGCTGAACGTCGACGGGCTCGACCTGCCGCAACGTGACCTGGAGGCCCTGTTCGAGGTCGACGCCGACTCGTGGCTCGCCGAGACGCGGCTCACGAGCGAGTTCTTCGACACGTTCGGCAACCGCGTCCCGGACCAGCTGTGGGCACAGCTCGCACGGCTGCGGTCGCGCCTCGGGGCCGAGTGAGCCGTCGCCCTCCTCGCCGAGGGTGACCACGGGGCGCCGTCGGTCCCGCACGCCGACGACGGCCCACCGCGCCCGGCGAGGGTGACGCGACGTCACCCTCGCCGGGCGTTCGCGTCACCCGTGGCGGTAGACCATGCCCATGAGCTCGCGCACGTCGGCGAGCGTGCGGTCCGCGATCTCGTTCGCCCGCGCGTTGCCGCGCGCGAGGATCTCGAGCACGTCCGGTCCGTCGTCGGCGGCGAGCGCCGCGCGTCGGGCCCGGACGGGCCGCAGGTGCTCGACGAGCGCCTCGGTCACGAGCGCCTTGAGCCGCCCGGCCCCCGCGCCGCCCACCTCGTCCGCGACCTGCTCGGGCGTGCTCCCTGTGCACAGCGACGCGATCGTCAGGAGGTTCGCGACCTCGGGGCGGGTCTCGGGCTCGTAGGTGATGGCCCGCTGGGCGTCGGTCCTGGCCCGCTTGACCCACCGGGCCGTCTCGTCCTCGCTCGCTCCGAGCGGCAGGGTGTTCCCACGGCTCTTGCTCATCTTGGTCCCGTCCGTCCCCAGGATCGTGGGCGAGGGTGCGAGCAGCGCGTCGGGCTCGGGGAAGTAGGGGTCTGCGGCGGAGTACCGCTGGTTGAAGCGCCGCGCGACGGTGCGTGTCATCTCGAGGTGCGGCAGCTGGTCCTGCCCGACGGGCACGAGGTTGCCGTGGCAGAACAGGATGTCGGCGGCCTGGTGCACGGGGTAGGTCAGCATGAGCCCGCTCATCGCCCGGCCGCCGGTGGCCGCGGTCTCGGCCTTGACGGTCGGGTTGCGGTCGAGCTCGGCGACGCTCACGAGGCTCAGGAACGGCAGCAGGAGCTGGTTGAGCGCGGGGACGGCGCTGTGCGTGAAGACCGTGGTCCGGTCGGCGTCGATCCCCGCGGCCAGGTAGTCGAGCAGGATCTCGCGCACGGTCGCGGGCAGGTCTCCGGCCTCGTCGCGGTCGGTGATGACCTGGTAGTCGGCCAGGACCAGGAAGATCTCGACGCCCGCCTGCTGGAGGCGCACACGGTTGGCGACGGTCCCGAAGTAGTGCCCGATGTGCAGCGCTCCCGTCGGGCGCTCGCCCGTCAGGACGCGGAAGCCGGCGGGGTCCGTGGCGATCCGGGCCTCGACCGCGAGGCTGCGGGCCCGGGCCGCGTCGAGGGTCCCGACGGCGGAGCCCGCCTCGTGCGGGCGGGTCACCTGGGCGGGGGTCGTCGCTGCGACGGGGGCCGCGGTGGAGAGGGTCATGGGTGCTCCTGGGTTCAGGAGCCGCCCTCGCTCGCCGCAGGCGACGGAGGGCCGTCCCGGGCTGCACGGAGGGCAGCTCGGGGACACGACTGGTCACGGCTGCGAGGGCAGCCACCACCAGTTGCGCGTTGTCATGGGTCCAGGCTACGCCTCTCGTCGCCCCGGTCGGGCCGCCGTCGCGCTCGTCCGCGTCGCACACCATCCGTCCTGCATTGCACAATCCTGGGATCGGAGGCGTAGCGTGAGCGGAGGACGGTCGCACGCAGGACCGAGGGTTGTCCGCGTAGTCCCGTCCACCGGCGAGCGCGCGCTGCGCGCGCCGCCCCTCGGACGCGGAGCCCGGTCGGTCACCCCCCTTGATCGACCGGGCTTCGCTCGTCCGTACCGGGCCCCAGGGCCGCGCGCCGCCGCGCGGTCCCGGTCCCCGCTCCCGGGGCCCGGCACGACGACGGCCCCGGTCCGCGAGGGTCCGGGGCCGTGCGTCTCGTGCGTGCGGACGTCCTCAGACGTTCTCGTCGAAGGCCTCGCGCAGCTTGGCCTCCTCGTCGGCCGACAGGTTCGTCTGGATGAGCTCGCCGTGGATGCCCTGCGCCTGGAGCGCCTCGTGGACGCGGTCCATGACGGCCCCCGAGGTCAGGACGAACAGGGCCGACGTGCCGGGCGTGACCTTGGACCGCACCGTGTCGATGAAGTCGTCGTCGATCCCGACGTCGGTCAGCGACCCCGCGAGGGCCCCGGCGGCCGCGCCGATCGCGACGCCGATGATCGGGATGAAGAAGATGAGCCCGAACAGCAGGCCCCAGAACGCCCCGCCGAGCGCCCCGATTCCGGTCGTGTTGTTGGACTGGTGCGTCTTGGGCTTCTTCTTGCCCTCCTCCCAGGACACGATCGCCGCGTCCTGCACCTGGATGAGCTCTTGCTTCTGGAGCGCCAGGAGCGCGTCCTCCGCCTGCTGCGCACCCTCGGGAGTCTCGAACTTCCATACGGTCAGCGTCGCCACCACATGCCTCGTTCCGTCGTCGTCGGTTGTCGGAGGACGCCGTCCCCGTGGGGGCGCGGGTCCACCTCGACGGTAGATGGGGTTCTCCGGGGGCGCCATCGGAGGCCGGGGCGGAGCGCCGGCGACCGGTCGAGAGTCAGTCGGCGCAGCAGGTGCACCCGTCGGCGTCGGGCGTCGCGCCGCGCACCTCGCCGGGTGTGCCCGACGGCGCGGACACCTCCGCGGCGTGGAGCGCCGCGACCGGCGAGCAGCACGCGTCGCCCCGCCAGGCCTCGACGCCCTCCCTGATCGCGACGGCTGCGATGACGAGGGCTGCGACCGGGTCGGCCCACGTCCAGCCCAGGGTCGAGTTGAGCAGCAGACCCAGGAGCAGCACCGCGGACAGGTAGGTGCACAGGAGCGTCTGGCGCGAGTCGGCGACGGCGGACGCCGAGCCGAGCTCGCGGCCCGTGCGGCGCTCGAACCAGGACAGGAACGGCATGACCGCGAGGCTCACGGCCGCGAGCACGATCCCGACGGTCGAGTGGTCGGGCTCCGAGGCCCCGAGCAGGGTCCGGACGGCGTCGATGCTCACGAACACCGCGAGGCCGAAGAACGACACCGCGATGAGGCGCATCGCCGTCCGCTCGCGGCGGTGCGGGTCGGGGGCCGCGAACTGCCACGCGACGGCAGCCGCGGACAGGACCTCGACGATCGAGTCGAGGCCGAACCCTACGAGGGCCGCCGAGGACGCGATGCGTCCGGCCGTGATCGCGACGACCGCCTCGACCACGTTGTAGGCGATGGTCGCCGTGACGACCCACCGGACGCGTCGTTCGAGCAGGGCCCGGCGGGCGGGGGCGAGGTCGGCTGGCCGGCCGTGGCCTGCGGGCCGGCGCGACCCGGTCGTCACCTCGGTCATGAGCACGTGCACCCGTCGGGCGAGCAGCACGTCGGGTCGACCGCGACGACGAGGCGGAGCAGGTCGTCGAGGGCGGGCGCGAGGTGGCTGTCGGCGAGCCGGTACCAGGTCCGCCGTCCGTCGGGCACGGACTCGACGAGCCCGCAGCCGCGCAGGCATGCGAGCTGGTTGGACATGACCTGACGTGAGACCCCCAGGGCGTCCGCGAGGTCCGAGGGGTACGCAGGGGCCTCCCGGAGCGTGAGCAGGATGCGGGTGCGCGTCTCGTCGGACAGCGCGTGGCCGAGCCGTGCGAGCGCGGCCGTGTGCGTGAGGGTCGCGGTCTCCATGGGTCGGACAGTACACGATTCGATGAACTCACGGGAGCGTGCACCTCGGTTCGCCGAGTGTGACGACCGGGTCGTCGATCCGCCGCGACGACGACCCGAGCTGCACGCTCGGCGCTCGGGTCGTCCCCGTGCGCGGCGGGAGCGCCCCTGCTCCCGGTGGGAGAATCAGGACCATGCCCGACGACGCACCCTCCGCTCCCGCGCCCGCACCGTCCACCGGGGTCACCGGCACCGAGGACTGGCGACCGCACCTCGGCACCGACGCCGGGCGCCCGGCCCCGACGCTCCCCCACCTCGTGTTCTTCGAGCCCCGCATCCCCGGCAACACCGGCAACGCGATCCGGCTCGCCGCGGTGACCGGGGCGCGCCTGCACCTGGTCGAACCCCTGGGCTTCGACCTCGACGAGCCCAAGCTGCGTCGCGCCGGGCTCGACTACCACGACCTCGCCGCGATGGAGGTGCACGCCGACATCGACGCCGCGCTGTCCTCGATGCCCGAGGCCCGCGTCTTCGCCTTCACGACCAAGGCGACCACGCGGCACACCGACGTCGAGTACCGCCCGGGCGACGTGCTGCTGTTCGGCCCCGAACCGACCGGGCTGCCCGACGACGTCCTGGCCCACCCCCGCGTCACCGACCACGTGAAGATCCCCATGCTGCCGGGGCGCAGGTCGCTCAACCTCACGAACAGCGCCTCGATCGCGATCTACGAGGCATGGCGGCAGACGGGGTTCGCGGGCGGGGTCTGACCTCGGGAGCGGGGGCCGGGCCGGAGGGCGGGAACGCCTCGACGGGTCGGCCGCCGACGATCGAGAGCTGACCGCACCGGACGTCCTGGCGCCGAGGGAGGTACCGCCAGGAACTCCCTGCCTCCTGCCGACCCCCGTACCGTCGAGGTGAAGCGATCGACGGCACGACCTGAGGAGGACCGCATGGAGAAGCGAACGCTGGGCCAGGGGCTCGAGGTGTCCGCGCTCGGGCTCGGCTGCATGGGCATGAGCCAGAGCTACGGGCCCAACCCCGGTGACCGGGACGAGATGATCGCGGTGCTGCGTGGCGCCGTCGAACGGGGCGTGACGTTCTTCGACACGGCCGAGGTGTACGGCCCGTACGTCAACGAGGAGCTCGTGGGCGAGGCGCTCGAGCCGCTGCGCGACCAGGTGGTCCTCGCGACCAAGTTCGGCTTCGACATCCGCGACGGGAGGTCGGTCGGGGTCGACAGCCGCCCCGAGCAGATCCGCCGCGTCGCCGACGCGTCGCTCCAGCGGCTGCGCACCGACCGGATCGACCTGTTCTACCAGCACCGCGTGGATCCCGCGGTGCCCGTCGAGGACGTCGCGGGCACGGTCGCCGAGCTCGTGGCCGAGGGCAAGGTGGCGCACTTCGGGCTCTCGGAGGCCGGCGCAGGCACCATCCGCCGCGCCCACGCGGTGCACCCCGTGACCGCGCTGCAGAGCGAGTACTCGCTGTGGACCCGGGAGATCGAGGCAGAGATCCTGCCGACGCTCGACGAGCTGGGCATCTCGCTCGTGCCGTTCAGCCCGCTCGGCAAGGGCTTCCTCACGGGCACCGTGGACACGTCGACCGAGTTCACCCCGGGGGACGTCCGCACCCTCATCCCGCGCTTCACCGAGGAGAACCGGGCCGCGAACCAGGCGCTGGTCGACCTCGTCGAGGAGGTCGCCGCAGCCCACCGGGCGACCCCGGCCCAGGTCGCGCTGGCCTGGTTGCTGGCCCAGCGGCCGGACATCGTCCCCATCCCGGGCACGCGCCGGCTGTCGCGCATCGAGGAGAACCTGGGCGCGGTCACGCTCGACCTTCCCGCGGCCGACCTCACGGCGCTGGGCGAGGCCGCCGAGCGCCTGGGCGTCGCCGGGGCGCGCTACAACGAGGCGATGCAGGCGATGACCGGGCTGTAGCCGGCGCCGGCCGGGCTCGCACACGGCGAGTGCGAGCCGGCCGGGCTCGCACACGGCGAGTGCGGAGCTCTTGTGCGACACGCCTGGCGTGTCGCACAAGAGCTCCGCACTCGACAGCTCCGCACTCGGCGGCTGCCCTCCGGCCGTGGCGCCCGACCTCAGGTCAGGTCGCGCACCGCCGCGTACCGCGCGCGGATCCCGGGCTCGGGCTCCGCGTCGTAGCCCGTGCTCGACGACGTCTCCCACCGGGGGGCCTCCGCCTCGCCCGACAGCACCCAGGCCGCCTGGCGAGCGGCGCCGTCGGCCACGTACTCGCCCGGCTCGGGGACCGTGACGGGCAGGCCGAAGACCTGCGGCGCGATGCGCCGCACCGCCTCGGACTGCGCGCCCCCGCCGATGAGCTGGAGCCGCTCGACCGTGACGCCCTGCGCACGCAGGGCGTCGAGGCCGTCGGCCAGGCCGCACAGCATGCCCTCCACGGCGGCCCGCGCCAGGTGCGCGGGCGTCATGGTCGCGAGGCGCATCCCGTGGAGGGTGCCGCTCGCGTCGGGCCGGTTGGGGGTCCGCTCGCCCTCGAGGAACGGGACGAGCACCAGGCCGTCGGCCCCCGCCGGCGCCTGGAGCGCGAGCCGGGACAGGCCCGCGTGGTCCACGCCCAGGACCCGCGCGGTCGCGTCGAGGACGCGGCTCGCGTTGAGGGTCACCCCGAGCAGCAGGTAGTTGCCCGTGGCGTCGGCGAACCCGTTGACGAGCCCGCTCGCGTCGGCCGTGGGGGACGACGCGATGGCGGACACGACCCCCGAGGTCCCGATCGAGACCGCGACGTCGCCCGCCCGCATGCCGAGACCCAGGGCCGCGGCCGCGTTGTCCCCGGCACCGGGGCCGATCAGGGCCCCAGCGGCCACCCCGGCCCCGGCCACGCCGCGAGCCGCGGGCCCGGTGGACTCCCCCGGTCCGAGGACCCGGGGCAGCGCGACGTCGGAGCGTCCGAGCGCGAGCTCGAGCAGGTCGGCGCGGTACGCACCGCGCCCGCCGTCGGCCGAGGCGTCGAAGTAGCCCGTCCCGGACGCGTCGGAGCGGTCGGTCACGAGCGCGCCGAGGTCGGGCTCGAGGCCCTCGCTCCGCGGACCGTAGCCCGCGATGCGCCACGTGAGCCAGTCGTGCGGGAGCGCGACGGCCGCGACGCGCGCCGCGTTCTGCGGCTCGGCGTCACGCAACCAGCGCAGCTTGGTCACGGTGAGCGACGCGACGGGCACGGACCCGACGGCCTCGGCCCACGCCTTGGCCCCGGCCCCGGGGTCCCCGTCGCCGAGCTCACGGACCAGGTCCTGCGCGGCACCGGCCGAGCGGGTGTCGTTCCACAGGAGCGCGGGACGGATCACCTCGCCGTCGGCGTCGAGCACGACCATGCCGTGCTGCTGCCCGCCCACGGCCAGGGCCGCGACGTCGTCGAGCCCGCCCGCGACCTCGGCCGCGGTCCGGAACGCGACCCACCACGCGTCGGGCGAGACCTCGGTGCCGTCGGGGTGGGACGCCGAGCCGGAGCGCACGAGCGCCCCGGTCCGTGCGTCCCGGACGACGACCTTGCACGACTGCGTCGAGGAGTCGATCCCTGCGACGAGAGCGCTGGTCATGAGTTCGCCCATCAGCCGATCAGGTGCTTGAGCGCGAGCTGGTTGAGGCGCACGAAGCCGAAGTCGCGCTCCGCGGCGGCCTCGACGTCGAACTCCTCGTAGGCCGCACGGTCGGCGAGCAGGTCCGCGACGGTCTCGTCCGCGCCCAGGGTGCTCTCGCCGAGCTCGAACACGCCCGCGTGCTTGAACGCGGCCTGGACCTCGGGGTCGGCCCGGTACTCGGCGGACTTGCGCGCGAGCATCGAGTACGTCTCCATGTTGGCCTTGGCCGAGTCCCAGACGCCGACCTCGACCTCGGTGCGCGAGGGCTTGTAGTCGAAGTGGCGGGGGCCCTCGTAGCGGGGTCCGCCGTTGGGGAACCCGTTCTCGATCAGGTCGACCGTGAAGAACGCGGAGAGCAGGTCGCCGTGGCCGAACACGAGGTCCTGGTCGAACTTGATGGACCGCTGGCCGTTGAGGTCGATGTGGAAGAGCTTGCCCGCCCACAGGGCCTGTGCGAGGCCGTGCGTGTAGTTCAGGCCCGCCATCTGCTCGTGGCCGGTCTCGGGGTTGAGGCCCACGATGTCGCCGTGCTCGAGCTTCGCGATGAGCGCGAGGGCGTGCCCGATGGTCGGGAGGAAGATGTCGCCGCGGGGCTCGTTGGGCTTGGGCTCGAGCGCGATCTTGATGTCGTAGCCCTGGTCCTTGATGTACGCGGCCGTGAGGTCGAGGCCCTCGGCGTAGCGCTCGTGCGCGGAGTGGAGGTCCTTGGCGCCGTCGTACTCGGTGCCCTCGCGGCCGCCCCACATGACGAAGGTCTTGGCGCCGAGCGAGGCCGTGAGGTCGACGTTGCGCAGGACCTTGCGCAGCGCGTAGCGGCGGACGCCGCGGTCGTTGGACGTGAGTCCGCCGTCCTTGAAGACGGGGTGGCTGAAGAGGTTGGTCGTGACCATCTCGATGGTCAGGCCGGTCTCGTCGGCGGCCTTCTTGACGTCGCCGAGGAGCTGCTCGCGGGTCGCGTCGTCCGAGCCGAAGGGCACGACGTCGTCGTCGTGGAACGTGAAGCCCCACGCGCCGAGGTCGGCGAGCCTGCGGACAGAGTCGGCCGGGTCGAGGTGGGGGCGGCTGGCTCCGCCGAACTGGTCCTGCCCGGTCCAGCCCACGGTCCACAGGCCGAAGGAAAAGTTGATGTTCTGGTCGATCGCGTCAGCCACGACAGTCTCCTCGTCGAGATGGGCCGGCTCCGTCGTCGAGAGCAGGCGTCATTTGTTGTACGGATGAACTTATGCGCTCCTGTCGGTAAGGTCAAGACGTGAACCGCGACGAGGCCTCGACCAGCAGCAGGACGCCAGCCCGAGGGCGCTCGACCGCCGCCCGCCAGCACACCCTGCGCGAGTACAACCTCGCCCTGGTCTCCCACGCCCTGTTCGACGCGCCCCGCCCCCGGTCGCGCGCCGACCTCGCCGCGGCCACCGGGCTCACGCGCGCCACGGTGTCGGTGCTGGTCGACCAGCTCATCGACGCCCGCCTCGTGCGCGAGCTCCCGCCCGTGACACCACAGCGCGCGGGCCGCCCGGCCGTCCCCCTGACTCCCGCCGAGCGCACGATCGTGGGGCTGGGCCTCGAGGTCAACGTCGACTACCTGGGCGGGACGGTCCTCGACCTCACGGGGCAGGTCGTCGCGCAGGAGGTCGTCCCGGGCGACCTGCACGGCAGCGACCCCGCCGAGGTCCTCGGGCGCCTGGGCGCCCTGGCCCGCCGCCTCGTCGAGGAGGTCGAGGCCCAGGACATGCAGGTCGCAGGCGCACGGCTGGCCCTGCCCGGCCTGGTCGACGCGCGCGCGGGCCGCCTCCAGGTCGCGCCCAACCTCGGCTGGTCCTCGTTCCTGCCCGTCCCGCTGCTCGGCCTGCCCGAGCGCCTGCCCGTCGAGATCGCCAACGAGGCCAACCTCGCGGGCCTCGCCCAGCTCGCGGCGCCGGGCGACGCCGCGGGCCCGGCCGGCACGCGACCACGGTCCGGCGAGCCGTCCGGCGACCGTCCCGGCAGCACGCCCGACGGCGCCGCTCCCCCCGTGCCGTCGTCGTTCCTGTACGTCTCGGGCGAGGTGGGCATCGGTTCCGCGATCGTGATCGACCGCGAGCTCTTCCTCGGCAACCGCGGCTGGAGCGGCGAGATCGGGCACGTCGTCGTCGACCCGAACGGGCCCCGCTGCCTGTGCGGGGCCACGGGCTGCCTCGAGCAGTACGCGGGCAAGGACGCGATGCTGCGCGCGGCCGGCATCGCCCTGGACGCGCCCATCGAGACGTTCCTCGACGCGCTCGAGGCGGGCACGCCGTCGGCCCTCGCCGCCGCGGTCTCCGCGGGGACCGCCCTGGGGCGCGCGCTCGCGAACTTCGTCAACCTCGTCGACATCGAGACCGTGCTGCTCGGCGGCATCTACACCGACCTGCTGCCCCACCTGCGCGACGCCGTGACGACCGAGCTCACCACGCGGGTCCTCGCGTCGCCGTGGACCGAGCTCGACCTGCGCCCCGCGCTCGTCGCGGACCACGCGGCCATGGTCGGCGGCGCGCGCACGGTGCTGCGGGACGTGGTCGCGGCACCGTCGGCCTGGACGACGGGCGACTGACGGGCGGGCCGCACGCCCGGCGGCCGGTGTGACCCGCGCCGCACCGGCGACCGGGAGAACGCGGGTACCGTCGTTCGTTGGACCACCGGGGCCACCTCGCCCCGCAGCGGTTGACCCACCCTCGGAAGGACCGAGCATGACGAGCACCCACATCCTCCAGGCACGCGACCTCTGGGCCGGGCACGGTGGCACGGACGTCCTGCGGGGCGTGTCGATCGAGCTCGCGGCCGGGCAGGATCCCGTGGGGATCGTCGGCCCGTCGGGCGTCGGGAAGTCGACGCTGGTGAGCGCGCTCCTGGGCGAGATCAAGCCGTCGAGCGGGACCGTCACGTGGGCCGGGCGGACCGTGACGCGCCTGGGCCGCCGCGACAAGAAGCTCTTCAAGGCCGCGGTCCGGCGCGTGTCGCAGGACGGCCTGCCGGGCACCGACCCTGCCAGCACGGTCAAGCACGTCCTCAAGTCCGGGCTGACCGACGCGCGCAAGGGCGGGCGGCCCTCGGGGCAGTCGATCGAGGACCTGCTCGACCTCGTGGGCCTCGAGCACCGCTACGCCGACCGCCCGTTGCGCACGCTGTCCGGTGGCGAGCGCCAGCGCGTCGCCCTGGCCCGCGCGCTCGCGACGCGCCCCGACGTCCTGCTGCTCGACGAGCCCCTGACGGCGCTCGACCCGACCATGCGCGGCGAGATCGCCGGCCGGGTCAAGGACACGGCCAGGCAGCTCGGCACGGGCGTGCTCCTGGTCTCGCACGACCTCGAGCTGGTCCACCGCATGACGTCGTCGGCGCACCTGCTGGTCGACGGCGAGTTCGTCGAGTCCGGTCCCCTGCAGCAGGTCCTCGCCGAGAGCGAGCACCCCGTGGTCCGTGAGCTGGCGGAGGCCGCGCCGCTCGCGGTCCAGCGCTGGAGCTGAGTCACCCCGCGAGGTGCCGAACCCGAGGTTGGTCAGGCACCCGCGTCACGTTGCCCGACCGACCTCGGGTTCGGCAGCCGCCGGCCAGCGGCTCAGCGCGTCGTGCCGTCGACCGCGTGCGGCTCGATCGCGGCGACCTCCTCGGCCGTGAGCGGCGGGGCCTCGAGCGCGGCGACGTTGTTCTCGAGCTGCGCGACGCTGCTCGCCCCGACGAGCGCCGACGTGATGCGCTCGTCGCGCAGGACCCAGGAGAGCGCGAGCTGCGCGAGCGACTGCCCGCGCCCGGCCGCGATCTCGTTCAGGGCGCGAGCGCGCTCGAGGTACGTCTCGGAGATCGCGGTGGGCTTGAGGAAGTGCCCGACGGCGGCGCGCGAGCCCGCGGGCACCTCGCCCGACAGGTAGCGGTCCGTCAGGAGCCCCTGCTGGAGCGGCGAGAAGACGATCGTCCCGATCCCGAGGTCCTCGACGACGTCGAGCAGGTTCTCGCCGTCCTCGTGCCCGGCCTCGGGCAGCTCGACGTGCCGGTTGAACATCGAGTAGCTGGGCTGGTGGATGAGCAGCGGGGTGCCGAGGTCGGCCAGGATCTGCGCGGCCTCGCGCGTCTGGGACGGCGAGTAGTTGGACACGCCGACGTACAGCGCGCGCCCGCTCACGACGGCCGTGTGCAGCGCTCCCATGGTCTCCTCCAGGGGCACCGTGGGGTCGAAGCGGTGCGAGTAGAAGATGTCCACGTAGTCGAGGCCCATGCGGGCGAGCGACTGGTCCAGCGAGGACAGCAGGTACTTGCGCGAGCCGCCGTCGCCGTAGGGGCCGGGCCACATGTCGTACCCGGCCTTGCTCGAGATCACGAGCTCGTCGCGGTAGGGGCGCAGGTCGCGCGCGAGGTGGCGCCCGAAGTTCTCCTCGGCCGAGCCGTAGGGGGGGCCGTAGTTGTTCGCGAGGTCGAGGTGCGTGATCCCCAGGTCGAACGCGCGGCGCAGGATCGCACGTTGGTTGTCGAACGGGTTCACGTCCCCGAAGTTGTGCCACAACCCCAACGACAGCGCGGGCAGGGCGAGGCCGCTGCGGCCCGCGCGACGGTAGGACATGGACTCGTAGCGGTCCTCGGCGGCGAGGTAGCGGGGTGCGAGAGGCATGGTGCCATTGTGCACCCGAGGCCCCGGGCCACGATCTCGGCCGGCTGCCCGAGCACCTCCCCCACACGGCGCGCAGGTGGCCCCACGATCCCCCGCCGGACGGGCGCGGTGCACATCGCCCCACGCTCGTCCGACGTCCAGGTGTCTCAGCCCTCCGCGGGCGGGATGGGGAAGTTCGCCGAGAACACGTTGGCCGGGTCGACCTGGCGCTTGAGCCGGCGCAGGCGCGCGAGCGTGGGCTCGGGGAACGCCTCGCCCAGGCGCTCGGGACGCGTGTCGGTCTCGAACGACAGGTACAGGCCGTCCGTGTGCGGGTGCACCAGCTCGTCCCACGCGCCGTCGATGCCGACGGGTCCTCCGCGGGACCCGAAGGCCGCGACCGAGAAGTTCTGGGTGCGGTGCGCGTACGCCGTCGCGTCGGCCGCGACGTCGTTGACGGCGCCGCCGACCGCGCGCAGCTGGAGGAGCTGCGCGCCGCCACCGGCGAGGAAGGCCGCGAGGTCGCGCGCGGCGCCCCGGTCGACGTGCTCGATCAGGCCCGAGCGCGAGCCGGGCTCGCCGCCGCCCGTGTGCTGGGCGTCGGCTCGGCGCACGATGCCCGAGTAGGGCGTGAGGACGGCCTGGTGGTCGAGCAGCGGGGCCGCGTCGGCCAGCTCCTCGAGCGCGCGGATCGCAGCGCCCGTGTCGTCGTCGGCCCACACGGTCATGAGCTGGGCCATGGGGCCTCGCCCGCCCCGCGCGGCGCTCATGTGCAGGAAGCTCGTGAGCTCGCGGGGCGCGGCCTCGACGGTCGCGGCCCACCGTTCGACGAGCCCGGCGGTGTCGGACGCGTCCAGGACCATGATCGAGTAGACGAGGTCGGTCACGGGCGTGGCCTCGACGTCGACCCAGGTCACGACGCCCAGGTTGCCGCCCGCCCCGCGCAGGCCCCAGAACAGCTCGGGGTCGTGCTCGGCGTCGACGACGCGGACCTGGCCGTCCGCGGTCACGATCTCGGCCGCGACGACGTGGTCGATCGTCAGGCCGTGCTTGCGGCCCAGGAGCCCGACGCCGCCCGTCGTCGCGATACCGCCGACGCCCACGCCGCCCGAGTCGCCCGAGCTGATCGCGAGCCCGTGCGGGGAGAGGACCTCGGCGACCTGGCCCCACGTCCCGCCGGCACCGAGGCGCACGCGGTGGGTGCCGTCGTCGGGCACGTGGACCTGGTCGAAGGCGCCGACGTCGATCAGGACACCGCCGTCGTTGGTCGAGCGGCCGCTGATGCCGTGCCCGGCCGAGCGGACCGCGAGCGGCACACCCTGCTCCTGGGCCCAGACGACGGCCTCGGCGACCTCGTCGCTCGTGCGGGGGCGCAGCACGATGCCGGGCGAGCCCGAGCGCATGTAGGTGTGGCGGACCGCGTCGTACGCCCTGTCACCGGGCTCGACCGCGCGCTCGGCCAGCGCTGCGGGAACCGACCCGTAGTCGATGCCCTCGCGGCGCGCCGCGAGCGCCAGGGCCCCGCGGCGGCGACCGGCGGGAGCGGTGCCCGTCGACCGGCGCTCGGCCGCGACGAGCTCGCGCAGCGCCGGGCCGACCTCCTCGCCGAAGGTCTGGATGTCGCGCGGGTCGTCGGTCGCCAGGATGAAGCCGGAGACGCCGTCCTCGAGCGCGAGGGCACCGAGCTCCTCGACCCACTGCTCGGGCGGCCCCTGGAGGTGGCCGAGCCGGCCCGCGGAGAACCGGCCGTTGAGGTTGACCATGCGGCGGACCGCGCTGGGGTCGCGCCCGGCACCGAGCGCGGCCTCGTCGATCACGGCGTTGCCCTTGGCGAGGTCGCCGGGCTGCAGGTAGGACATCGAGGGCAGCCAGCCGTCGCCCTTGCGGCCGATGAGGCGCTGCATGCGGGGCTTGACGGCGCCGATCCAGATGGGGATGTCGTGCGCGGGGGCGGGGCCACGCTTGGCGCCGTCGACCTGGTGGTGCGTGCCGTGCACGCGCAGGGGCGTGCGGTCGCTCGTGTCCCAGATGCCGCGGATGATGTCGAGCGCCTCGTCGAGGGCCGTGACCGCCTCGCCCGGCGTGAGCCGCGGCGCCCCCATTGCCTCGATCGCGTCCCAGAAGGCGCCCGCGCCGAGCCCCATGGCGAAGCGGCCGCCCGAGAGCAGGTCGAGGCTCGCGGCCGACCGGGCGAGGACGGCCGGCGGGCGCAGCGGCAGGTTGTGCACGTTGGCCGCGACGTGCACGCGCTCGGTCGCGGCGGCGACCCAGGTCATGAGGGTCCACGCGTCGAGGAACGCCGGCTGGTAGGGGTGGTCCTGGAAGGTCACCAGGTCCAGCCCTGCCTGCTCGGTGACCTGCGCGAGGCGCACGGGCACCTGGGGATCGCTGTTCTGCGGGGTCAGGAAGGTCCCGAGGATGAGGTCGTGGCCGTAGTCCGTCATGCGTGCGCGCTCCGTGTGCCGCGGTGGGCGGCGGTCGTCTCCAAGATCGTCTGAATGACAGACGATATCACCAGCAACTCATCTCGATGGCAGACCATTCCGGTGTATCCTTGTCCCGTGACCCTCGCGACACCCGATGCCACCCGCTCCCCTCTCGGCTGGCCCCTGGCCGCGCTCCTGCGCGGCTGGAGCGCGCGCGTCGACGCGCTCGCCGAGGACCTGCCCGACGGGACGCGCTGCTACCAGGTGCTCTCCGCCGTCGTGCACGACACCCCGCCCAGCCAGGCCGCGCTCGCCGCGCGCCTCGGCATCGACCGGACCGTCATGACGTACCTGATCGACAAGTACGTCGAGTGCGACCTCGTCGAGCGCCAGGCCGACCCCACCGACCGCCGGGCCCGCCGCATCGTCGCGACCGCCAAGGGGCGCGAGGTCCTCGCTGACCTCGACGCCCGCGTCGCCGCAGCCGAGGAGGACCTGCTCGGCGGGCTCGACGCCGCCGACCGCGCGACGCTGCGACGCCTGCTCGACCGCGCCGCCGACGGGGCCGCCCACGACGAGGACCGGTGCGCCGTCGTCGTGCAGGGCATGGACGCCACGTCCTCGGCACGAGCCCGCCCACGCCCCGCGCGATAGCCGGGTCACGACGCCGCGGGCGCCTCCTCGCCGATCGTCCGCCGCGACAGCAGCGCCGCGACCAGGAAGCACGCCGCCCCCACCAGCGTGCCGAGGTTCGCCCAGAACGCGCTCACGAGCGAGCCCGTCTCCGGCACCACGTACGCCCCCACGGCCGACGCGGCGAACGCGACCGACCCCACGAGGTTGAGCCAGGTCCCGTGCCACGTCCGCGCGTCCCTGTCCCACAGGTGACCGCGGTCCCTCGTCGCGAGCACCGCGAACGCGCTCGAGACGAGGAACGCGACCGACCCGTACGCGTCGGGCCGCCAGCCCGCGCCCAGTCGCGCGGGGTCGGCGATCGCCGCGCCCAGCGCGGCCGCCGTGCTGACGTTGAAGAAGAGGGTCCCGGCGAGCTGGACCGCCGCGGCCCACCAGTCCCAGCGGTCGGCCGGGCTGGTCCCCCGGCGGGGAACGCGGCGTCCGCTCAGGCTGAGCTGGACCGCCGCCGCGAGCGTGAAGAGGACCGAGCCCCCGCAGAACGTCACACCGACGACGACGGGTCCCACGGCCTGCGCGTAGAACGGCACCGCGCCGACCAGGAAGCACGCCGAGCCCAGGACGAACCCCCACGCCTCGCGGCGCAGGCGGACGCGTTCCTCGCGAGCCATGCGCCCAGCGTGGCACGGCGGCGCGCGGCCGTCCCGGGATGCACCTGCGAGGGCGCGGAGGACCTCAGCGCGTGGGCGTCTGCACGACCTGCCCGGCCCAGGCGAAGCCGCCGCCGAACCCGATGAGCAGTGCGGGGACCCCGGCGGGGATCTTGCCCGCGTGCCACCACTTGGACAGGCCCAGGGGGATGCTCGCGGCCGAGGTGTTGCCGGACTCGGTGATGTCGGTGACGACGACCTTGTCCTCGAGGCCCAGCGCCTTGGCGAGCGGCTCGATGATGCGCAGGTTCGCCTGGTGCGCGACGAGCACCTCGATGTCGTCGAGCGTCAGGCCCGACCTCTCGACCGCGGCGCGCGCCCGGTCCGCCGCGCGCGTGATGGCCCAGCGGAACACGGCCCGACCGTCCTGCACGAACTTCTCGTCCGGCGCCTCGATGAGCACGGCCGGGGTCAGCTCGGGCTCGGATCCCCATGCGACCGGCCCGACCCCTGGGGTGTCGGTGCCCTGCACCACGAACGCCCCCGCGCCGTCGGCCGTGAGGATGCACGTCACGCGGTCGGTCCAGTCGGTGAAGTCGGTGAGCTTCTCGGCGCCGATGACCAGGGCCGTCGTCGCGGAGCCCGTCCGGATGGCCTGGTCCGCGAGCGCCAGGGCGTGCGCGAACCCCGAGCAGGCGACGTTGACGTCCAGGATCACGGGCCCGACGACGCCGCGCAGGTCCGGCGCGTCCTCCTCCTCCGGCGTGGACTGGCCGGGCATGACGCCCGTGCGCAGGTTGTACGCCACGCGGCCCGCGGTGTTGGGCGAGCGGTCGCGCGCCGTGGCCGTCGCGACGATGACCATGTCGACCTCGCTCGGCGCGACGCCGGCGTCCTGCAGGGCGTGGCGTGCCGCGGCGGTCGCCATGTCGGCCACGGTCTCGTCCTCGGCCGCGACGTGGCGCGTCACGATCCCCGTCCGGGACCGGATCCACTCGTCGTTCGTGTCGACCAGCTGCGCGATGTCGTCGTTGGTGAGCGTCCGCTCGGGCTGGTGGTGGCCGATCCCGACGATGCGCGAGCCGGCGGCTCCGGTGAGGGTGAGCATGGGTCGATCATTCCCCCGGGTGGGCGGATCGACCAAGTCGCCTGTCTCGACGTCCCCGTCGGGTGCGAGCCCCGCTGAGCGCGATCGGCTCCCAAGCACCACGATGGGAAGGACGGGGGCACGACGCGGCGGTGCGACGAGCCGCGTCCGCCGCGAACTTGCATCGACGACGGGAGCAGCGCTATGTGCACGGGAATCCGGTTTTCGGACGGTCAGGGCAACGTCTACCTCGCACGGAACCTCGACTGGACGAGCGGGTACGGGGAGCAGGTGGTGATCACCCCCACGGGCTACGCGCCGCGGTCACCGTTCGGCGCGGTGCGCAGCATCGAGCACGCGACGATCGGCATGGGCATCGTCGAGGAGGACACGCCGCTCTACTTCGACGCGGGCAACGACGCGGGCCTGGCCGTCGCCGGGCTCAACTTCCCCGGGTACGCGGCGTACGCCCCGGGTCCCGTGGACGGCGCGGTCAACGTCGCCGCGTACGAGTTCCCGCTGTGGGTGTGCTCGCAGTTCGCGAGCGTGGACGAGGTGGAGGCCGCGCTCAAGGACGTCGTGATCGTCGACAAGCCGATCAACGACAAGTACCCGAGCTCGTTGCTGCACTGGGTCATCGCCGACGCCGACCGGGCGATCGTCGTGGAGCACACGAGCGACGGCCTGCACGTCTTCGACGACGACGTCGACGTCCTGACGAACCAGCCCGGGTTCGCCTGGCACCACGAGAACCTGCGCAACTACCTCAACGCCTCCCCCGAGTTCCCTCAGGAGACCGTGCTGGGCAAGGCGCACCTCACGCCGTTCGGCTCGGGTTCGCACATGCGCGGGATCCCCGGGGACTACTACTCGCCCTCCCGGTTCGTCCGCGCCGCCTACGTCAACGCCCACTACCCGGCCAAGGGGACCGAGGAGGAGAACGTCAGCCGGGCGTTCCACACGCTGCAGCAGGTCGCGATGGTCGACGGCTGCGCCGCGATGGGATCCGGCGAGTTCGAGATCACGATCTACACCGGGCTCTTCTCGTCCAGGACGACGACGTACTACTGGAACACCTACGACGACCCGGCGGTCCGCAGCGTCGCGCTGGCCGACCACGCGGCGGACGGCGAGAAGCTCGTCCTCGCCTAGGCGAGGGGTCGGAGAACGGGCGCCGTGCGATCACGGCGCTCGCCCTCCGGTCGCCCGCCGACCGCCGGCCGGTCAGCGCGCCTCGACCTCGGCGAGCAGCCCGTCGACCAGCCCGAGGAACGTCACGGGGTCGTCGCGGCGCACGTTGTGCCCGGCTCCCGCGACCCGCACGACCCAGACCGCGCCCGCCAGGACGTCGGCCGCGCGGCGTGCACCGTCGTCGGAGACCAGGGAGCCGTGCGCCTCCTCGCCCGCGACGACCACGACGGGCGCCGCCCCGTCGAACGCGACCGGCCAGTCCCGTGCGGTCCACTCGTGCGGGACCTCCAGGAGCCGGGGCGAGACCGCCTGTTGCGCGCGCGCCCACGGCTCCGACTCCTCGGGCGACCACTGCGGGTAGCGGGCGCGGAACTCGGCGGCGAGCTCCGCCGTCGGGCGCCCGCGGGCCGCGTCGATGCCCGGCGCGAGGAACACGGGGCGCCCGCCCTCGTCGTGCTCGGCGTCGAGGACGCCCCACGCCGGGTCCTCGAGGACCAGGCCCAGGACCAGGTCCGGGTGCCGCAGCGCGAGCTCCTGCGCGGTGAGGCCGCCCATCGAGTGCCCGACGACGACCACCGGGCGCCCGAGGACCTCCCGCACCGTGCGGGCCGCGTCGTCCGCGAGCGCCGCGAGCGTGAACGGCTCGTCGGGCACGTCGGAGCCGCCGTGACCCCGGGCGTCGAGCGCGAGGACGTCGCGCGAGCGCACGAGGTGGCGGACCGTGCCGGGCCAGCACTCCCCCGAGTCGGTCACGCCGTGCAGGAGCAGGACGGGCGGGGGCTGCGGGGCGTCGTGGGCGGGGGACGGGGTCGCCGTCCTGTACAGCCTCCAGGCGTTGTGGCCCGTGCGGCCCGTGGTCGGGGTCGCGCCGGGGTCGGCGGGGGCGGGGACGTCGGTGTCGGGGTGGCTGCGGTGCACGGGTAGATCTTCGCCCCGGACCAGGGCCTGGGAGAAACCGGTGCGGGTCTGGCGGGATCCGGCGGGGCTTGGCAGACTGCTGCGATGCTCGACGACGAGAGCTCCACGGCCCCCGAGGCACGACGCGCCCCTGCCTCGGTCCACCCGGTCCGGCGTGCGGTGCTGCTGGCCGCCGCGGCGTGCGTGGCGCTGGCCTGGAGCGCGACGCTCGAGGTCGTGTGCGCAGCGGCAGGGGGTGGGGCGGGCGGCTCCGTCGTCGCGACTCCTCCCTGCCCGGCGCAGGGCGTCCGGGTGGGCGCGGCGCTGGCGTCGGCGGGTGTGGTCGCGCTGGGGCTGGCCCTGCTGCTCGTCGCGCGACGCCAGGCATGGGCGAGCCGGCCCGGGGCCGAGCGCCTGCTGTTCGCGACGTACGCGGTCGTGACCTGCGCGGCGGTCGTCGCGGCGTTCTTCTCGACCGGGTTCTCCCCGACGATCTAGGCTGCCCGGGTGTCGAGCGTCCTGCGGTTCCACGGTCGCATCGCCGGGTGGGGCACCGCGTCCGGGACGCGTGTGGTCGTCGGCAGGTGGGACGTGTCCCCGTTCGGGTCGTTCGCCGACGTCATGGTCGAGCGGCCCGACGGCGAGCGCGTCCTCCTCGCCCCGTCGCACCACGTCGCGGACCTCGTCGCGGCGACCTACCGGTTCGACCGGGTCGAGGTGTGCCCGGTCGCCGTGTCCGACGGGTGGCACGTGGTCGCCGGGCCGCTCGAGGCGTGGGTCGACGTGGGGCGCCGTACGGCGCTCGGCCGCCTGCTGCGCGGACTGCCCCGGCCGGTCGCCACCTCCCGGCACGCCACCGTCCTCACGGACCCCGTCGCCAGGGTCCTGCTCCGCGGGGTCCGGACGCGCGGGAGCGCGGGGCCGGGACGCGTCGAGCACTACGGCGCGACGGACGTGCACCGGATCACGGCCGCACGGGCCTCGTGGGCGGGCGACCCGCTGGGAGACCTGCGCGACGTCGACCCGCCCGTCCGGTTCGGGTTCGGCTCGGTGCCGCGACGGCCGACCGTGACGGACGTCGTGACGACCATCGTCGAGCGCTGACGCGTGCGCGGACCCGCACGGTGCCGGATGATCGGTGCCATGCGCTCCTGCGGCGGGCGGTGACCGCGAGGAGGAAGCCGTGATCGGTCTCGAGCTCGTCGTGGTCCTCGGAACGGTCGTCGTCGTGTGCGGGGTCCTCGCGCGCCGCGCCCGCGTCGCGCCCCCGATCCTGCTGCTCGTCGCGGGGATCGTGCTCGGGTTCGTGCCCGCGCTGCGTCAGGTGCACCTGCCGCCCGAGCTCATGCTGCTCGTGTTCCTCCCGGTGCTCCTCTACTGGGAGGCCATCACCATCTCGCTGCGGGAGATCCGCGCGGCGCTGCGCGGGATCGTCCTGACGAGCACCCTCCTCGTCGTCGTGACCGCGGCGGCCGTCGCGACCGCCGCCCACGCCCTGGGCCTGCCGTGGGGGCCCGCGTGGGTCCTGGGCGCGGCGGTGGCGCCGACGGACGCGACCGCCGTCGGGGTCCTCGCGCGCGCCCTGCCCCGGCGCACGGTCACGGTCCTGCGGGCCGAGAGCCTCGTCAACGACGGCACCGCGCTCGTGCTCTACGGCGTCGCGGTGGGCGTGACCGTGGGCGAGGAGACCCTCGGCGCGGGACACGTGACATGGCTGTTCGTGCTCGCGTACGGCGGCGGGATCGTGGTGGGTCTGCTCGTCGCGTGGCTCGCCGTCCAGGCCAGGCGCCGCATCGACGACCCGCTGCTGGGCAACGTCGTCGTCCTGCTCATCCCGTTCACGGCGTACCTGCTCGCCGAGCTGATCGAGGCGTCCGGGGTGCTCGCCGTGGTCGTGTGCGGGCTCGTCATGAGCCAGGTCGGGCCGCGCATCGGGCGCGCGGCCACGCGGCAGCAGACCGTCGCGTTCTGGTCCGTCTCGACGTACCTCATCAACGCGTCGCTGTTCGTGCTCGTGGGCCTCGAGGCGCAGTCCGCGGTCCGCAACCTGGTCTCCGAGGACCTGGTGACGGCGGTCGTGGGGGTCGTGGTCGTGTGCGGGGTCATCCTCGCGGTGCGGTTCGTGTTCCTCGTGGTCTCGGCGTACACGATCCGCCTGGTGGACCGCCGTCCCTCCCAGCGTGCGCGGCGCGTCACGAACCGGGCCCGCGCGGTGAGCACGGTCGCGGGCTTCCGGGGCGCGGTGTCGCTGGCCGCTGCGCTCGCCGTGCCCACCACGCTGAGCTCGGGCGCACCCTTCCCCGACCGCGACCTCATCGTGTTCATCACGAGCGGCGTGGTCGCGACGACGCTCGTGGTCCAGGGCCTGCTGCTGGCCCCCACCATCCGGTGGGCGCGCCTGCCCGACGACGACGGCCTCGCCTCCGAGCGTCGCCTCGCCGACGAGACGGCCGCCCAGGAGGCGCTCGACGCGCTCCCCGACGTGGCCGCGACGCTCGGGACCGACCCGTCCGTGGTCGACCGGTTGCGCGGGGAGTACGAGGAGCACCTCACGCTGCTGCGGGCCCGGAGCACCGAGGGCGCAGAGGGCGACGACCCCGCGGTGCTGCGTCTCGACGACGAGTACACCGAGCTGCGCCTCGCGCTCCTGGCCCGCAAGCGCGAGACGGTCGTGCGCCTGCGCGACCAGCGCGCGATCGACGACACGGTCCTGCGGCAGGTGCAGGCGCGGCTCGACCTCGAGGAGATCCGGCTGAGCCGGGGAGACCCGGCACCCGGGTGAGTGGTCATCGTCGCCTCGATCTCGCGGGAGAATGGAGAGCTGGGTGCTGCGTCCCGCGCGGATGCGCCCCGCCCCCTTGACCTCGATCGTGCAGGAAACTGCAGGAAGCCACAGGACGTTCCAGTGCCCTCAGCGGACCAGCCCACCACGACCTCCAGCACCACCGCCCCCGCCTCGCCGGCGGGCGCGTCCGGCTCGCCGGGCAGCGCGGCGAAGGAGCAGGCGACCGTCCTCGCGGAGGCGTCGCGCCGCCGCTCGTTCGCCGTCATCAGCCACCCGGACGCCGGGAAGTCGACGCTCACCGAGGCGCTCGCCCTGCACGCGAACGCGATCCGCGAGGCGGGCCGCGCCGACGGCAAGGCGGGCAAGCGCACGGTGTCCGACTGGATGGACATGGAGCAGGACCGCGGGATCTCGATCACGTCCGCCGCCCTGCAGTTCACCTACCGCGACGCCATGATCAACCTGGTCGACACCCCGGGGCACGCCGACTTCTCCGAGGACACGTACCGCGTGCTGTCCGCGGTCGACGCCGCCGTGATGCTGGTCGACGCGGCCAAGGGCCTCGAGGTCCAGACCATGAAGCTCTTCGCGGTCTGCAAGCACCGCGGCATCCCCCTCATCACGGTCATCAACAAGTGGGACCGCCCGGGCAAGGACGCGCTCGAGCTCATGGACGAGATCCAGGAGCGCACGGGCCTGGTCCCCACCCCGCTCACGTGGCCCGTGGGCGTCGGCGGCGACTTCCGGGGCGTCCTGGACCGCCGCACGGGGCAGTACGTGCACTACACGCGCACGGCGGGCGGCACCACGATCGCCCCCGAGGAGGTCATGGACCCCGACGCGGCCCTGGCACGCGAGGGGGACGCGTGGACGACCGCGACCGAGGAGGCCGAGCTGCTCGCCGACACCAACGGCGACCACGACCAGGAGTCGTTCCTGGCCGGGCAGACGACGCCCGTGCTGTTCGGGTCCGCCGTGCAGAACTTCGGCGTCCACGCGCTGCTCGACGTCCTGGTGGACATCGCCCCTTCCCCGTCGCCGCGCGAGACCGTCACGGGCGACACGCGCCCCGTCGAGGCGCCCTTCAGCGCGTTCGTGTTCAAGATGCAGGCCGGGATGGACACCGCGCACCGCGACCGGCTCGCGTTCGCGCGCATCTGCTCGGGCGTGTTCGAGCGCGGCATGGTCGTGAGCTCGGCACGCACGGGCAAGCCGTTCGCGACGAAGTACGCGCAGCAGGTGTTCGGCCGCGAGCGCACGATCGTCGACACCGCGTACCCGGGCGACGTCGTGGGCCTCGTCAACGCTGCGGGCCTGCGCGTGGGCGACACGCTCTACCTGGACAAGAAGGTCGAGTTCCCGCCGCTGCCGACGTTCGCGCCCGAGCACTTCGCGGTCATGCGCGCCAAGGACGTCTCGCGCTACAAGCAGTTCCAGCGCGGCGTCATGCAGCTCGGCGCGGAGGGTGTCGTCCAGGTCCTGCGCTCGGACCTGCGTGGCGACCAGGCGCCGGTCCTGGCCGTCGTGGGCCCCATGCAGTTCGAGGTCGCCGAGCACCGCATGGCGACCGAGTTCAACGCCCCCGTGACGCTCGACCGCCTGGGCTACTCCATGGCGCTGCGCACCACGAAGGACTGGGTCGCGAAGCTCAACGAGCAGCCCGGTGTCGAGGTCCTGCAGCGCGAGGACGGCGAGTACCTGGCCCTCTTCCCGGACCGTTGGCGCGTCACGTCGGTGCGCAACCGTCTCGAGGGCGTGGTCCTGCTCGAGGACGAGATCTTCGGCCAGTAGCCGCCCGCTCCCCCTGCCCGACGGCGGAGCGCACCCGCGTCCCCGGGTGTGCTCCGCCGTCGGGCGTCCGGGCGCCCCGGGGCAGGCGGGTCAGCTGCGCGCCGCCTGCGGGTCGGCGGGGTCGACCGGGTCGACCAGCGGGTTGCCGAACGGGTAGAGCTGCCGGATCGCCGCCCGGATGTCGGGGCCGGGCTCGACGCCGAGCTCCTGCCCGAGCGCGTGGCGGAAGCGGCGGTAGTGCCGCAGGGCGTTGCTCGGGTCGCCCCTGCGGGCGTGGATCTCGATCGTGAGCCGGTTGGCGCTCTCCGACCACGGCTGCACCTCGACCGCGGACAGGGCGTAGGGCAGCGCCCCGTCCGGGTGCCCCGCGGCGAGGAGCCGCTCCGCGGCGCTCTCGAGCGCCTGTGCCTCGAGCATCTGCAACCGCTCGTTGGGGCCCGTGAGCCACCCGTCCTCCCACCCGGGGAGCAGGGTCCGGCCGATCCACGCGGGCGGTGCGCCCGCCACCGGCAGGACGTCGTCGTAGATGGTCGCGTTGATCCACGCGAACGCGGCCTCGAGGTCGAGCGACGCCTCCTCCGCGAGCGCGAGCACCTCGCCGGACACGTGGACGAACCCCTCGGCGACGTCGCCCAGGCGGGACAGCGCAGCGCGGAGGTTGGCACCGGCGCGCGACGGGTTCGCGTCGGGCCACAGCAGGGCGGCGGCCCGCGACCGGGCGAGCGGACCCACGAGCGCCACGACGGCGAGCACCCGCTCCGCGCTGTGCGGCATGGGGCGCACCTGCCCGTCCACGCGCACCTGGAACGGTCCGATCACCCGCAGCTCGCGCCGCACGCGCTGGGAGTCCGCCGGACTCACTCGGCCCCGATCTTCGGGGGGACAGCATGGTCGCGAGCGGGCTCAGGACTCATAGACGCATGGTAGGGCGCGCACGAGGGACATTCTCTCTGAATCCGGCCGTGCGGGTGTGTCACGGCCCGAGGGCTCCCGCGCCCGCCGCGCCCCGCACGGCCGTCGGTGCGGGGCCTCGCCGGCCGCTCGACCGACCCACCGGCCCGTCCGCCGCGGTGCGCCAGGACGACGCACGGACGGGGGCGCCGGCCGGTCCGACGCGGCGGGCCGGCACGTCCGCACGGGTCCCCGCGGCGGCGCGACGGATGGCGACGCGGCCCGCGGCGAGCACCCGTGCGCGCCCGGGACACCGCCGTGCGGTGCGGCGACGCGCCCCGTCGTCGCAGCCCCTCGAGCGTGCGGCGACGCCTGCCGCACGCGGCGTGCGGGCGACGCCGGACCGTGCCGCCCGGTGCGCCGGCCCTGCTCCGATGAGGAGGTTCTCGGCGCCGCCCGGCGCCGTCCTGCGATGCGATGGAGGACCTGATGAGCACCAACTGGAACCTGGGATTCACCCAGATGCTGCGCAACACCCAACCGTCCTACTGGGGCAACTGGAGCCTGGACGCGCACGTCGCGGCGGGGGCCGTCGGCATCGTCACCCCGACGACCGGCGCCTTCCAGTACGTCTCGACGCTCCCGGACGCGGACGTCGCGACCACGACGTCGCCGTCCAACGAGTGGAAGGTCCAGTCGTCGGACGTCTCGACGTCCTCCGCGGCCGTCAACCTCAACGGCTCGGTCGTCGACCCCGACACCGGGACCAAGGTCGACGCCGGTCTCGAGCTGACCTGGAAGTTCGGGCACGAGGGCTCGCTGAGCTCGACGTTCCTGCTCGCCAACCAGTCCTACCTCGCGTCGCCCCTGAGCCAGATCGACTCGCACCGCGACTGGCTCGTCGCGCAGGCCAAGAGCGCGGGGATGTACCAGAACGGGCAGATCACGCAGGGGTTCGGCATCATCACGCAGGCCCTCATGGCCGTGAGCGGGCTCAACCTGGGAGCCCAGTCCTCGAACTCGTCGTTCTCGATCACGGGGTCGGTCGGCGCCACCAACGCCATGGCGGGCAACGCGGGCGGCGACGCGAAGGGCTCCTACGCGCAGACGAAGTCCAGCAGCTCGTTCGAGCAGCACCTGTGGCCGGCGGACCCGAACGTCGTCGCGACCACCCTGATGCCCGTCGCGTACCAGTTCGCGTCGTTCGTGGGGCAGACCCCGGTGCTGGGGTGGGTCAACAACCTCTCGGGGATCTCGATCCTGCTCGACGACTCGCACAGCGGGACGTACATCGTCGACGCCACGGCCACCTACACGGTCGACGGCGTCCAGCACTCGTCGAGCGCGTCGGTCTCCGGCGGGCGGGCGACCGCGATGAACCCCATCCCGGTGAACGCGACGGGCCTCCAGCTCGACCTGGCCTTCAAGGGGATGTTCGACGACGAGAAGCACCGGTTCAACTGGCCGTCGCCCGTGGGGCAGTTCCCGAACGGCCAGATCGTCATCGACCTCTACGGGGTGTGGCCGGGCGCCACGCGCGCGGTCGAGCGCGGCACCGGCGCGGTCGGCTGACCACGCACGTCCGCACCTCAGCACGAACCACCCCGTCCCGACCACCCGATCGACCCGACCGAAGGAGAGAACCATGCCCTGGGATCCCATCAAGTGCGTCAACGGCTTTCCCGTCCCGTTCACGAACGCCGACGCGACCAACCTGGTCCACGCCGCGAACTTCGCAGCCCCCGTGTACGTCACCACGGCGGCCGCGGGCGTGACCCGCTACGCATACACGTTCGTGCCGTTCGGCGGCATGACGCTCTGCGTCGTGGGCCACATCCACTTCACCCCCGCCGGCGCCGTCGTGGCCGGCAACTCGTACATCCCGGGGTGGGCGAACTGGGCCATGCAGACCCCCGCGGCGCAGGTGGCCGCGATCGCCGCCCTCCCCCCGAACGCGGGGGCCTTCCCGGGGGTGAACCGCTACCCCCACTGAGAGGCGCCCGACGCCGGAGCGCACCCGGGCCTCCCAGGTGCGCTCCGGCGTCGGGCGTCGGGCGTCCGGGACACCGGGCGGCCAGGCCTCCGGGTGACCGGCGAGGCCCGTCACGAGGCCGGGCTCACCTCGCGACCGCGGCTCCCCGCGCGACGAGGCCGGCCTGGTCGGAGAGCTTGACCTCCCTCATGAAGAACGCGATGACGAAGCCCAGCACGCCCAGCGGCACCAGGTACCAGAACGCGGGGGCGAGCGCCTCGGTGTAGGCCGTGACGACGAGGTCGTGCAGCTGCGCGGGCAGGTCCTTGACCGCTTCCGGCGTGAGGGAGTTCGCACCGAAGCCCTCGGGGACGTCGCTCGGCGGGATCCCCTTGGTCGCCTCGGACAGCCTGGACGTGAGGTTCGTGGTGAACACGGTCGAGAACAGGCTGGTGCCGACCGCCGCACCGATCTCCCGCAGGAAGTTGTTGGTCGAGGTCGCCACACCGACCATCTCCGGGGCGACCGAGTTCTGGACCGCGATCACGATGGTCTGCATGACCAGCCCGAGGCCGAACCCGAGCACGAAGATCATGGCGCCGAACGTCACCATGGACATGTCGGCCGTGAGCTGCGTCAGCAGGACCAGCCCGACCGTCGCGATCCCCATCCCGAGGATCGGGTAGATCTTGTACCGACCCGTGCGGGCGATCAGCAGGCCCGAGCCGATCGCCGTGATCATGAGCCCGATCGTCATGGGCAGCATCAGCAGCCCCGCCTCCGTGGCGCTGTACCCCTGCGCCATCTGCAGGAACGTCGGCAGGAACGACAACGCGGCGAACATCGTCATGCCCAGCACCAGGGCGATCGACACCGACACCGAGAACGTGGGGCTCCTGAACAGGTGCAGCGGGATGAGGGGATCGGCGACCCGGGTCTCGACGACGAGGAATGCGACCAGCGCGAGCACCGTGACGGCCACCAGACCGAGGAGGCCCGGGCTGCTCCAGTCGTACGTCCGGTCGCTCGAGATCGTCCGCCAGCTCGTGAGGAGCACGATGCCCGCGGTCGTGACGGCCATCAGGACGGCGCCGCCGACGTCGAACCGCGTGCTCGGGGTGCGCGACGGGAGCCGGAGCTTGAAGTACGCGATCGCGAGCGCGGCCAACCCGATCGGCACGTTGAGCCAGAAGCACCAGCGCCACCCGGGCCCCTCGGTGAACCACCCGCCGAGCAGGGGCCCGGCGACCGTCGCGATGCCGAACACCGCCCCCATGGGCCCCATGTAGCGGCCGCGGTCCCGTGCCGAGACGATGTCGGCGATGATCGCCTGGCTCAGGATCACCAGACCGCCCGCCCCCAGGCCCTGGACCGAGCGCCACACCACGAGCTCGACGAACGACGACGACAGGGCCGAGCCGGTCGAGCCGACCACGAAGATCGCGATCGCGACGAGGAACGGCAGGCGCCGTCCGCGCAGGTCGCCGACCTTGCCGTAGATCGGCATCACGATCGCGATCGCGAGGAGGTAGGCCGTGATGATCCAGCCCTCGTCCTGGGCCGCGCCGAGGTCTCCCACGATCGTGGGCAGAGCCGTGCCGACGACGGACTGGTCCAGCGCGGACAGGAACATCGCGGCCAGCAGCGCGCTGAAGATGACGTAGACGGTGCCCTGGGAGAGGACCAGCTCGGGCTGGTCGGCCCCCTGGGTCGAGGACTGCGCGGTGTCGCTCATCGCTGGTCTCCTCCTGGCGTGTGCCGACCGACGTCCCTCCAGCGTGGGAGGGGCCACCCCGAGGCGCAACACCAGGGCGACCCGCCGCCGTCGCGGCGCGGAGGCTAGCCCTGCCCGACGGCGGGCGGGTCGTCGTCCGGATCGCGCTTCTCCGCGCGGGGCGCGAGCACCGTCAGGGCCTGGTACGCGCGCCGCGCGGGGTCGGGGTCGTCCTGGGCCTCGGTGAGCGCGCGGTGCGCCCAGCGCTCGAGCAGCTCCGTGACCTCCTGGGTCATCTCCGCGGCCTGCTGGGGCGTCAGGACGAGGGCGCTGATGGCGAACAGCCGGTCCTCGTGCCGGGCCCCCGCGCTGTTCGCCTCCGCGAACAACCGCTCGGCCCACCTCAGCGCGGGGCGCACCACCTCGCGGACGACCTCGGGAGACCCGGGGTCGACGACGTAGCTCTCGGCGACGTTGGTCCACACCCGGTCCCGCCGGTCGCGCGCCTGCTCCGGCGCCTCGACGATCATCCCGGCCCTGGCCAGGACCCGCAGGTGGAAGCTGACGGAGTTCGCGGGCTCGCCGATGACCTGTGCCAGGTCCGCGGCACGGGCGTGCCCGAGGACCGCGAGCTCGGTGAGGATCCGCTGCCTCGTCGGGTGGGCGATGGCCCGGAGCGCCGCGGGGTCCTGGACACGGAAGGTCTCGAGCATGGGTCGAGGCTAGCAACGCGACGCTCATCCGCACGACAGATTGCGCAATGACTATTGCGCATTGGATGTTGCGGGATTAGCGTGTGCCGCATGTCGACCGCCCAGAGCACGCCACCCCCGCCCCGCGACGCTCCGGGCGACGAGCCCGCGCCGCCCGGGGCGGCACAGGCGTCCGCCGTGCCGGCCGTGCCAGCCGTGCCGGCCGTGCCGAGCCTGCTCCGCAACCGCTCCTACATGCTCCTCATGACGGGGCTGACGACCGAGTCGCTCGGCGCCGGCCTCGCCCTCTTCGCGGTCCCGCTCGTGGCGTACTCGCTGACCGGGTCGGTCCTCCAGGCCGGTCTCGTCGCGGCCGTGGGCCAGGTCGGCGCGCTGCTCACGACGCTCCCGGCCGGGGTCGTCGCGGACCGCGTCGACCGTCGACGCCTGGTCGTCGGGGCGAGCACCGTAGGTGCAGCGCTCTGGGTCACGGCAGGCGTCGCCGCCGCGCTCGGGTCCCTCACCGCCTGGCACCTCGCCCTCGTGCTGTTCGGCGCATCCGTCGTGGGGGCGTTCGTCGATCCCGCGACGAGCGGGGCCTTCCGGTCCGTCGTCCCGCCCCCGCAGCTCCCCACCGCGCTCGCCGCCTCCCAGGGACGCGACGCCGTCGCGAGCCTGCTCGCCGGGCCGGTCGGCGGCCTGCTCTTCGCGATCGGGCACGCCGTCCCGCTCGCCGCGGCCGCGGTCGGGTCGGCGGCGACCGCGGTCTGCACCTGGGCGGTGCGCGAGCCTCTCAACAGGGACACGGCCGCGGCGCGCGCGACCCGCCCCGTCGAGGCCCTGCGCCAAGGGCTGCGCTTCGTCTGGTCGGTCCCCGTCTTCCGGGCCCTCCTGGGACTCTTCGTCGTCATCAACATCGCGTTCGGGGGGCTCCTCGTCGGGATCAACCTCGAGCTCGTCCGGACCGGGGTCGCCCCCGTCCTCATCGGGGTCGTCGACCTCTCCGTCGGCGCAGGCGTCCTCGTCGGCGCCGTGCTCGCACCACAGCTCGTGGCGCGCGTCCGCGCGGGCGCCCTCACGGTCGCGGCCCTCACCCTGCTCGCGGTCGGCGCGGTCGTCATGGCCACCGCGCAGACCTACGCGGTCTACGTCGCGACGCTCCCCGTCGCCGTCCTCCTGGTCCCCGCCGTCAACGCCGGCCTGGCCGGCTACGCCGCAGCGATCACCCCGCACGAGATGCAGGGGCGCCTCGCGTCGATCATGGGCCTGACCGGACTCGTCGCGGGGCCGCTGATCCCGCTCGTGGGGGCCGGTCTGCTGGAGCGCTACGGGATCGGCACGGCGCTCGTCGTGCTCGCCGGGCTGCTCGCCGGGACCGTCGGCGCGATCGCGACGGTCCGACCGCTGTGGCGGATCGGCACCCCGCAGACCTGGGCCGACGACTCGCTCCCCGCCACCGGCGGCGCAGCCTGATCCCGCCGCGCCGACCCTCGTCGGTGCGCTGCGCCGTCGGGTGCCGGGCCGTCGGGCGCCGGGCTGTCACGAGCGCTCGGGGCGGGCGGCCGCCCGCCCCGACGACCGCTCAGCGTGCGAGGTCCGCCGGGTCCGTGTTCGCCCCGCACAGCACGATCGCGATCTTCTCGCCGGGCTCCGGCACGTAGGCTCGCGACTCGAGGGCCGCGAGCGCCGCGGCGGCCCCGTGCTCGACGGCGAGCCGCCGCTCGTCCCACAGGTGCCGACGCGCGGCCACGATCGCGGCGTCGGTCACCAGGACCGAGCGCACGTCGGCGTGCTGCGCGAGGCGCAGCGCCGTCTCGGACGTCCGACGCGCACCGAGCGAGTCGGCCGCGACCGACGCGACGGGCACGTCGACCACACGGCCCGCGTCGAGCGCCGCGTGCATCGCCTGCGCCCCGTCGGGCTCGACCGCCACGACCCGGATCCCTCGCGGGCGCGCCGCTGCCGCCACGCCGCTGAACAGCCCGCCGCCGCCCACCGCCACCACGACCGTGCCGACGTCCGGGCGGGCCGCGACGATCTCCTCCAGGAGCGTGCCCGCCCCCGCCGCGATCAACGGGTCGTCGTAGGCGTGCGAGGACAGGGCCCCCGTCCGGGACGCGAAGCGCTGCGCGGCGTCGAGCGCCTCGGCGTACTCGGCACCGACCTGGTGGACCTCTGCGCCCAGCGTGCGCAGCCGAGCGACCTTGACCGCCGGGGCGGTCACGGGCACGAACACGGTCGCGCGGACCCCGTGCGCCCGCGCGGCCCACGCGTTCGCCATGCCCGCGTTGCCGCCCGACGCGATCACGACCCCGGACTCGGGCAGCGTGCCCGCCTCCAGGTGCGCCCCGACGAAGTTGAGGGCCCCCCGCGCCTTGAACGAGCCGGTGTGCTGCATGAGCTCGAGCGCGAACACCCCCGTGGCCGCCCCCAGCGCCCCCGGGTCCAGGGGCGCGAGCGTGACGGGGCGCACCTGGCCCGCGATGCGCTGGGCCGCGGCGAGGACGTCCAGGTGGTCGATGCTCACAGCCCCGCCTCCCGGTAGAAGCCCTCGATGTGCTCACGCACCGCCGCCTCGGCCCCCGGGCCGTCGCCGCGTGCGACCGCGTCGAGGATCGCCCGGTGCTCGGCGCGCAGCCGCACGGCGGTACGGGGCCAGTCCTCGAGCCGGTCCGTCCCGGCCTCGACGTAGGACTCGATCGCCCCGCGGAGCCCGGTCATGACGGCCTCGACCAGCGTGTTCCCCGCGAGCCGGACGAGCTCGACGTGGAACGCGGCGTCGAGCTCACGGAACCCGGCCGCGTCGAGCGCCGGGTCCTCCATGGCGTCGAGCAGCGCGACGGCCTCCGTGAGCCCGGCTCCGGCGGCGGTCGTGGCGGCCCGTCCGACCGCCCAGGTCTCCAGCAGCACCCGGGTCTCGACGACGTCGCCGACCACGAGCGTCCCGGACGCGACGTGCAGCCGCACGGCCGCACCCAGGCCTGCGGCGGGCCGGTCGATCACGGTCGCGCCGGCGTCGGGCCCGGAACCCACCGCGGTGCGGACGATGCCCATGGCCTCCAGGACCCGCAGCGCCTCACGGACCGACGGGCGCGAGACGCCGAGCTCCTCGGCGAGCGCGCGCTCGGCCGGGAGGCGTTCGCCGAGGCCCCAGCGGCCGGCGGTCAGGTCCGCCTCGATCCGGGCGAGGACGATCTCGTGGGTGCGCACGGGGTCAGCGTAGTGCCGGGCGGGCCGGTCGGAACGGGTGCGACCGCGAGGCCGCCCCGATCTGACGCACCGTGGCCATGTGGTCCGACCACAGCCGCTCGATGGTCTACAGTGGCTCGGACACCGTGTGGTCAGACCACAGTCGGCTCATCGCTGAGCAGAACCCAGGGCCCGCCCGCGCGATGCCCCGACAGGCACTCGCCGCCCGCCGGGACCAGACTGAATCCCACCGCCCCCTGCCCGGCTGGAGTCCCCCAGTGCGCATCGCCCTCGCCGCCACCTGCATCGCCGACGCGATGTTCCCCCAGGCCCCCCAGGCCACCGTCCGGCTCCTCGAACGCCTCGGCCACCAGGTGTACTTCCCCGAGCAGCAGACGTGCTGCGGGCAGATGCACGTCAACACGGGCTACTTCGACGAGGCCGTGCCCGTCATCAGGAACCACGTCGAGACGTTCGCCCCCGCGCTCGACGGCGAGTGGGACGCGATCGTCGTGCCGTCGGGCTCGTGCACCGGGTCCATCCGCCACCAGCAGGCCATGGTGTGCCGTCGCGCGGGGCAGGAGAGGCTCGGAGCGACCGCCGAGGCCCTCGCGGCCAAGACCTACGAGCTGTCCGAGCTGCTCGTCGACGTGCTGGGCCTGACCGACGTCGGGGCGCACTTCCCGCACCGCGTCACCTACCACCCGACGTGCCACTCGCTGCGCATGATCCGCGTGGGCGACAAGCCCCTCCGGCTCCTGCGGGCCGTCGAGGGGATCGACCTCGTCGAGCTCCCCGGAGCCGAGAGCTGCTGCGGGTTCGGCGGGACGTTCGCGCTCAAGAACTCCGAGACGTCGACCGCGATGCTCGGCGACAAGATGACCAACGTGAAGTCGACCGGTGCCGAGGTCCTCACGGCGGGCGACTACTCGTGCCTCATGCACATCGGCGGCGGGCTCTCCAAGCTGCGCACCGGCGTGCGGACCATGCACCTCGCGGAGATCCTCGCCTCGACGCAGGACGCACCGACGTTCGAGCCGGCACGCTCCGACGACGAGACGGAGGCCGCGCGATGAGCACCTTCCTGGGCTTCCCCACCCGCCGAGGCGCCAAGTCCCTGCCCGACGGCGGCGCGCCCCCGGGCACGCCCGGCACCACCGTGGGCCCCGGCTGGGCCACCGACGTGCCCCACCCCGACGCCCCGCTGCGCTGGGGCGAGACCTTCCCCGAGGCCGCCAGGCAGGCCCTGCAGAACACGCAGCTGCGGCGCAACCTGGCCCACGCGACCTCGACCATCCGCGCCAAGCGGGCTGCGGTCGTCGGCGAGGTGCCCGACTGGGAGGAGCTCCGCGACGCGGGCTCGACCATCAAGGCCCACGTGATGAGCGACCTCCCGCAGCTCCTCGAGGAGCTCGAGCGCAACGTGACCGCGCGCGGCGGCGTCGTGCACTGGGCCCGGGACGCGGCCGAGGCCAACCGGATCGTGACGGACCTGGTCAAGGCCACTGGCGAGACCGAGGTCGTCAAGGTCAAGTCGATGGTCACCCAGGAGATCGGCCTCAACGAGGCCCTCGCCGAGGAGGGCATCGCGGCGTTCGAGACGGACCTCGCCGAGCTCATCGTGCAGCTCGCGGACGACATGCCGTCCCACATCCTGGTGCCCGCGATCCACCGCAACCGCTCGGAGATCCGTGAGATCTTCCTCGAGCGCATGGGAGACGCACCGCCCGACCTGACCGACGCGCCGCGCGAGCTCGCCATGGCGGCGCGCGCGCACCTGCGCCGCAAGTTCCTCTCCGCGAAGGTCGCGATCAGCGGCGCGAACTTCGCGGTCGCGGACACGGGCACGCTCGCGGTCGTCGAGTCCGAGGGCAACGGGCGCATGTGCCTCACGCTCCCCGAGACCCTCATCACCGTCATGGGCATCGAGAAGCTCATCCCCACCTACCAGGACCTCGAGGTCTTCATGGCGCTGCTGCCCCGGTCCTCGACCGGCGAGCGGATGAACCCGTACACGTCCCTGTGGACGGGCGTCACGCCGGGCGACGGGCCCCAGGAGTTCCACCTCGTCCTGCTCGACAACGGGCGCAGCAAGGCCCTGGCCGACGACGTGGGCCGCGCGGCCCTGCACTGCATCCGGTGCTCCGCCTGCCTCAACGTGTGCCCGGTCTACGAGCGCGTGGGCGGGCACGCGTACGGGTCCGTCTACCCGGGCCCCATCGGCGCGATCCTCACGCCCCAGCTCACGGGGTCGACCGGGAGGTCGGACCCCAACAACTCGCTGCCGTACGCCTCGACGCTGTGCGGTGCGTGCTACGACGTGTGCCCCGTGAAGATCGACATCCCGACGCTGCTCGTGCACCTGCGGGCACGCGACGTCGACCAGGACCGGGGCCGTCCCACGGCCTGGGGCGCCGCCATGAAGGCCGCGTCGTTCGTCATGGCCAAGCCCGGCCGGTTCGAGCTCGCCGAGAAGGCCGGCGGCGTGACCCGTGTGCTGGGGGGCAGCACGGGGCGCATCACGTCGTTGCCGTTCCCCGGCTCGAGGTGGACTGACGCCCGCGACCTGCCCGTGCTGCCGAAGCAGAGCTTCCGCGAGTGGTGGGCCGACGAGCACACCGCGTCCGACCCCGAGACCACCGGAGACGCCCGATGAGCGCGCGCGACGACATCCTGGCCCGCGTGCGCGCGGCCGTCATCAACGACGGCGCGCACCTCGGGGACGCCGTGGCCGAGCAGGCCCCCGTCTCGCGCGGGTACCGGACCACGGGCGAGCACTCCCCCGGGTCCGCCGAGGCGATCGAGGTCCTCGTCGACCGGCTGGTCGACTACCGGGCGCTCGTGCACCGGGCCGCGACCACCGAGGACCTGGCGCGCACCGTGGGCGAGCTGCTCGCGGGCGCGCGCTCCGTCGTCGTGCCCCCTGGGGTCCCCACGACCTGGACGAGCGGGCTCGCGGACGGGACCGCCGTCGTGCACGACTCGCGCGAGGACCGCCGGACCGCGGCCGAGCTCGACCACGTCGACGCCGTCCTGACCGCGTCGCGGCTGGCCGTCGCGGACACCGGGACGATCGTCCTGGACGGCGAGGACGACCAGGGGCGCCGCGCGATCACCCTGGTCCCCGACCTGCACGTGTGCGTCGTGCGGACCGAGGACGTCGTGCACACGCTGCCCGAGGCCGTGACGATCCTCGCCGCGCACCCCACCCGGCCCCAGACGTGGATCTCGGGGCCGAGCGCGACGAGCGACATCGAGCTGTCTCGCGTCGAGGGTGTCCACGGGCCCCGCACGCTCCACGTGATCCTGCTGGGCTGAGGTCCCCGTCCGCCGGCACCCGCTCGCTGCCGGACGCGCGGGGCCTCATCCCACCTGGCGCCGCACCGCGCGGCGCACGCGGCCGGGGTCGAGCGGGCGGTCGAGGGGTCGGCCGTCGGACCCGGTCGAGAGCGCCGCGTGCAGCACCAGCCCTTCGATGAGCGCGTCGACGTCGGGCGCGACCTCCGCGTCGACGTGCCGGCGCAGGGCGGCGCTGCTCGCAGCCATCCACCGCTGCGTGACCGTGCGGAAGGCGGGCTTGCGGGCAGCGAGCACGTAGAGCTCGAGCGCGACCAGCAGGTCCCGCTGGTAGTTGCCCGCCTCGCCGCACACGAGCGCGACGATCGCCTCGACGGGGTCTCCGCCCTCGGGCACGGCGTCCATGGCCGCCTCGAAGCGCGCCGCGGACTGGACCGCGTGCCGTTCGAACGCGAGCCGCAGCACCTCGTCGAGGTTCTCGAAGTGGTATGTCATGGACCCGAGCGGGACGTCGGCCGCGGCCGCGATCGCCCGGTGCGTGGCTCCCGCGACACCGTGCTCGGCGATGACGTCGAGGGCCGCGTCGACGATCCGGTCCTTGCGGTCGGGGTCGACGCGGCGCACGCCGGTCATTCGTCGATGTGGCGCAGCACGCGGGCCGGGTTGCCCACCGCGACGACGTTCGCGGGCAGGTCGCGCGTCACGACGGAGCCTGCGCCCACGACCGTGTTCTCGCCGATCGTGACCCCCGGGCACACGGTCACGCCGCCGCCGAGCCACACGTTGTCACCGATCGTGATGGGCTGCGCGGCCTCCCACTTGTCGCGGCGCGGGCCGGGCTCGACGGGGTGCGTGGGGGTGAGGAGCTGGACGTTGGGGCCGATCAGCACGTCGTCGCCGATCGTGACGGGCGCGACGTCGAGGCACACGAGGTTGAAGTTGACGAACACGCGTGCGCCGATCGTCGTCCGGTAGCCCAGGTCGCAGCGGAACGGGGGGCGGATGTCGCTGCCCTCGCCGAACGCGCCGAGCAGCTCGGTCAGCACCTCGCGACGGGCAGCGCCGTCGTTCGGGTCCAGGGTGTTCAGACGGTGGCTGAGTGCCATGGCGCGCTCGGAGTCGGCGGCGATCTGCGGGTCGTCGGCGAGGTAGAGGTCGCCGGCGAGCATGCGCTCGCGCATGGGGCGCTGGTCGGTGGGGTCGGGAAAGGTCATGTGTACAAGCGTACACATGGGTGCGGGGCGCCTCGTCAGACGGAGGCCCGACGGCGGTGGGTCATCTCCTCGAGGACCGTGCGGAGCCGCACGGGGAAGTCCTCGGGCGTGTCGGACGGGAGCCGGTCGACACGGAACCACGCGACGGCCTCGCTCTCGTCGCTGACCACGGGCAGGGCGTCGAGGTCCGCGAACGCGACGTACCCCACGTCCCAGTGGACCAGGCACGTACCGAAGCGCGAGGACAGCGCGTGGCGGTGGAGGTCCACGGGGGCGCCGTCGGGCTCGAAGGGCTCGAGCGTCTCGATCCCGCTCTCCTCGCGGGCCTCACGGAACGCCCCCGCCGCGAGGCTCCGGTCGCCCGGCTCGACGTGCCCACCGACCTGGACCCAGAACTGGCCCTTGCGGTGGAAGCACAGCAGCACGTGCAGCAGGTCCGGGGTCAGCACGAAGCAGCTCCCCGTGAGGTGCTCCGGGCCGCCGCGGAGGATCACGTCGCCCCGGCCCTCCTCGACGAACGCCACGTACTCCTCGCGCAGCGCACCCTGCGCGGGGCTCAACGGTTCCCAGGACCGGATCGAGTCGAGGGCTGAGGCGGCGAGGTCTTCGGCGGAGGTCACCCGGGAAGCCTACGACCGCCGGCGCCGAGCAGGAGGTCGTGGCCGGTCGACCAGGGGTGGGGGGGGGGGGGGGGGGGGGGGGGGGGGGGGGGGGGGG
>NZ_JACSPN010000001.1:0-125607 GCF_015142735.1 Oerskovia douganii | reverse complement strand
CCCCCCCCCCCCCCCCCCCCCCCCCCCCCCCCCCCCCCCCCCCCCCCCCCCCCCCCTGCTCGGCAGCGACCGGCCGGCCGGCACCCGTCAGGTCAGCACGCCCCCTCGTCCTTCCACGGGCCCCAGTCGCTGGCCACGGGCGTGTTCCCCTGCGTCCAGTACCGGGCCGACCACCGGTGACCCGCGTGCGTGACCTGCGCGCCACCGTTGTAGGCGGTGCCGGAGACCCACGCGGCCGCGGTGCACCCGGCACCGCCGGTGCTCCCGCCCGGGGTGCCGCCGGGAGTCCCGCCCGTCGTCCCACCGGAGACCACGGGGTTGACGACCTTGACCCCGCGCGGGTGGTCGTAGGTCGTGGCGTAGGTGGTGGTCCCGATCGTCACGCGGACGTTCGAGACCTGCGCCATGGGCAGCCTCCACGACAGCTTGGTGTAGGCCGACCCGCCTGCGGGGATGCCTCCCGAGGGGACCTTGAGCGTCGCCGAGTGCAGGTCGCCCTTGAGGCCGCCGACGTTGTTGCCCGAGTGGCCCGGGACCGTCGTGATGCCCCAGCCGTTCTGCTCGCCCATCGTGGCCGACGTGGTGGTCGCGAAGTCGAACGAGATGGTGGCCCCGGCCGGGATCGCGACGGTCGACCTGTTCGAGAACGTCACCCGGGGGTTGATCGGGTAGTTGTTGTCGCCGAGCGCGAACTCCGAGAACGACACCCCGAGGTCGATCGCCTCGGCGGGCGTCGCGGTCTTCGACTTGGCGGCACCGTAGGGCGCCGCGGTGGAGAACGTCGAGTGCATCCTGGTCACGAGGCTGTCACCCATGCCGTACTCGCCGCTCGTCGCGTCCAGGCCGTAGTCCCCGGCGAGCTCCCAGATCATGAGTCCGCCGTAGCCGCCCGCGACGACGTAGTCGGCCTTGGCCTGGATCGCCTGGTCGGAGTCGCCCGAGATGAACGACTTCGTCTGCGCGTTCCACCACCACTCGGTCTTGGTGACGGGGTCGAAGTTGTGCTGGTAGGTGCCGGTCAGCGGACCGGTCGGTGCGCCGTAGGACGCCGCGTAGGAGCCGACCTTCCCGTTCTGGAGGTTGAGCATGTGCCAGATCGGGTTGCCGCCCGCAGGGATCTTCTGCCCGGCCTTGTCGACGTCGTACCAGATGTTGTCGATCCCGCCCGCACCGTTGCCGCACTTGGACGTGCCGCCCAGCGAGGGCCCGGTGCCCGGCGGGCACTTGGTCTGGTCGGGCAGCGCCCCCTTGCCCCACAGCCCGTTGGTCCCGCCCTGCACGTTGGCCCAGCCACGCGTGTAGAACGGGACGCCGATGTTGATACGACCCGCCTGCACGGCCCCGCGGAAGTAGTGCGCGGCCCAGTCGGCGTTGAGGTACCCGATCCCGTCGTACGCCCCGTAGACGCCGGCTGCCGCGAGCTCACCGTCCTTGCCGTCGTCGAACAGGGCCCCGTTGCCGCCCACGAAGTCGTTCCACGTCCCGTGCAGGTCGTAGGACATCACGTTGACGTAGTCGAGGTACGGCATGATCTGGAAGACCTCCATGCCGCGCAGCAGCCACCCCGAGGCGGGGGCCGCGATGGTCAGCATGTAGTACTCGCCGTCCTGCGCCGCGGCCTTGTCGAGCGCCTCGCGCGTGGTCTTCATGAGCTGCTCGTAGTTCTTCCAGAGCTGCCCGCGTTTGGCGTCGGCGATCGCGAAGTCGTCGGGGTTCCCGGCCTTGACGTTCGAGGTCGGGTACTCGTAGTCGATGTCGATCCCGTCGAACCCGTAGGTCCGCACCATCGCGACCGCGGACGCCGCGAACGCGTCGTACTCGGCCTGCGTGTCCAGGGTGTAGAAGCCGCCCGAGGCGACGCGGTTCCCGTCGACCCCGAAGTAGCCGCCGGTCTCGGCCCAGCCGCCGACCGACACGAGCGTGCGCACACCCGGGTGCTGCTTCTTGAACTTCGTGAGCTGGTTGAAGTGGCCCTTGTAGGGGACGGTCGGGTCGAGCGCGTTCTCGGCGCCGGCGAACGTCAGGCCGGTCGCCTCGCTCGTCGCCGACTCGGCGTTGACGGAGATCTTCGAGTCCGGTCCGACGTGCGCGAACGCGTAGTTGACGTGCGACAGCTTGGTCCACGGGATGTCGCTCGCCAGGTACGACGGAGTTCCCTCCGTGCCCGTGCGCCACGACGTGAAGTACCCGATCACTCGGCGGTCGAGCCCGTTGGGCAGCTTCTCGCGGCCGGCCTCGTCGTACACGTCGCAGTAGGGCACGTCGACGGTCTTGTTGACGGCCAGCCCGTCGGGGCGGCACTTCTCCTGGGGGTTCGTCGAGATGGGGGTGCCGGGGTCGGCGCCGGTCGGGTCGCCTCCGGTCGTGCCCGTCGTCCCACCTGTCGTACCCGTCGGGTCGGCCCCGCAGGGTCCGACGATCTTCCATGCGCCCCACTGCTGCGTCCCGGGCGTCTCGCCCTGCGTCCACCAGGACGCCTTGTAGTTGGACCCGCTGTACGACGCGACGCTCCCGCCCGTGTACGCCGACGACGTCGACCACGCGGGCGCGCACGCCTCGGCCGCGGACGCCACGGGTACCTGCGCGACGAGCGGGACCGCCACCACTGCCGTCGCGGCGACTCCTGCGAGCCACCGCCTCACGGACCGTCTGCCTCGTTGCATGATCGACCGCCTCCCCAGCACGGCTGCGGCACCGTTGCCGCGGCATCGTGTGTCGTCACGGTAGGCCGCGCCTCGACGCGCCCACATCAGGGGCGTCCGCAGTGTTCGCTACGTACGTGGTTCCCGCAGCGCTCCCATGCAGTCCTCAGGTTCGGCGCACCTGGCGCTCTGGTCTGCGGAGATGCCTCGCGCTCCCGCCCGACGGCGCCGCGCACCGGGGTGCGTCCGCGGGCTGGGAGAATGGTCGGGTGACGAACGGCCTCTTCGACCTGCCCGAGGGCACGCGTGTCCCACCCCGTCGGATCGTCCTGCTGACAGGGCCGTCGGGTTCGGGGAAGACGTCGCTCACCCGGCGCCTCGGCCTGCCGGTCGTGGAGCTCGACGACTTCTACCACGATCACGACCACCCGGGCCTGCCGCGGCGCTTCGGGATCGTCGACTGGGACTCGCCCGGGAGCTGGGACTCGGCGAGCGCCATGGACGCGTTGCTCGCGCTCGTCACGACGGGCCGGTCGGACGTACCGGTCTACGACATCCCGACGTCGCGGCGCACGGGCACGACGCACCTCGACGTGACCGGGTCGCGCATCGTGATCGCCGAGGGGATCTTCGCGGCCGAGCTGGTCGCGGCGTGCCGGGCCGAGGGGATCCTGGCCGACGCGATCTGCCTGCGCAGGCCGCGGCTCGTGTCGTTCTGGTTCCGGCTCCTGCGAGACCTGGCGGAGTCCCGCAAGCCGCCGCTGACGTTGCTGCGCCGCGGCTGGGGTCTGCTGCGCGACGAGCCGCGCCTGATCCAGGGCTGGGTCGACAAGGGCTGCCGGACGGCGTCGCCCGGTCAGGCCGAGCGGGACATCCGGGCGCTGCTCGCGGACTGACGCCCGCCCCGGCCCCGCTCCTGGTCCTGGTCCTGGTCCTGGTCCTGGTCCTGGGCGCCGAGCGTGCACCTCGGGCTGTCCCGAGCATCGATCGACAGCCCGAGGTGCACGCTCGGCAGCAGTCCCGCGGCCGGACCAGGCCGGGCCCGCGGCTCAGCCCAGGTGCACCGCGACCTGGTCGCCCTGCGGCAGGAGCTGCTCCTTGGAGCCACGGATCAACCACGCCGCGAGCACCGCCCCCACGACCATGGTCACGGCCGTCGCGACGAACGCCGCCGAGTACCCGTCGACGAACGCCGCGAGCTGGGACGCCTCGTCGGTCACGACGACTCCCGCGACGGCGCCCATGTACAGGGTCGTGAAGACGGACAGCCCGATCGAACCACCGATCTGCATCGAGGCGTTGACGGTCGCGCTCGCAGCGCCGGCGTCGTGGGGCTCGACTCCCGCGAGCGCCACGTTCTGGAGCGGCACCAGGACCAGGGCCATGCCCGCACCCAGCACGACCAGGGCGGGCAGGACCTCGACCACGTACGTCCCGCCCACCGTGATGCGGCTCAGGTAGAGCAGAGCCGCCGCGGCGACCAGCGGCCCGACGATCATGAGCGGCCGCGGACCGAAGCGCGCCAGGAGCTGCGTGACGGCCGGCGCCAGGACGAGCGTCATGATCGTCATGGGCAGCGTGCCCAGGCCGGCCTGCAGGGGCGAGAGCCCCATGACGACCTGCAGGTGCAGCGCCAGGTACAGCAGGGCGCCGATCATGAGTGCGCCGAAGATCGCCTGCAGGAGGAACGCCCCCGCGCGGACCTTGTTCGTCAGGACGCGCAGCGGGAGCAGCGGCTGCGCGACCCGCGACTCGATCCACACGAAGAGCGCCAGGAGCAGGACGCCCACGGCGAGGCAGGCGATCGTGCCGGGCGCGACCCAGCTGTGCTCGGCGAGCGTGAACCCGTACACGAGCGCGCCCAGGCCCAGGACGACCGTGACCGCGCCCAGGACGTCGTACGTGTTGTCCCCGTCGGCCCGGCTCTCACGGATCAGGACCTGACCCGCGACGAGCGCGACCACCACGACGGGCACGTTGACCCACAGGCACCAGCGCCAGTCGGCGAACTCCGTCAGGGCGCCGCCCAGGACCAGGCCGACCGCAGCGCCGACACCGGCGACCGATCCGAAGACCGCGAAGGCGGTGTTCCGCTCGCGGCCGCGAGGGAAGGACACCGTGAGCAGCGCGAGCGCGGCCGGCGCGAGCAGCGCGGCGAAGACGCCCTGGAGGCCGCGCATCGCGACGAGCTCCGTGCCGTTGCGGGCGAGGCCTGCGAGCAGGGACGCGACCCCGAACCCGACCATGCCCAGCAGGTAGGTGCGCTTGCGCCCCCAGTAGTCGGCGATGCGGCCGCCCAGGAGCAGCAGGGCGCCGAACGCGAGGGCGTAGGCCGTGACGACCCACTGCCGCTCGGTGTCGGTCAGCCCGAGCTCGGCCTGCGCCTGCGGCAGGGCGATGTTGACGATCGTGCCGTCGAGCACGACGAGGAGCTGGGTCAGCGCGAGGATCACGAGGATCCACCAGCGACGGGGGCCGGCCGTGGCGGGCGCGTCCGGCTCGACCGGACCGGGGCCGTGGACCTCGGCCGAGGGAGGGACCACCTGTGCCGAGGGCGCAGAGGGGGAGGGGGTGGAGACAGGCATGGACCGACCTTCGGACGTAGCGGGATCGTGGGGTTTCCAGCCCGGATCGAGACGTGTCGCGAGATGCCGCAGACCGTTCGACCGCCCCAACTACGAAGTCGGACAGACGGACCATCCTAACGTGTCGGGCCGTCAGGAACCGGAGTGAGGTCGCCCACTGCGGGTCTCCGCGGCGGGCCCGCCCCGCCGAGGGCGAGCGGCGCCGTCGGGCCCTCCGAGGCAGCGGGGCCCACCGGGACCGCCGACGGTCCCGGTGCTAGCGTGGAATCGCCGTTCCCCACGACACGTCGCCCGAGCGAGGAGCTCCCATGGCCGACGAGACGATCTCCCGACGCGCACGCGACCTCGCACGGTCCACACCGTTCGACGTCCTGCTCGGGTTCTTCGCGCACGTGTACCCCGAGCGGCGTGCCCGCCCCGGGGTCCTCGACCTCACGTTCGGCAACCCGCACGACCCGGCCCCGGCCGAGTACGTCGAGGCGCTGCGAGCGAGCGCGGTCCCGCGCGACGAGCACTGGTTCGGCTACAAGGTCAGCGAGCCCGCCGCGCGGGCCGCCGCGGCGGAGGGGCTGCGGGGCGTCGTGGACCTGCCGTTCGAGCCCGACGACGTGCACCTCACCACGGGCGGCTTCACGGCCCTCGCCCTCGCCCTCAAGCTCGTGTGCGACCCGGGCGACGAGGTCGTGTACAGCGTGCCCCCGTGGTTCGCGTACGAGGTGATCGTGCGCGCGGCCGGCCGCGCGCCGGTCAAGGTGCCGGTCTCCCCCGGGACGTTCGACCTGGACCTCGACGCGATCGCGGACGCGATCACGCCCCGGACCCGGGTCGTGCTGGTCAACACGCCCAACAACCCGACCGGGCGCGTCTACCCGCTGGGCGAGCTGCGCCGTCTGGCCGCCCTCCTCGACGAGGCGTCGGCGCGGTCCGGTCGCCGCATCGTCGTCGTGTCGGACGAGCCGTACCACCGGATCGTCTACGACGGCACGGAGTTCCACAGCCCCGCCGAGGTCTACCCGTGGACCCTGCTGGCCTACAGCTACGGCAAGACGCTGCTCGCGCCCGGCCAGCGCATCGGGTACCTCGCGGTCCCGCCCGCGATGCCGGGGCGCGAGGACCTGCGGCCCGCGATCGAGGCGCTGCAGATCGCGATCGGGTACGCGTTCCCCAACGCCGTCCTCCAGCACGCGCTGCCGGTCCTGGAGCGCATCCCGTTCGACGTCCCGCTCTACCAGCGCAAGCGCGACCTCATGGTGGCCGGGCTGCGCGACATCGGGTACGACCTGCACAGCCCCGAGGGCACGTTCTACCTCTACCCGCGCTCGCCCGACCCCGACGACCGCGCCTTCGAGGCCCTGCTCGCCCGGCACGACGTCCTGGTCCTGGGCGGGCAGTACTTCGAGACCCCGGGCCGCTTCCGCATCTCGCTGACCGCGAGCACGGAGACGCTCGAGGCGAGCCTGCCGCGCTTCGCCGCGGCGTTCGGGGAGGTGGGCTGAGCACGCTGCCCGGACGCGGCCTCCCGCCCGACGGCGTCGCTCGCCTCGTGCGGCCGGGGCGCCGGCTTGGGGGGCGCGTGCTCGACGAAGCGGCAGCCGTGGCGGGCGGGGCCATCGGTCCGGACGACGTGCAGCGCCGCAGCCGCCTCGGGTGGGTCACGTCCCCTGTGCGCACCGCGCTCGACCCGGCGCGGATCGAGCGTGCAGCTCGGGTCGCCGCCCACGGCCCGGTCGGACGACCCGGCCTGCACGCTCGGTGAACATCCGCGCGCCCGCCACCGTCGTGCCGCGCGTGCCGAAGGCCGGGCGGAGGGCTACCGTCGGGGAAAACCGCTCGAAGAGGAGAGGTCCCATGACCGGACTCGTCGCCACCGCCTCGATCCACATCGCCGCCCGCCCGGAGAGGGTCTGGGCCGAGCTCGTCCACCCGTCCGCCACCTGGATGCTGGGAGCCAACGTCGAGACGGACTACCTGCCGGGCAGCGCCATCACGTTCGAGGGCCAGTACCAGGGCAAGCACTTCGAGGACCACGGCACGGTCCTCGAGGTCGACCGGCCGCGCACCCTGCGCTTCACGCACTACTCCCCCGCGAGCGGTGTGCCCGACGTCCCGGAGAACCACCACGAGGTCGCGATCACGCTCGCCCCGGACCCCAACGGCACACGCGTGACGATCCGGCAGGACAACAACGACACCCCCGAGGCCGTCCAGCACTCCGAGGAGCTCTGGCGCACCGCGCTCGCCTCGCTCGCGGGACACGACTGACCGCCTCGCACCGGCCCGGGCACGAAGCACGAGGCACGACGAGCCGCAGCGCCCCGGGCACGACGAAGGGCCCCGATCCGTGAGGATCGGGGCCCTTCGTCGCGGTCGGCGTCAGACGACCGGGGAACGGCAGCCGGAGGCTGCCGGGAGGATCACTCCGCGCCGGCCTGCAGCTCGCCGGTCGGCGGGAGGTCGGACGTCGAGATGCCTGCGGGAGCGTTGAGCGCTGCCGTCGCGGCCACGCTCACCGGGCCACGCTCGTGGTCGTCCTTGGAGACGCCACGGAACGTGAACTCGCCCAGCAGGCCTTCGCCCTCGGCGTCGACCAGGACGATCTGACCGGCCTTGAGCTCGCCGAACAGGATCTTCTCGGACAGCACGTCCTCGATGTCGCGCTGGATGGCGCGACGCAGCGGACGAGCGCCGAGGACCGGGTCGTAGCCCTTCTCGGACAGCAGCTTCTTGGCCGCGTCCGTGAGCTCGATGCCCATGTCCTTGTCACGCAGACGCTTGTCGAGCTTCGCGATCATGAGGTCGACGATCTGGACGATCTCGTTCTGCGAGAGCTGCGGGAAGACCACCACGTCGTCGACGCGGTTCAGGAACTCCGGGCGGAAGTGCTGCTTCAGCTCGTCGTTGACCTTGGCCTTCATGCGGTCGTAGCTCGTCACCAGGTCGCCGCCGGCGTTGAAGCCGGTCTGGAGGCCCTTGGCGATGTCCCGCGTACCGAGGTTCGTGGTCATGATGATGACGGTGTTCTTGAAGTCCACCACGCGGCCCTGCGAGTCGGTCAGGCGACCGTCCTCGAGGATCTGCAGCAGCGAGTTGAAGATGTCGGCGTGCGCCTTCTCCACCTCGTCGAACAGGACCACGGAGAACGGACGACGACGGACCTTCTCCGTCAGCTGGCCGCCCTCGTCGTAGCCGACGTAGCCGGGGGGCGAACCGAAGAGACGCGAGACCGTGTGCTTCTCCGAGAACTCCGACATGTCGAGCTGGATGAGCGCTTCCTCGTCCCCGAAGAGGAACTCGGCGAGCGCCTTGGCCAGCTCGGTCTTACCGACACCCGTGGGGCCGGCGAAGATGAACGAGCCACCGGGACGCTTGGGGTCCTTGAGGCCTGCACGCGTGCGGCGGATCGCCTGGGAGAGCGCCTTGATGGCCGTCTCCTGGCCGACGACGCGCTTGTGCAGCTCGTCCTCCATCTTCAGCAGGCGCGAGGACTCCTGCTCGGTGAGCTTGAGCACCGGGATGCCGGTCGACATGGCGAGCACCTCGGCGATCAGGTCCTCGTCCACCTCGGCGACCGTGTCCAGGTCTCCGGCCTTCCAGGCCTTCTCCTTGTCGGCGCGCTGCTGCGTGAGCTGCTTCTCGGTGTCGCGCAGGCGCGCGGCCTTCTCGAAGTCCTGCTCGTCGATCGCGGACTCCTTGTCGCGACGCGCCTCGGCGATGCGCTCGTCGAGCTCCTTGAGCTCCGGCGGCGCGGTCATGCGACGGATGCGCAGACGCGCACCGGCCTCGTCGACCAGGTCGATCGCCTTGTCCGGCAGGTACCGGTCGTTGATGTAGCGGTCGGCGAGCGTCGCGGCGGCCACCAGTGCGGCGTCCGTGATGGACACGCGGTGGTGCGCCTCGTAGCGGTCGCGCAGACCCTTGAGGATCTCGATCGCGTGCGGCAGGCTCGGCTCCGAGACGAGGATCGGCTGGAAGCGACGCTCCAGGGCCGGGTCCTTCTCGATGTGCTTGCGGTACTCGTCGAGCGTGGTCGCACCGATGGTCTGGAGCTCGCCACGGGCCAGCATGGGCTTGAGGATGCTGGCTGCGTCGATCGCGCCCTCGGCCGCACCCGCACCGACGAGGGTGTGGATCTCGTCGATGAACAGGATGATGTCGCCACGCGTGCGGATCTCCTTGAGGACCTTCTTCAGGCGCTCCTCGAAGTCACCGCGGTAGCGGGACCCGGCGACCAGGGCGCCCAGGTCCAGCGTGTAGAGCTGCTTGTCCTTGAGCGTCTCCGGGACGTCGCCGCGCACGATGTCCTGGGCGAGGCCCTCGACGACGGCGGTCTTGCCGACGCCCGGCTCACCGATCAGGACGGGGTTGTTCTTGGTGCGGCGCGACAGGACCTGCATGACGCGCTCGATCTCCGAGGTGCGTCCGATGACCGGGTCGAGCTTGCCCTCGCGTGCGGCCTGCGTGAGGTTGCGGCCGAACTGGTCGAGCACGGCCGAGCCGGAGGGCTGGCCCTCTGCGGGGCCGCCTGCGGCGACGGGCTCCTTGCCCTGGTACCCGGACAGCAGCTGGATGACCTGCTGGCGCACGCGGTTGAGGTCGGCACCCATCTTGGTGAGGACCTGGGCGGCGACGCCCTCTCCCTCACGGATGAGGCCGAGCAGGATGTGCTCGGTGCCGATGTAGTTGTGGCCGAGCTGGAGGGCCTCGCGGAGCGAGAGCTCCAGGACCTTCTTGGCGCGCGGCGTGAACGGGATGTGCCCGCTGGGGGCCTGCTGGCCCTCGCCGATGATCTCGGTGACCTGCGAGCGCACACCGTCGAGGGAGATGTTCAGGGACTCCAGCGCCTTGGCTGCGACTCCCTCTCCCTCGTGGATGAGGCCGAGCAGGATGTGCTCGGTGCCGATGTAGTTGTGGTTGAGCATCCGTGCCTCTTCTTGGGCAAGGACGACGACCCGACGGGCTCGGTCGGTAAATCTCTCGAACATGTGCTGCTCCTCACGAGCGGCGTACACCCGCACCGGTGGTGCTCAGGCCTGACCGCAACGACTCTATCCGGGACCAACGGGGCCGACCCCACGGATATGCCCTTGTTCGCCAGGGGCGTGAAGCGGGCGTCGCTCCGTGACCTTCGCCGGGGCAGGTGCGGGTCCCGCCAGGCTGTCCGTTGCGTCCACCGATGCCCGTCAGGCGAGGTCGGTCTGCCCGGAACGCGAGGTCAGGAGCCCGCAGCGGCCGACCCGGCGACCATGAGCGTGGCCGGCAGCGCGAGGGCGACCACGAGGAGGAGGACGCTCGCGGCGACCTCCCCCATCCCGAACTGCAACGGCTTGGCGTCGGTCCTCGGCACCCACACCGCACGCGCGGTCAGCCCCGCGAAGAGCACGACCGCGGGCCACCACGCCAGGCCGGCCGCGGCGAGCGCCACGGCTGCGACGACGCCGGCCACCACGTGGTAGACGGCCGACGCCACCAGGTAGGAGCGCTCGCCTCGTTCCCGGATGAGCGTCTTGACGTACAGGATCGTCCCCGCGAAGTAGGCCAGCACGAGCACGAACAGGGCCCACACCTGGGGCCAGCCGATCCCTGCGAGGCCCGTGACGCCGTCGGGCAGGGTCACGCCCGGCCACGGGCCCGGCGCGGGCCCCACCCCCGCCGCGAACGCGACCGGCAGCATGAGGCACGCCGCGAGGACCGTGGCCCCGTCGTTGAGCAGCGACCGCTCGCGCCGCCGGTACGAGCTCCACAGGCTGACCGCGACGAGCGGGAGGAAGAGCGCGACCCAGGCGAGGAGGTCGGGCCGCAGGAGCAGGACCGCGACGGCTGGGACGACCGTCGCGATCCCGTAGGCCCGCACGGGCGGCAGGTAGCGCGGCCGGAAGCGGGACTTCAGCCACAGGCCCGCCGCGAAGAACGCGAAGTAGCCCACGAACCACAGCACCGCGAGCGGGACGTGCACCCACGCCGGCCCTCCGAGAAAGACCCCGACCAGCAGCGGCACGGCAAGCATCGCCCACGCGCCGTGCTGGTCGGGCACCCAGCCGGGGCCGCGGCGTCGTCGACGCGTCGTGGTGCGCCGCTCAGGTCGCGTGCTCCCCTGGGTCATGCAAGGAGCGTGGCACGCGTCCCCGCGCGCAGGAAAGCCGTCCCGGGGGGCGGACCACACGTTCCGCCGACCGGACGGCTGTCCCTCGACGTGCGGGAGAGCGCTGTCACCAGCATCGTTGACCCCAGGCCCCCTGAGCGCAGCCTCGGCCCCGGGGGACATGTCGGACGAGGGAGGACGATGCACAAGCCGGACGAACCAGCAGGAGCCCACGAGTCCTGGGAGCAGATCGTCGCCCGCTTCGCCCGCTTCGCCGGCGTCGTCGGAGAGATCACGGACCCGCTCACGTGGGGGCTGGACCTGGAGGAGGAGACCGTCACCGGGTCGGGCAGCGAGCACCGCGACCCCACCGAGGAGCGGTTCCTGCGCGCCTACGTGTCGTTCGTCGGGGAGGCGGTCGACGTCGAGACGCTCCGGGTCGGCACGGACGACGCGCAGCACGTCGAGGACATCGTGCGGGCCGCTCTCAGCGGGGCGCTCGCCGCGCCCCTGCACAGCGACGTCCCCGACGGCACCGAGGGCCCGACGGGGGCGGACTTCGCCGACGCCTACCAGGACTATCGGTCCGCGATGCGCGCGATCGTCGAGGAGGTCGACCTGGCTCCTCTCCAGCACACGGCCTTCGTGGTCGACGACGTCTCGCACCCCTGCGTCCGGGTCGCGGTCCGGGCCACGGTAGCCGTCTACGTTCCGCTCGCCGACCGGGCCGTGATCGTGTCCGGACCGGCCGACCTCGTGGACCGCGTGGACATCTCCACCGCACCCATCCAGGGCCTCCTGCACGGTGACGGGGAGACCCGGTTCTGAGCCCTGCGCGTCCTGTGCCGGAGCTGACGGTGCCTCGTGACCAACCAGACACGCCCAGGCGTGACGTGGCTCGCCGGAACGGCCAAGATGGAGGTGCGGACGGTGCACAGGAGCACTGGACGGTCGTCGAGCGAGAGAGCAGGTGACGTCGATGAGTGACGTGGTCGTCGGTGTTGACGGGTCGGTCCGGTCCCAGGAAGCCCTCGACTGGGCCCTCGTCGAGGCGGCTTCCCGGGGAGTGCCCCTCACGGCGGTCCTCGCGTGGGAGCCGTCCTGGAAGGACGGTCCGCGCGCGTCGGAGCCCGCCGACTTCAGCCACCTGGCGGACCTCAAGCAGGACCAGGTCCTCACGCTGCTCGACGAGGCGCGGCACCGCACCGGCGTCGACGCCGTGACGCACGCGGAGCAGGTCCAGGGCTCGGCCGCGACCGCGCTCCTGGCGCGCGCGGAGCACTCGGAGATGCTCGTCGTCGGGAGCCGTGGGCTGGGGCGGCTCGGCCGGCTCGTCCTCGGGTCCGTGTCGTCGGCCGTGGTGCAGGGCGCAACCCGGGTGCCGGTGACGGTCGTGCGCTCCGCGGGGGACGGTGGCGAGGACGACGCCGCAGCGGCCCCCACCGGCGTCGACGAGCCGCCGCGGGTCGTCGTGGGCGTCGACGGCTCCCGCACCTCGGTCCATGCCCTGCGCCACGGGCTCGAGGTCGCCCGCCGCACGGGTGCGGTCCTGGACGCCGTGTTCTGCTGGCAGATCGTGACCCTGGCCCCGCTGCCCGACTCGTGGGGGTGGACGCCACCGGTCGACGACTACGAGAAGTTCGCGGCCGAGCAGCTCGACCGCGCCCTGGAGGCCGCGGGCGTGGACCTGCCCGAGGACCAGCTGCGTCGCAGCGTCGTGCACACCCACCCCTCCAAGGGGCTCATCGAGGCGGCACGGGGCGCGGAAAGGCTGGTCGTCGGCAACCGCGGGACGGGTGGTTTCGACCGGCTCCTGCTGGGCTCGGTGAGCCGTCAGGCCGTCGAGTACGCGACGTGCCCCGTGACCGTCGTCAGGCGCCCCGCCGACGCGTGAGCCCGGCGCGCCGGTCCGCCCCCGGGACGGGCGGACCGGCGCGTGTCAGGACCGGGGCCCCCTCCGGCGCCCCGCGGCCCGACGGCGTCGCTCACCCCGTGCCTTCGGCGTCGGGTCGAGGAGCGGCGCCCCCCTGTCGGAGGCGACGGGCGGGTCGAGCGGGAGCGTCGGGTGGACGGGCACGACCGGGCTCGTCGTGAGGGGGCGCAGGACGACGGGGCGCACGACGGCGAGGCTCGCCACGGGCTGGTGAGGCGTCGCAGGCCGCTCAGGCCCCGGTGGCTGCGCCTGCCCCTGGGAGGCGCGCACCGCCGAGCGGTCGCCCGCCTCCTCCCGATCCGCTGCGCCGTCGCCCTCGCCGGGGACGACCTCGGACGGGAGCGCCGCGGGACCCGCCCCGTCGACCTCCGCCACGAGCCCCGGACCTGCGGCCGCCGCGACCTGGGACACCACGCCGGACCACCCCTGCCCGAGCTGCTCGGCGACGACGAGATCGCTCGCCGACCACGGCTGGGTCGCCGCGACGGCGCTGGCCGACACGGTGACGGCCGCCGTGACGAGCGCGAGGATCGCCCCGCTCGAGAACCCTGTCGCCGCGAGCCCGCCGACGCCCACGGCCGCCGCCCCCGACCCGGCCCCCGGGGCGAGGGCCATCCCGGACGCGAGCGCCGTCGTCGGGCCGACGAACGTCCCGACGGCAGCCACCGACCCCGCGCCGCCCAGCGCGGCAGAACCGTTGCCCAGGACGGCCGGGACCCCCAGCACCAGCGGGACGAGGAGGAGCCCCAGGCGCGACGCGACCTGGTCGACCTCCTCGACGAGGATCGAGCACGACAGGCAGCCCGTGAGGTGCTCCTCGAAGCGGTCCTCGTGCCGCGCGCTCAGGGCACCCCGGTTGTAGTCCCCCATCTGCTCGGCCGCCCAGCGGCACTCGACCGGGACCGCGGCCGCGTTGACGTGGGCCTGCAGCCACGAACGACGCAGCCCTTCCTTGGCGCGGTAGGTGAGCGCCGACACGGACCCCGCGCTCAGCCCCAGCAGGGGCGCGACCTCACGGGCGTCCATGCCCTCGACCTGCGTGTACCAGAGCACGGCCTGCCACCGCTCGGGCAGCGCCTTGAACGCCGTGACCGTGACCGAGCCCTCGACCACGACGTCCGCCATGTCCACGGGGTCCACGACCTCCGGCACCTGGTCGACGATGATCGGGTCCGGGGAGTGGGACCACGTGATCGCGACGCTGCGCACGGTCTGGTAGAGGTACGGGCGGAAGGGGCCCGTGGGCCCGTTGCCCGACCGGATCGCGTGCAGGTTCCGCAGGAACGACTCCTGGACCAGGTCGTCCGGGTCGTACGACGACGTGACGCGCCGAGCAGCCCCGCGCCCCGCCCCGGAGTGACGGTTCCACAGCACCGCGTACGCGTCCTGCGAACCCTGACGGACGGCGTCGACGAGCTCCTCGTCGGCCATCGCCTCGAGATCGGTCTCGTTCGTCGTCGACATGGGTGTCCTTCCGCGGCACGCCCCGGACCTCAGGCGTGAGGTGCCTCTCAGGAGGAGAGACACTGCCTCGCGACCGGCATGACGCGAGCGCCCCGCATATCACCCGGACCGCGCCGCTCAGGCGGTGCGCACGTCCAGGCCCAGGGACTCGGCGACGACGAGGGCCTGCGCAGGGTCGACGACGGCCCCCTGCACGACGCTCGCGAGCGGGTCGAGGGACCTGAGGTCGCTGCCCCGCAGGTCCGCGCCCGTGAAGTCGGCCCGGTGCATCGAGGCGCCGGCCAGGTCCAGGTCCCGCAGCGTGGCCCCCTGGCAGCGAGCGCCCGTGAGGTCCGCCTCCCGGAACCTGGCGCCCGTCACCGAGGCTCCGCGAAGGTCCGCTCCCGTCAGGCTCACGAACGACCAGTCGCCTCCCACGACCTCGAGGAGGCCGAAGCTGCACCCGGTGAACACCGATCCCACCGTCTTGCAGCGCGTGAACGTGGCGTCGAAGAACGAGCACCGCGAGAACGTGCAGTTCGTGAACGCCGAGTCGGTGTGGGTCGACGCGTTGAAGCGCACGTTGCTGAACGTGCACCCGACGAACGTCGCGCCCGTCGTGGTGATCTCCGACAGGTCGCAGTCGGTGAGCTCGACGCGCTCGAACGTCTCCCGGTCGACGTCCCGGCCGTACCAGTCCTCGCGGTCGACCGACGAACCAGGGGGCGGGGTGGGGGTTCCGTGCGTGCGATCGACCATGGTGGGGACGGTAGCGGGAGGTACCGACGCGGCGGTCCCCGCGACTACCTCCGTCCGAGCCCCCGGCGGACCGCGTAGATGACGAAGCCCGCCCCGGCGAGGCCGACGAGCCACCCCCCGGTGCCGAGCACGGGACCGCTGGTGCAGTAGGACGCACCGGGCGTGAGGGAGTCGACGCACCGGCCGGACTGCACGCTCACCGCAAGGAAGGACACGACCGCGGCGACCACGGCGAGGAGCAACCAGCCCCAGCGCAGCCGGCGTGGTGCGTCGTCGGGCGCGTCAGGGTCGTCGGGCGCGTCGGGCTCAGCGGGCATGGTCCGAGGGTAGCCGTGCCCCGGACGCCGCAGCACCGGCCCGGCCGGGTTCAGCGGGCGCGCGGCGGGACCTGCACCCGGTCGAGGTCCTCGGCGACCGTGAGCTCGCCGTCGAACACCGTCCGGGCCTCGGCCCAGAACTCGGCCGGGTCCTGGTAGCGCTGCGAGAAGTGCGTCAGGACGAGCGACCTCACCCCGCACGAGGCCGCGACCGTGGCCGCCTGGAGTGCGGTCAGGTGACCGAAGGCCTGGGCCAGGTCGCGGTCCCGGTCGAGGAAGGTCGACTCGATCACGAGCAGGTCGACACCGCGGGCGAGGGAGAACACCGCGTCGCACAGGCGCGTGTCCATGACGAACGCGAACGACTGGCCGGGCCGCGCGACGCTCACGTCCTCGACCCGGACGGTCCGCCCCTCCCCCGTCACCACGACCCCGTCCCGCTGGAGCGCGCCGACCGCCGGCCCGTGGACCCCGGCGTCGGCGAGCAGCTCCGGGACCATGCGTCGCCCCGCGGGCTCGTCGAGCCGGTAGCCGAACGCCTCGACGCCGTGGTCGAGCCGCTCGGCCCGCAGCGTGAAGCCCGGGTCCGGGCGCACGGGCGGGACGACGCCGTCGGCCGACAAGGGCTGGAGCACCAGGTCCGCGCGGTGGTGGTAGGACGTCGCGTCGAGCAGGTGCTCGACCCACGTGGCACCCGACGCCGGGAACGACACGGGGATCGTGTGCGGCACGCCGTCCAGGCTGATCCGCTGCACGACGCCGGCCAGCCCGAGGCTGTGGTCGCCGTGCAGGTGCGTGATCGCGATCCGCGTCAGGTCCGTCGCGGACACGCCCGCCCGCAGCATCTGCCGCTGCGTGCCCTCGCCCGGGTCGAGCAGGACGGCCTCGTCGTCCCAGAACAGGACGTAGCCGTTGTGGTTCCGGGTGCGGGTGGGCACCTGGCTGGCGGTGCCGAGGACGGCGAGCTCGCGGCGGGACATGAGCGCACGGTAGCCGCCGGGCGTCGCCTCGGCACAGGATGACGGCGCGGCCCACGCCGCAGCGACGGACCGCGCGCTACCTGTCGCGGTCGCCGCGCTCCCCCGGCGCCCCGCGGAACGCGAAGATCAGCACCCGGATGCTCAGGACCGCCCCGATGAACAGCATCGTGGCCCCGAAGACCGAGTACCAGCTCAGGTCGTTCGTGAGCTGGGGCCCGTTGTCGGCGACCAGGAGGAACACCCCGCCGACGACGCTCGCCGCCGCGATGACGGTCGAGATGACCTGCTGCACGAGGCTCGTCACGAAGGTCCGGTCGCCCGCGTCGGCGAAGACCCGGACGTTGACGGTGAACCTCCCCGCCTCGAGGTCCGACGTGATCTTGTTGAGCCGCCGGGGCAGCCGCTCGATCGAGGGTGCGAAGGCCAGGAGCTGCGCGCCCGCCTTGGCCCGGATCTTGCGCAGGCTCACCATGTTGCGCAGCAGCTCCTCGCCCTCGTCGCGCGCCGAGGACACCAGCTCGAACGACGGGGAGAGCAGGTGCAGTGTCCCGTCGAGCGCCGCGATCGTGCGGAAGGCCGCCGCGACCTGCGACGGCACGCCCATGCCCGCGTCGTTCACGAGCCGGAACATGGCGGCGAAGAGCGATCCGCTGTTCGCGGTCGCGCCCCCGCGGAAGCGGAGGATGAGGCGTCCCACCTCACGCTCGAACCGGCGCTCGTCGAAGCTGTCGGGCTGGTCGAGCAGCTCGACCAGGGCGTCGGTCGCGGCGATCGAGTCGTCGGCCTCGACCGCGAGCAGCAGGGCGGCGAGCGCGACCCGCTCGGCCTCGTCGAGGCGCCCCACGGAGCCGAAGTCGAGGAGCCCCAGCGAGCCGTCGTCACGCAGGAGCACGTTGCCGGGGTGCAGGTCGGCGTGGAAGACGCCCGTCACCACGATCTGGTCGAGCGTGACGCGCAGCAGGCGGGCCGCGATGTCGTGGCGCGTACCGTCGTCGAACGTCGCGAGCAGGTCGCCCGCCTCGCCCACGGCCGTCCCGTCGAGCCTGTCCATGACGAGGAGCGTCGCGCTCGACAGCTCGGGGTGCACGCGCGGGATCTCGACCAGGGGCACGTTGGCGTCGGGGTCGTCGTCGTGGTGCGCGCCGGGCATCGCGTGGCGGTGCGAGCGCCGGATCGTCGCGAGCGCGCCCTGCACGTTGAGCGTGTTCTCGAGCTCGATCGTGTAGTCGAGCTCCTCACGCAGCGACGCCGCGAAGCCCTCCGCGAGGTCGAGGATGCCGAGCGACGGACCCCACGACGTGTCGCGCTGGAGGCGGCGGGCGATGCGCAGCACGATCCGCAGGTCACCGAGGACCTGGTGGCGGGCCCCGGGGCGCTGGACCTTGACCACGACCTCCCGCCCGTCGAGCAGGGTCGCGCAGTGCACCTGCCCGACCGACGCCGACGCGATGGGGTCCGGGTCGAAGTGCGCGAACACCGTGTCGACCGGGGCCCTGATCGATCCCGAGACCACGCCCTCGACCTGCGACCACGGCACGGGCGGCGCCTGGCTCTGGAGCCGGGACAGCTCCTCGACGTACACCGCGGGCAGCAGGTCGGACCGCGTCGAGAGCATCTGGCCCAGCTTCACGAACGTGACGCCCGCGTCGCTCAGCGCCGCGCGCAGCTCGCGCGCCACGGCCCGCTCCTCGGACTCGGTGGTCCGCTGGTGGCTGCGACGACGCGCACCACGGCCGAAGAACCCGCCCAGCCCGTGCCGCAGCATGATCCCCATGATCTGCAGGTAGCGGAACAGGTCCTTGGACCCGCGGCGGAGCTCGACGACGGCGCGCCACGGCGTGGGGATGCTGCCCGTGGGGACCAGGAGCTCCAGGACGAGCAGCAGCCCGAGCCCGATCACGAACGACCACGCCCACGCGAGGACCACGATCACCAGCACGACGCCCGGGTGGACGGTGAGGGTGCCGTCCTCCTGCAGCACCCCGAGCTGCTGGAAGCCCTCCGTCAGGCCCCAGGACCCGAGCGAGACGACGAGGACCGTCATGAGGATCGACCGGATCCACCCGACCGGCACCCCCAGCACCCTGCGAGCGGTCGCCGCGAGCAGGAGCACCATGACGCCCGTGGCGAGCGCGCCGAACAGCGCCGTCCCGATCGAGGAGAGGATCTGCATGGCCCCTACTCTCCCGCGCGAGGGAGGTGAGTGCAGGAGGAACTGTCGTCGTGGACCGCGCGGGCAGCGGTCAGGCCGTGAGCGAGCTCGTCGAGGCGCCGTGGCGCCCGCCCGCTGCTGCCGCACGCAGCGCGGCCCAGACGAGCAGCGCAGCGCTCAGCACGATCCCGGGCAGGTTGGAAGCCTGCCAGCCAAGAGTCTGGAAGACGACGGCCGCGCCGAGCGACGCGAGGACGGAGGCCGAGCCGGTGACTCCTTCGGCGAGAGCCTGCAGCCTGCTCCCGGCACCGCGCTCGTAGCAGCGCAGCAGGAACGCGGAGCCCGCGAGAAAGAGCAGGTTCCAGCCGATTCCCACGAGCGTGAGCGTGAGGATCATCGGCAGCGCGCCGTCGCTGGTCGCGCCGAGGACGGCGCCGGCGAGCATCACGGTCGCGCCGACCATGGTGGCGGTCGACGGCCCCCAGCGGCGCAGGAGCTCACCGCTGAAGACGGCCGGCGCGAACATCCCCACGAGGTGCCACTGGATCATCGCGGTCGACGTCGTCTCGGAGTGCCCGGCATGGGTGCTCGCCAGCGGGCCGATCGCCATCACGAGCGTCATCAGCGCGGCCGCGACGGGCAGGATGACGAGCGCCGCCACGAAGTCCGGGTTCTTCAGGGCGGTCGCGATGCTGAGGGGGCGCACGGGCGAGGCGGCAGGCCGGCCGTCGGAGGCCGCAGCCGCGGCCGCCGTGGGCTCGCGCGAGATGCTGAGCGCCAGGGGGATCGCGGTGGCACCGATGGTCGCGACCAGGAGGTACGAACCCACGAACTGGGTCTCGAAGGCGTGCGACGCCGCGAGGGCCGTGAACGGCCCGGCGAAGGCGGCGACGAGCCCGCCGTACATCACGGTCGAGAGGGCGCGTTCCTGCTTGCCGTCCGGAGACAGGTCGGCGGCGAGGAAGCGCACGTACCCGCCGGTCGCCGTGTACGCGCCGACGAGTGCGGTTCCCACGCACAGCAGCAGGAACGAGTCCTGCAGGACGGCCAGCGCCGAGAGCAACCCGCCGACCACAGCGAGCCCGGCCCCGGCCGCCATGACCCGGCGGTAGCCCCAGCGGGCCACGAGCAGCCCGGTGAGGACGGCCGCGAGGAGCCCGGCCGCGACCATGAGGGTGAGCGGGAGGGTCGCGAGCAGCGGGGACGGCGCCAGGGCGAGCCCGGCCAGTGCGGTGAGGGTGAGATCCACGCTGAGCACGCCGTAGAAGAGGGCTTGCATGCTCACGAGCCGGGCGATGTCGGCCCGGTGGTGCCGCTCTGTCGAGCGGTTCTCGGTGGGGGTGGCGAGCGGGGTTGCGGACACGGTTCTCCTTGTGGTGAGCGGGTGGTTCTCACTCTCGTGTGCGGCATCCGCCGAGGCCAGTGGCTGAAATGCCACCTTTCGATAGGATCTGGCCATGAGTCCCCACCGGGTCGTGGTCCTGCTGCTCGACGAGGTGCTGCCGCTCGACCTGGGCATCCCCCTGCAGGTGTTCGGGCGCGAGGAGCTGCCGCACTACTCGGTGCGCACGGCGTCGCTCGGCGGGCACCCGGTGGTCATGCTGGGCGGCACGAGCGTGACACCCAGCGCCGGCCTCGAAGCGCTGGAGGGTGCCGACACGGTGATCGTGCCCGGCTCCGCTCACGCCGACAGCCCGCTGGCTGCAGAAGTGCTCGGGGCGCTGCGCTCGGCGCACGCGCGCGGGGCGCGCATGGTGTCGATCTGCTCGGGCGCCTTCGCTCTGGCGCAAGCGGGCGTGCTCGACGGGCGCAGGGCGACGACGCACTGGCAGAGCTGTGCGCAGCTCGCGGCACAGCATCCGTCGGTCGACGTCGACCCGGACGTGCTCTACGTCGACGAAGGCAGCGTGCTCACCTCGGCGGGCGTCGCCGCCGGAATCGACCTGTGCCTGCACATCGTGCGCCGCGACCTGGGTGCGAGCGTGGCCAACCGGGTGGCACGAAGCCTCGTCGCCGCTCCGCGCCGGGAAGGCGGACAGGCGCAGTTCATCGAGCGCCCGACGGCGCCCGCCGGCACCGACCCCCTGGCACGCACGCGGGAATGGATGCTGAGCTCGCTCGCCGAGCCCCTCACGGTGTCAGCCATGGCGGCGACGGCCCGCACCTCGGTGCGCAGCTTCTCGCGCAACTTCGCCAGCCAGACAGGCCAGACGCCGTTGCGGTGGCTGCACGCGCAGCGCATCGAGCTCGCGCGCGAGATGTTGGAGACGAGCGACCTGAGCATCGACGAGATCGCCGAGCGCAGCGGTCTGGGCAGCCCCGCGAACTTTCGCACCCACTTCAAGAGGGCGACCAGCCTCTCGCCGCAGCGCTACCGCGTGGCGTTCACCGAGCGGTCGGAGACCCCGGCCTGAGGTCGGGTCGGCCCTGCCGGGCCACCGGTGCGGGGCGTCCGTTCTTCCGGGACGAGGTACGGACGCCGAGGCTTCGGGCTCCGGGCGGCTACGCCGTCTCGCCGTCGGCCCGGCGCCTGCCGGGCGTGGAGCGTTCGAGCGCGGCCCGGTAGACCCGCAGGCGTTCGACCTGCAGGTCGGAGAACAGGGGCGCGTCGACGTCCTCGACGGGCTGGGTCCGGAGGAAGTCCAGGATCTCGGTCTCGGTCTCGTCGATCTCGGCGAGGCGTTCGCGGTCGGCGTCGGAGAGGAGCTGCCAGACGTCGACGAAGGTGGGCGCTTGCATCACCCCATGCTCTGTCACGGACCTGTGGAGCGCGCGTCGACAGGCCGACGCGTGACGCCCTTCACACGATCTCCCAGGATCGGCGGACCGTGCGAAATGACCTGGAGGCCGCTCGCCGGAGTCGTTACGGTCGCCGCATGACGACCCCTCACCTCCCCCTCGCCGGCCGCACGGCCCTCGTGACCGGGGTCTCCCGGCGCAAGGGCATCGGGTACGCCGTCGCCCGGGAGCTCGCGCTCCAGGGCGCCAGCGTCTTCACCCACCACTTCGCACCGCACGACGCCGACCTGCCCTGGGGCGGCGACGACCTCGGCGCGGTCGCCGACGGCGTCCGGGCGGCGCTGCGCGGCGACGCCGTGTCGGGCTCGGCCCACGCCGACCTGCGCGACCCCGCCCAGGTCGACGGGCTGTTCGACGCCGCCCGCACGCTCACGGGCTCGGTCGACGTGCTCGTGTGCAACCACGCCCGCAGCGGGGGCGACGGCTCGATCCTCGACATGAGCGCCGAGACGCTCGACGCGTTCTGGGAGGCGAACACCCGGTCGACCCTCCTGCTGACGCGGCGGTTCGCGCTCCAGCGCACCACGACCCCCGGCGGCCCCTCGGCCCGGCCGGGCGAACGCGCGAGCCGCCAGGGGCCCGCCGACCCGGCGACGGCGCCCAAGGTCTTCTGGATGACGTCGGGCCAGCAGGACGGCCCGATGCGCGGCGAGGTCGCCTACGCCACCTCGAAGGCCGCGCTCGCCGGCGTCACCGCGACGGTCGCGGCCGAGCTGCTCGACCGGGGGATCGTGCTCAACACGATCAACCCCGGCCCGGTCAACACCGGGTACCTGGACCCCGGGTCGACCGACCGCCCCCTCGCCGAGCTCGACGCGCTGCGCGACGCGACCCCGTTCGGGCGCTGGGGCGAACCGACCGACCCTGCCCGGCTCATCGCGTGGCTCGCCGGCCCGGCAGGGTCATGGGTCGTGGGCCAGGTCCTCACGACCGACGGCGGGTTCGGGCTCCAGTAGGCCGCGCCGGACGCGACCCTCGCGCCACGCCGCGGGCGGCCCGCGCACCACCAGGGCGCGCCGACCGCCCGCGGTGCGCGACGGCGTCGGGCAGACGTGCACACCGGGCGAACCGGACGCCCTGCGGCCATGATGGAAGCCCCGCCACCACCCGAACGGACGCCCCCATGACGAACCTCGACCTGCTCACCGACGCCCACCTGACCCGCGCCCGCGACGGCGACAACGGCCGCAGCGCGGAGGTCGTGCTGCACGACGGCGTCCTGCGCCAGACGATCATCGCGATCCTCGCCGGCGTCGAGCTGGGCGAGCACAACTCGCCCCCGGCCGCGAGCATCCAGGTCCTGCGCGGTCGCGTGCGGGTCACGGCGCTCGAGGGCGACGAGGAGGTCGGGCCCGGCGAGCTGCGCGTCCTCACGCACGAGCGACACGCCGTCACCGCACTGGAGGACTCAGCCTTCCTCCTGACGACGGTGACGAGCGTGCCCGCGGCACAGTGACAACCGTGCCTGCGGCGCAGTGACAACCGTGCCTGCGGCGCGGTGACGAGCGCCGGCTAGCCCCGGCCGGCGGGCCGCCCGTGCCGCCGCCCGGCGGCTGCCTTGGCTGCTGCGAGCCGCCCGAGTCTGCGGGGAGGCTATGAATCGGGGCGGCGAGTCCGGCGGCAAGTCCGACGGCGGGTCCGATGCCAAGCACGGGGTTGCGGTCGTTCCCGGGCTCATGACGACCTCAACCTCGTGCTCGGCACCCGAGGCGCCCTCCACTCCCCTTGACGGACCGGGAATGCTGCGGCAGGATCGTGAGTTGTCGATACCCCAGGGGGGTATCGCCGAGCGAAGGCTCGCCCGGCGCGACCGACCGCCCGGCGCGACCGACCGCCCGGCGCGATACGAGGAAGGACGGGACGATGAATCCCATGGACCACGACGAGCACGGTGGCCACTCCGGCAACGACCAGCCAGGAGACGGCCGACCGGACCGTGCCACGCCGGTCGGCCGCACCGAGCACACCGCGGCGGTCGCGGCGCCGGGGCACGAGCACCACGACGCGCACGCGGATCACGACATGGCGCACGCGGGCCACAGCAACCACTCCGACCACACGGGCCACGCCGGCCATGACGGCCATGACGGCCACAGCGGCCACGACATGGCCTCGATGCCCGGCACGGACCACTCGGGCCACGCGGGCCACGGCGACCACTCGGGCCACAGCGGCCACTCGGGCCACGTCGCGATGTTCCGCCGCCTGTTCTGGATCATGCTCGCCCTCGCGGTCCCGACGGTCCTCGCGAGCGAGATGTTCGCGTCGATCATCGGCTACTCGCTGCCCGACGTCCCGGGTATCGCCTGGGTCTCGCCGGTCCTCGGCACGATCATGTTCGTCTGGGGCGGCCGGCCGTTCCTCACGGGCGCGGTCGACGAGCTCAAGGCCCGCAAGCCCGGGATGATGCTGCTCATCGCGCTCGCGATCACGGTCGCGTTCGTCTCGTCGTGGGGCGCGAGCCTGGGGATCCTGTCGCACGAGCTCGACTTCTGGTGGGAGCTCGCGCTGCTGGTCGTCATCATGCTGCTGGGCCACTGGATCGAGATGCGCTCGCTCGCGCAGTCGTCGTCGGCCCTCGAGTCGCTCGCTGCCCTGCTGCCCGACGAGGCCGAGCGCTTGGGCGGCGACGGCCAGGTGACCACGGTGTCCCCGACGGACCTCGTGGTGGGTGACGTCGTCGTCGTGCGTCCGGGCGGGCGCGTGCCCGCCGACGGCGTGGTCTCCGAGGGCACCGCGGACGTCGACGAGTCCATGATCACGGGCGAGTCGCGCCCGGTGCGCCGGACGGTCGGCGACCACGTCGTGGCCGGGACGGTCGCGACCGACCAGGCGCTGCGCGTCACGGTCGACGCGGTCGGCGACGACACGGCCCTCGCAGGCATCCAGCGCCTCGTGGCGCAGGCGCAGGCCTCGTCCTCGCACGCCCAGCGCCTCGCCGACCGCGCCGCGGGCTGGCTCTTCTGGTTCGCGCTCGGCGCCGCGGTGCTGACCCTGGTTGCGTGGAGCGTCTGGGGCACCCCGGAGAACGCCCTCATCCGGACCATCACGGTCCTGGTCATCGCGTGCCCCCACGCGCTGGGCCTCGCGATCCCGCTCGTGGTGTCCATCTCGACCGAGCGCGCGGCCAAGGCGGGCGTGCTCGTCAAGGACCGCATGGCGCTCGAGCAGATGCGCACGGTCGACGCCGTCCTGTTCGACAAGACCGGCACGCTGACCAAGGGCGAGCCCGTCGTGACGCACCTCGTCGCTGCGTCGGGCAGCGAGGACGACCTGCTCGCGCTGGCCGCGGCCGTCGAGGCCGACTCGCAGCACCCGCTGGCCCGCGCGATCGTGAACGCCGCCGCGGACAGGGACGTGCGCGTCCCGCGCGCCGAGGACTTCCGGTCCTCGACGGCCGTGGGCGTCTCGGGTCTCGTGGACGGTCGCCGGATCGCGGTGGGCGGCCCGTCGCTCCTGCGGGAGCACGGCCTGTCCCCCCTGCCCGACGCCGCCACGTGGGAGGGCGAGGGCGCGACGGTCCTGCACGCGCTCGGGCTGGGCGACGGAGCACCCCGGGTGCTCGGCGCCTTCGCCCTGGCCGACGAGATCCGGGCCGAGTCCCGCGAGGCGATCGACGCGCTGCACCGTCGGGGCATCCGGGTCGTCATGATCACGGGTGACGCGCAGGCCGTGGCGCAGTCGGTGGCCGACGAGCTCGGTATCGACGAGGTCTTCGCCGGGGTCCGCCCGGGCGACAAGGGGGCCAAGGTCTCCGAGCTCCAGGCACGCGGCCACAAGGTCGCGATGGTCGGCGACGGCGTCAACGACGCCCCCGCGCTCGCGCAGGCGGACGTGGGCATCGCGATCGGCGCGGGCACCGACGTGGCCATCGCGTCGGCCGGGGTCATCCTCGCGAGCGACGACCCGCGCTCGGTCCTGTCCGTGATCGAGCTGTCCCGGGCGAGCTACCGCAAGATGAAGCAGAACCTGTGGTGGGCGGCCGGGTACAACCTGGTGTCGGTGCCTCTCGCGGCGGGCGTCCTGGCCCCGGTCGGGTTCGTCATGCCCATGGCCGTGGGTGCCCTGCTCATGTCTCTGTCGACCGTGATCGTGGCCCTCAACGCGCAGCTCCTGCGCCGCCTGGACCTCGACCCGGCTCGCGTGGCAGCGTCCTGATCCCCGTGCGCACCCTCCTGCGGCTCTCGCGAACCTCCGGCCCCGCCCGGCGGTTCGCGGTGCTGCTCGGGACGGCGCTGCTGCTCGGCGGGTTCGTCGGGATGCACCAGATGTCGGGGAGCCCCGTGGCCCACGGCTCCGCGCACTCGGTCACGGACCCGGCGACCGCCGCCGTGGGCGACATGGGCGGGGAGGGGGAGGCGCCGTCGGGCACGGGGCACGGCGAGCTCGAGGCGATGTGCCTCATGGTGCTCGTCGCGATGGTCTCGCTCGGTGGCCCGGCGCTGTGGCGCCGCCTGCCCGACGGCGTCACGCACCGTGCGCGCGTCGTCGCGCCCTGGTGGCGGCTCGGGTGGGCGCTGCGCCCGCCGTCGCTCGTCGCGCTCGGGATCAGTCGGAGATAGGCGCTCGGCCCTGCCGGGGCCGCAGCACACCATCACGGCCGCGAGGACTCTCGCGGCCCACCGACTCATCCGAGGGACGACTCATGAACAAGAACACCCTGACCCGGGCCGCGATCGGCCTGACGCTCGGCTCCACGCTGGTCCTCGCGGGCTGCTCCGACACCGGCGACGACGGCATGGAGGGCCACGACATGGGCGGCGGCGCCGAGACCATGCCCGACGCGGGCGCCGACCCCGCCGCGGAGGCCAACGACGCGGACGTCATGTTCGCGCAGATGATGATCCCGCACCACGAGCAGGCGCTCGTGATGTCGCGGATCGTGCTGGACACGGAGGGCGTGGACCCGGCCGTCGTGGATCTCGCGACCCGGATCGAGGGCGCGCAGGAGCCCGAGATCACGACCATGGAGGGCTTCCTCGACGAGTGGGGCGCCGAGCCCATGGGCGACCACTCGGGCCACGAGATGGACGGCATGCTGAGCGACGAGGAGATCCGGGCGCTCGAGGACGCGGACGCCGCGACGCTCTCGCGGCTGTTCCTCGAGGGCATGATCGCGCACCACGAGGGCGCCGTGGACATGGCCGAGGCCGAGCTCGCGGACGGTGAGAACCCGCAGGCCCTGGCGCTGGCGCAGGAGATCGTCGACGCCCAGGAGGCCGAGATCGCGGAGATGCAGGAGCTCCTCGCGGCCCTGTAGCAGCTCCAGCCAGGTGCCGACCACGGGGTTGAGGTCGTTCTGAGCCGACTGACGACCTCAACCTCGTGGTCGACCGCTGGCAAGTCCCTGGTCGCTGCGAGACTGGAGCCATGACGGGATCACCAGCTCCGGCGGTCGGCGGCCTCCTCCTCACCCCGGGGGCCGGCGCCGGCCGCGACCACCCGACGCTCGTCGCGGTCGCCGACGCCGTCGCGCCGCTGCCCGTGCGCCGGGTCGACTTCCCGTACCGGATCGCCGGCAGACGCATGCCGGACCGGGCGCCGGTCGCGGTCGCGCACCTGGTCGAGGAGGCCGGGCGCTTCGCGACCGAGGCGGGGTTCGCGCCCGACCGGCTCGTGCTCGGCGGCCGGTCGTACGGCGGACGCATGTGCTCGATCGCCGTGGCCGAGGGTCTGCCCGCGGCCGGGCTCGTGCTGCTGAGCTACCCCCTGCACCCGCCGGGCAAGCCCGAGAAGCTGCGCGTCGACCACTTCCCCCGGCTCGGTGTCCCGGTGCTGTTCGTGTCCGGCACGACCGACCCGTTCGGTGCGCCCGAGGAGTTCGACGAGCACGTCGCGGCGATCCCTGGACCGGTCACGCAGGTGCGCCTGCCCGGGGCCCACGACGTGCGGAACGACCACGCGGCGGTGAGCGACGCCGTCGTGCGGTGGCTCGCGACGCTCTGAGCGGCGCGGCTCGCTCCGGGAAGCCACGCGCGACGTCCTGACCTGGGCAAAGGGACGGACCCCGAACCATCTGGCAGCGCTTCCACCGAGCCGTGGGAAGCGGTACCTTGGGCGCGCCCACGTGCCCGACACGAGACGTGAGTCCGACACGTCCGCGGCCATGAGGTGCCTGCCCCGCTCGATCCGAGCCCGGGGCCGCTCCCGAAAGGTCCTCCTTGATGCGCGCAGTGCCCGTCGCCCTCCTCACGACAGCGATCCTCGCGGCCACCCCCGCGATCGCGTTCGCCGGGTCCGACTCCCCCACCCCCTACACCGTGACCGCGGACGGCGTGACCCTGCCGACCGGCCGCGTGTTCCACGAGCACGACCACGTCAACTACCGGGCCACCGCGCTCGACGGGACGGGCGGACGCGACTTCAACCTCCACCTCGAGTCGGGGAACGGCCGGTCGACCGCCACGCACATCGGCGCCGGCTCGCTCGACTTCGCCGACGCGGCCGCCGCGTTCCCCACCGGCTACTGCGTGACGTGGGTGCAGGTCGCGGGCTTCGACGAGCACTTCGGGGAGGGCCGGCAGGAGCCCGTCTGCACGCCGGCCCCGGCCACCCCGGTGACGCGCCCAGCCCCCGTGCCGCGGCCCGCACCCGTGTCGCCCGGCGTCGCGGTGCCCGACGGCGGAGCCCCCGTCGACTCCCCCGTCACCGAGCCGTCGCCCACCTCGCCCGAGACGCCGGCCACCCCCGGGACGACTCCCGTGACGACGCCCGACGACGAGGGGCTCGCGGCCACGGGTCCGGCGCCCGAGGCCACCGCGGTCGAGGTCCCCGACGCCACACCGGTCGCGAAGACGCTCGTGGACACGTCGACCGAGGCGGCGCCCGTCACCGCGGACGGCTCGGCTGCCTCGGCGCCAGAGGGTGGCCTCGCGGCGACCGGGTCGAACGCGCTGCTGCTCGGCGGCGGCGCCGTGGTGCTGCTTGCCGCGGGAACCGGGGCCGTGCTGCTCGGCCGCCGGGCCCGGAGAGCCTGACCGCCGCTCCCCCAGGACGAGACGGGTGGTCCCGTCCGAGACGCGCCCGTACGCGTGCGGCGCAGACGCATGTCTCGGACCGGACCACCCGTCTCGTGGGAGCCCTGCCGGAACGGATCAGCGCAGCGGTTCCGCCGGGTACTCCACAGGCTTCTCACCCAGCGCCTCGGACATCGCGCGACGCTCCTCGAGGACGCCGGCCCGCTCCTCGTGCATCTCGGCGATCACGGCCTCCTGCGCCTCGGGCGTGAGGTGGTCGAAATAGAGCGTCCCGTCGAGGTGCTGCGCCTCGTGCTGGAGCGCCCGCCCCAGGAAGTGCTCGCCGACGAGCTCGACGGGGTTGCCGTGCTGGTCGAACCCGCGCACGACCGCCTTCACGGGGCGCGCGAGCGGTGCGTAGGCGCCGGGGATCGAGAGGCAGCCCTCGTCGCTCACCTCGACCTCGTCCTCGGGACCGTCGAAGACCTCGAGCACCGGGTTGACGACGTGCCCCACGTGGCGGTCCTCCTCCTCGTCCTCGACGTCGTACACGAAGACCCGCAGGTCCACGCCCACCTGCGGCGCCGCGAGCCCCACGCCCTCCGCGACGAACATCGTCGTGAACAGGTCGTCGACGAGCTGCGCGAGCTCGGGCGTGCCGAACGCCGTCACCTCGCGGGCCGGGGTGTGCAGGACGGGCTCGCCGATCTCGGTGATGCGCAGGATGGTGCCGCGCTCGACCTCGGGGGCGATCTCCGGGAAGGACTTGACCGGCTGGCCCAGGACGTAGGTGACAGGGCGACGACGGCCGATGGTGAACATGGGCCAAGCGTAATTGGTGGGGTGCGCGCGGCCCGACCGCGCTACGTTCGTCACGCGAGGCGGTCCGGCAGTGCAGAGAGCACAGCCCAGCCGCCTCGTTCTTCGCCCGGACGACCCGACAGACGTTGCGATCCCGCATCGGTCGGGTCTCCTGACCCGCCCCGCGCGTACCCTGGACTTGGACCCGCAGAAGGTGGTGCGACATGAGAATCGGTCGTGGTGTCCTGGTCAGTGCGTCGCTCGTGACGCTCGTCCTCGCCGGGTGCGCAAGCCCCGGTTCCCCGGACGGACCGACGTCGAACGTCCCGTCCGCGAGCACGTCCACCCCGCGCGAGACGACGCCCTCCCCGACCGACGGGACGTCCGGGACCTCCGACGCTCCCGGCACCGGCGAGACGACGCGCTCGGCGGAACCGCCCGGCACGGCCGAACCCTCCGGGGAGGCCGCAGCACCGCCCGCCTTCGAGAGCCTCGTCATCAGCACGTCCGGCCTCGGCCCCCTCACGATCGGCGTGCCCCCCGAGTCCAATCCCGGCGCCGCGATGATCCGCTGGTCCCCCGACGAGTGCGCAGACATGGGCGGTGGCGACCCCGGGCGCTGGGTGACGACGTACCCCCTGATCGACGGCACCTACCCCCTGGGCGTCGCGACCGACGACTCGGGAGTCTCCTGGATCGACGTGCTCAAGGCCGGACCTCGCACGGCGGAAGGGGTGGGCATCGGCACCGACCTCGCGACGCTGCAGGCCACGTACCCGGACCTGGTCCCCGGGACGCCCGGTCCGCTGTCGAACGTCTGGTGGCTCGCCGACCCCGACGGGTACCTCGTGTTCGAGACCCAGGGCGACGAGGACGGACAGCAGCCGGCAGGGACACCCGAGCAGGTCATCCTCATGCGGGTCCTGTCCCCCGCCGCCGACCCCGACTTCGCGACGGCGAACTCCGACTGGGTCGCGGGCGGATGCCTGTAGCCCTACCGGGACAGGAACGCATGGTCGGGGTTCGGCCCCCATCTGGCCCCCTGACCGCTGGGAGCGACGGAGCGACGGAGCGCAGAAGGCCCGAAACCGTCGAGGTTCCGGGCCTTCATGTCTGAGCCGCCTATCAGAATCGAACTGATGACCTTCTCATTACGAGTGAGACGCTCTACCGACTGAGCTAAGGCGGCGCGTACCGGACATCACGCCTTGCGGCGCTCCGTTTCAGCAAGCGTCGCAACTGTACCCAACGCGAGGGCGTCACGACAAACCGGCCTCCGCGACGCCGTCGGGCCGCCTGCCCGCGGCCCCCGCGAGGCGCCCGCCGACATGCCCGCCAGGGCGCCCGGCCGAGCCCGCCCGAGCGTCTCCCGGACGAGCCTCAGCAGACCTTCCCGTCCTGCGGAACCTCGCCCGCGACCAGGTACGCGTCCACGGCGTCGCCCACGCACGCGTTGGAACGGCCGTAGGCCGTGTGGCCCTCGCCCTCCCAGGTGAGGAGCGAGGCCGAGTCGAGGGTCTTGGCGAGGCCCTCGGCCCAGACGTACGGGGTCGCGGGGTCGTTGGTCGTCCCGATCACGACGATGGGGGCCGCGCCCTCGGCGTGCAGGTCGAACTCCTGCTCCACCACGGGGTAGGCCCAGTCGACGCAGGACATGCCGCCGTAGGTGAAGAACGACCCCATGGTGGGGGCGGCCTCCTCGATCTGGGCGGCCTGCTCGGCCATGACCTCGGGGTCGGGGTTGCCGCGAGCGTCGAGGCAGTTGATCGCGCGGAAGGCCTCGGCGGAGTTGTCGCTGAAGGTCCCGTCGGGGTTCCGGCCGTTGTACAGGTCGGCGAAGCTGAGGAGCGTGGTGCCGTCGCCGTCGCTGAGCGCGCTGTCGAGGCCCGCTGTCAGGGCGGACCAGCTCTCGTTGTTGTAGAGCGGCAGCGCGATCCCGTAGAACGCGAGGGTCGAGGTCAGGCGCCGGTCGCTCGTCGTCCTCAGGGGGCGCTCGGCGACCTGGTCGAGGAACTCCTCGACCTGCGCCATGCCGTCGTCGACGGACCCCGTGAGCGGGCACCCCTGGCCGCCCTGGCAGTCCTCGACGTAGGCGCGCAGCGCGTTCTCGAACCCGACGGCCTGCTGGGCCGAGATCTCGTCGGAGGTGAGCGTGGTGTCGATCGCGCCGTCGAGGACCATGCGCCCGACCTTCTCCGGGAAGAGCCCCGCGTAGGTGGCGCCGAGCTGGGTGCCGTAGGAGAAGCCCAGGTAGTTGAGCTGCGGGTCCCCCAGGACGGCACGCAGCATGTCCATGTCGCGCGCGGCGCTCTGGGTGTCGACGTTGCCGAGGAGGTCGCCCGTGTTCTGGGCGCACGCGTCGGCCCAGGCCTTGAGGTCGGCGGCCATCTCGGCGCGTCCCTCGTCGCTGTCGTCGTACGCACGGGACAGCGAGACGTCCTTGGCCGCGTCGTCGAGGCACACGACGGGGGTCGAGGACCCCACGCCGCGCGGGTCGAACCCGATGACGTCGTACGCCTCGCGCACCGGGGCGCCGATGGAGCCCGCCGCGCTCGTGACGTAGTCGATGCCGGACCCGCCGGGACCGCCGGGGTTGGTCAGCAGCGACCCGATCTTCTCGCCCGACGCGGGCAGGCGCTTGAGCGCCAGCTCGATCTTCCCCTGCGCCGGGTCCTGCCAGCTCAGCGGTGCGGTCGCGGTCGTGCACTCGAAGCCGCCCCCGCAGTCCTCCCACACGAGGCTCTGCCCGTAGAACTCGGCGAGCTCGGCCGGCACGTCCTCGCCGGTGCCCGTGGGCCCCGTGGAGCCGGTCTCCGCCGGGCTCTGCACCTTGGGTGAGGGGGCGCACGCCCCGAGCAGCAGGGCGAGGGCGAGCGTCGCAGCGGACAGCGCTGTGGTGCGGCGGGAGGGCTTCTTCACCCGGCAACGGTAACGGGTCGGGCTGGGCCGGGGAGCCGTTTGCGGCGCCCGGCCCAGCCCTTTCACGCGAACTTCACGGGCGCCGATCCGCGGCGTCGCCGAGCGGGCGGACGGTCAGGACTGCGTGACCCACGCGGCCTCGCCGACCTGCCCTGCGGCGCTGCGCGGGGCCAGCACGACCGTGCCGTCCTCACCGAGCCGGACCGTCACGTCGGCGGACTCGTCGACGCCCTCCGGCGCCTGGACGACCGTGGTCCAGGCGCGCAGGTCCATGGTGCAGGGCTTGCTCGCGTCGAGCTCCTCGAAGGTCACGACGACGTCGCTCCCGTCCAGGGTCGCCTCCCCGTCGGCGATGCGCGGGCACGTGCTCGACCCGAACGTCACGACGTACAGGTAGCCGTCCTCCGCGGTCCAGGCCGCGCCCGTGCCGCCGTTCGTGGGCGCGTCGATCCCGGCGGGGAGCTCGATGCCGTTGGCGCCCGCCTCGATCGGGAGGTCGGCCGCGTCGATCGGCGTCTGCGCGGTCTCCGACGAGTCGTCGGCGGGCGTGGTCTCGTCCGTGGTGCTCTCCTCGGCGCCCGGCGTGCCCGACGAGTCCCCACCCGAGTCGGTGGCCGTGCCGCACGCGGCGAGCGCCAGGACGGCGACGAGCGAGAGGGCGGGGGCGAGGCGGCGCAGGGAAGTCATGGGGTCTCCTTCGTGCTTCGGTGCGGGCGCCGCGGTGGCGCACCCGTCACTCACATCATGTCGTGGGGTGCGGGAATCTTGCGGCGCGGCGCGCGTCGGTCGTGGACGCGGCGTGACGCTCCGCCGTCGGGTCCGTGGCTCGCACGGCCGGCGCGGCGGCGTCGAACCCTTCGTCGAACCCGGCGCGGAGCATCGCGACGAACGCCGCGAGAGTGGGCGAGGTGTTGTCGGGGGACCAGGCCGCGCCGATGTCACGCGTGGTGACGGGCTCGTCCAGGCGGAGCTCGACGCCGTCGTGCACCGGGTGGCGCGCGGGCGGCAGGACGCTCACGCCGAGCCCTGCGGCGACCAGACCGCGCACGGTGTGCAGGTCCTCGCCCTCGAACCCGATGGTGGGGCGCACACCGGCCGCGGCGCACAACGCGTCGACCGTGCCACGCAGGCCGTAGCCCCGCTTGAGGGTGATGAAGGTCGAGCGGGCGGCCTCGCGCAGCGTGGCGCTGGGGCGGTCGGCGAGCTCGTGCCCGGCGGGGACCATGAGGACGACGGGTTCCTGGAAGAGCGTGAGCGTCAGCAGGCCTGCGGGCGCCGGGACGAGGCGCGACACGAGCGCGATGTCCACCTCGCCCGCGGCGAGCGCGGCCAGGCACGAGCGGCGCGCGCCCTGCGTCATGGTGAAGCGGACGGCGGGGTGTTCGGCGAGGAACTCCTTGATGAGGCCCGGGACGACGGACTCGCCGAGCGAGGTCTGGAACGCGACCGACAGGGTGCCGCGCGCGAGCGCCTCGCTCGAGCGGACGGCGTCGACGCCTGCGCCGAGCGCCGCGAGCGCCTGGCGTGCGTGCGGCAGGAGAGCGCGCCCCGCGGCGGTGAGCCGGATGCCGCGCCCGTGCTTCTCGACGACGGGTACGCCCAGCACCTCGCCCACGCGCGCGACCGCCCGGGACACGGTCGGTTGCGGGGCCCGCAGCATCGCGGCGGCGAGGGTCACCTGCTCGACCTCGGCGACCGCGACGAACGCGGGCAGCAGCGGGAGCAGGCGACGGGTCTCCTCGTCCAGGGCGGCATCCATGCCCACAGCGTATGCATCAGCACCTCACCATGCATTGGACGCAAGAGTCCGGGATTCCTACGGTCGAGCCCATGACGACCCTCGGCGCGGGAACGGCCGCAGCACCCGCCCTGCCCGGCCCGCGCGCGCCGTGGACGGGTCACCGGAAGGGCTCCCAGGGGTACCGCCGGACGGTCGTCGCGCTCGTGTGCGCGGGGGTCGCGACGTTCGCGCAGCTCTACTCGCCGCAGGGGATCCTGCCCGCCGTCGCGGCCGACCTCGGGGTCTCGGCCCCCACGGCTTCGCTCACGGTCTCGGCCGCGACGCTCGGCCTCGCGCTCGCGGTCCTGCCCTGGTCCGTGGTCGCCGACCGCGTCGGCCGCGTCCGCGCCATGCGGGCCGCGCTGGTGGCCGCGAGCGCCCTGGGCGTCCTGGTGCCGTTCGCACCGACGACCGAGCTCCTCGTCGCGGGCCGCTTCCTCGCGGGGGCGGCCCTGGGCGGGGTCCCTGCGCTGGCGGTGACGCTGCTGCACGAGGAGATCCGGGCGGCGCACACGGCCGTGGTCGCAGGGCTGTTCGTCGGCGGGGCGTCGGTGGGCGGGCTCGCGGGCCGGGTGCTCGCGGCGTCGGTCGGGGAGGTCGCGGGCTGGCGCGTGGGCCTGGCCGTGGTGTCGGGGCTGTGCGCGGTCGCGGCCGTGGTGTTCGTGGTGCTCGTGCCGCGGGCGCGGGGGTTCGTCCCGGGCGGTGCGAGCCTGCGCGAGGTCGGTGCGCTCGTGGTCGCGAACCTGCGCGACCGTGGCCTCCTCGTCCTGTACGCGAACGGCGCGCTGGTCATCGGCGGGTTCGTGACGACGTACAACTACCTGGGGTTCCGGCTCGAGGCCCCGCCGTACCTGCTGTCGCCCGCGGTCACGTCGCTCGTGTTCTTCGCGTACCTGGGCGGGACCGTGTCGTCACGGCTCGCGGGCAGCCTCACGCTGCGGTGGGGTCGCCGCCGGGTCCTGGCCGTGGCGGGCGGCGCGATGGGTGCGGGGGCGCTCCTGACGCTCGCGCCGCAGATCCTCGTGGTCCTGCTGGGCCTCGTGGTCCTGACGGCGGCGTTCTTCGGGGCGCACGCGGTCGCGTCGGGGTGGGTCGGGCACCGGGCGGTGGTGGGGCGGGCGCAGGCGACGTCGCTGTACAACGTCTTCTACTACGCGGCGTCGAGCCTGCTGGGGTGGCTCGGAGGCGTCGCGTGGGTGCAGGCGGGGTGGACGGGCGTCGCGCTGTTCGTCGCGGCCGCGACGCTCGCGGCACCGCTGCTCACCCTGGGGTCGCGGTCGCTGCGGTCCGCGTGAGGCACGTCGCGGGCCCGACGGCGCAGCGCACCTCGGAGGCTCGTCGCGCCTCTCCGTGCCGACCCGTGCCTGCCCGTGCCTGCCCGTGCGAGGCCTCGGGCGAGGCGGACCCGGGCGGCGAGCGACGACGTCGGGCGTGCGGCCTCACGCCGTCGCCGGGGCCGGGGCGTCGATCGCGAGCCGTACCCCCACCGCACCCAGCAGGGTGCCCGTCGCGCGGCGCTGCCAGCGCATCCACGTGGGGCGCGAGCGCAGGAAGACCGCGATGCTGCCTGCCGCGAGGACGATCGCCGCGTTGACGGCCATGCTCACCCCGATCTGCACGCCGCCCAGCACGAACCCCTGCCCCATGACGCTGCCCGCGGCCGGGTCGATGAACTGCGGGATGAGCGCGAGGTACATGATCGCGGCCTTGGGGTTGAGCAGGTTGGTGAGCAGCCCCATGCGGAACAGCGTGGCGCGCGAGTCGCGCGGGAGGTCCTGCGCCTCGAACGGGGAGCGCCCGCCCGGGCGCAGCGTCCTCCACGCGAGGTAGAGCAGGTAGCACGCGCCCGCGACCTTGAGGCCGACGTACAGCCACGGCACCACGACGAAGACGGCCGCGAGCCCCAGGTTCGCCAGGGTCATGTAGACGACGAAGCCGGACGCTGTCCCCGCGAGCGAGACCATGCCCGCCTGCCACCCCTGGCTGATGCTGCGCGAGACCAGGTAGACCATGTTGGGACCGGGCGTCAGGACCATGCCCAGGGCGACGGCCGTCATCCCCAGGACCGCTGCCGTACCGACCATGTGCGCGGCCTCCTGTCGCGATGCGCCGCCGTGCGCGGCCGTCGAGCTCGTCCTCCTCGGCATTCTGCCCCCGGCGCACGGTGACCACCACCCCTCTCGGGGCCCGAGCCCCGCGAGCGCGCGACGGCCGGACGCGGGAGGGACGCTCGCCGTGCACGACTGCGCACCGCGCGGCAGGGTGGGAGGGGCAGGGGCCGATGAGTTCGGGCGGCGCGGCGGGTCTTCGTCCCGTACGCGGACGACGACCCGCAGAGACGGCCGGCACCCACGCCGCCCCGCTCACCCGATCGAGAGGCACGACCGTGACCGACATCGAGACCCGGACCCTCGAGGCGCCCGGGGCGACCATCACCTACGACGTCCGGGGGAACCTCGCCGACGCGACCCCCGAGGCGCCCGTGCTGCTGCTCATCGGCTCCCCCATGGGGGCCGAGGGCTTCGGCACCCTGGCCTCGCACTTCACCGACCGCCCCGTCGTGACGTACGACCCGCGCGGCGTCTCGCGCAGCCCGCGCACCGACCCGTCGACGCCCGTCACGCCCGACCACCACGCCGACGACCTGCACCTCGTGATCGAGGCCCTGGGGTCCGGGCCGGTCGACGTCCTCGCGAGCAGCGGCGGGGCGGTCAACGCCCTCGCGCTCGTCGCGGCCCACCCCGAGCAGGTGCGGACCCTCGTGGCCCACGAGCCGCCGTCGGGCCCCGCGCTGCCGGACCGCGACGCGGTGCTCGCCGCGATCCAGGCCGTCTCGAGGACCTACCAGGAGCGAGGCTTCGGCGCGGGCATGGCGCACTTCATCGCCCTCACGAGCTGGGAGGGGCCGTTCCCGGACGACTTCGCCGACCAGCCGGTGCCCGACCCGGGCGCGTTCGGCTTCCCCGCCGAGGACGACGGGTCGCGCGACGACGCCCTGCTGGGGCAGAACCTCCTCAGCGGCACGGGCTACGAGCCCGACTACGACGCGCTCTCGCGCGCGTCGACCCGGGTGGTCCTCGCGGCGGGCGAGGAGTCGGGCGAGCAGATGGCGGCCCGGTCGGCGCGTGCCATCGCCAAGAACATCGGGACCGAGGCCGTCGCGTTCCCCAGCAACCACGGCGGCTTCCTGGGCGACGAGTACGGCATGCCGGGCGACCCCGACGGGTTCGCGTCCGCGCTGCGCACGGTCCTGGAGGGCACGGACATCCGCTGACGGGCGGGCCGGGCGTCCCGAGCTGCCGGGAGCGCCCGGGAGCGCCCGGCCGGCAGCCCCCCGGCCGCCCCGACCGACCGACCGACCGACCAACCGACCCTGAGGAGGACACATGGACCGCGACAGCGTCATGGCGTGGGTCGGCGCCTACGAGACGGCGTGGCGCGCGGAGGACCCGCGGGCCGTCTCGGCACTCTTCACCGAGGACGCCGCGTACGCCCGCTCCCCGTACGACGACCCGCTGCGCGGTCACGACCAGATCCGGGACTTCTGGCTCGCGGACGCCGGGCAGACGTTCACCATGACCGCCGAGCCCGTCGCGGTCGACGGGCTCGCCGCGGTCGTCCGGGTCGAGGTCCGCTACGGCGGGCCCGACCCCCAGGAGTACCGCGACCTGTGGATCCTGCGGTTCGCGGACGACGGCCGCGTCGAGGACTTCGCCGAGTGGGCGTACTGGCCGACCAAGCCGTACACGGCGGGTTGAGCCGGGCAGCGGGCCGGGCCGCCGAGCGCAGCCCGCGACGCGTCCCCCGTCGCGTGCGAGGATCGCGAGCATGAGCGCCGACGCTCCCCGCGCCCCGCGCACTCCCGGCACGTGGGGAATGCGCGCGGACGTGCTGCGCCACGGGCAGGGCCACGACTCGGACAAGGTCGGCTACATCGAGCTGTTCTTCGACCTGGTGTTCGTGTTCGCGGTGACCCAGCTCTCGCACTCGCTCATCGCGCACCCCGACGGCACGACCCTGGTCCAGACGCTCATCCTGGGGGCCGCGGTCTGGTACCTGTGGATCGACACCACGTGGGTCACCAACTGGCTCGATCCCGAGCGCCACCCCGTGCGGACCCTGCTGATCGTGATGATGCTGCTGGGGCTGCTCATGTCGAGCGCGATCCCCGAGGCGTTCGGCGAGAAGGCGCTGCTGTTCGCGGGGACGTTCGTCGCGATCCAGGTGGGACGCTCGGCCTGGACGGCGTACGCCCTGCACCGGCACTGGCCGGAGAACGGCACGAACTTCGTGCGGATCACGGTGTGGCAGGTCTGCTCGGGCGTCCTGTGGATCGCGGGGGCGCTCGTCCCGGACGACTCGTGGCGGCTGCTCCTGTGGGTCGCGGCCGTCCTCGTCGACTACACGGGGCCGCGCGCCCTGTTCCGGGTCCCGGTCCTGGGACCGACGGACCCAGCGACGTGGGTCGTGCGCGGCGGGCACATGGCCGAGCGGGTGGGCCTGTTCATCATCATCAGCCTGGGCGAGTCGATCATCGTCACGGGCACGGCGTTCGGCGACCTCGAGCTGACGGGCACGGTGCTGCTGGCGTTCCTCGCGGCCTTCGCCTCGACCGTCCTGATGTGGCTGCTGTACTTCGACCGCTCCGAGCGGCGCGCCACGGCGTACTTCGCGGGGTCGGACTCCCCCGGCATGATCGCGCAGACCGCGTACACGTACATCCCCTACCTGATCGTGGTCGGGATCGTGCTGACGGCCGTCGCGGACGAGATCGTGCTGCTGCACCCTCTGGGCCACGAGGGCTCGGGCCACGCCGAGCCGTGGACCGCAGGGCTGATCTGCGGCGCGGGCACGGTCTACCTCGTGGGCAACACGCTGTTCCGGCGCGCGACGGGCGGCCCGTGGTCGCTGCCGCACGTCGCCGGGGTCGTCGCGCTGGGCCTGCTGTACCTGACGCACCCTGTCCTGTCACCGCTCGCGATCAACTGGGTCTCGAACGGGGTGCTGCTCGCCGTGATCCTCGGGGACGTCGCGGTGTCGCGGCGTGCGGTGCGCACGGAGCGCTGACCGGCCCCGGACCACACGCCTCCCGCCCGACGCCGGAGCACCCTAGATCGTGTGGCTCGCCTGGGGCGAGTGGTGAGGTGCCTCGAAGAAGTGGTCCAGGTCCTCGCGCGTCAGCGACGCACCGTCGGACCCGCTTCCGAGGCTTGCGAGGAGACGGGCCGCCAGGTCTCGCACAGGCTCGTTGGTGATGCTCGAGTGGTGCCGCAGGATCTCGAACGCCTCGTCGTCCGCGAGCCCGTAGACCACCATGAGCGCCCCCTTGGCCTGCTCGATCGTCGCCCTGCGCATCGCGGACGCGGAGACCGCCCGGGTCGCGTGCTCCTGGGCCAGGGCCTCCTGGGACTCGGTGAGGTCCATGAAGTACCCCGTCACACGGGTGACCCGACCAACGGGGTCGTCGATCTCTCCCTGGCCCACGATCCCCAGGACCCGGGTCCTCCCGGCCGCGTCCACGATCCGGTGCACGACGCTGAACGGCGCACCGGTCCGTACGACGTCGGCGAACACGCCCGCGACCCGGGTCACGTCGTCCGGATGCTTGTGCGCCAGCATGAGCTGCGTCGTCGGGACGACTTCCCCGGGTGCGAACCCGTGCATCGCGAACAGCTCCTCCGACCACCACCACCGCCCCGTCGGCACGTCGAGCGCGAAGCGCGCGACCGGCTGGCGACCGCCGGCCAGGAGGACTACCTCGAGGTCTCGGTCGTCGCTGTTCTCGTCCTGTGCCATGGCCACGACACTCCCCAGTACACCCGGGGCTGCCCTCCCCGGGATCCGTTCTCCTGATGCTAGGCCCGGCCGGGCAGGGCGCAACCGCACACGGTCGGGCCGTCGGCGTGGGGGCGCACGGGGTGCCGGGGTGGCGTCCCTCACCGGTCGAGCACCGCCTGGTAGAGCCGCGTCGCGTCGTGCACGACCTGGTCCGTGAGCCGGGCCACGGGCCGGACATCGCCGAGCAGCGGTTCGCAGTCCGGCCCGCGGCCCACGACGACCCCGGTCAGCACCCAGGCGTAGTGCTTCTCCTCGGCGAGGTGCGCGTACCGCTGCAGCTGCCGGGCGACCCACTGCTCGGGTGGTCGGGCCCACCACGGCTCCGGGTCGAGGGGGTTGGCCGGGATCCCCGGCAGGCGGCACCCGCTCTCGTGGTCGACGCGAGCCTGTGTCGCGTCGACCGCGGGCCCCCCCGCTGCACCGCACGTACAGGGGGACGCCCTGCCCCGTGAGCTCGACCAGCTCCTTCAGCGACTCGACCGTGAACACGGCGGCTAGCTCGACGGGCACAGGAGGGCGATGCGGGCACCGTCACGAGAAGGTGGGGACACACGGGCTTCGATGGGCATGACGGGACGACTCCTCGGACGAAGGATGCGTGAGCCGACTGCCTGACCCGTTGCGCCACCGACCCTACCTGCCCGCCCGACGACCTTCCATACGGGCAGGAAGGGGGCACAAGCCGCACCACGCCCGACGGCGCCGCACCCCTCCGGTGGCGAGCGGCGGCGTCGGGCAGGGACCGGGACGTGGCCCGGCCCGCCCGACGATCAGTCGCGACCCCGCCGCGACGCCTTCCGCAGGGCGGGGACCACCAGGGCCACCCCGACCCCCGCCACGACCCAGGCCCATCCCAGGGCCGGGTACGCCGGTGCGAGGACGTCGGAGAGCCCCGCGTCGGCGAGGCGCACGCGCGTCGCCTGCGACTGCGCGAGCGCCGGCACGACGCCCACCGCGACGAGCACGATCCCGAGCCAGCGCGCCGTCGCCGTCCCGTCCAGGACGTCGCGCGCACCCCGGGACCCCTGCCGGGCCAGGAGGAAGGTGAGGAAGCACGCGGTCCCCAGGAGCGCGGAGAACGCGATCAGGTCGATCGTGTCGAGCGGCCGGTGGGAGTAGACGTCGGTCCAGGGGATGGCCGTCCCGTGGACGGCCGTCGTGACCATCGCGTCGACCTGCTCCTGAGCGACCGAGGAGAGGCGCGAGGCGTCGACCACGCGCACGTCGACCAGGCCGAGCGGTCGCGTGAAGCCGTTGACCAGGTGGATCACCGCGACGCCCCAGAAGATCACGGCCCCGGTCAGGGCGAGCGCGCCACCCTTCTCACCCTCCCTGCCGCGCGGGCTGCGCGGCCTGCCGGGGCCGCGGCGTGCGCGGGCGCCACGACCCGCCTCGCGCCGCTCGGTGGTCCGGGTCGAGCCGTCGTCGGACATGGGTTCGCTCTCGTCGAGGGGTGGGTCGCCACATCCTCCCGGACCGCCCACGCGCCGTCCAGCCCGCCCCCGGGCCTCGTCCTCGATGTGCGGCGCGCGACGTGCCGCGCGGGCTCAGCCCTGCGGACGCAGCGCGATGGCCATGGCCTCGAGCGCGAGCAGCGGCGCCACGTTCCCGCCGAGGCGCTCGCGCGCGACGCCGATCGCGTCCATGCGGCGCACGGTCTGCTCCGGGGTCGAGTCCTCCGCGAGCGCCTGCACGGTCTCGGCGAGCTCGGCGTTGACGAGGTCCACGTGGGCACCGAGCTGCACCACCAGCACGTCGCGGTAGAGCGAGAGCAGGTCGAGCATCGCGCGGTCCAGGACGTCGCGCTGGTGTCGGGTCGCGCGACGCTTCTGGTCCTTCTCGAGGTCCGTCACCTGCGACCGGAGCCGGGGCGGCAGCGTGCCTCCCGCCTCGACGCCCAGGGCTCGCAGGAGCTCGGCCTTCTCGACCGCGTCCCGCTCCTCCGTGGCGGCCTTGGCCTCGGCCTGCGCGACCTCGACGAGCTCACCCGCCGCGACCACGGCGTCCCCGACGCCCCGGATCCGGCGGGCGATCGACAGGACCGAGGACCGGCGCTCGCGCGCCTTGCCGTCCCGGGCCAGACGTCGGGCGAGGCCGATGTGGCTCTGCGCGGCGCGCGCGGCGGCCTCCGCCACGACGGGGTCCACGCCGTCGCGCCGGACGAGGAGCTGCGCGACGGCCTCGACCGGGGGCACCCGCAGGGCCACGCCCCGGCAGCGGGACCGGATGGTGACCAGGACGTCCTGCGGGCTGGGCGCGCACAGGATCCAGACCGTGCGCGGCGGCGGCTCCTCGATGGACTTGAGCAGGACGTTGGTGGTGCGCTCGGCCATGCGGTCGGCGTCCTCGACGATGATGACGCGCCAGCGCCCCTGCGACGGGCGACGGCTCGCGACACCCAGCAGGTCCCGGACCTCGTCGATCGTGATGGTGACCTTCTCTGTCGCGACGACCGTGACGTCGGCGTGCGTGCCCGCGAGGGTCGTGGTGCACGCCTGGCACACCCCGCACCCGCCCTGCTCGCACTGCAGCGCGGCCGCGAAGGCCCGCGCGGCGTTGGACCGCCCCGACCCCGGGGGGCCCGTCAGGAGCCAGCCGTGCGTCATCGCGGCAGGGTCGGTCGCCGCGGCCGAGAGGACCTCGACCGCGTGCTCCTGCCCGACGACGTCGTCCCAGACGGTCACGGTGTGCTCGTCCCGGTCGCGTCCGCGGCGACCGTGCCCGTGGCGGGGCCGGAGGCGGGGCGGCTCGCGGGAGGCGTGACCGGCAGGTCGGCGAGGCCGGGCGTGTAGCCGATCGCGGAGTCGGAGTCGTCGAACCCGTCGTCGGGCAGCGCCTCGACCGTGTCCTCCGCCTCCTCGACGACGGGCGTGAGCTCGAGCCGGGCCGCGAGGTCCACCCGGATCTGGGCCTGGATGTCCTCGATCGAGCCGGCCGCGTCGATCACGACCCACCGCTCGGGGTCCGCCGCGGCCCGGGAGAGGTACGCCTCGCGCGTGCGGCGGTGGAAGTCGATCCCCGCGCTCTCCAACCGGTCCGGCTTCCCCTCGATCCGCTCGACCGCGACCGCCGGGTCCAGGTCGAGCAGGACCGTGACGTCCGGCATGAGCCCCTGCACGGCCCACAGCGAGATGAGCTCGACCTCGTCCACGCCCAGCTCACGACCACCGGCCTGGTAGGCGACCGACGAGTCGAGGTAGCGGTCCGTGACGACCACGGCCCCGCGCTCGAGCGCGGGGCGGACCAGGTGCGCGACGTGGTGGGCGCGGTCCGCCGCGTAGATCAGGGCCTCGGTGCGGGCGTCCATGTCCCGGCCGTGCAGCACGGCCTGACGCAGCTCGGCCCCCAGCTCCGTCCCCCCGGGCTCGCGCGTCAGCACGACCTCGCGGCCGGTCAGCTCGCCCAACCACTCCCCCAGGAGGCGGGACTGGGTGGACTTGCCGACGGCGTCGCCGCCCTCGAACGAGATGAAGTAACCGGGTGTGCTCACGCGCCCACGATAGTCGGGCCACCTGACACCGGTCCGCCCCCGCGACACGGCCGGTAGCCTCGGTGGCATGTCCGTCCTCCCCGTACCCGGCCCCGACCTCCCCGAGTCCCCCGCGCTCCCGACGCCCGGCGCCGCGTTCGCCGACCGGACCTTCGACGCGATCCTGTTCGACATGGACGGCACCCTGATCGACTCGGTGCCCGCGGTCGACCGGAACTGGCGCCGCTGGGCGCACGAGTACGGCCTGCCGGACGCGGACACGTTCCAGGTCGAGCACGGGACGCCCGCGCGGACCTTCATCGCGCGCCTCCTACCGGCCGACCAGGTGGAGGCGGCGTACGACCGCATCCACGACCTCGAGCTGAACGACACCGAGGGCGTGCGCATCCTGCCGGGCACGGTCGACGCCTTCGCGTCGATCCCGCCCACGCGCCAGGCGATCGTCACGTCGTGCACGCGACCGCTCGCGGCCGCCCGCATCGCAGCATCGGGCCTCGAGCCGCCCGCGGTCGTCGTGACGGCGGACGACGTCGCGCACGGCAAGCCGAGCCCCGACCCGTTCCTACTCGGGGCCGAGCGCCTGGGCGTGGACCCGGCCCGGTGCCTCGTGGTCGAGGACGCCCCCGCCGGGGTCACGGCCGGACGCGCGGCAGGGTGCGCGGTGCTCGTCGTCGAGGGCACCCACACGTTCGAGCAGCTCGCGGGCGGCGCCGTCGTGCCCGACGCGGGAGCGAGCGGGCTCGACCGGGTGCGCTTCGTCGTCGGGCAGGACGGGTCGATCCGCGTCACCGACGCCTGAGCGTCCGCAGCACCCGACGGGCTACGACGCGTCGAACGCGTCGGCCGCACGCCGGAGCGAGAGCACGGTCGCGCCCGCGACGAAGAAGTCCTCCTCGGACGTGCTGCGGGCGTCCCGGACCGCCCGCCGGAGGCCCTCGGTCTTCTCGTGCAGTCGCTCGAGACCGTCCTGGTCGACACGGCCCGCGGCCGACGAGCGCACGGCCTCCGCGAGCTCCCACAGGGCGTCACGCACCAGGGGGCGCAACGGCTCACCGAAGGCGAGGTCGTCGCGGTCCTGCGTCTCCCAGCTCGTGATGAGCCGTGTCAGGTCCGTCACGACCCCCGACATCGTCGACAGCGCCTCGGACTGCTCGCGCTGCGCGCGCGTCGCGTCCGCGTAGCGTCGCGCGCGCCGGTTGGCCCGGGCCGCCTCACGAGCCTGGTCCGCCGACTGCCGGGAACGGTCGACCACCGGGCCCAGCAGCAGCCGCCGCTCGTCCCACTCCTCGTGCGTGGGGGCCACGTCCCGGTCGAGGCCGTCCGCGAGGTGGTCGAGCTGGTCGGCCAAGGCGTTCTTCAACCGTTCGAGCGCCACGTCCGTGGCGACGAGCGGCAACGGGGGGAAGAGGAGGTTGATGAGGATGCCGATGAGAGCTCCGACGACCACCAGTCCCGCGTACGCGCCCATGTAGCCGATCTTGTCCGTGTTCCCCACGATGAGGACGAACAGGGCCGACGTGACCGCCCACGAGCCCATCTCCCCGAGCGCGACCCAGCCCGCGGCCAGCGTCGCCAGGGCGACCACGATCGCGATCGACAGCGCACTGGGAGCGAGGAGGAAGTCCGCCGCCCGCGCGATGACGACGCCGACGAGGATGGCGCCCACGGCCTGGAACGAGTCCCGGACGGAGCGTGCCACGGTGCTCGTCGTCGCGACCACCGCCCCCAGGGGCGCGTAGTAGGGATAGTCCGAGAACGGCTCGGGCATGGCGATCCCGACGACCCACGCGATGCCGGCCGCCACGGCTCCCCGCAGCGCCATGCCCCACCTCGGGTGCAGACGCCACTGCCGCATCGCTTCGGCGGCGAGACGCCTCGGACGCGGCACGGGCCGGTCGGTCGGGCTGGGGGTGGTCATCCGGACACCCTAGGCACGGGCCGCGGCGGTCGCAGCGGGTCGGGCCCCGTCAGCGGCGGACCGCCCTCAGATCACACCGGCCCGCAGGCCTGCGGCCACGACCTTGGAGGCTGCCGCGTGCACGTCCATGAGCTCGTCGATCGTCAGGCCCGTCGCAGCGGTGATGGCGGGGGGCACCTCCTCCGCCCTCGCCCGCAGCTCGCGCCCGGCCGGGGTGAGGGTCACGTCGACGACGCGGCCGTCGTGCTCGTTGCGGGACCGGGTGAGGTATCCCGTGGTCTCGAGCCGTCGGACGAGCGGCGAGAGCGTGCCCGGGTCCAGGTGGAGCCGGTCGGCGAGCGACGTGGCCGTGGTGCGCTGACCGGTCGCCGCGTCCTGCCACAGGGCCAGCATCACGAGGTACTGGGGATGCGTGAGCCGCAGCGGCTCGAGCAGCGGCTTGTACATGGCGACCATGGCCCGGGCGCCGGCGGAGAGCGCGAAGCAGACCTGGGACTCGAGGGCGAGCGGGTCCGGGCCCGGCGCACGCGCCGCTGCCGACGGTGCGTCGGGCGCGGCGCTCTGGATCGAGGTGGTCATGTCGTCATCGTAGCCAGATCTCCCCTATGCTTGGTACACCAATCATTGGTGCACCATGCATTTGCACCGGTTCTCGTGAGGAGAGGCGCATGGCCGACAAGCAGCGACGACGCCCCCTGGGCCTGCGCATGACCGAGACGTTCCTGCCGATCTTCGGCCCCGCCCAGGTCGGGAAGCAGGGCTCGCCCGGGCGCGGCGTCTCCGCGGCCGAGGCCGAGCGCGACCGCGAGCTCAAGACGCGCTTCGAGTACGTGACGGGCCCCGACGGCCGCAGCTACGTCGTCGAGCACACGGACGAGGCGACCGCGGGCTGAGCCCTCGCCCTGCCGAGAACGGGGTTGCGGTCGTTCTGCACGTCAGAACGACCGCAACCCCGTTCTCGGCACCGGTTGGAGCCGGCAGCCCGGTCAGCCCACCCGGGTCACTCGCCCGGGTAGACCACGCCCACCTGACGACGGACCTCGTCCATGGTCCGCATGACCTCGAGCGTGCCCTCCCACGTCATGCGGGGGCTCTCGGTCAGGCCGGCCTCGAGGCAGCGCGCGACCTCGGCCGCCTGGTACTGCTTGCCCTCACCGCGGAATCCCTCGTAGCGCCACTCGGCGCCGTCGTGGCGGACCACGCGGAACGACGTCGGGGCGTAGAACGTGCCCTCGACCTCGATGCGCCCGGCCGTCCCGGAGATCGCCGCGACGTTGGGCGTCTGCGACCACAGCGTGGTCGACAGCGTGGCCAGGGCCTGCCCGTAGCCGAGCGTGATGCCGAGCTGGCCGTCGACCCCCGTCTCCGTGAGCGCCCCGACCGCGGTGACCGACGACGGCGCCCCCAGGACGTCGTGGGCGAACGACACGGGGTACACGCCCAGGTCGAGCAGCGCGCCGCCTGCGAGCCCGGGCGCGTAGAGCCGGTGCTCGGGGTCGAACGGGAAGAACTGGCCGTGGTCGGCGGTCACGTTGACGATCTCGCCGATCTCGCCGCGCGCGATCACTCCCCGCAGGGCCGCGACGTGCGGCAGGAAGCGCGTCCACATGGCCTCCATGACGAACACGCCCGCGGCCCGCGCGGCGTCGAGGATCTCGCGCGCCTCGGCCTCGTTGCGCGTGAACGCCTTCTCGACCAGGACGTGCTTGCCCGCGGCGATCGCCAGCAGCGCGTGGTCGCGGTGGTGCGAGTGGGGCGTCGCGACGTACACGACGTCGACCTGGGGGTCCTCGACGAGGTCGGTGTAGTCGGTGTGGGTCGTGTGGATGCCGTGCTCGGTCGCGAAGTGCTCGGCCCGGGCACGGTCGCGCGAGCCCACGGCCACCACGCGGGCGCGCGTGTGGTCGCGCACGGCCTCGGCGAACGAACCCGCGATGTTGCCGGCGCCGAGGATTCCCCAGCGCACGGGGGGCGCCGTCCGAGGATCGGGCACGACGCCGGAGATCACCTCGGGGAGGTCGGCGGCGGTCGCTGCGAGACGGGGCAGGGAGTCGGGGCGGTCGGTCGGTGCCGCGGTGCGGGCGTCGTTGCTCATGGGCTCACGCTATCCCCGTGAGAGCGCTACCACGGGTCATTGCCCGAGGTGTGGTCGCAGGACGCGACCAGGTGGCGCGCTCTCGAACCCCCCGATCGAGGTCGTCCCGCCCGCCAGGACGACCTCGCCCCGTCCTCGACCCCGCCCTCGGCCCGCGACCGTTCACTCGCCCGGGTATACGACCCCGAGCTGCGCCCGTGCCGCGTCCATGACCCGCATCAGGTCCAACGTGTCCTGCCACGTCATGCGCGGGCTCTCCGGCACGCCGGCCGCGACGCACCGTGCGACCTCCGCGGCCTCGTACTGCTTGCCCGCCGGCACGAACCCGTCGTACTCGCGCCGCGCCCCGTCGGCCCACACCACGCTGAACGCCGTGGGCACCATGAACCGGTCCGCAACCTCGATCCGGCCCCCCGTACCCGCGACCACGAGCGACGTCGCGGACCGCGCCAGGACCGACGAGGACAACGTCGCCGTCGCCCTGTCCCCGTACCGCAGCACCACGGTCGACTGGGCGTCCACCCCGGTCGGAGCCAGCAGACCGACCGCCGTGACGGCGTCGGGCACGCCCAGGAGGTCCATGGCGAACGCGAGCGGGTAGACCCCGATGTCGAGCAGCGCCCCACCCGCGAGCTCGGGCGCGAAGAGCCGGTGCGACGGGTCGTACGCCGCGGCGGACCCGTAGCCCGCCGTGACCGACCTGACCTCCCCGACCTCGCCCTGCGCGATCAGTGCCCGGATCGCCGCCACGTGCGGCAGGTGCCGCGTGAGCATGGCCTCCATGACGAACACGCCCGCGGCCCGCGCCGCGTCGAACACCTCGCGGGCCTCGGCCTCGTTGCGCGTGAACGCCTTCTCGACCAGGACGTGCCGGCCAGCGGCGATCGCCAGCAGCGCGTGGTCACGGTGGTGCGAGTGCGGAGTCGCGACGTACACGACGTCCACGTCGGGGTCGGCGACCAGCGCCTCGTACGAGCCGTGCACGGCCGCCGAGGGGGCGTGCCGCTGCACGAAGTCCCGCGCACGGTGCTCGTCCCTCGACCCCACGGCCGCCACGTGCCCCTGGGTGAAGACCCGCACCTCGTCCGCGAAGTCCGCCGCGATCCTGCCCGCGCCGAGGATCCCCCAGCGCACGGGCGGGGCGTCCCCCGGGGAGGGCACGGCGTCGAGCACGTTCACCACGGCGTGAGAGACCATGCCTCCACGCTACTGCCGACCGCCGGTCCCGCGGCCGGGCGCGGCCCGCGGGCGGACGCACAGAGCCGACGGGCGCGACCCGCGGGCGGCCGCACCGCGCCGACGTGTCGCACGTCGTGCCCGTCCGGGGTCAGGATGGAGACTCGTCGACCGAAGGGGGCCTCCGATGGAGCCCACGGCTTCCCCGACCAGCCCGCCCGGGTCCGCCCGGCCGGGGGACGCGCCTCCCGGGGCTGCGGCGTGGGCCCGCGGCCTGGTCAAGACGTACGGCCAGGGCGAGACGGCCGTCCGCGCGCTCGACGGCGTCGACGTCGACTTCCGGTCGGCCGAGCTCACCGCGATCATGGGCCCCTCGGGCTCGGGCAAGTCGACGCTCATGCACTGCCTGGCCGGGCTCGACGCGCCCACGTCGGGCAGCGTCGTGATCGGCGGGACCGAGGTGAGCCGGCTGTCGCAGCGCCGTCTCACGGCCCTGCGGCGGACCCGGATCGGGTTCGTGTTCCAGTCGTACAACCTGGTCCCGACGCTCACGGCCGCGGAGAACATCACGCTCCCGCTCGACATCGCCCGGGTCCCGGTGGACCGGGCCTGGTTCGAGGAGGTCGTGTCCGCGGTGGGCCTGGGCGACCGCCTGCACCACCGGCCGTCCGAGCTCTCGGGCGGGCAGCAGCAGCGGGTCGCGTGCGCGCGGGCCCTGGTGTCGCGGCCGTCGGTCGTGTTCGCCGACGAGCCCACGGGCAACCTGGACTCGCGCTCGTCCGCCGAGGTCCTGGGCTTCCTGCGGCGCTCGGTCGACGAGCTGGGGCAGACGGTCGTCATGGTCACGCACGACCCGCGCGCGGCCTCGTACGCGCACCGCGTCCTGTTCCTGACCGACGGGCGGATCACGGCCGACCTCTCCGCACCGACGAGACGCGACATCCTCGACGCGCTCGGTCAGGCGGAGGAGGACTGATGCTGCGGGTCGCGCTGCGCGGGGTCCGGGCGCACCTGGTCCGCTTCCTGCTGTCGACGCTCGCGGTCATGCTCGGCGTCGCGTTCGTCGTGGGGACGTTCACGTTCCGCGCGATGCTGTCCTCGACGTTCGACGAGATCATCGCGACCACGCTCGTCGCCGACGTCTACGTGCGCGGCACGGAGGAGATCGACGACACGACGAGCGCGGGCACCTCGTTCGGGACGCCCCACAGCCCTGTCCCGGTCACGCTCGCGGACACGGTCGCGGGGGTCGACGGCGTCGCGCGCGCCGTGCCCGACGCGTCGGGTCCGATCGTCCTGGTCGCGGCCGACGGCACGGCCGTCACGACGTCGGGCCCCCCGAGCATCGGGATCGCGGTCGGCCCCGACGAGCCGACCGTGACCCTCGCGAGCGGCGCCTGGCCCGTGGGCGGCGCGCAGATCGCCCTGGAGGAGAGCGCCGCGTCCGCCGCGGGCCTGACGACGGGCGACACGACGACCGTGGTCCTCGCGGGCGCCCCGCAGCCCGTCGCGGTCACGGGGATCTTCGCGATCGAGGCCGCCGCGGCGGGCACCATCCTGGTGGGGCTCGACCCCGCCACCGCGCTCGCGACCTACGCGCCGGACGGCACGGTCCCCACGATCTCCGTCTACGCCGCGGGGGACGTGACCGAGCAGGACCTCGCCGAGCGCGTCGCGCGGGTCCTCCCGGCCGGCACCGAGTCCGTCACGGGCGAGGCCGTGCGCGAGGAGGCCCGCCAGGGGGTCGAGGAGATCCTCGGGTTCATCGAGACGTTCCTGCTCGTCTTCGCTGCGATCGCGCTGTTCGTCGGCGCGTTCATCATCGCCAACACGTTCGCGATGTCCGTGCGCGAGCGTCAGCGCGAGTTCGCGCTGCTGCGGGCGCTCGGCGCCTCGCCCGCGCAGGTGTTCGCGTCGATCGTGGCGCAGGCCGTCGCGGTGGGGCTGCTGGGCGCGGCCACGGGCGTGGTCCTGGGACGGGTCCTGGTCAGCGCGCTGCGCGCGGTGTTCGGCTCGACGGGCATGGAGCTCTCGGGGCGGGTGCCCCTGAGCGCGACGTCGGTCGTGGTCGCGATCTCGCTGGGCGTCCTGGTGAGCGTGATCGCGGCCGCGGTCCCGGGCCGCCACGCGGCCCTCACCCCGCCGGTCCAGGCCATGCACGACGACGTCGCACCGGACCGCGGGACCGGCACCCGTGCGGTGGTCGGGCTCGTGCTGGTGGTGGTCGGCGCCGGCCTGCTCGTGCTGGCCTCACGGCTGGGCAGCTCGGCGTCGGCCGACCCGACCGGGTGGGCTCCGGTCGACGACCTCGACCCCCGCGTCGTGCTCGCGGTCGGCGCGGGCGCGGCCCTCGTGGGGGTCCTGGTGCTGTCCCCCGCGATCGCGGGGGCCGTCATCACGGTGCTCGCGGTCCCGGCCGTCGCCGCGATCCGCCCGCTCGGGCGCCTGGCCCGCGGCAACGTCACGCGCAGCCCGCGCCGCACCTCCAACACGGCCGGTGCGCTCCTGATCGGGATGGCGCTCGTGAGCGCGACCGGGGTCATCGCGGCCTCGACGCAGGCCTCGGTCCGGTCGATCGTCGACGAGCAGATGCGGGCCGACTACGTGGTCCAGGCCGCAGCCGCCACGGGCGCGCTCCCGCCAGGGGTCACCGATGCCGTGACCGGGCTCCCCGCCGTCGGGCAGGCGCTCGCGCTGCAGCTCGGGACCCTCGACGTGGACGGCCAGGCCAGCGGCGCCACGGTCGTGCCGCCCGGGTTCTTCACCGAGGCCCTCGACGCGCCCGTGGTCGAGGGCGACCCCGACCGGGCGCTCGACGACGGGGAGGCCGTGGTACGTCGGGCCGCGGCCCGTGACCACAGCTGGGAGGTCGGCGACGCGCTCACCCTCACGAGCGACGACGGCGCACGCACCGTGGAGGTGCGCGTCGGGGCCGTCGTCGACACCCAGGTCATCTCGTCCGACGTGGTGCTCGCCGACGCGACGTACGCGAGCGTGGGCGCACCCGAGATCCCGACGTGGGCGATCTACGTCACGGCCGCTCCCGGCACCACGACCGCCGAGCTGCGCGATGCGCTCACCGACGCCGTCAAGCCCTTCCTCGTGGTCTCGGTCCTGGACCGCGAGGAGCTCGCGAACGCGGCCGCGGCCCAGGTCGACCAGGTCCTCGTGATCCTCTACGCGCTGCTCGGGCTGTCGATCGTCATCGCCCTCCTGGGCATCGTCAACACGCTCGCGCTGTCCATCATCGAGCGCACGCGCGAGATCGGGCTGCTGCGTGCGGTGGGCCTCGGGCGCCTCCAGCTCGCGGGCATCATCACGATCGAGTCCGTGCTGACCGCGGTCTACGGGACCGTGCTGGGCGTGATCACGGGCATCGCGATCGCGGCGGCCCTGCCGGGGGTGCTCGCCGAGCAGGGGCTCTCGAGCCTCGCGATCCCCTGGGGGCAGGTGCTCGCGGTGCTGGGGCTCGCGGTCGTGATCGGGCTCGTGGCGAGCGTGTGGCCGGGCATCCGGGCCTCGCGCCTGCCGGTCCTGGAGGCCGTCACGGTCGACTGACGCGCCTGCGCCCCGGCGCTCGGGGGCCCGGCTCGCGCGTCGGGGCGCCGTCACGTCCACGTCGCTACCGCGCCTCGACGGGCGACTGCGTGACGGCCGGGGTCCGGTAGCGACGCAGGGGAACGTTGCGCCACGCGACCAGCCCGACGGCGACGCTCGCCGCGAGACCGCCCGCCACCAGGGCGACGGGCGCCGAGGTCAACGACGCGAGGACCCCGCCGCGGAAGTTGCCCACCTCGGGGCCCGCGACCCCCACGACGTGCTCGACCGAGGACACTCGGCCGCGGAACTCGTCGGGAGTCTCGAGCTGGACGAGCGCGCCGCGCGTCACGACCGACACCGTGTCCGCCGCCCCCGCGACCGCGAGGCACGCGAGCGCGAGCCACAGCGGTCCGGCCAGCCCGAAGCCCGCGAGCGCGACTCCCCACGTCGCGGCGGCGGCGAGCTGCAGCGCGCCCGACCGCAGCGCGCGCGTGACCGCACCGGACAGCAGCCCGGCACCGATCCCGCCCACCGCGACCGCCGAGAGGAACAGACCGAGGGTCCGCGGGTCGCCGTCGAACCGGATCTCGTTGACGAGCGGGAACAAGGAGACGGGCATCGCGAGCACCGTCGCCGCGACGTCCGTCGCGAACGAGCCCCGCAGGGTCGGCCGCTTCCAGACGATCGACCAGCCGCCCGCCGCGGCCCGACGACGACCGGGCCGTCCGTGGTCCGCCGGTCCGCCGCCCGGCACCTCGACGGGCGCAGGCACGGGTGCAGGCACAGGCGCGGGTGCAGGTGCGGGGCCGGCGTCCGACGCGGGATGCGTGGGCACCGGCGGGAGCGGCGGCAGCCGCACCAGCCCGAGCAGGGCGACCACGGCCGCCGCCACCTGCACGCCGTAGGCGGCCGCGAGGTCCCAGCGCGCGACGACGAGGCCTGCCAGCGCCGGCCCGACGAGCATGGCGACCTGGAACGCGAGGTTCTGCAGCGCGAGCCCGGCCGCGACCTGGTCGGCGGGCAGGAGGCGCGGCGGCACCGTCCGGCGCGCGGGCGAGCCCAGCGCGTTGCACGCCGCACCGAGGCTCACGAGACCGAGCAGCACCCACACGGACCGGTTGCCCGCGAGCGCCTGCGCGGCGAGGCCCACCGCGGAGAGCACCTGGCCGGCCGACGCGAGGCGCATGATCGTGCGGCGGTCGTGCACGTCGGCGAGGTGCCCGCCGACGAGGCCGAGGGCGAGGAGGGGCACGGCGGTCGCGAGGCCGATCGCACCGGTCCACACCGGGCTGTGCGTGAGCTCCCACACCTGCAGCAGCACCGCGACCGTGGCCACCTGGAAGCCGAGGCCGCCGACGGCCGAGCCTGCCCACAGGTCGCGATAGGCGGCACTGGTGCGCAGCGGGCGCAGGTCGAGGAGGTCGTCGCGCACGTCAGGGAGTCTCGGGTCCCGGCGCGCCGGGCGTCTGCACCGGGTGGCCCGCGGCGTCGAGCCGCTCGACGAGCCGGGCGCGCAGGGACCTGCTCGCGAGGACGCGTTCGAGGTCGGCGACGACGGCGCTCAGCGCGTACGGCAGCTCGTCGTCGATCTCGGCGATCGACTCCTCGGTCGCGCGCCACTCGGCCTCGAGGAGAGGGACGAGCGCACGAGCCTTGTCGGTGAGCGCGACGCGGCGCGTGCGGGCGTCCTCGCCGGACTCGGTCTGCACGAGTCCTTCGCTGCGCATCGCGGTGACGGTCTGGCTCATGGCCGAGTGGGTGCGGCCCAGCGACGCGGCGAGCTCGCGGATGGTCAGCGGCCCGGTGTGGGCGAGTCGGATGAGCGGGTAGACGAAGCGCGGTCGCACGCCGTCGACCCCGCGGTCGGTGTAGACGGCGCCGATCTCGTCGTCGAGCCGGCGCAGCAGGGCGTGCAGGGAGTCCCAGCGTCCGGGGACGGCGGTCGGGTCGATGGACGTCACAGCACTGTTATAACAGCACTCATACAAATCTGTCGAGGCAGTGCTCCGACAGGCGGTGGACCGCTCCTCGACATAGCGTCGAGGAGTCGACGGTCCGCCGGAGCGATCCTCCACGCGCGGCCGCGACGTCCCTGTCCCTACCCGAGGAGGTCCCCATGTCCGAGGTCCCGATCCGCACCCTCATCAGCCCCCTGCGCTACGTGCAGTCGCGCGGCGCGCTGTCCCGGCTCGGTGAGTTCGTGGCCCCGATCGGCACCAAGCCGCTGATCGTCACCGACGACGTGGTCTGGGACATCGTCCAGGACACCGTCGCCGAGTCCTTCCAGGCCGCGAACCTGCCGCGAGCACGTGAGGGCTTCGGCACCTACGCGACGGCGGCCGAGGTCGACCGGCTGGCCCGGCGCATCCGCGAGACCGGCTCCGACGTGATCGTCGGGATCGGGGGCGGCAGCACGATCGACGCCGTCAAGGCCGCCGGGCACCTCGAGGGGATCCGCTGGGTCTCCGTACCGACCGTGGCATCGACCGACGCGCCGTGCTCCGCCCTGTCCGTCATCTACACCGACGAGGGCGCGTTCGAGGAGTACCGGTTCTTCCCGCACAACCCCGACCTGGTGCTCGTCGACACCCAGCTCGTGGCCGACGCGCCGGTCAGGTTCCTCGTCGCGGGCATCGGTGACGCGCTCGCCACCTGGATCGAGGCGCGCGCCGTGGCCCAGGCCCACAAGACGACCATGGCGGGCGGACTGCCGCTCATCACGGGCACCGCGCTCGCCGAGCTCTCGTGGAAGATCCTGTGGGAGAACTCGCTCGCGGCGATCGAGGCCGTCAAGGAGCACCTGGTCACGCCCGCGGTCGACGCCGTGGTCGAGGCCAACACCCTCCTGTCCGGGCTGGGCTTCGAGTCGGGCGGTCTCGCGGCGGCCCACGCGATCCACAACGGGCTCACGGCCGCGCCGCAGACCCACGGCCTCACGCACGGCCAGAAGGTCAACATCGGGTCCCTGACCCAGCTCGTGCTCGAGGGCGCACCGTCGCAGGAGATCCGCGACTTCGTCGAGTTCACGACGCGCGTCGGGCTGCCCAACACGCTGACCGAGATCGGGCTCACGACGGCCGACGTGGGCGACCTGCGCCGGGTGGCCGAGGCCGCGACGGCACCGGGAGAGACCATCCACGCCATGCCGTTCGAGGTCCGCGTGCCCGAGCTCGTCGACGCGCTGCGCTCGATCGAGGGCCTGTCGCGCTCGATCCGGGCGGACGCCGGGCTGCCCGAGCCGGTCAAGCACACGCACCACTGAGGACGCGAACGTCGAGGCCCCGGCCTGCTCCCTCCAGGGGCAGGCCGGGGCCTTCGACGTGCGCGGGCCCGGCACGGTCCGCCGGGCAGCGACCGCTACTTCTTCTCGGCCGGCGCCTTCTTGGCCGGCGCCTTCTTCGCGGCGGGCTTCTTGGCGGGGGCCTTCTTGGCCGGGGCCTTCTTCTTCGCCGGGCCCGCCGCGCGCTTCTCCGCGAGGAGCTCGATGGCCTGCTCGGGCGTGATCGACTCGGGCGTCACGTCGCGCGGCAGCGTCCGGTTGGTCTCGCCGTCGGTCACGTAGGCGCCGAAGCGGCCGTCCTTGATCACGATGGGCTTGCCCGACGTCGGGTCGTCGCCCAGCTCGCGCAGCGGCGGCGTGGCGGTCGTGCCACGACCGCGCTTGGGCTGCTTGTACAGCTCGAGCGCCTCCTCGAGCGTCACCGTGAACATGGCCTCCTCCGACGGGAGGGTGCGCGAGTCCGTGCCCTTCTTGAGGTACGGACCGTAGCGGCCGTTCTGCGCGGTGATCTCGACGCCCGTCTCCGGGTCCGTGCCCACGACGCGCGGCAGGGACAGCAGGCGCAGCGCGTCCTCGAGCGTCACCGACTCGAGCGACATGGTCTTGAGGAGCGACGCCGTGCGCGGCTTGGGCAGCGCGGCCTTGGCCTTCTTGAGGGCGGCCGCCGAGAGCCCCTCGTCGAACGTGGGTTCGGGGAGCTGCTCGGTCACGTAGGGGCCGTAGCGTCCCGCACGGGCCACGATCGGGTGCCCCGACCCGGGGTCCGTCCCCAGGATCCGGCCGTCGTCGGCCCCCGCGGCGAGGAGCTCGCGCGCCTTCTCGACCGTGAGCTCGTCGGGGGCGAGGTCGTCCGGGACCGAGGCGCGCGGAGGGTTCTCCCCCTCCTTCACCGGCACCGAGAGATCCTCGACGTAGGGTCCGTAGCGCCCCACCCGGAGCTGGATGCCCTCGCCGATCGGCACCGAGTTGATGTCCCGCGCGTCGATCTCGCCCAGGTCGTCGACGAGCTGACGCAGCCCCTCGCCCTCCTCGCGGCCCGTGCCGTCACCGAAGTAGAACCGGGTCAGCCACGCGACGCGGTCCTTGTCGCCCGCCGCGATCGCGTCGAGGTCCGCCTCCATCTCCGCGGTGAAGTCGTAGTCGATGAGCCACTCGAAGTGCTCCTCGAGCAGGCGGATCACGGCGAACGCGACCCAGCTCGGGACGAGCGCCTGGCCGCGCGGCAGCACGTAGCCGCGGTCCTGGATGGTCGAGATCGTCGACGCGTAGGTGGACGGGCGGCCGATCCCGCGCTCCTCGAGAGCCTTGATGAGACTGGCCTCCGTGTAGCGCGGCGGTGCCGACGTCGAGTGCCCGTCGGCCGTGAGGTCACGGCCGTGGAGCAGGTCGCCCTCGGCCATCTGCGGCAGGCGGGCGTCCTCGTCGTTGCGACGACGCCCCGACTTCGCGGGCGCGCCCTCGGCGGACTCGCTCGCGTCGTCGGTGCCTTCCTCGTACGCGGCGAGGAAGCCGCGGAACGTGATGACCGTGCCGGATGCCGCGAACACGGCCTCGGGGGCCGGGCCGCCCGGCTCGTACGTCGTCCCGGCCAGCGGTGCCACGGCCTGGAGGCGGACGGGGGCCGCCAGCCGGACCGACGCCGTCGAGCCCTTGGCGTCCGCCATCTGCGAGGCGACCGTGCGCTTCCAGATGAGCTCGTACAGCTTGAACTGGTCGCCGCTGATCTCCCGGGCCACCTGGGCCGGGGTGCGGAACGAGTCGCCCGCGGGGCGGATGGCCTCGTGGGCCTCCTGGGCGCCCTTCGACTTCGAGGCGTACACGCGCGGCGAGCCGGGCACGAACTCCGGCCCGTACAGCTCCGCGGCCTGGCGGCGCGCGGCGTCCGTGGCCTCGGCCGACAGCGACGGGGAGTCCGTACGCATGTAGGTGATGTACCCGTTCTCGTACAGCGCCTGCGCGGTGCGCATGGTCTGCCGCGAGTTGAAGCGGAGCTTGCGGCTCGCCTCCTGCTGGAGGGTCGAGGTCGTGAACGGCGCCGCGGGGCGACGCGTGTACGGCTTGGTCTCGAGGCTGCGGACCGCGAAGTCGGCCCCCTCGAGCCCACCGACCACGGCCGACGCCACCTGCTCGTCGAGCTGGACCGCGCCGTCGCGGGCCGCGGCGGGCTTGAGCCGGCCGCGGTCGTCGAAGTCGCGGCCCGAGGCCACGCGCTTGCCGCCGAGCTGGACCAGGCGCGCGTCGAAGCCCTTGTCGGCGTCCTGCGCCCCCTTGTCGGCGAGCGAGAACGTACCGGACACGTCCCAGTACTCGGCCGGGACGAACGCCATGCGCTCGCGCTCACGCTCGACGACCAGCCGGGTCGCGACCGACTGGACACGGCCTGCGGACAGGCCCTGGCGGACCTTGCGCCACAGCACCGGCGAGACCTCGTAGCCGTAGAGGCGGTCGAGGATGCGGCGCGTCTCCTGCGCGTCGACCAGGTGCTCGTCGAGGTCGCGCGTGTTCTCCAGAGCCCGCTCGATCGCCTCGCGCGTGATCTCGTGGAAGACCATGCGGTGCACGGGCACCTTGGGCTTGAGCTCCTCGAGCAGGTGCCACGCGATGGCCTCGCCCTCGCGGTCCTCGTCGGTCGCGAGGTAGAGCTCGTCGGCGTTCTTCAGGGCGCGCTTGAGCTCCGCGACCTTCTTCCTCTTGTCCGCGTAGACCTCGTAGTACGGCTCGAAGCCCTCGTCGACGTTGACCGCGAACTTGCCGAACGGGCCCTTCTTCATGTCCGCGGGCAGCTCGGACGGCTGCGGGAGGTCGCGGATGTGCCCCACGCTCGACTCCACCTCGAAGTCGTCACCGAGGTAGCCCTGGATCTTGCGTGCCTTCGTGGGGGACTCCACGATGACGAGCTTGCGACCTGAGGACATCCGTTCCTGCTTTCCGTTGCTGCTGACTGTGGCTCGTGCCCGGGGCGGTCCCCGGGTGGGCCGAGAGATCACCGGGTCGGCCGAGAGGTGTGACGTGTGCGCGGGGCGTCGGGCACGGCGTGCGCCCTGGATCCCGCAGACCTGTTCCCACCGGCAGCCTATGACGTTACGCCACTCGCGCCGGGCGGCACCTTATCCGCTGTGGACGGCCCGCGGGGTCGACGGGCCGTGGACGAGCCGTGCCGGCCGGGACGTGGCCTGCCTCAGCAGGAGCAGCACCGCGAACGACACCGACGTCACGGCGACGACTCCCAGCGCGCCGCCCACGTAGGCCGTGGTCTCCGCGACGTCCGTCATGTCCCAGCTCGCGGGGTGCACCTCGCGCAGGCACCACGCCGCCCCGAGCGCGGCCGCGGCGCCGCCGAGGATCATGAGGACGGCCAGGACGACCGACCCCGGGTACCCGCTCCCCCGCCCGGCGGGCAGCTCGTCGAGCGCGCTGGACGGCGTGAGCGCGAGGGCGAGCGCGGCCCAGGCCGTCACGACGAGGACCGCCGCGACCACGTCGCTCGGCCGGTGCCAGTGCCCGACCAGGGTCGAGACGCCCGTCGCGACCGTGTACGTCCCGCCGAGCACCGCCACGGCCGGGCGCGCGGCCCGCGGGACGGCGAGGAGCAGCGCGACCGCGACCGACGCCGCGACCGTGGTGTGCCCGCTGGGCAGCGTGTTCCCCACGCCCCAGCCGCCGATCAGGTCCGGCCGGTCGAGCACGGCCTTCTTGAGGAACTGCGTCGTGATGTTGGACCCGACCACGACGAACGCCACCTGGACGGCGAGCCCCCAGCGCCGCCGCAGCAGCGCGATGCCCATCGCGATCCCCAGGCCCAGCACGACGAAGCTCACCGAGACGACGTCGAGCACGGGCTCCGCGACCGCCCACAGCGTGCCCCGCCCGTAGTCGGAGCCGCGCAGCGCCGCCTGGTCCAGGTGCTGGCCCTGCTCGGTCGCGACGAAGTAGCGCCAGACCTGCCACACCAGGACCGCGGAGACGAGGGCCGTGACGCTCGCCGCGACCCTGGCTCCCACGTTCGTCGCCCCGAGGTCCGGCGAGTGCCGGGGACCACCGGCTGCGCCTCGCGGCGAGGCGGGTGGCCGGACGTGCGGCGGGGGCGACGCGGCGGGAGGAGAAGTCACCCGTCCACCGTAGGTCACGGCGTGTGGGGATCCGGCGAAGAGAACGGGCAGGTCAGCGCGTGGCGGTGGGTGGTCCTCGCGTCATCCGCGCAGCTCGGTCGGCACCTTCCCGTGCCCGCAGCGTGGCCGGGACGGGCACCCGCTCGAGGGCCCGGCCTCGCCCCTCACAGGCGATTCATAGGATCGCCACAGGCGCCGCGAAGCCACCGCGCGCACCATGGACGCATGACCACGACCCCCGCGCCCACGGAACCGCTCGTCTCCCCGCGCGCCCCCGAGCGCCTGACCCGGGCCGACGGCTCCCCCGTGCGCGTCCTCGTGGTCGACGACGAGCCCAACCTCGCCGAGCTCCTCACCTCCGCGCTGCGCTACGAGGGGTGGGACGTCTCGACGGCCCTCGACGGCCAGTCCGCGATCCGCACGGCCCGCGAGGTCGGACCCGACGTGATCGTGCTCGACGTCATGCTCCCCGACCTCGACGGCCTGTCCGTCCTGCGCCGCATCCGCGCCACCTCCCCCGACGTCCCGGTCCTGTTCCTCACGGCCCGCGACACCGTCGAGGACCGCGTCGCCGGGCTGACCGCGGGCGGCGACGACTACGTGACCAAGCCGTTCAGCCTCGAGGAGGTCGTGGCCCGCCTGCGCGGCCTCATGCGCCGGGGCGGCGCGACCGCGCGGCGCGAGGACTCGACCGTCGTCGTGGGCGACCTGGTCCTCGACGAGGACTCGCACGAGGTGTTCCGCGGCGGAGACCCCATCCACCTGTCGGCGACCGAGTTCGAGCTCCTGCGCTACCTCATGCGCAACGCGCGCCGCGTCATGTCCAAGGCGCAGATCCTCGACCGCGTCTGGAACTACGACTTCCGCGGGCAGGCCAACATCGTCGAGCTCTACATCTCCTACCTGCGCCGCAAGATCGACAAGGGGCGCGCGCCCATGATCCACACGCTGCGCGGCGTCGGGTACGTCATCAAGCCCGCCGAGGGGGCTTCCGCGCCCGCGGGCGGCACAGGGTCGGCGGGCAGCACGCCCGACGGCGCCGCGAAGGCCTGACGCGTGACCTCACCCCGGACGTCGCTCACCGCCCGCCCGCGGACCCTGCGCCGACAGCTCGTCGTCGTCCTCGTCGGGATCCTGCTCGTGCTCAGCGTCGCGCTCGCCGTGTCCTCGACGCTCGCGCTGCGCACGAGCCTGGTCGACAAGCTCGACCAGGAGCTGACCCAGGCCAGCGAACGCGCCGAGCGCGGACCGTTCGACCGACCCGGCGGGGTCGCGCCGCCCGGGACGTCGGACGGCACCCCCGACGCCACGACCGGCGGCACCTCGGGCGACGGCAGCGGGCAGACCGACGGCACCGCCGACCCGGCAGACCCCGGCACGTCGTCGGACGGCTCCGCCCAAGACCCCGGCGCCGGGACGTCCCCGACCGGTGCTCCGCCGTCGGGCACCGAGTACCAGAGCCCCCTGCCCCCGGGGCAGGGCGCCGGGACCATCAACGTCGTCTACGACGACGGCGAGGTCCAGTTCGCGGGGTACGTCGACGACCTGGGCGACCGCCGCGAGCTCGACGCCGCGCAGATCGCCGACCTCGAGTCCGTGCCCGCGGACGGGCGCCCGCACGACGTCGAGGTCACCGACCTCGGGACGTTCCGCGCCATCTCCACGACGACCCAGCACGGCGAGCCGTCGATCACCGCCATGAGCACCGCGTCGGTCACGCAGACCCTCGAGGGCTACCTCCTGGTCGAGGTGGTGCTCGCGGGCATCGGGATCGCGCTCGCGAGCGTGCTCGGGACGTGGCTCGTCCGACGCTCGCTGCGGCCCCTCGACTCGCTCGCCGACGCAGCCGTGCACGTGTCCGAGCTGCCGCTCGACCGCGGTGAGGTCGAGGAGATCCCCCGCGTCGACGAGCAGTTCACCGACGAGCGGACCGAGGTCGGGCAGGTCGGTGCGGCGCTCAACCGCATGCTCGACCACGTCGAGGCGTCGCTCACCGCCCGGCACGAGTCCGAGACCCAGGTCCGACAGTTCGTCGCCGACGCGAGCCACGAGCTGCGCACCCCCCTCGCCTCGATCCGCGGGTACTCCGAGCTGGTCCGCCGGTCCCCCGACCAGGTCCCGCCCGACACCCTGCGCGCCCTCGACCGCATCGAGTCCGAGGCCGTGCGCATGGGCGAGCTCGTCGAGGACCTGCTGCTCCTCGCACGGCTCGACGCAGGGCGCCCGCTCGACCGCGAGCCCGTGGACCTCGCGGCCCTCGCGATCGACGCGGTCGCGGACGCGCACGCGGCCAGCCGCGACCACGTGTGGGAGCTCGACCTGCCGCTCGCCGCGAGCGACGAGCCTGTGCTCCCCGACGACGGCCCGCCGCACGGCACGGAGCCCACCGCGGGCGACGACGAGCGTGACGAGCCCGGCCCCGGCGACCGGCCCCGCGCCGGCGGCGACACGCTGACGCTCGACGGCGGCGGCATCCTCGCCGAGGGGGACGCCCTGTGGGCCGACGGGGACGACGCGTTCGACATCCCCGACGTCACGGTCGTGGGCGACGAGGCGCGCCTGCGCCAGGTGTTCGCGAACCTGCTGGGCAACGCCCGCGTCCACACCCCGCCCGGCACGCGCGTGGTCGTGGGCATCCGGCCCGACGGCGACGACCACGTGGTCATCTCCGTGACCGACGACGGTCCCGGGATCCCGGCCTCGCTGCGCCCCTCGCTCTTCCAGCGGTTCAGCCGGGGCGACTCTGCGCGCAACCGGGTCGGCGGCTCGACCGGGCTGGGTCTCGCGATCGCGCAGGCCGTCGTCCAGGCGCACGGGGGCGAGATCTCCGTGCGGGACGCGACCGCGGCAGACCTCGCCCGGCCGAGCGCGACCCGACCGGGGGCCGACGACGCGGGGCGCGCTCCGACGTCGGGCACGACGTTCGAGGTGCGGCTGCCGCGGAACGTCGTCCCGTAGCCGGTCGAGAACGGGGTTGAGGTCGCCATTCGTCGGATGGCGACCTCAACCCCGTTCTCGGCACCGGGACGAGCGGCTCAGAGCGCCGCGTGCGCCTCCTTCTCGGCCTGGTACTCCTCGATCGTGAGCGTCCGCAACCTGGAGTTGCGGCCCGTCGGGTTGTCGACGTACCCCACGGCCGAGATGTACGGCTCGATCACGTGGATCTTCTGCAGCGGCGTCACGATGAGCAGCTGGAGACCCAGGCTCTTGAACAGCTCGAGCGCGAACCGCGTCGACTCGTCCGACCCGCGACCGAACGCCTCGTCGATCACCACGAACCGGAACGCCTTGGACCGCACCGCGCCCCAGTCGAGCTTGAACTGGTACGCGAGCGAGGCCGCGAGGATCGTGTAGGCGAGCTTCTCCTTCTGACCACCGGACTTCCCGCCCGAGTCGGAGTAGTGCTCGTGCTCGACGTCGTCCTCGCGCGACCGCTCGGAGGCCGACAGCACGAACCAGCTCCGCACGTCGGTCACGCGACGCTTCCACGCCTCGTCGGCCTCGGCCTGCCCCTCGCGGCCGCGGAACCGCTCGACGATCGCCTTGACCCGCAGGAACCGCTCCTCCGAGTAGTACGCGACCGTCTCCTCGCCCGTGTCCTCGTCGCGGCGACCCTCGAGGTCCAGCCCCAGGACGCCGTCGGTGCACGCCCGCAGGTCCGCGCGGAACTCGCGCACCTCGGTGTTGGGCGTGGGCGCCATCTCCAGGCGGATGTACCGCCCCGGGTTGTAGTCGATCGCGCGCAGCGAGTCGTTGATGATCTCGACGCGCTCGCGGATGAGGTCGGCCTGCTTGGACAGCTCGGCGTGGAAGCCCGCGATGTCGCGGATCGTGTTGGTGTTCAGGTACGTCTTGAAGTCGACCTCGAAGCGCGGCAGGTCGTCGCGCGTGAGCCGCTCGTGCAGCGCCCGGTACTCCGGGGCCGAGCGCACGTCGTTGTCGAGCTCCGTGGTCTCGACCGGGTACGCCGCCCGGAACGCCGTCATCTGGGCCGCGATGCGCGTGCCGAGCTGGCCCTGGCGGGCCTGTGCCTCCTCGACCTGTGCCGTGAGCCGTGTCCGCAGGGCGCTCTCCACCGCGTCGGGCTCGACGTCGCGGGGCCCGTCCGACGCCGACGTGCCCTGCGCGGCGGCCTGTACCGCTGCCTCCGCGTCGAACAGCCGGGCGAGCTCGTCGACCAGCCCCGCGTCGAGCGGCCCCTGCTCGGTCAGGACGCGCGCCGACCGGTCACGCTGCGTGCGTGCGCTGTCGAGCGCGTGCTTGTCGGCGCCCGCCGCCGACAGCAGCGCGTCGCGCTCGGACGCGATGCCCGCGGCGCGGCGCGCGAGGTCGCGGAGCTGGTCGGCGATGCGGCTGAGCTCGGTCGACGCGCCCTCGATGCGCCGCTTCTCCTCGTGGAGCTCGGCGATCGCGCGCACGGGCTCCTCCCAGTCGAGCTCGCGCCACTCGCGGAACACGTCGAGCCGGTTGAGTGCTCCCGAGCGCGAGATCGCCGCGTTCTTCTCCCGACCGACCTCGTCGCGCCGCTCCTCCAGGGCCGTCCGCCGCGTCGCGACGTCGGTGGCCTCCTCGAGCAGCGCGTCGATCTTGGCCTGGTTGCTCCAGCCCAGGACGTAGGCGCTGCGGTCGCGGACCGCGCGGCGGTCGTCCTTCTCGTGGTGGCTGGCCGAGTGCTTGACCTGGCCCTCGCGCGTCACGGCGCGCGGTGCGCGCTGGAAGTCGGCGAGCGTGTCCGCGCACACGTAGTCGGCGCGGCGTTCGAGCTCGTCGCTCAGCCAGGTCGCGAGCTCGCCGTCCTTGACCTCGAGCAGGTCCGCGAGGAGCGGCCCGTCGTCCCGGCTCGCGACCTTCCCGACGCCGCCGCGCGCCGTCCCGGAGCGGCCCCCGGCGGGCGCGGGCACGCGGTGGTAGACGAGCTTGGAGCCCAGGTCGTGCGAGTTGATCCAGGCCGAGACGGCGTCGTAGTGCTGGGCGGGGACGAGCAGCGAGAGCGCGAAGCCTCGCAGCACGCGCTCGGCCGCCCCCTCCCACTCGGCGTGCTCGGCGCGCACCCCGACGAGCTCGCCCGCGAACGGCAGGTCCGCGTCCGTGAGCCCGACGTCGGAGCACAGGCGGGCACGCAGGTCCAGGCTCGCGCGGGGCAGGTTGGACTCGCGGTCGGCCAACGACCGCAGCTCGGCGTTGATCTCGCGGGCCTCGGCCTCGACCGCGCGCAGCTCGGCCGCGACCTCTCCGGCCCGGCCCTCGATCTCGCCGAGGACGTCCTGGGCCGCGGACTGGAGGTCGGCCGCGCGCTCGCGCAGGGCCGTGAACTCGTCGCGCGACGCCACGGGCTCGAGGCCCGCAGCCACCAGGTAGCGCGCGTACTCGTCGGCCTTGGCCCGGCGTTCGGCACGCTCGACCTCACGGCGCGCGACCTCGCCCTCGATCTGCGCGAGCCGGTCACCGCCGTGCCCGGCACGCTCGACCTCGAGGCGCTGGCGCTCGGCGTCGAGCAGCGCGAGCTCCTCCTTGAGGCGGTCCAGGCCGTCGGCGCGGGCCGCGGTCGACGCCTCGAGCTCGCCGATCCGCACGTCGAGCGCGTCGACGCGCCGGCCCGCGGTGAAGCCGCGCAGCGCCTCGCGCTGGGCTGCCAGGGTCCGGACCTGCTCCCCGGCGGCGTCGTAGGCGTCGGCGTCGGCGAGCAGGGGCGCGAGCTGGTCGATCTGCGCGCGGGCCTTGACCACGGCGTCGTGCGCGCTCGTGAGGTCGTCGAAGTGCGCGACGAGCTTCTCGGTCCAGCGCGCCGCGTCGAACGGCTCGAGCATGTGCTCGCGCACGAACTCGTTGAGGTCGCCCACCGACTTCATGGACACCGTCTGGTGGAACAGCTCCATGGCCTGCTCGGACTCGATGCCGAGCAAGCGCCGGAAGTCGCGCCCGTACTCCGGGAAGTGGTCGCGGATCTGCGCTCCCGACTCCCGCAGGCGGCGGCGCAGGACGTTGATGTCCCCGTCGAAGCCCGCGAAGTCGTCGGCGATCGTCATGGGCGAGGTGCTCGTGACGTAGAAGCGCTCGGGCTGCCCCTGCGCCCCGTCCTTGAGCCAGAACACCTGCGCCAGCACGGCGCGGGAGTCGAACCCGCGGTTGGCGAACTCGCCCAGGATGACCGAGTAGGTGTGGCCGCGCCGCAGACCCACGTGCCGCGACGCGCCCGTGACCTCGTTGCGCTCGGACTTGTAGTGCCCGGCCACGTAGGAGCGCAGCGTGCGCTCGCGCGTGTCCGCGCCGGCCGCCTTGTTGTAGCTGATGCGGTTCGCGGGGAGCAGGAGCGTCGTGATGGCGTCGACGATGGTCGACTTGCCCGAGCCGATGTCTCCCGTGAGCAGCGCGTTGCGGCCCTCGAGCTCGAAGCTCCACGCGTACTTGTCGAACGTGCCCCAGTTGAGGACCTCGAGCCGGTCGAGGCGGTAGCCCGACCGCTGGTCCAGGTCCGCTGCCGCGTCGTGCAGCTCGACCGCGCTGAACAGTGCCTCGGCCATCAGACGTCCTCCCTCTCGGTGCCGGGTCCGTCGCCGCTGCCGACCGGGTGTCCGTGGTTGCTCTCGTCGCCGTCACGCGCCACGCCGGCCTGCTCGGCACCGACCAGGGCGCCGCCGTCGCGCGACGCCAGCTCGGCCGCGTACTCCCCGAGGCGTGCGTCGAAGTCCGCGAGCCACTGGCCGTCGACGAACGCCTTGAGGATGCGCCGCACCTCGTACGTGTCCGGGGTGTCGGGCACGGGGCGCAGGAAGCCCAGCTCGACGACGCGCCGCACGTTGGCCTCGACGCGGTCGCGCGCACGGGCCTCGTTGCTGGACCCGGGCAGGAAGACCTTGACGAGGTCCACGATCTCGTCGCGTGTCAGGACCAGGCGCGTGTCGCCGCCCTCGGAGTCGAACTGCGCGAGCCGCTTGCGCAGCAGCGCGAGCAGCAGGCTCACGTCGAACGACAGCTCACGGCGTGCGACGAGGCGTGGGATGAACGTGCCGTCGTGCTCGTCCTCGGGCTGCGCACGCAGGTACGCGTACCCCTCGGACTCGTCGATCACGATCTCCAGGCCGAGCGTCGCGACGAAGTCCCGCGCCTGCGCCTCGAGCGCGAGCAGGTCGCGCCACGTGCGCGTGCCCGCCTCGCGGTAGACGACGCCCTTGACGAGAGACGTCACGACGAGCGAGAGCTCGGGGCTCTGCCCCCCGGGCTGCCCGGGGCGTTCGGTCCGGACGGGCTGCTGGCTCACGGGGTTCCCTCCTGGGGAGACGGCTGGGGGGACGGCTGGGGGGACGGCTGGTCGGTCGTGCCGGGCGGGGCCTGCGCGAGAGAGCGCGCGACCGCGCCCGCGAGGTCCTTGGCGCCCGTGCGGGCGAACGTCACGCGCGGGACGCGGGCGACGCGCACGCGCGGTCCGGCGGGCCGCACGGGGTACCCGTCCTCGTCCACGGCCGCGGCGTCCGGGGAGTCGGGCGCGTCGACGACCCACCGCACCTCGTCGGTGTGCGCGGGGTCGTGCACGACGGCGAAGCGCGGGTCGTCGAGCGACAGGTACGTCACGAGCTCCGCGAGCCCCTGCTCGAGGGGGTTCTCCTCGACGAGCTGCGCGAGCGAGACCTGGCCCCGGCGGCGCAGGGCGTCGCGGACCGTGCGGCTCAGCCGCTCGGGGTCCACGTGGACCTGCGTGAACAGGGCCGACGCGTCGAAGTCCGCGACGCCCGCGGTCACGCCCTCGCTCGCGAGCGGCTCCTGGTGCTGGGGCCGGTACAGGGGGCGCTCGGTCGGCAGGTGCACGTCGACCGAGGTCGCGTCCACGGTCGTCGCGAGCGGCCCGGTCTCGGCGGCCCCCAGGCGCAGGCGGTCCGGCGCGTCGCGCAGCGCGAGGGCGCGCGACTCGATGCTGCGCAGGACGTCGATCACGCGCCGGTTCTCGAGCCACACCTGGTCGTCGAGGAAGCGGCGGAGCTGCTCGGACAGGACGCGCACGGTCGACTGCGTGCGCTCGCCCGCGTCGAGCCAGTCGTAGTGGATGCGGCGCAGGCGGCGCCCGGCAGCGCGACCGGTGATGCCGGGGGCGGCCTCGCCGTCGTCCCCGACCTGCTCCTCGAGCGCGGGCAGCGCCTGGACCTTCTCGACGAGCCCGGCGAACTCCTCCTGGCGCTGGCGGTCCAGGAGGAAGTCGTAGAACGCGTGGAAGCTGCGACCCTGGTCCGAGTCCGCGATCGCGGACCTGCTCCCGACGACCGCGTCCAGCAGGTCCCCCTTGGCGCCGTCCCAGCCCGTGATGCGCTCGCGCATCTCCCGGTCGAGGTTCCGGAAGTTCGCCTCGACCTCGCGGAAGTCGGCGAGCAGGTCGGCGGCCGTCCCCGTGAGCTGCTGGTAGCGGTCGCGCTGGGCGGCGGCGTCGAGCAGCGAGAGCTGGCCAGCGCGCACGCGCTCGATCTCCTCGTCGATCCGCGCCCGCCGCGCCTCGAGCTCACGCAGTCGCGCGTCGGCGTCGGACTCGGTGCCGACGGTGAGCTGGCGCAGCAGCTCGAAGACCGTGTTGAGGCGCGACTCGGTGCCCACGAAGCTGCGCTCGCGCAGCGCGGAGACCCACGAGACGGCCTTCTCGACCGCGGGGGTCGCGTCGTAGTGCGCCTCCTCCGAGCCCGTCGGGTAGAACTTGCGCAGCCAGCCCTGCTCGGGCGCGGACCAGTGGTCGAGGTAGGCCTTGGGCGAGCGGGGATACCTGCGGGGCTCCGTACCCGGGTCGCCCCCCTGCGGCCCGACGGCGTCGCTCCCCTGCGGCCCGACGGCGTCGCCCCCCGCCGCGGGCACGTCCCCGTCGGCCGCAGGCCGGTGCTGCGCGCGCGCAGGCACGGGGCCGTCGATCGCGTACAGCGCGTCGTCGAGGAGCGAGACCAGCTCGGCCTCGCCGATCGAGCGGACGTTCTGCTCGACGAAGACCGTGCCGAGGAAGCTCAGCGCGAGCGGGGCGTTGTCCGAGCGCAGGAGGCGCCAGGCGGGGGTGCGCCGCAGGGCGTCGATGTCGTCGTGCTGCACTCAGGCCCTCTCGTGCGTGTCTGTTCTCGGTGCCGACCGGTGGGTGGTCCGTGCGCCGGATGGAGCGGTCGCTGCAGGGGGACCGCACGATCAGCCGCACGGAGCATCCTAGGCGCCGGGCCCGGCGATCCTCGGATCGGCACGGCCGCCAGGCGCACCGGGTCCGCGGGCGCGTCGCTCCGGGCGCAACCTCCGCCGGGGCCTCCGTCGAACGATGTACGCGTGGCGGGCGAGGATCGGCGGGGTGGGCGACGCCGTCGGGCCCGGACCCGACCAGCATGGACACCATGGCGACCCTCCTGGAGAACCCCCTGGTCCTGCTCGTCCTCGCGTGCGAGGTGGGCTTCTGGGTCGTGCTCGGCGCGGGCCTGTTCGCGCGGTACGTGCTGCGTCGGCAGCGGCTCAGCACGGTCCTGCTGCTCAGCGTGCCGCTCATCGACCTGCTGCTCGTGACCGTGTCCGTCGCGGACGTCGCGAGCGGGTCGCCCCCCGAGGCCGTGCACGGGCTCGCGGCCGTGTACCTGGGGTTCACGGTGGCGTTCGGGCACTCGGTCGTCCGGTGGGCCGACGCGCACGCCGCGCACCGGTCCGGCGACGGGCCGAAGCCCGTCAAACCACCCGGCGACGGCCTGGCGGGCCTGGTCCACGAGGTGCGCGAGCTCGGCAAGGCCGTGATCGCCGCGGTGATCGCGCTCGGGGTGATCGCGACCCTCTCGACCGTCGCGGGCACCGGGCTCGTCGCCCCCGACCGGTGGCCCGACGACCCGCTGTGGACCTGGGCGCTGCGCGTCGCGGTCGTGCTCGGGGCATGGGTCGTGCTCGGTCCCGTGTGGGTGCTGCTCGGGCTCGGGAGCGGCGCGAAGGACACGGGTGCTGGGCGCGGCGAGGGTCCGGCCCCCGGCGGGTCGGCCGGGCCGGACGAGCCCGTGGCACCGGCGGACCCGGCGAGGGGCTACCGGTCGGGCGACGCGAACGGCGACCGGTCGCCGAACCGGTCGAACGTGTCGAGGTAGCGCGACCCCCACGACACCCGGGTGATCTCGTCGAGCCCGAACCACCTCGGCGCCCGTTCCCAGCGCCCGGCCGTGCCGAGAAACCTCAGCCCCAGCCCCTCGGCCGTCAGCTCCTCGACCGCCCCGGGGAAGCACTCGTCGGGCGCCGTGCCCTCCGCGTGCACCGCGAGCACGCGGTTCGCCCGGGCGACCGACCGGACGACCCCGTCGACCGACGCGAGGTCGACGTCGAGGTCCGGGAGCGGCGGGGGCCACGCCCCGAGCCCGGACGCGGCCCGCTCGACGAAGCGCTGGTCCGAGCGCCGCGCCCGACGGACCCGCGTCACGTCCTCGGTCCGGATCGCCTCGTAGCCGTCGGCGTGCGCCCGGTCCGCCAACGCACCGACGAGCGTCCAGGCACCCGTCGCGAGCACCACCCCGTCCAGCAGGTCGACGCCAGGGCCCAGGGCGCGGCGGTGGATCGTGACGACCGCACCGGTCGTGCGCGCCTCGTCGAGGGTGGTCGTGCGGGACATGGCCGGAGCGTACCGTCCGGGCCCGCCACCCGACCGACCGTTGCGGGCCCGGGCCGGACCGGCCCGCGGGCGAGCACCGCAGGGTCAGGCGTCCAGCCAGTCCTTGGCCGCCGCGAGCAGCTCCGCGTCGTCGAGCGACGCGTCGAGCCGCAGCCGCGGGTCGGTCCAGTCCGCGAGCGCCCGGGCCCGCTCGGCGAGCGACTCCCACCCGGGCTCGGGCAGGGCGGGGTAGCGCGTACCGCGGGCCGTGAGGCGCTCGCGGTGCAGGTCCTCGTCCAGGAGCTGCACCTCGACGAACCAGAGCCGGGTCCCGACGCGCGCCGCGAGGTCGACCCACTGCTGCCGGGCCGCCGGGTGGTCGTTGACCGCGTCGACGATGACCGCGTGCCCCAGGAGCAGGTTCTCCTCCGCGACCGACTCCACGGCGAGGTAGGCACCCAGGCCCGTGACGTCGTCGTGCACGGCCCCTGCCCGGAGGTACGCGTCCTCGACGGGGTCGACGCTGAGCACCACGGCCCTCAGGTCGCGCGCGAGCAGGCGCGCGAGTCGACTCTTGCCCGTCCCGGGAAGTCCCGCCATCGCGATCAGCACGATCGTGAGACTAGGCCCTCCATGTTTCCGGGGCGCGTCGAGCGTGCGTGGCGTCAGCCGCCCCCGGTCGAGAACGGGCGTCTGCGCGGTCGAGGACGGGGCCGAGGCCGCCACCGGACCGGTAGCGGCCTCGACCTCGTCGTCGACCGGAGCCGCTACGGCGTCGTCGCTCCCAGGGTGTACGCGCCGGAGCCCGCGTACGCGTGGACCACGTACCGGTAGTACCCGGCCGTCCCCGTGTACGTGAGGGCCTCGGCCGCCCCCGGCGACGTCGACGACGCGACGTTCGCCCACGCGGACCCGCTCCACTTCTGCAGGTACAGGTCCAGGTCAGACCCGGCCGGGCCGCTCAGGCAGACGCGGTGCACGCCGCTGCCCTGGACCGTGACGTAGGAGCCGTTCGGCTGGGCGACCGACGCCCCGGCCGAGACGCTGCCCTGGTAGGACCGCGCGTAGCCCGCGCACCCGACCGGCGGAGGCTCGGTGCCCCCACCACCCGACGTCACGAGCGTGAGCCCGTACGCGGACAGCGCCTCGTTGACGGGCTGGAAGTACGTCGTCCCGCCCGACGAGCAGTTGCCCGACCCACCGGACGTCAGGCCCTGCGCCTGGTTGCCCGCGACGAGCGAGCCACCCGAGTCGCCGGGCTCGGCGCACACGTTCGTGCGGATGAGCCCCGAGACCGTCCCCTGCGGGTACGTCACCGAGCTGTCGTACGCCGCGATCGTGCCGCACCGCCAGCCCGTCGTGGAACCCGACCGGCAGACCGACGACCCCACGGGCGCGGCCGTCGAGCCCGCGACCGCGACGCGGCCGCCGCTGTAGTTGTTGACCGCCCCGACCGGGGTGTTGCCCGCGTCGACCTGCACCCACGCGTAGTCGTTGCCGGGGAAGCTGGACCCGCGGAACGTGCCGCCCGGCCCCGAGGTCCGGGTGCCCGTCGTCCCGCAGTGCCCGGCGGTCACGAACCCGCCGTTCACCGCGAAGCCCACCGAGCACCGGCCGCCCGAGCCCATGGTGTACGCGTTGCCGCCGACCACGTCGATCAGCGGCCGGGGAGCCTCGGTCGTGGTCACGTAGGTCACCGCGTCGGCGGGGACGCCCGCGCTCGCGGCCGCCCGCTCCGCGAGGGCGCGGCCGCCGTCGTGCACGTTGACGACGACCTGGTTGGTCGTGACGTCGACGTACCAGCTCGGGACCGCGGCCGGGTCGGTGAGCTCGCCGTCGAGCGCGACCTTCCACGCGTCGAGCTCGGCGAGCGTGTGGTCGACGACCACGGGCGTCGCCCCGGCCGCCCGGACCTCCTTCGCCTCGGTGCCGTCGGCGACGCCGACGTACAGCCTGTTCCGGCCGGGGTCCACCCAGGCGCCCGCGTAGGCGTCCAGGTTCTCGGCGAGCGCGTCCTCGGTGCTCGCCGCGTCGGACTGGAACGCCAGACGCTTCGTCGCGTCCTTGGCGGTCAGCCCCAGGTCTCGCTGGAGGGCACGGAGCACCTCGGGCGAGACCTTCGAGGAGGTCTGGGGTGAAACGGTCGGAGGAGCGCCGTGGGTCCGGCAACCATCGCCGTCGCGGCGCACGCCGTGGCGAGCGTCCTCCAGAATGATCGTGCCATCTCGCTGTCCCTTCGTCGGGTCCCGGGATCGCCGGGTGAACGAGGCTCACGCTAGGGAGCGGGACGTGGGGCGCACAGATGCCAGCCAGGTCATACCGGGGCGTTATGTGAGGGTCTCCCCGTAGGAGTCGAGCCAGCACAGGTAGCGGGGGCTGCGGCTCACGGCGTCGTGGTGGGACCGCACCGCGGCGTCGACGAGGACCTCGACGGGCAGGTGCGACGCGCCGCCGCGCCAGCCCACGTAGTGCGCCCACCGCAGCGGGGCGTCGTCGAGCGGGACGACCTGCGTCCCCGGGGTGTCGGGGAACGTCGGCTGGACCAGGGCGACCGCGTGGCCGGCCTGGACGAGGTCGATCACCGTCGGCCGGTCGGCCTCGCTCAGGCCCGACGGCGTGAAGCCCGCCCGCGCGCACGCCTGCGCGAAGCACCGCTCGAAGCAGCCCTCGCCCGGACCGCTGAGCCACACCTCGTCGGAGAGGTCGCCGAGCGAGACCGACGAGCGGTCGGCGTGCGGGTGGGCGTCCGGCAGCAGGACGAACACGGGGTCGACGTCGACGCGCCACCACGTCACGCCTCCTGGGGTCGGCGGGCTCGCGTCGGAGCACAGCCCCACGAGGGCGACGTCGAGCGTGCCGACCGCGAGCTGGTGCGCGGTGTCGTCCACCGACCAGCTCGTGGCGGTCGTGACCCGGACCTCGGGCAGCCCCGTGACGAGGCGGTGCACGAACCGCCCCGAGAGCGCGCTCGCCACCGTCCCGACGCGCAGCGTCCCCGGGCCGTCCTCGTCACGGTTCACGTGCTGCTGCACGTCGTCGAGCAGGGACTCCATGGCGGGCAGCACCATGCGTGCCCTGCCCAGCACGAGCTCGCCGAGCGCGGTCGGGTGGGCGCCGCGCTGGTCGCGCGTGAAGACCTGCCCGCCGAGCGCGCGGTCGATGCGGTTGAGCTGCGCGGTCAGGGCGGGCTGCGCGATCCCGAGGGCCGCCGCGGCCCGCGTCACGCTGCCCTGGTCCGCGACGACCACGATGAGCCGCAGGTGACGGAGCTCGAGGTCCATGGGCCTGAAACTAGCGCGGAGGGTGGGTTCCCGCGCCTCGTCGGCGGCCACGGGGTTCCGCGCGGTCGAGCACGGGGTTGAGGTCGTCATCGCTCGGATGACGACCTCAACCCCGTGCTCGGCCGGTCGCGGCCGGTCGCTGGTCGGGCTCAGCCGGCCTGCGCCGAGACCTGCGCCGAGACCTCGGCGTCGCTGCGCAGGATGCAGAGCTCGTTGCCCTCGGGGTCTGCGAGCGTGACCCACCCCGAGCCGTCGGGGCGCCGGTGGTCGGCGAGCTGCGTGGCCCCCAGGCCGAGGAGGCGCTCGACCTCCTGCTCGCGCGTGGCGTCGGTGGGCCGCAGGTCCAGATGGAGCCGGTTCTTGAGCTCCTTGCCTTCCGGGACCTCGATGAACAGCAGGCGTCCGCGAGACTCGGCCGGGGCGTCGGTGCCGCCCGGCGGGAAGATCATGCACTCCTCGTGGCCCGGCAGGTTGGGGTCGTCGGGGTCCTCGACGTAGCCGAGGACACCGCACCACCAGACCGACTGCGCGTAGGCGTCGCGAGCGTCGAACGTCGTGTGCTGGATGCGGGAGGTCATGGGCTCAACCTAGGCAGGCCCGGCGACCGGCGCACGGCCATTCCGGTCGCCGCGGTCGAGCACGGGGTTCCGCGCGGTCGAGCACGGGGTTGAGGCCGCCATCACCCGGATGACGACCTCAACCCCGTGCTCGGCACCTCGCGGCGGAGAGGCTCAAGGCACCAGGAACCCGTCCCGTACGAGGCCCCGCACCGCAGGCAGCAGCTCGCCCGCGAGGTCCCCGACCGGCACCTCGAACAGGGACGCGATCGCCCCGATCAGCTGGCCCACGGTCAGCTCGCCGTCGCTCGCGCCCACGAGCGCGGCCAGCCCGGTCGACGCCTGGAGCCCACGCCCCAGGCCGTCTCCCTGCCGCACGATGACGACGTTCGGGTCCTCGGCGCCGGGCGTCAGGTACCGCTCCTCGGTCACGTCGGGCGCCACGGACAGCCGGGACGACGCGAGCGCGGCGTCGTCGCGGGCCTCGAGCCAGTCGTGCGCGGCGAGCGAGGCCGCGAGGTGCCCGCCGAGCGGCTGGCGCACCGACCCCGTGTGCTCCTCGAGGCGGCGCAGGCTCACGCCGTGGCCATCGGCGGGCTTGCGGAGCGTCACGATCCCGAACCCCACGGCCTCGACGTCGCGCGTCGCGAAGTCGTCGAGCCACGCCTCGTACGACGCTGCCCACGCGGCGGGCTCACGCTCGGGCGTCGTGCCGCCGTCGCGGATCCACGTCTCGGCGTACTCGGCCGGGTCGAGGACCTCGCGCTGGACGACCCACCCGTCGAGCCCGGCCTCGTCGAGCCACGCCCCGACGCGCTCGGTCCACGGCTCGCCGCGCCGGTGCTCCCAGTTGCCGAGCATCTGCGCGACGCCACCCGGTGCGAGCACGTCCCCGACGCCCAGCACCAGGTCGCGCACCAGGTCGTCGCCCGCACGGCCGCCGTCGCGGTACTCGTACTCGGGGATGGTCCCCGCCCCGGCGGCGCGCGGCGTGATGACGAACGGCGGGTTGGAGACCACGAGGTCGAACTGCTCGCCCGCGACGGGGTCGAGCATCGAGCCCTCGCGCAGGTCCAGGCTCACCCCGTCGAGGGCCGCGTTGAACTCGGCGAACCGCAGCGCACGCCGGGAGATGTCGGTCGCGACGACCGACCGCGCGTGCCGCGACGCGTGCAGCGCCTGGATGCCGCAGCCGGTCCCGAGGTCGAGCACCCGCCCCACGGGAGTGCGCATGGTCACCTGTGCGAGCGTGATCGAGGCCCCGCCGGCCCCCAGCACGTGGTCTCCTGCGAGGCGTCGTCCGGTCGCGAGCTCGCCCAGGTCGGAGGCCAGCCACCACTCGACCGGTCCGGCCGCGTCGGCCGCGGCGTAGGGGCGCAGGTCGAGCAGGGCGCGGACGCCGTCGTCGGGCCCGGCGCCCGCCGCAGCGACGAGGCCGAGGCGCGCCGCGCCGTCCGTCCCCACCCCGGGCAGGGCTGCGTCGAGGTCCGCGCGGCGGACCGCGAGGCCCAGCAGGAAGAGCGCGGTGAGCACCGCGCGAGGCTCCCTCCTGCCCGACGGCGTCGCTCCCGTCGCGTCGTCGAGCGCAGCCCGGGCGACACGCAGCGCAGGCACGGCCTGCTCACGGTGCAGGGCCGCGGACGCGAGCGGGCCGAGGAAGTCCTCGACCCCGTCGACCGTGTAGGAGGCGGCCGCGAGGTCGTCGCGCAGGAGCGGCAGGAGGCGTGGGTCGATCGTGGGTTCACCGAGGGGCATACGACCATCCTCCCCCGACCCTGCTCACGCGCCCCACGCCGGGCCGGCTCGGGTCACCCTCCGCAGGTGGTGTCCAGGTACTCCGTCACACGCGCCGACGCGGCCGTCATCGCGTCGGTGTCCAGGTCCTTGCCGGCGTCGTCGAGGGCCTTGACGATCTCCTTCGGGGAGTCGCTGTCGGCCTTCGCGAGAGCCGTGGCGGCCGTCGAGACGTACGACGTCACGGTCTTCCAGTCGGCCGCGACGTCCGCGGGCGGCTCGACGCTCGTGAGCGCGACGCGGGCGTTCTCGAAGCCCGTGACGAGGGTCCGCGGGTGGTCGACGCTCATCGAGACCTGCGCGGTGTTGGCTGCCGCCCAGGCCGCCTCGACCTCCGCGCAGAACGACGTGTCGACCGCGGGGTCCGGCTCGGCCCCCTCCGCGGCCGCTGCCGCAGCCTCCGCGTCGGCGGCCGAGGCGGCGTCGGTCGCGGCGTCGACCGCGGCGCTGTCCGTGCCGGCGTCGGCGGTGCTCTGGGTGGTCGTCGGGGACGAGGCGGGGGTCGCGGCGCCGCCTCCGTCCGAGCATGCTCCCAGGGCGAGGAGTCCGACGACGGCGAGCGCCGCCGTCGGGCGCAAGAACGAGGTACTCATGCCTCCATGATGCGGGCTCGGGCCCGTGCGCCGAAACTCCCCGCCCACCGGAGGTCGGCCCATGGTGTCCACGACGAGCCCGGTGTGCGTGACGGCCGAGCGCGATGAGGCCGGACATGAAGACGACCACGACCATCGGGGGCCACGAGTCGTGAGGCAGCGGGCCCGACCCCGGTCCTCGCCGATAACCATACGGGCGTATCAATTACTGCTGGTGCGCTGCCGTACCGGATTGCGCCTTTTCTCCCTAGGATGGTCACGTGGACGCGACACAGGGGGACCCGCACCGGGGACAATCACGCATCGACGACGACCCGTCCCCCGGCGGGACGGCCCCACCGGCGCCCACCCGGACGGTCGGGCGGGTCGCGCCCGGCGCGCGGCCGCGCAGCAACGACGCACGGACCCCCGTCCAGACGCGCAGCAACGACCGGCAGCGCGCCATGATCAACGCTGCCGCCAGGCTGCTCATCTCCGAGGGGTTCGGCGCGGTCACGCACCGGCGGGTCGCCCGGGCCTCGGGCGTGCCTCAGGGATCGGCCTCGTACTACTTCCCGTCGAGCTCCTCGCTCGTCAAGGCCGCCGTCGAGGCCGCCGAGGACCTGCGCTGCACGGCCGCGACCGAGCGTGCCGAGACCCTCGTGCGACGGGACCGCGGGACGACCACGACCGCCCGCCTGCTCATCGAGACGTTCTACGCGCCCACCGTCGACGACTCGGTCGTCGACGTCCGCCTCGACCCGATGCTCACCGCCATGCGCGACCCCGCGCTGCGCCCCATCCTGCGAGCGTCCCGACCCCGCCTCCTCGCCGCCCTGAGGACGGTCCTCGAGGCGAGCGGCTACGAGCACGTCACCGACGTCGACCTCCTGGGGCACTTCATCGACGCGTCCCTGCTGTCCGCAGCGTCCTACGGGACCGAGGACGTCCTCGACCGGGCGACGGAGACCACGGCGCGGCTGCTCGAGCACTGGCGCTGAGCCTCCGTCGAGGACCTCCGGGTCACCGCTCCGACGGGGACTCTCCCGGCACGGTCGACCCGCGCACCACGAGGCGCGGGGCGAGCACCTCGTGCCGGTCCTCGCCCCGACCGCCCAGCCGTTCGAGCAGCAGCTCGACCGCGAGCTCCCCCATGCGCCCCCGCGGCTGGTGGACGCTCGTGAGGCGGGGGCGGGCCCGCCGGGCGAGCGCCGAGTCGTCGTACCCGACGACCGCGAGGTCCTGCGGCACGCACAGGCCCCGGTCGTGCGCGTGGTCCAGCAGGTCGAACGCCTCGACGTCGTTGCGCGCGAACACTCCCCGGTAGCCGTCCTCGACCAGGTCCGCGACCGGCACGCCGGGGCCGACGACACGGATCTCCTCGGTCAGGCCGTGGCGCCGCATGGCGGCCTCGTACCCGGCCCTCCGTGCGAGGCCCGCGGGGCGGGCGCTCCCGCTCACGTGCGCGATCCGCGAGCGCCCGAGGCCCACGAGGTGGTCGACCGCGAGCGCCGCGCCCCGCGCGTCGTCGTTGGTCACGGTGTCGACGCCGTCGACCGCGCCCAGCGGTCGCCCGACCATCACGACGGGTGCGCGGCGGGCGGCGGCGCGCAGGTGCTCCTCCTCGAGCCAGGAGCTGATCACCACGAGCCCGTCGACGTTGAGGCTCAGCAGCGTGTCGAGGTGGCCCGCGAGGTGCCCACGGTCGCGGGACCCGTGGACGAGGAGCACCGAGAAGCCCGCCTCGCGGGCGGCCTCCTCGACGCCCGTGACGATCTCGGTGTGGTACGGGTTGTCGAGGCTCGACAGGACGGCCCCGAGGAGCATCGTGCGGCCCTGCTTGAGGCTGCGCGCGAGGGCGTTGGAGCGGTAGCCGAGGTCGTCGGCCGCACGCCGGATGCGTTCGCGCGTGCGCTCGCTCACGCCCGGGTCGCCGCGCAGGGCGAGCGAGACGAGCGACTTGGAGACGCCTGCGTGGGCGGCGACGTCGAGGAGGGTCGGGCGGGGGTTCACCGGTCCATTCTCCCCTCCGGACCGCCCTGGTCTGGAACGTTCCATATGTTCGGTCGGCGTTCGCCCGCCGGACACCCGGGGGACGCCGGGCCGTCGCTCCCCGTACCTACGGTCCCACTGTGACCACGACCGACCTGCCTCGCCCCGTGCCCCTCGCCGGCGCCTCCGCCGTCCCCTCCGCCGCAACCGACGCCCCGGCCGACGCCCCCCTGCCCACGCTCCCGACCGTCGAGGTCGGCGGGACGGACCGACGCCCGTCGCCCGGCCTGGGCGTGCGGCCCGACGCGCTGCTCCTCGACTTCGGCGGCGTGATCTTCCAGACGACCAAGCGCCCCGAGGGCTACGGCGAGCTCGCGGCCCACCTCAGCGAGGTGCTCGGCCGCGCGGGCCACCGTCGCTCACCCGAGTCGCTCGAGCCCGTGCTGCGCGGGGGCGTCAAGGCCCTCAAGGACTGGAAGAACGCGTCGAGCCGCCGCCTCGCACCGCTCGAGCTGGACCACCGGACGATCTGGCACGACTTCCTCGCCTCCCCCCTCCCACCGGCCGAGCGCGAGGTCCTCGCGGGCAGCGCGGGCACGCTCCTGGCGCGGCTGACCGCGACCCTGAGCGAGCACTCCGTGCGCCCCGGGATCCCCGAGCTGCTCGCGACCGCGACCGAGCTCGGCGTCACGGTCGGGATCGTGTCCAACGCCCACTCGGGCCGCGCGCACCGCACGCTGCTGGCCGCGCACGGCCTCGACGAGGCGTTCGGCGTGCAGGTCTACTCGGACGAGGTCGGCCTCCGCAAGCCGCACCCGGGCATCATCACGATGGCCGCGCGTGCGCTCGGGACGACGCCCGGGCGGACCTGGTACGTGGGCGACACGCTCGACCGCGACGTCGTCGCCGGACGTCGCGCCGGCGTGGGGGCCGTGATCCTCACGCGCCACCACAGCGACGTCCCGCCCTACCCCGTGACCGACACGGCCGACGCCGTGCTCGACACCCCCGAGGGCATCGGTGACCTGCTGCGGGCGTCGGTGCCCGTCGCGCCCACCAGCACCCTCGACGCGGCGGGGGCGACGGGGGCCGAGACGCGCACGCCGAGCGCACGGCCCGCGGTGCCTGCGCCCGCGGGACGCCCGTCGGCGCTCCTGCTCGACCACGGCGGCGTCGTCGTGACCTCGGTGCCCGACGACGCGGCGCGCCTCGCGTTCGGCCGTCACCTCTCGCAGCGGCTCGCCGTCGCGGGGTACACGCTCTCGCCCGAGGAGGCGGTCGAGGCCGTGGCCGGGGCGCGCGTGCGCCACCGCGCCTGGAAGGACCGGCACGAGGGGGCACCCGCCGCGGGCACTCCCGCGGACCCCGCAGCCGGGTTCGTCGAGGACGTCGAGGAGATCGACGCGACGACCTTCTGGGTCGAGCTGGTCGGCCCGGCCCTCGCCCACCTCGGGGACGGGATCGAGGACTGGCTGCGCGCCGAGGCGTACGCGCTGATCCTCGAGTACGCACGCTCCAAGAGCCTGCCGACCCTGCGCCCGGGGGTGCGCGACGTGCTCGAGGCCGCGCGCGCCGGTGGGGTCCCCGTCGCGATCGTGTCCAACACGGTCTGCGGACGAGCGGTCCGCGAGGAGCTCGAGGCGTTCGGGATCGACCACCTCGTGGGCGTGCACGTCTACTCGGACGAGCTCGGCCACCGCAAGCCCGACCCGGTCACGGCCCGCACGGCCCTGACTGCGCTCGACGCCGACCCCCGGTCCGCGTGGTTCGTCGGGGACAAGCCCCACCGTGACGTCCTGGCCGCGCGGGGTGCGGGCGTCGGGACCGTCGTGCTCGTGCGCGGCGGGTCGAGCAGCGACGCGACCCTCGACGCGGCCGACGGCGCCCTCCGGCCCGACCACGTGATCGCCGAGGTCGGGGACCTCCTGACGCTGTGGGCGCCCGCTGTGCCTGCGGCGCCCGCGCGGCACGGCCGCTGACCCGGCAGCCCAGGCCCTTCCCCTCACCGCACGACCTGTCACCCACCGCAGCACCGACCGCCCCAGGAAGGCACACCATGAACGGCTCCGCGAGCTCCACCGCCCCGGCCCGTCAGTCCCCGCCCCCCTCGTCCTCCCGGAGGCCGGCGGCCCCCGTGAGCGCCCTGCGCCGCCGCCTGCACGACCCGGACGGCATCAGCAGCTCCCAGAAGCTCATGATCCTCGTGCTCTCGATGACGCTGTTCGGGGTCTCCGACATCGTCACCGGGATCGTGCCGAGCATCGAGGTCGGCCCGTTCGAGCTCGAGGTCGCGTACTTCGCGTTCATCCCCGTGGTCCTCGCCGCCCTGTTCTGCCCGCTGTGGGTCGCGATCGGCGCACCGCTCGGTGAGATGGTCTTCTCCGACATGCTGCTCGGCGACTTCGGCGGCCTGGGCGAGCTCGAGGGCTTCCTCCAGCTCCTGCTGGGCATCTACGTCGCGGGCTGCATCGTGCGCGACCCGCGCAACCGTCGCCAGCTCGTCGCGGCGGCGCTCGCCCTGGTCTCGATCGACAAGGTCTCCTCGGGGCTCATCGACCTCGCCAAGGTCGGGATCGGGATCGACCCGGAGACGCTCCAGGAGTCGAACGGGTTGTTCCAGGCGGTGCTGGTGTCCGAGTCGATCGAGCTCGTCATGGCGCTGCTCGTCACGGGCGTCCTGTTCGGCGCCCTGCCGGCCCTGTGGCTCGCTCCGCGCCTCTACGGGAAGATCGAGCCGCTCATGGGCCTGCGCCCGCGCGACCCCCAGAACCCGCCGCGGCTCGTCGGGCCGCGCGGCACGCCGTTCTGGCTCGTCGGTCTCCTGGCCCTGCTCGGGGCCGTGGCGATCGGCGTGGTCTCGCAGTGGGAGGAGTTCGTGGGCCGCGAGGGCGGCCTCATGACGCTGGGCGCGTTCCAGCCCGACTTCGTCGACGAGTACGGCACGGCCTACCTCTGGGTCGCGCTGACGGTGGCCGCGCTCGCGGTCGCCGGGGCGTGCGTGCTGGTCGCGGTCCTGCGAGCCCGACGGCGCCGCGACGCGGGTGCACCGCTCACCCCGTCCTCGCAGCAGCAGGCAGCGGACCGGGGCGAGGCCTGATGCCCGCGCCGGCCATCGCGATCGAGGTCCGCGGGCTCACGTTCCGCTACCCGGGCGCCGACGAGGACACGCTGCGCGGGGTCGACCTGCGGATCGAGGCGGGCGACTTCGTCGCCGTGGTCGGCGGCAACGGGTCCGGCAAGACCACGCTGTGCAAGACGTTCAACGGCCTGGTCCCGCACTTCTGGTCGGGCGACCTCGCGGGCTCGGTCCGCGTCCTGGGCCAGGACACGGCAGAGGTAGGGGTCGCCGAGCTCTCGCACAGCGTCGGGTACGTCTTCCAGGACTTCGGCAACCAGCTCGTGCGCCCCACGGTGCGCGACGACGTCTCGTTCGCCCCCGTGAACTTCGGCCTGGCCGACTGGGAGGAACGCACCACGACCGCGCTCGAGACCCTCGACATCACGTCGCTGGCCGACCGGTTCACCTGGCAGCTCTCCGGGGGCCAGCAGCACCTCACGGCCATCGCGGGGGCGATCGCGCTGACCCCCTCGGTGCTCGTGGTCGACGAGCCCGTGGCCGAGGTGGACCCGCACCGCGCCCAGGAGATCTACGAGCACCTGTCGGCGCTCAACCGGGAGCTCGGCATCACGATCGTCGTGGTCGAGCACCACGCCGAGTTCGTGGCCCGCTACGCCCGGTCGGTGGTCCTCATGGCCGACGGGCTCCCCCGCTGGCACCTGCCCGTGGCCGAGGCCCTGGCGCGGACCGAGGACCTCGAGGCCGCGAACATCCCGGTCCCGCAGGTCACCGCGGTCGCCCGGGCGTTCGAGCCGCACGGCCCGGTGCCCTCGACCGTCCCCGCGGCGATCGGGTGGCTGCGGGACCGGCGGCTCGCCGGCCCGGCGGCGACGGGGCTGGGGCAGGGCCCGGTCGGGGGCGCGGCGACGGACAGCGCCGGGGCAGACGGCCTGGTGGCCGACGACCCGAGCACCAGCGCCCCGGTCGCGACGGCCGTGCACCGCGGCCCCGTCATCGCCCGCGTCGAGCGGGTCACCCGTGCCTACCGCACGCTCGCCGGTCCCCGGTCGGTCGTGATCGACGGGCTCGACCTGGACCTGCACGAGGGCGAGCGCGTGGCGCTCGTGGGCTCGAACGGTGCCGGGAAGTCGACCCTCCTCAAGCTCCTGTCCGGCCTCGACGTGCCCGACGCGGGCAGCGTGAGCGTCGACGGGACCGACACCCGGACCGTCTCGGCCGCCGAGCTCGCCGACACGGTCTGCTACCTGTGCCAGCGCCCCGAGGAGATGTTCCTCAAGGACTCCGTCCGGGCAGACGTCGCGATGCACCCCGCCGGACGACGGGTGCCCGGCACGGCGTCTCTCGTGACCGAGGTGCTCGACCGCGTCGACCTGACCTCGCTCGCCGACCGGGACGGGCGGCTGCTGTCCGGCGGCCAGCAACGGCGGGCGACGCTCGCCGTCGGGCTCGCGATGCGGCCCCGCCTGCTGCTGCTCGACGAACCCACGTCGAGCCTCGACCTGCGCAGCCGCGACGACGTGATCGACATGCTCGCGGCGCTTGCCGAGCACATCCGGTGCACCGTGATCGCGACCCACGACATGCACCTGGTCGCCGAGTGGGCGGACCGGGTGATCGTCCTCGACCAGGGGCGGGTCATCGCCGACACCGATCCCCGGACCCTCTTCTCGCGCCAGGACCTCCTGCGCCAGGCCCGGCTCGTCCCGCCACAGGTCGTCCAGCTCGGGGCGGCCCTCGGGCTGGAGCCCGTACCGCTGTCGGTGCCCGAGCTCGTGGCCCGGCTGTCCCTGCGGTCCACGACCCCCGACACGGCCGCACGCACCGACGGGAGGCTCTCGTGAGCAGCACCGGCGTCACGACCACGCTGTCCGCGGAGGTCCCCCCGCGCTCGGCACCACGCACCGACGCTCCACCTCCGACCGGCGCCGGGCGCGGGCGGTCCTCGCGGCTCCGCCGGGCCGACGGCGAACGGCTCTCGCTCGAGTGGATCAAGCTCGAGCTCATGCGCGTCGCCTACGCGACGCGCGGCGGGTTCCTCGCCCGGCGCGACCCCCGCGCGGTGCTCTTCTGGTACGCGCTGTGCGGGCTGGCCCCTTGGTTCACGTACGACCTCACGGTGCTCGCGATCCTGTCCGTGATCGCGGCGGGCACCGCGCTCGCGGCGAGGATCGGGCCCCTCCTGCTCGGGGTGTTCGCGCTCGGGATCGCAGGGCAGTGCCTCTACCTGCTGGCGCTCGTCTGGTTCCTCCAGGGCGACGCGACCGCGATCCACGGGCTCGCGGTCATCACGCTCAAGCTCGGCACGGTCTCGCTCGTGAGCATGGCCGCGTTCGTCTCGCTCGACCCCGAGAAGCTCTCCGACGCCCTCCTCGCGCTGCACGCCCCCGCGATGCTGGGCTTCGGGGTCAGCTATGGCTACCGGATGCTGCCGCTGCTGATCGACGAGTTCCACACGATCGTCGACGGCCACCGCCTGCGCGGACCACGCGCGACCCGGCACGGCCTGCTCGGCTGGCGCACCGCGAGGCGGGTCTCGCTCATCGTCGTCGAGTCGTTCTACCCGCTCATGCTCAACACGGCCAAGCGGACGCGGACCACGGTCGAGGCCCTCGAGACCAAGGGGTTCACGACCGAGCGGCGCGACGACGCCGGTCGCCGCATCCGCCTCGCGCACCTGGCGTTCGGTGCGGGCGACGTCGTGCTGCTCGCGACCTCGCTCGCCGTCGTGGTCGCGGCGTTCGCGGTGGGCACGGCGTGGCCGGTGCTGGGCTGAGCCGGTGAGCGGCGCGTCAGGAGCGGGCCGGGCGATCGCCCCGCCCGCCCCTGACGAGCCGGCGCACGAGCCTCAGCTCGCACGCACCGCCTGCGGCTCCTCCGCCATCTGCTCGCGGTCCACCCGCGCGGCGCGCAGCCTCGACAGGATGACCGCGCCGAACGCGATGCCCGCCGCGACCACCGCGATGCCGATGCGCAGGACGTGGTTGGCGTCCTCGGGCACGCTCAGGACCACGACCGCGGGCGCGATGAGCACCGCGACCAGGTTCATGACCTTGAGCAGAGGGTTGATCGCCGGGCCGGCCGTGTCCTTGAACGGGTCGCCCACGGTGTCCCCCACGATGGTCGCCTCGTGCGCGGGCGACCCCTTGCCGCCGTACGCGCCGTCCTCGACGATCTTCTTCGCGTTGTCCCACGCGCCGCCCGAGTTCGCCAGGAAGACCGCCATGAGCACGCCCGCACCGATGGCCCCCGCAAGGAACCCCGCGAGCGGACCCACCCCCAGACCGAAGCCCACCGCGATGGGCGCGAACGCGGCCAGCAGGCCGGGCGTCGCGAGCTCGCGGAGCGAGTCGCGCGTGCAGATGTCGACGACCTTGCCGTACTCGGGGCGCTCGTCGTACGTCATGATCCCGGGGTGCTCGCGGAACTGGCGGCGCACCTCGTAGACGATCGCGCCGGCCGCACGCGTCACGGCGTCGACCGCGAGGCCCGAGAACAGGAACACCGTCGCGGCCCCCAGGATGACCCCGACGAGCGTGATGGGCGAGATGATCGAGTACTCGAGCATCGACACGACGAAGCCCGTGCCCGGGTCGGTGATGTCGGCGAGCGCACCGCCCACCGCGTCCGCGTAGGACCCGAACAGCGCGGTCGCGGCGAGGACCGCGGTCGCGATCGCGATGCCCTTGGTGATGGCCTTGGTCGTGTTGCCCACGGCGTCGAGGTCCGTGAGGATCTGCGCGGCCTCCGGGTTTCCGTCGCCCGCCTCCCCGACGGACATCTCGTAGATGCCCTGCGCGTTGTCCGACACCGGGCCGAACGTGTCCATCGCGACGATCACGCCCACGGTCGTCAGCAGCCCGCAGCCCGCGAGCGCGATGAGGAACAACGACAGCCAGACCGACCCGCCCGCGATGAGGAAGACGCCGCAGATCGCCGCCGCGATGATGCCCGCGGTGTACACCGCGGACTCGAACCCGACCCCGATCCCGGACAGGACGACCGTGGCCGCACCCGTGCGCGAGGTGGCCGCGACATGGAGGGTGGGCTTCGACGTCGTGCCCGTGAAGTAGCCCGTGACCCACAGGATGACGCCCGCCAGGACCACGCCGATGAGGACCGCGAGCGCCGCGACCACGCGCGGGTCGCTCGTGACGTCGCCCAGGTCCGCGGTGCCCGACAGCTCGGAGAACGACGACGGCAGGTACACGAACGCCGCGACGCCCGCGAGGACCGCGCCCAGGAGCGCCGAGAGGTAGAAGCCGCGGTAGATGGACCGCAGACCGTTCTCGTCGCCGCGCACGCGCGTGATGAACACGCCCAGCACCGCGACGAACGCACCGATCGCCGTGACGATCAGCGGGAAGACGAGCCCCTGCTCCCCCATGGCGGCCTTGCCCAGGATGAGGGCCGCGACGAGCATGACGGCGTACGACTCGAAGAGGTCCGCGGCCATGCCCGCGCAGTCCCCCACGTTGTCCCCGACGTTGTCCGCGATGGTCGCCGCGTTGCGCGGGTCATCCTCGGGGATCCCCTGCTCGACCTTGCCCACCAGGTCCGCACCGACGTCCGCCGCCTTGGTGAAGATCCCGCCTCCGACGCGCATGAACATCGCGAGCAGTGCAGCCCCGAACCCGAACCCCTCGAGCACAGCCGGAGCGTCCCCTCGGTACAGCAGCACCACGCCGGCCGCACCGAGCAGGCCTAAACCCACGACGGACATCCCCACCACGCCCCCGGTGCGGAAGGCGACGCGCGCGCCCTCGGCCCGGCCGCCTGGCCGGGTCGCAGCCGCCGCGACGCGCACGTTGGCGCGCACCGCGAGCCACATCCCCAGGTAGCCGATGCACGCCGAGAACCCGGCACCGACGATGAACGCGACCGACCGGCCGACCTTGATCCCGGCGTCGCCGGGCAGGAGGAACAGCAGTCCGAACACGATCACCGCGAACAGGGCCAGGGTCCGGAACTGCCGGTTGAGGTAGGCCGACGCCCCTTCCTGGATGGCCTGGGCGATGTCCTGCATCTTCGCGGTGCCCTCCGGGGCGGCCAGGACCTGGCGTCTGAGGACGAACGCGAAGACGAGCGCAGCGAGGCCTATGGCCCCGATCACCGCGACGATCGTGAGACTGGTGGAGCTGAGCGTGAGCATCCGTCCTCCTTGACGACTGCTGGACCGGGGTCACCGGCTGGCCCCCGGCACCCCCGGAGGATGCGCCCGAGTCTAGCCATGTGTGGCATGGGTCACGCGACGGGCAGGACGGCGCGACGAGGCACGTCCGACTTCACCCCCAACGATCCGACGACGCCGACCGTCATGATCAGTGACACCGCCCACCACGGGCGGTCGGGCGAAGGAACGAAGGGGGAACGGTGGCCGACTGGGAAGACGAGCTCGCCGCGCTGACGACACAGCGCGGGACGGCGCTCGTGGGGTACGCCTACCTGCTGTGCGGGAACAGGCGTGACGCGGAGGACGTGGTGCAGGACGCACTCGTCAAGGTGTTCTCGAGGCTCCGCGGGAGGGGCCCGGCAGCGGCACGACAGAGCACGTCCGTCGCGACCGGGAGCGGGACCCGCCTCTTCGCCCTCGAGGACGCCGCGGGGCACGACGGTCCCACCGTCACGCACCTCGAGGCGTACGTGCGCAGGACGATCCTCACGCTCTACCTCGACGGCTACCGGCGACGGCGGCACTGGCTCGGGCTGCGGCACGTCGTCGCGCGGAGCGACTCCGTGCCCGGGCCGGAGTCGCCGGCCTCCGCCCGTGCGGACACCGCCAGGGCGCTCGCGGGGCTGACGCCTCGCCAGCGCGCGTGCGTCGTGCTCCGCTACTACGAGGACCAGACGGTCCCACGCATCGCCGAGGACCTCGGGTGCGCCGAGGGGACCGTCAAGCGACACCTGTCCGACGCGATGGCCGTCATGCAGCGGACTCTCTGGGCGACGCCTCCGGTCGCCGCGGCCCCGGTCCCCGCACCGCGCACGACCACGGTCGTCGCACCGGATCTCTCCTCGACGCGCCCCGTCGAGGCATCACCGAGCACGGCGAACGGGAGGAACCCGAAGTGAGCACCACCGACAACGGCCCCGCGAACCACGAGGACGGCATCGGGCGCGCGCTGCGCGACCTGGTCGACGACGCGTCCCTCTCCGGGATCGGCACCCACCTCGACGTCGTCCGGCGGCGCACGCACCGCCGTCGGGCCGCGAAGAAGGCCGCCCTCGGGGCGACCACGGCGTGCGTCGTCAGCGCGCTCGGCATCGCGGCCTTCTCGCTGCCCCAGGTCACGCAGCCCGCTCCCGTCGCCCCGGCGGAGTCGCCCGCGCCGGCGCCGAAGCCCTCGGAGACGCCGGTCGCGCCGGACGAGACCCCGACGTTCCCCCCGGGCATCACGGACGCGGCCCTCGCGTGCCGGCAGCCTGCCCCGGCACCGACGGGCGACGACCTCCCCGCCCACCTGACCGTCGGGGTGCCGGACCTCACGGTGCGGACCGCCACCTCGGCGGTCGCACCGGTCGTCCTGACCTTCGACGGCGACGCACGCCTGCGCTACGTCGACTCGGCCACCGGCGCCTACGTGGTCGCCCAGGACGGTGTGATCGTCAGCTCCTCGCTGCCCGCCGCGCAGAGCACGGGCGAGGCGACCCCCGCAGCGGGCTCCTCGGCCTCCTGGGAGGTCGGCGTCGCAGCGGTCGCGACGTGCGACCCGGCCGGCACCCCCACCCCGCTCCCCGCGGGCGACTACGAGGTCTTCGCGCTGCACCGCCTCCCGCTCACGGGGTACTCGGCCCTGGGCCAGGACGGGACCTGGGGCGCCCAGACGACCGGGACCCTGTTCGACGGGTGGCTCGTCGGCGCCCCGGTCCCGCTCACGGTCACGCCCGAGCCCGCACCGGTCGTCGTCCGGGACGTCCTGTACGCGGACACCTCGCCCGTCTTCGAGGCGCTGCGGGAGGCCGCGGCGGCGGGCGCTCCGGCCGCCGTCGACCTCTTCGTCGACGAGGCGTCCTACCCGGTCGGGGAGGGACCTGACGGTGAGCTGACGATCACCGTCACCCCCGACGACGACATCGGGGAGCGGTCCCGCGCGACCAGCGACGACGGCTGGGCGCTGATCGTCCGCGGCGGGAAGAAGTTCATGGACCACCCGGAGGACGGCCAGTCGTTCGCCCGACTGGTCGGCACCTACTCCGTGACCCTCGACGACTCCGGCGGCACGCCGACCTTCACCCTCCAGGTGGTCGACGGCGGGACACCGGCCGAGCCTCCGGCGAGCACGGACGAGGCCGTCTGCACGGCCTACTTCGACGTCATGAACGGCGTCGAGGGGGCGTCCGACGCGACGTCCCTCGCCCTCGACGAGGACCTCCTCGCCCTGGCCGCCGACACGGCCCCGGCCGCGAGCTCCGCGATCTACGGGGACGTCCGGTCGCGGTGGGTCGACTCACCCCGCGTCTGGTGGGCCCTGGTCCGCTCTGTCGACCTCATGCGGACGGTCGACCTCGCCGGTGACTCCATCGTCGGCGCGTGCTCGGTGTTCTGGGACCACTGAGCCGTTCCACGGTGGCCACGGCCACGTCCATCCCGGGAATCTCCCGGCGGTGGGCGGGGCCGCTGCCGTCCCACCTCACGTCCACCCCGCTCCTGCGCTTGAATGAGGTCACCGACCTGCACCGAGGAGCACTCATGCCCCGCTCGACCACTCCCTCCCGCACGACCGCCCCGCCGTGGGCGGAGGCGGTCGCGTCGTGGACGGGGAGGATCGTCCAGGCAGTCGCCTTCTGGCTCGTGCTCGCCCTGGTCCTGCTCCTGTTCGCCCCGGGGTTCGTGCGGACCGTGAGCGACTGGCTCGCGGTGCTGAACCTCCCGACGTTCCCGAGCGTGTTCTCGGTGGTCCTGGTGGGGGTCATCGCGAGCGGTCTCCTGCGGCGGCAGCGCGCGGCCCTGTGGTTCGTCGTGCTCGTGTGGCAGTTCCCGGTCGCGGTGCTGGGGCTCGCGGTGGGCCTGCTGTGGGTCTTCGACGACGACAAGGAGGCCCTGCGGGCCGACGGCCTGGTGCTGTCTCCCCTGGAGATCGCGTCGTGGGTCGTGGCGGTGTCGGCCGTGGTGCTGCTGGTCGCGGCCCGGTCCGCGTTCCCTGCCCGGGTCAGCAAGGGCGCGTGGTGGCGCGCGATCCTCGTGCTGGTGGGCGGGGTAGCGGTCTCCGCGTCGCTCACCTTCCTCCTGCTCGAGGTCTTCCCGAACACGCTGCACGGGATCCGCAACCGGGTGAACTGGAGCCTGTCGGTCGCGATGGGGCTACGGCCCAGCGACTACCCGCTCCACGCGGACGGTGCGGGGCCGGCGTGGCTCGCGCTCGTCGCCGGCCTGGTCTCGGCCCTGGCGCTGGTGCTCGCGATCGCGGTCTTCATGCGGTCCACGCCGCACGACGCCAAGGTCGAGGCCGCGGACGAGCTCGCTGTCCGCAGGCTCCTGCTCGAGCACCCGAGCGACGACTCCCTGGAGTACTTCGCGACGCGCTGGGACCGCAGCGCGATCTTCTCCCAGGACGAGCGCGCGGCCGTGTCCTACCGGGTCGTCTCGGGCGTGTGCCTCGCGGCGGGCGACCCGATCGGTGACCGGGCGAGCTGGCCCGACGCGATCGAGCAGTGGCGCTCGCACGCCCGGCGCTTCGGGTGGGTGCCCGCGGTGCTGTCGACGAGCGAGCTGGGCGCCAAGGCGTTCCAGGCGGTGGACCTGCACCCGATCGCGCTCGGCGACGAGGCGATCATCAACACGCGGACGTTCACGCTCGACGGCCCCGCGATGCGGTCGGTGCGGCACGCCGTCGCCCGCCCGGCCCGCGAGGGCTACCGGGTCCTGGTCCGCCGCCAGGCCGAGATCCCGGAGGACGAGCTCGCGGCGCTGGTCGCCGCGGCCGACGAGTGGCGGCACGGCGAGGAGCGCGGCTTCTCGATGTCGCTGAGCCGCCTCGGGGACGCGGCCGACCCGCGCGAGATGATCGTCTCCGCGCACGACGCCGACGGGAACCCGCGCGGCCTGCTGTCGTTCGTGCCGTGGGGCCGCAGGGGCCTGTCGCTCGACGTCATGCGGCGCCACCCGCAGGCGGTGAGCGGCGTGACCGAGCTCATGGTCACCGAGCTGGTCGCGGCCGGGCGCGGCACGGGGATCGACAGGGTCTCGTTGAACTTCGCGATGTTCCGCGGGTCGTTCGAGCAGGGGTCGCGGATCGGCGCGACGCCTGTGCAGCGGTTCAACCGTCGCGTGCTGCTGGTCGCCTCACGGTTCTGGCAGCTCGACTCGCTGTACCGGTCGAACGAGAAGTACCTGCCGGACTGGAAGCCGCGCCTGCTCTGCTACCAGAACGCGAGCCAGCTCACGCAGGTCATCCTCGCGGTGGGGCAGGCCGAGGGCTTCCTGCCGAACACCCCGAACCTGTTCCACCGCCGGGACCGGTCGCCGGACCTTCACCGGCCCGAGGTCTCCGCGGCCTTCGCCGAGGCCGTGCGGGCGCAGGAGACCGCGCTGCTCACGGTGTCCGCGCCGACGCGCCGCCTGACCGAGCAGCAGGCCATGCGGCACGCCAAGCTCGAGGTCCTGCGGGCGGCGGGCATGGAGCCCTACCCCGTGTCGGTCCCGCGCACGGTCTCGGTCGGCGAGGCCGTCCGGATCGGCACGTGGCTCGCGTCGCCCGGCTCCCCCGCGGCGACGTCCCGGCCCGACGGCGCCGCACCGGTCGGGGCCGACGCCTCACCGGGCACGGTGGACGCCCCGGGCACGGTGGACGCCCCGGGCACGGTGGACGCCCCGGGCACGGTGGACGCCCCGGCCGACCTGTCCGTCGTCGGGCGGGTGGTGCGGCTGCGCGACCACGGCGGCGTGATCTTCGCGGACCTGCGCGAGGGCACCGACGAGATCCAGGTCATGTTCACCGCGGACCGCCCCGGCCCGGACCTCGCGCTGTGGCGCCGGGCCGTGGACCTGGGCGACCAGGTGAGCGTCACGGGAGACCTGACCCGGAGCCGTCGTGGCGAGCTGTCGCTGCACGGCACGGCCTGGTGCATGGCGTCCAAGGCCCTGACGTCGCCGCCCGACAAGCACCGCGGGCTCGCGGACGCCGAGGCCAAGGTGCGGCTCAAGCACATGGAGCTGGCCCTCGACACCCGCACGGCGCAGATCCTGCGGGGGCGGAGCGCCGCCGTGCGGTCGCTGCGCGAGTCGCTCGCGGCCCGCGACTTCATCGAGGTCGAGACCCCGATCCTTCAGCGCGTGCACGGCGGCGCCAACGCCCGGCCCTTCACGACGCACATCAACGCGTACGACCTGGACCTGTACCTGCGCATCGCGCCCGAGCTGTTCCTCAAGCGGCTCGCGATCGGTGGCGTCGGGCGGGTCTTCGAGCTGGGCCGCAACTTCCGCAACGAGGGCGTGGACGCGACCCACAACCCCGAGTTCACGTCGCTCGAGGCGTACCAGGCCTACGGCGACTACACGACGATGCGCGAGCTCACGCGCGAGCTCGTCATCGAGGCGGCGATCGCGGTGCACGGCGAGCCCGTCTCGCACCGGGCGGACGGGACGGTCGTCCGGCTCGACGGCGAGTGGCCGGTCCGCACCGTGCACGGGGCCGTGTCCCGGGCCGTCGGCCAGGAGGTCACCCCCGACACCCCGCTGGCCACGCTCCAGGCGATCTGCAGCGAACGCGGGGTGCACGTCGTCCCGGACGCGACGCACGGCGCGATCGTCACCGAGCTGTACGACGCGTTCGTGGAGGGGCAGACCGTCGAGCCGACCTTCTACACCGACTTCCCGCTCGAGACCTCGCCCCTGACGCGCACGCACCGCCGGGACCCGCGGCTCGCCGAGCGCTGGGACCTCGTGGCGTTCGGCGCCGAGCTCGGGACGGCCTACTCCGAGCTGATCGACCCCGTGGACCAGCGCGAGCGCCTCACGCAGCAGTCGCTGCTCGCCGCCGCCGGCGACCCCGAGGCCATGGAGGTCGACGAGGAGTTCCTGTCCGCCCTGGAGTTCGCGATGCCGCCCACGGGCGGCCTCGGGATCGGGGTGGACCGGGTGTACATGATGCTCATCGGGGCGAGCATCCGCGAGACGCTCGCGTTCCCGTTCGTGCGCCCGTCGGGTCGTGGCTGAGCCCGCGGGGACGCACCTGGCCAACCCTCGCGTTCCGGACACGGCGTGACCGGGGGCGCAGTTCCGGTGGGTGGCTCGTCCGGACGAGTTTTCCGCACCACGGTGCCGTCCATGCCGTCTCAGGTGTCGGGGGCGTCACACAGACGGATAACGAACGAGTAACGTAGGCCGCGATCGGGCGCACGACGGACGGCAACGACCACTGGCTCCCGCACCACGAAGTCAGTACCCCGACCTCCTGCCGGAGGCCGTCCGAGAGCACAGGAGTCCCGTCAGGTGGAAACGTCCGCACCGGTCCAGCAGCGCCCGCACGGCGCCGCACCGACCCCCACGCGACGTCAACGTCAGGCCGAGCTTCGAGCACGCGAGCTCGCTGCCGCCGGACTCGACAACCGCTCCCGCCCCGAGCACGCGCCGGTCCCGCACCGCCACACGGCCGGTCGCCCCGCGACGTTCGCTGCGTCCCAGGCCGCCCCCACGGTCCCGGCAGCCCACGCCGCGCACACCGCTCCCTTCACGCCGGTCGCCGAGGCAGCCCCCGTCGCCCCGCGGACCAGCGCGTTCGCCCAGGTCGCGCCGGCCCCTGCGGACGCTGCGACCGCAGCGACCCCGCGCGCCTTCCCCTTCCCGCCCACGGGCATCCGCCGCGCGGCCCCCGAGCCGGTCGGCTCGATGCAGACCCCGTCCGGCGAGATCCCCGTGGTCCTGGTCCCTGCGCCGACGCCGCTGCGCTCGGTCCCCACTCCTGTGGTCGCCCCCGCAGCCGTGGACGCGGCCGCTCTCGCGGCCGACGTGATCTTCCCGCCGCTCAGCCGCCGCGACCGCCGGTCGGGCGCCCCGGCGACCGGCGCGACCCCCGTCGCGCCCCAGACCCCGGCCCGCGGCACCCTGTTCGGGTCCCGCCTCGTGGCACGCGCCGCGACGGGCGTCGCGTTCGTCGGTGCGCTGGCGTGCGTGCCCATGATCGTCCCGGGTACGGCATCGGGAGACCTCGCCCCCGGTGGGCAGCGCTCTGACCTGGCCGACGACGAGAACGACAGCACGACGACGCTCGCCGAGCAGGGCCCCTCGGGGGAGGACGAGCTGCTGGAACGCGCTCAGGCCCTCCTCGCGGGCACCGACGCCGACGCAGCCGTCGCCGGGAACCCGCAGGCCCTCGAAGCCGCCCGTGCTCAGCTCCTCGCACTCACCGACAGCATGCTCGCCCAGCGCAGCGAGGGCTCGCAGCGCGCGTCCCGCTCGTCCGAGCGCACGTCGCTCGAGGACAGCACCACGGTCGCCGACACGACGGTCGGCGAGGGCGGCGCGGCACCCGTGACGGGCGAGGACATCGAACGGGCCATGGAGCAGTTCGCGATCCAGCGCGGGGACTACGGGGAGATCGCGTCCGCGGTCGTCACCCCGGCCCCCGCCACACCGCAGGAGCTCGCGGCCGAGCGTCGCGTGCGAGCCGCGACCCTGCTGGCCCAGTGCGGATCGTCGAGCTACTCCAACGGCAGGATCCCGTCGTCCGCGATGACCTCGCTGTCGTTCGCGTCGGGCCACATGCTGCGCTGCGACGCTGCCGCTATGTTCGAGGAGCTGTCTGCCGCGTACGCGCAGCGCTTCGGCAGCTCGATCCCCATGACGGACTCGTACCGCTCCTACGGGCAGCAGGTCTCGACGCGCGCGGCGAAGCCCGGCCTCGCAGCCGTGCCGGGGACCTCCAACCACGGTTGGGGCCTCGCGGTGGACCTGGCGGCTCCCGCGTCGAGCCCGGGCTCCGCCCAGTACAAGTGGCTGCGCGCGAACGCCCCGCTCTTCGGCTGGGACAACCCCAGCTGGGCCCGTCCCGGCGGCTCCAAGCCCGAGCCCTGGCACTTCGAGTACGCGGCCGGCTGGTAGCAGCGCCTCACCGGAAGGCCGCCCCCGGATCAGGGGCGAGCGTCCCCTCGGGCACCTGACCGCGCAGGACCTGTGCGACGACGTCGGGCCTCGTGAGCGGGAACAGGTGCCCTTCACCCGGGAGGCCGTAGACCCTCGCCCCGAGGTGCGCGCCGAGCTCGCGCGCCTCCCGCAGGAACGGGCCCTGACCGCGTCGTCCCCACCCGACGAGCTGGACGGGCCGGACCGCCAACCGCTCCAGGGCGTCGGCACGGGCCGCGAAGAGGCGGGTGACGCGTTCTGCCTGGGCCCAGCTCTGCTCGTACTGCCCCACCATGAGCCGCCATCCCTCGGGGGTGCCGTAACGGCGCGCGGCCTCGTCGTCGGGCATGGGGTCGGGGCGGTGCGTCCCGTCGTACCAGGCCCGACGACGCAGCGAGGGTCCGCGTCTCGTCACCGCCCGGCAGCGCGAGAGCAGGGCGCCCCCGACATGGATCAGGCGCTCGGCGAGCAGGGTGAGCCCGACCGGGGCGGGACGCTCGGGGCTGCGCGGCAGGAACGGCGTCGTCGGGTCGAGCAGGAGGACCGCACCGAGCTCGTCGGGGTGCGTCAGCGCCCACTCGATCGCGGCCAGCCCGCCCACGCTGTGGCCCACGAGGCCGATGCTGGCAGGTGCGTGCCGACCGGACAGGCCCAACGCCGCCCGGATGCTCGCCACGGGCGCGGTGACCGCGGTCTCCCACGAGTCGAGGACGAGGACGGTCGCGGCCGGGAACTGCTCGCGCAGCACGCGGGCGACGGGCTCCATGTCGGAGGGGGCGAGCAGGAGACCGGGCAGGACGACCCACGTGCCGGGGGGCGGTGCCGCGGTCGCCGGGATCATGCGCCCCAGTCCATCACGCGCGCCGGGGACCTGCCTCGGCGAGGGCGTGGGCGGGCCCGGCAGGCGGAGGTCGGCGAGACGACCGGGGGCGCCGCGGACGCTGCGGGGCCGCCAGGACCTGCGCCGCGAGCACGAGCACGACCGCGAACGCCACGACCTGGACGCGCTGCACGATCCCCGTCCCCACGGGCAGCGGGCTGCCGAACAGGCCGATCGCCCCCGTCACGACCCCCAGGACGGGTCCCAGCGCGCCCGCGAGGCGCGCCGAGAGCCCCAGGAGGCTGCGCCGTCGGGCACGTGCGAGCCACACGACCCCCGCGCTCGCGACGAACGACCCCACGCCCGACGCCACGGACGAGTACGTGTGCGCCTGGTGAGCGAGGCTCACGGACCCCGCGTCCTCGCGCGCGGCGCACTCCCCCAGCGACAGCGCGCAGTCGAGCGGCAGCAGGGCGTCGGCCACGGTCGCGACCCCGAACCCCACCAGCGCCCATGCCGTGACGCACTGCGCGAGGCTCGCGGCGGGGTGGCCGAGCGCACGGCGACGCCGGTGCGCGAGCACGAGCAGGACGAGACCCGTGACGACGAGGATCCCCGCGACGAGGTCGGTCGACCGGAAGAGCCCCGACGTCGGCTGATCGAGCGCCGCGAGCTCGGACAGGTAGGAGCGAGCCGGGTCGAGGGGCCACCCGACCACCGCTTCCAGGACGACCCCCGCATAGAGGACCCCTGCCAGGGTCAGGAGCGCCTGGGCGACCACGACGAGCGGGCACCTTCCGACCGTCGACCGTGCCGTCATCGGTGCACCACTGGTCCTCCCGTCCGTCCGCCGGCCTCCTGTCGGATCACCCCACGAATCCACCCTCGCCCGCTACAACGTTCTGACGGACCTGTTCGTCTCCGGTGACGAGAGGATAGTTCGTCCACCCCGAGGAGCCACATGTCGAGCACCACCCCCAGCGAGGGACGGCGCGTGCACGCGGCCGACGCGCGCCTGACGGAGCTCGTCCGTGCGCGTGGACCAGCCCTGGTCGGCTACGCCTACCTGCTCGTGGGGGACAGGGGGGCAGCGGAGGACCTCGTGCAGGAGGCGTTCGTGAAGGTCTTCGTCCGCATGCGGGACGCCGGTCCGCCCGACGCGATGGAGGCCTACGTCCGGCGGACGATCCTCACCCTGCACATCGACTCCTACCGCAGGTCTCGACGGTGGGCAGGGGTCCGGCACCTGTTCGCGACACCGGAGCGCCACGAGCAGCACGCCGACGTCGAGCAGGCCACGGACATCCGGTCGGCGCTCGCGTCCCTCTCGACCCAGGAGCGTGCGTGCATCGTCCTGCGGTACTTCGACGACCTGACCGTCCCGCAGACGGCCGAGCGGATGAAGCTCCATCCCGGAACGGTCAAGCACTACCTCCACCACGCGGTCGCCAAGCTGGAGTCCGTCCTCGGCCCGTTGGACGACGGCGCGGTCACCCACGACGAGGACCTGACCGTCCTCCCCCTCCTCTCCCGACCCACCAACTCCCGGAGCGCTGACTCATGACGAGGATCGACGACGAGCTGCACGCACTGAGCGAGACCGTGGCGCACGACACCGTCGGCCCGGCCCCCGAGGACGTCGTCCTGCGGGTGCACCGCTCGAGGCGCCGACGTCGGACCGCCCTCGCGGGCGGGGTCGGCGGCCTCGCGCTCGCCGTCGCCCTGACCGCGGGCGCGGTGGAGCGGTCCGCGATCCGGCCGGACGCCACGGGGCCCGCGGAAGCGCCGGTCGCGTCTGGCCCCCTCGCGGGCGACACCGTCCGGTGCGGGACACCCGAGAGCGAGATCGTCCCGACGACGACGCTCACCCTCTCCGACGTCAACCCCTGGGAGGTCGAGGTCACGAACACCTCGCCGGAGCCGTTCTTCGCCGCCTCCAACGGGACCGCCCGCACGGTCCTGGTCCAGGACGGGCGCGTCGTCGCGATGACGCTGGCCGAGGGGCAGCCGCTGGTCCCCGTCGACGTGGGACCTGGCGAGTCACAGGTGCTGGGCGTCGCAGGGGCCCAGGTGTGCACGGGTGGGGAGGACGACGGGACCTCCGTCGTCCCGGCGGGGACCTACACGGCCTATCGCGTGCTCCAGGTCGACGAGCTGGCCGGGCCGGACGCGCTCGACACCTGGGACGGTACCAATGGCACACCGGTCAGCATCGTCTCGGCCCCCTTCGAGCTCGAGGTCGTCGACGGGTTCGCCGCGGGGACCCTCGGGTGCGGCGCCTCGGTACACGATCACCTGGTGGTCGCGGGCGGGCTGCAGCTCGTGTCCGCCTCGCCGTACCCCCTGCCCGGCGAGGACTCGCCCGACCTGTCGCTGTCCCTCGTCAACGGGACCGGGTCGGCGGTCACGGTCGGTGGCGGAGGGTGGGGCGATGTCAGCCTGGTGCAGGACGGCGTCGTGGTGGCTCGGACCGGCGGCTCCCCCGACACCGGCTTCGAGGCGACGCTCGCACCGCACGAGACCGCGCCGGTGAGCTTCGCGGCCCCCGACCTGTGCCCCGGGGTCGGCGCGGCGCAGCTCGACCCGTCGAGGATCGTCGCCTACGGCAGCCTCGACATCAGGCCGAGGACCGGGACCCCGCTCGACGCCGTGGTGGGCGGGCCGTGGCGGGTCTCGGACGCCGACGTCGCCCGGATCGGTACGGAGATCGGTGGCGACGTCCTGGGAGGTTGAGGGGCCGCGTTCAGGCCAGCAGCGCCTCGACACCCGCGACGATGCGGTCGATCCCGAACTCGAGCTCGGCCTCGGCCGAGTACGCGGACTGCTGCAGCTCGCCGACCGTGGCACCCACCCTGCCGGCGACGACGAAGGTGCTCATCGCGCTGATCCGTTCGAGCAGCGGCGCGTTGGCCGTCCACCACTCGTCGTCGGTCTGGCCGCTCTCCTCGTGCGCGAGGCGGGCCGCGCGGGATCGTCGCGCGGCCGTCGTCGCCTGGCCGACGACGAGGGTCACGGTCGCGTCCATCGCGACGTCGCTCAGGCCGACGCCCTCGATCGCGCGGAGCTCGACGTCGTACTTGCGGGTCTCCCCCGGGCCGAGGACGGGGCGGGCGAGGTCGATGTCGAGGAGCCACGGGTGGGCCGCGAACAGGTCCCAGTTGGCGCGAGCCACGGAGCGCAGCCGGTCCTGCCAGGTGTCGCCGGGGGCCTGGTCCTGGGGGTACAGCTCGCCGTAGGCGCGGTCGACCACGAGGTCCACGAGGTCGTCCTTGTTCTGGACGTAGGTGTAGAGCGACATGGTGCCGATCCCCAGCTCGGCGGCGACCTTGCGCATGGACAGCCCGGTCAGCGCCCCCTCGGAGTCCGCGAGCCCGACGGCGGCCCTCGCCACCTCGTCGGGCGTCCGGGACTGCTGGGGTCCTCGCGCGCCGCGGTCCCCGTGCAGGCCCCAGAGGAGGGCGAGGGTGCGCGCGGGGTCGCGGGGGGTGGCAGGGGACGACGGCGTCGGTGTCGGCACGGAGGGCCTCCTCGGGAGCGATCGGGGATGATCGAGGGAGGGCGCGAGTCGCCCGACCTGTCGGGAATGTTCTGCGTACATCGTACGTTGATCGGCTCGGAAGTCCGCCGTACGACGCACCAGGAAGAGAGGTCCCGTGCCGCGACCCGCGCCCCACCCGACAGCCGTGCCCGAGGCCCCGGTCGACACCGTGCTGGGCGTGCTCGACGCCTGGGCCACGGGCGACGGCAGCCCGGCCGAGGTGTTCTGGGGCGCCGTGTGCGCCGAGGCCCTCGCGCACGTGGCGGCGGGCCGCCTCGTACCCGAGGTCGCGGCCCGTCGCGCCGGGTGGAGGGTCGGCCCGCTCGACGGCGGCTCGCTCGACCGCGTGGACGCCCTCGCGGACGCCATGCCCGCCGGCACGACGGACCTCGACGTCGCCCCTGCGGCCCGCGACGCCCGACCGCCCGCGGGGGACGACCGGTCGGCACGCACCGACCGGGTGCGTCACGTCATGAACGCGGTCGCGGACCTCTGGGTCCGGCACGCGGGAGCGGGCGCCGAAGCGCCGCGCGGCCTGGCGGGCCCGCTCGTCGGCGGCGCTCCGGACGAGCCCGGCCGGTCCCCGCACGCTGCCGCCGACGACGCCGCCGCGGTCCCCTCGGACGGGCTGGCCGACTGGGCGCGTGACGCCGCGGCGCTGCTCGACCCCCGGGTGACGGTCGTCCTGCGCCTCGAACCGGTGGCCGGGCCCGGCACGTCCCCCGCCGAGGACGACCTCGCGACCCACGACTGGCTCGCGACCGTGGTCGTGCGCGGTCACGACGGCTCGCGCACGGCCGACGAGCTGTGGTCGGCCGCACGGTCCGACCCCTCGGCCCGCGAGGCGGTCGGCGACGTCCTCGTCCTGCTCCGCGCGGGCGCCGCAGCATGGTCGCCCCTCGACGGGCTGCTCGACCAGCCCGTGCCCCGGGCGCTCGTCCTCGCACCGGCCGACGTGCGTGAGCTGCTGGACGAGGGCGCGGCGGCCCTCGGCGCGACGGGGATCACCGTCGAGTGGCCCGCGAGCCTCGCCGGTCAGGTCCGGTCCGTCGCGGTCTTCTCACCGGGCGAGGCACCGACCGGCGCGACCGGCGCGCTCCCCGCCCTGCTGCGGACCCCGGCACGCGGCACGGAGCACCGCGGCCCGTCGGCACCCATGACGCTCACGCACGAGCTGACGCTCGACGGCGTGCGCCTCACCGCGGCCGAGCGCGAGCACCTGGCGCGCGTGCACGCGCAGGGGCGCTCCGCCGTCGTCCAGCTGCGGGGGCGGTGGGTCCTCGCCGATCCCGCCGTGGCGCGTGCCGCGGCGCAGCGCCCGGCCCAGCCCGTCTCGGCGCTCGACGCGGTCTCGGCCGCTCTCACGGGCGTGGCGCGCGTGGGCGACCAGGACCTCCTGGTCACGCCCACGCCGTGGCTCGACCGGCTGCGAGCCGAGCTCGAGGACCCCGCCCCGGCGCGCGACGTCGTCGCTCCCGAGGGGCTGCACGCGTCGCTGCGCGACTACCAGCTCGACGGGCTGCGCTGGCTCGCGCGCCTGACCGGGCTGGGCCTGGGCGCGTGCCTCGCGGACGACATGGGCCTGGGCAAGACGATCACGCTCATCGCGCTGCACCTGCACCGCGCCGGCGCCCAGCGCACCGTGCCCGACGACGCCGCGCCGCCCGCCGGGGGCGGCACGGATGGCGGGCCCACCCTGGTCGTGTGCCCGGCCTCGCTCCTGGGCAACTGGGAGCAGGAGGTCCGCCGGTTCGCGCCGGGCGTCGCGGTGCGACGCTTCCACGGCGCGTCGCGCGACCTGCGCGGGGCCGCCGACGGGTTCGTGCTCACGACCTACGGGACGATCCTGTCGGACGCGTCGCGCAAGGCCCCGGTGCTCGCGGCGCACCACTGGGGTCTCGTCGTCGCGGACGAGGCGCAGCACGTCAAGAACCCGGGGTCGGGCACCGCGAAGGCCCTGCGCACGATCCCCGCCGAGGCCCGCGTGGCCCTGACAGGGACGCCCGTCGAGAACAACCTGACCGAACTGTGGGCCGTCATGGACTGGCTCGTCCCCGGGCTCCTGGGCACGCGCGGGCAGTTCCGGCGCCGGTGGGCGGACCCGATCGAGGGGACCCGCGACCCCGTGCTGGCGGAGAGGCTGTCCCGCCTGGTCCGCCCGTTCCTGCTGCGACGGCGCAAGTCCGACCCGGGGATCGCGCCCGAGCTGCCTCCCAAGACCGTGACGGACCAGGTGGTTCCCCTCACGGCCGAGCAGGTGGGTCTCTACGAGGGCGCCGTGCGGTCTGCGCTCGAGGAGATCGACCGCGCCGAGGGCATGGGACGGCGCGCCAAGATCGGCGGGCTGCTCACGCACCTCAAGCAGATCTGCAACCATCCGGCCCAGTACCTGCACGAGGAGGAACCGCGGCTGTCGGGGCGCTCGGGCAAGCTCGACGCGTTCACCGAGCTCGTCACGACCATCAGGGCCGAGCAGGGCGCGATCCTCGTGTTCACGCAGTACGTCGCGATGGCCCGCCTGCTCGAGTCCTACCTCGCACGTCGTGGGGTCGCGACCATGCTGCTGCACGGCGGGACGCCCGTGGGCCGGCGAGAGCAGATGGTCGCCCGGTTCCAGGCCACCGAGGGGCTGCCACCCGTGTTCCTCCTCTCGCTCAAGGCCGCGGGCACCGGGCTCAACCTCACGCGGGCCGACCACGTCATCCACTACGACCGGTGGTGGAACCCCGCCGTCGAGGAGCAGGCCACCGACCGGGCGTACCGGATCGGTCAGACCCGGCCCGTCCAGGTGCACCGCCTGACGAGCGAGGGAACCATCGAGGAGCACGTCGCCCGCATGATCGAGTCCAAGCGCGAGCTCGCCGACGCCGTGCTGGGAGCCGGTGGCGTCGAGGGGGCGATCTCCGAGCTCGGCACCGCGGAGCTGGCCGAGCTCGTGTCGCTGCGCGTGGGCGGACCTGACCGCTTCCCGGTCACGAGCGACGAGAGGGGGCGCCCGTGAGCGCCGTCGGCTTCCCGGCCTTCCCTCCGACGGGCACCGCCGCGAAGGGTGCCGTCCGTCGCGGCCAGTCGTGGTGGGCTCGCGCCTGGGTGAGTGCGATGGAGGAGTCCGCGCTCGACGCGGGACCGCTCAAGAAGGGGCGGGCGTACGCGCGGACGGGACGGGTCGGCCCGATCACGGTCAGCCCGGGCGCCGTCCAGGCTCGCGTACAAGATGATGACGGCGAGATGTACCACACGGTCGTCTCGCTCGAGCCGCTGACCGACGACGAGTGGGACCGGCTCCTGCGCGCCCTCGCCGCACGCTCCGGACGCCTCGCCGCGCTCCTCGCGGGCGAGATGCCCCGCGACGTCGTCGCCGCCGCCGCGGACGCCGACGTCACGCTCCTGCCCGGCATCGGCGACCTCGAACCCGAGTGCGACTGCCCCACCTGGGACCTGCCCTGCCTCCACGCCGCGGCGCTCAGCTACCAGGCCGGCTGGCTGCTCGACGCCGACCCGTTCGTGCTGTTCCTCCTGCGCGGACGCTCGCGCGAGCAGATCCTCGACGGGCTGCGCGACCTCTCGACGCCGGGACCGGCAGCCGCCGCGGCAGCCCCCGACCCGACCGACGCGCGGACGAGCGACGCCGGGACCGACGCGCCGCCGTCGGGCTCGCGCGTCCTCGGAGAGCTGCCCCCGCCACCCGACGTCCCCGAGCCCCCGCCCGCCACCGACCTGCTGCCCGGCGTCCCGGACCGGACCCCCGACGGGACGCCCGTGGACCTCGTGGCGCTCCGCGCCGTGCTCGCCGCAGCGGCCCGCACCGCGGCCGAACGGCTCACCGCCCTGGACCGCTGACCACCGGCACGGGTCGGAACGGTCGACGCGGCTGACGCGGCTGGCACGGTCGGCGCAGTCGGCACGGCTGACGCGGCCGGCCTCAGACCGAACGTTCGAGGAGGACCATGACCTCGTAGTGCGTGGTCTGCGGGAACATGTCGAGCACCCGGCCCCGCACGGGGCGCAGCGACGGCATGGCCGCGAGGTCCCGGGCCAGCGACACGGCGTTGCAGCTCGAGTAGACGACCCGCTGCACGGTCGACGACTCGAGCCAGCCCGCGAGCTCCGCACCGATCCCGCGCCGCGGCGGGTTCACGATCACGAGGTCGGGAGCCCGCTCGGCCGAGAGCGCGAACGCGGTCGCGTCCCCGGCCCGGAACGTCACGTCGTCGAGCCCGGCCTGCGCAGCGCTGCGCTCGGCGCTCACGATCGCCTCGCGGCTCGACTCGATCCCGACCACCTCGCGCCCGGGCGCCGCGCAGTGCAGCGCGAACCCTCCCACACCGCAGTACAGGTCCCAGACGCTCGACGGCGCGGCCTCGTCGACCCACTCGCGCCCCTGGCGGTACAGGGCCGCCGCGACCTCGGTGTTGGTCTGGAAGAAGCTCTGCTGACGCAGGTGCATCTCGATCCCGTTGACGCGCATGGTCAGGGTGTCCGCGTCGGTCAGCAGGATCTCCTGGTCGCCCTCGAGCGCGGCCTTGTGCTCGGGCAGGATGTTGACCGACACCACGCGGGCCTGCGGCAGCGCGTCGAGCAGGCTCGGCAGGTGCTTGCGCAGACGCGAGACCGGCTCCTGCGAGCGCAGCACGAAGCGCACCATGAGCTCGCCGTCGGGCGACTGCGTGACCAGCACGTTCTTGAGCTCCCCGCGTCGCGTCGTCACGTCGTACGGCGTGAGGGCGGCCCGCGTGACGAAGTCCGCGAGGACGGGGAAGACGGCCTGGAGGTCGGCCGGGTAGAGGCCGCAGTCCTCGAGGTCGACGCCGCGCCCGCCCGCGTCCAGGATGCCGAGCGTCGGGTGCTCGACCGTGCCGCCCACGACCATCTTGGCCTTGTTGCGGAAGCCCGACTCCCGGCTCGCGACCGGACGTTCCCACCGCAGCCCGGCGTGCGCGGCGAGCAGGTCGCCCGCGTGCCGCTGCTTGTCGGCGAGCTGGGCGGCGTACCCCTGCCCCATGAGGGTGCACGAACGGCACTCGTGGGCGTCGAAGTGGGGGCACTGCATTCCCCCGATCCTACGGGGCGAGGCTGGGAGCGACCGCCGCCGCCCGCGGCCTACGGTCGGTCGCGGCGGCCGATCACGACGGTCGCCCCGAGGTCGTGATCGGACTCGACCCGGGCCGTGAGCCCCGCGCTCTCGAAGAGCCCGACGGCGACGGGCGCCTGGCGCGCGCTCGTCTCGATCAGGAGGTGACCACCCGGGGCGAGCCACTCCGCGGCGGCTGAGGCGACGCGACGGTGCACGTCGAGCCCGTCGTGCCCGCCGTCGAGCGCGACGCGCGCCTCGTGGAGCCGCGCCTCGGGGGGCAGGGTCTCGATCGCGTCGGTCGGGACGTAGGGGGCGTTGACGACGAGCACGTCGACGGTCCCGCGCAGCCGCTCCGGCAAGGCGTTGTACAGGTCCCCCTCGTACACCTGTCCAACGAGGTTGCGTCGCGCGCAGCGGACGGCCGCGGGATCGACGTCCGCCGCGTGCAGGTCGATGCCCGGGTGCCGGTCCCGCAGCACCGCGCCGAGCGCTCCCGTGCCGCAGCACAGGTCCACGACCGTCGACCCATCTCCCGCGAGGCCGGCGGCGAGCGTCGCGAGGGCCTCGGACCGACGCCTCGGCACGAACACCGTGGGCTCGACCAGGATGCGCAGGCCGCAGAACTCTGCCCAGCCGACGACCTGCTCGAGCGGCAGCCCGGCGACCCGGCTCGCGACCATGGCCCCCAGCTCCGCGGGCGACGTCGCCGCCGCGACGAGGACCTCCGCCTCGGCCTCCGCGAACACGCAGCCGGCGGCACGCAGGGTGAGCACGATGTCCGACGAAGTCATGGGAGGACCGACGCTACTCCCCCACGCGCGGGCAGGCGGACAATGGACGCATGCCCGACGACGCAGCCCCCGCCCGCCCGACCGTCACCGCCGCCCGACAGGCCATCGCCGCCACCGTCCCGTCCGCCCAGGCGCGGGACCACGCCCAGGACCTCGCGCGGTTCGTCGAGTCCTCGCCCTCGTCGTTCCATGCGGCCCACGAGGTCGCCCGGCGCGCCGTCGAGGCAGGATTCACCCTGCTCGACGAGGCCGACGCCTGGCCGACCTCGACCGCGGAGGGGCGCTACGTCGTCGTGCGGGACGGCGCGGTCATCGCGTGGGCCACGCCCGCGGGGGCCGGTGCCACGACGCCCTTCGCGATCCTCGGCGCGCACACCGACTCCCCCGGCTTCAAGCTCAAGCCCAAGCCGACCACGGGCCGCGAGGGCTGGTGGCAGGCGGGCGTCGAGGTGTATGGCGGCCCCCTGCTCAACTCGTGGCTCGACCGCGAGCTCGAGCTCGCCGGGCGCCTCGTGACGCTCGACGGCCGCAGCCACCTGGTGCGCACCGGGCCCCTGCTGCGCATCCCCCAGCTCGCGATCCACCTCGACCGCGGCGCCAACGACGGCCTGACGCTCGACAAGCAGCGGCACACCCAGCCCGTGTGGGGACTCGGCGCCCTGGGGGCTCCCGACGCCGACCTGCTGGCGCTCCTCGCCGAGCACGCGGGCGTCCGGGCCGCTGAGGTCGGCGGGTACGACCTGGTCGTCGCCGACACGCAGGCCCCCCGGATCTTCGGCGCGCACGAGGAGCTGCTCGCCTCGGGGCGGCTCGACAACCTGCTGTCGGTGCACGCCGGGCTCACGGCGCTGCTCGACGTCGCGTCCGGTGGTGGCGCGACCACGGCCCGGGGCGGCGAGGCGCCCGTCGCGGTCCTCGCGGCGTTCGACCACGAGGAGATCGGCAGCGAGACGCGCTCGGGCGCGAGCGGACCGTTCCTCGCCGACGTGCTGGCCCGGATCAGCGGCGGGTTCGGCGCGAGCGACGAGGACCGGCACCGCGCGCTCGCAGCGTCGCTGTGCGTGTCGAGCGACGTCGGGCACTCGGTCCACCCCAACTACCCCGAGCGCCACGACCCGGCCAACCGACCGATCGCGGGCGGCGGCCCCATCCTCAAGATCAACGCGAACCAGCGGTACGCGACCGACGCCCACGGCGCAGCGGCCTGGGCGGCGGCCTGCGCTGCCGCGGGGGTGCCGAGCCAGGAGTTCGTCTCGGAGAACACCGTGCCGTGCGGGTCGACGATCGGGCCGCTGACCGCGACCCGGCTCGGGATCCGGACGGTCGACGTGGGCGCGCCCATCCTCTCGATGCACTCGGCGCGCGAGCTCACGGCCGTCGCGGACCCGTACCACCTGTCGCGGGCGATCGCAGCGGTCTTCGCGGGCTGAAGCGCGCGGTGCCGAACCCGAGGTTGGTCAGGCACCCGAGACCGCTTGCCTGACCAACCTCGGGTTCGGCACCCGCGAGGACCAGGTGGGAGACTCGGAGGCGTGCCCAGACCGTCGCGAACCCCGGAACCGGACGACGCGTCGAACCACCCGTCGGACGGCTCGTCGACCGTCGGCCGCCCGGACGCGGGACCCGGCACACCCACCGTTCCGGACCGCCCCGGCGCCCTGCTCGACGTCCTGCTCGCGGGCGGCCGCCGCGCCGACCGGCTGACGCACGTCGAGCACCTGCCCGGGCGCCCCGGTCTGCACGCCGACTGGCCCCGCTGGGCCGACGCCTCGCTCGTCGCGGGCTACCGCTCGATGGGGGTCGAGCGGCCGTGGGCCCACCAGGTCGAGGCAGCCGAGGCCGCGTGGTCCGGCCGGCACGTCGCGCTCGCGACCTCGACCGGCTCCGGCAAGTCCCTGGCGTTCTGGCTCCCGGCGCTCACCGCGGTGCGCGCCGACCGCGCGGCCGAGTCCCTGGCACCGGGCCGGATCGAGAGCGCCCGCTCGCGTGGCACGGTCCTCTACCTGAGCCCGACCAAGGCCCTCGCGGCCGACCAGGTCGACGGCCTCCAGCGACTCCTGGACGCGTCGCGCGCCAACGACGTCAAGGTCTCGACGTGCGACGGCGACACGTCGTTCGAGGAACGCAAGTGGGTCCAGGAGTACGCCGACGTCGTGCTGACCAACCCCGACTTCCTGCACTTCGCGCTCATGCCCAACCACCGGCGCTGGGCGCGGTTCCTGCGCAACCTGCGTTACGTCGTCGTCGACGAGGGGCACTCCTACCGGGGCGTGTTCGGGGCGCACGTGGCCCTGGTGCTGCGGCGGCTCGCGCGGCTCGCGGCGCACTACGCGCCGACGCCTCCTCCCGGGACGTCGGCCGCGGACGGCGCCCCCCGTGGCCGCCTCACGTTCGTCGTCGCGTCGGCCACCACGGCCGACCCCGCGGTCAGCGCCGGGCGCCTCGTCGGGGTCCCGCCCGAGCAGATCGTCACGGTCGACGCCGACACGAGCCCCGCGGGCCGCAAGACGTTCGCGCTCTGGCAGCCCCCCGAGGTCCTGGGCTACGAGGCCGCGCAGGCCCGCGCCGCAGCGGCCGACCCGGCCGCCGACGCGGCCCTCGCCGAGTCCCTGCTGATCGACCCCACGGCCCACGACGAGCTGGGCCTCACGAGCGACCCCGACGAGCCCGCCACCCCGGGCGACTCCCCCGAGCGACCACGACGGTCCGCGACGGCCGAGGTCGCGGACCTCCTGGCCGACCTCACGGCGGCCGGCGCCCGGACCCTCGCCTTCACGCGGTCGCGGCGCGGCGCCGAGTCCGTGGCGACCCAGACGCAGGACCACCTGCGCGTCGTCTCGCCGCAGCTCGCGCGCCGGGTCGCGGCCTACCGCGGCGGGTACCTGCCCGAGGAGCGCCGCGCGCTCGAGCAGGCCCTGCGCAGCGGCGCGGTCCGCGGCCTCGCGACGACCAACGCGCTCGAGCTCGGTGTCGACATCTCGGGCCTCGACGCGGTCCTCATCGCGGGCTGGCCGGGCACGCGCATGTCGGTCTGGCAGCAGGCGGGCCGCGCCGGGCGGGCGGGCGCCGACGGCCTGGTCGCGTTCGTCGCGCGCGAGGACCCTCTCGACACCTACCTGGTGCACCACCCCGAGGCGATCTTCGCGGCCCCGCTCGAGGCCACGGTGTTCGACCCCGCCAACCCGTACGTCCTCGCGCCGCACCTGTGCGCGGCGGCCGCCGAGGTCCCGCTCCGGCAGTCGGACCTCACGACCTTCGGCGACCCCGCCGCGGTGACCGAGCTCCTGGGCGTGCTGGTCGCACGGGGGGCGCTGCGCCGTCGGGCGTCCGGGTGGTACTGGACCCACGCCCAGTCCGCCGCCGCGATGACGGACCTGCGCGGCTCGGGCGGCTCGCCCGTGCGCGTCGTGGAGTCGGGCACGGGGCGCCTGCTCGGCACGGTCGACGCGGCCTCGGCCGACGGCTCGGTCCACGACGGCGCGGTCTACGTGCACCAGGGCGTGAGCTACGTGGTGGAGACGCTCGACCTGCGCGACGGCGTCGCGCTCGTCGCGCGCCGCGACGTCGACTTCGGGACGTGGTCGCGGTCCGTCACGGAGATCTCGATCCACGGGATCTCCGACCGGGACACCGGCGAGGCCCCGGCGGCGGTCCCGGGAGAGGACCCGGGCGACGGGCCGACGGCGGAGCCCGCCCCGGGCGACGACCCGTCCGTCCCGCAGGGCTCGGCACCGAACGAGGTCACGCACCCCGCGATCCACCGGTGGTGGGGCCCGATCGGCTGGGGGTTCGGGCCCGTCGAGGTCACGAGCCAGGTCGTGAGCTTCCAGCGCCGGCGCCTGCCGGACCTGCAGATCCTGGGCGTCGAGCCGCTCGACCTGCCCGAGCACACCCTGCCGACGACCGCCGTGTGGTGGACGGTCCCGGCCGAGGTCCTCGAGGCCGCAGGGATCGACGCCGAGACGGCGCCGGGGGCGCTGCACGCGGCCGAGCACGCGTCGATCGGGCTGCTGCCGCTGCTCGCGACGTGCGACCGCTGGGACCTGGGCGGGGTGTCGACCGCGATGCACGTCGACACCGAGCAGGCCACGGTCTTCGTGTACGACGCGTACCCGGGCGGTGCGGGCTTCGCCGAGCGCGGGTTCCACCTGGGCGCGACGTGGCTGCGCGCGACCCGTGCCGCGATCTCGCGCTGCCCGTGCGCGGACGGCTGCCCCGCGTGCGTGCAGTCGCCCAAGTGCGGCAACTTCAACAACCCGCTCGACAAGGCCGCGGCGGTCCGGCTGCTCGACGCCGTGCTCGCGCACGCGCCTGCCTGACCGTTCGCACGCACTCGACGACCGCAGGTCGTCACCGCGCCGACGCCGGTCCTGCCCGTGCGGCAGCCTGCGCCGTCCCGAGCGCCCCGGCCCACCCCGTGGCCTCGCGCGTGACGTCGACCCGGACGACCCCGTCGCCCTGCTCGACGCACGCCACGACCTCGGCGCCGTTGCGGTCCGCGGTCTCCCGCGCCGTCGGGCACGCCTCCCACCCCCGCTGGAGGGCGGTGGCGGCGGCGAGCGCCGCGAGGTCCGCCGCTGCCTGAGCCTGCCCGCGAGCCGCCTGGGCCGAGGCGAGGGCGGCGAGGGCGAGCCCCAGCACGAGGGCGACCGCGACGAGGCCCAGCGCGAGCACGGTCCCCGAACCGCGCTCGCGCCCCGTCGCGGCGCGGCGAGGCCCACGCCGGTCGGCCGTCGCGCGCCGGCTCACGGCTCGGCCCAGGCGACCGCGGCGCCGCGGGCCTGGAGCGGCGAGCGCGAGAGCCAGCCGCCGACCACCGGCTTGGCGACCCGCACCTCGACCCAGGGGTCGCCGCGCGAGACGGTCACGGTGGCCTCGCTCCCGGCCACCTGCCCGACGACGGCGCGCACCGCCGCGTCGTCCTCGCCGATCGCGACGGCCCGGGCTCCCGCGCGGGCGGCGTCGGCCGCCTGGAGCTGCGCGTTCGCCGCGGCGGCGAGCGTGAGGACGGCCGCCAGGACGAGGACGACCGCGGGCATCGCGAGCGCGAGCTCGGCCGTCACGGTGCCGCGTTCACGGTCCCGCGACCCGTCCCAGGGGCGGCTGCCCGGTGCCCGGCCACGAGGCCGCCCCCGCGTCCTGGCGCCCGCCACGTCAGCCGACCGACAGGGCGCGCTGGATGATGCCGAGCAGCATCTCGCGCACCTCGCCGCTCCGCAGGATCGCGATGAGCAGCCCCGCGAACCCGACGGCGGCGATGGTCGCGACCGCGTACTCGGCGGTCGCGAGCCCTGCCTCGGGGTCCTCGCCGCGGGCGCGGGCGAGCAGCCCCGCTCCTGTCTCTCTCGCTCGGTGCATGACCGTCATGGGTGCCTCCTGGCTCTCGTGGCCCACCCGTCGCGGGCCGTGCTGTCCACTGTGGCGAGCCCGGCGCGGGGCGCGCTGGGCCGGAGACCGCCGCTGTGGAGCGTGGCGCTGGCGGATGCCCTGTGGACGGCCCGCCCAGTTGCCACCGCAAGTCGAAGGCACACGCTTCGAAGGACTACTCGGGACTGATCCACACGTTGTCGTTCTGGATGTTCGCGACGCGCCACAACCCGCCGGGCAGCTTGTCGACGGGCACCGCGATGCACACGTCGCCCGTCGACGTGCCATCCGCGTACAGAGTCCCTGCGTTGTAGAGCGCCCCGTTCGTGAAGCACATCGTGCCCGAGGTGACGTCGAAGCTGGTGCCGTCCGCTGCGACGTACTCGAACCAGACGTGCGCCCAGGCCGCGGCCCCCTCGTTCGCGAGGTCGATGCCCTGGCCTGCCAGGGCATCGGCGTCGACAGTGACGGAGAAGTTACCGATCAGGAACGCCTCGCCCGGGACGGGGCCCGGCAGATACTCGTTCTCGGCTGCGACGACGGCAGCACCGTCGGGATTGCTCGCATTGAGCTGGACCGTCCACGCGGACTCATCGCTGAGTCGGCGAGACTCTCCGATCGCGAGAGGGGCTTCCCTCGTGCCTGTCGACGGCACCGTCTCTTCGGGAGCCGGAGAGGGCTCGGGGCTGGTCGCCTCGGCAGACGCGCTGTGGCTCGGCGTCACCTCCGGCCCGCTCTCCGCGAAGCACGCAGTCAGAACGAGTGCCACGCCTGCACCGCCCACGACGGTGGCAAGTCGGGTACGCATAGGAACCCCTGACATCTATCACGAGCAAGCCTTGACATCCACGGTACTGCCGGGGGCCGTGCTCAGAGGGGTGAAAGTTCGACCCTGCCAGTGCGCCACGCAATTGCTCTAGGTCGCGTCCTGCCGTGCCAGCCAGCCGAGGATCGCCCGGTTCGTCTCCTCGGGCTTCTCCTGCTGGATCCAGTGCCCGCAGTCCAGGCTGACGACGTCCACCTGGGGCACGAGGTCCGCCAGCCGCTCCGATCTCGCGACCGCGTCCCGGTCGCCGTAGATCATGAGAGCGGGCTGGCGGACGAACGGGTCCACGCCCGCCAGCCGGTGCCAGTTGCGGTCCAGGTTCCTGTACCAGTTGATGCTGCCCGTGAACCCTGTCGACTCGAACGCGGACACGAAGACGGCCAGCTCGCCGTCGCTCATGACGGGCTCTCCGAGCGGGGTCTGCGCCCGGGCGAGGTTCATCATGGCCATGCCGGGCTGAGGCTCCGCGGCGGGCTCGTTCTTCCGGTACATGTTGCGCAGGAACTGGAACGTGTTGTCGTCGAGCACGGCGTCAGCGACGCCCGGCCGGCGGTTGAAGTGGACGAAGTAGAAGTCGCCGCCCAGCACGTCCTCCATGACCTCGATCCACGGCCGCTCGCCGCGCTCCTGGTAGGGCAGGCTCAGGTTGACGATCCTGCTGACCCGGCCCGGGTGCAGCAGGGCCAGCCCCCAGACGACGTTGGCTCCCCAGTCGTGCCCGACGAAGGTGGCGTCCTCGTAGCCGTAGTGGTCGAGGAGCGCGACGAGGTCCCCCGTCAGGTGCTGGATGTCGTACGCCGTCACCTCGGTCGGACGGGACGACCTGCCGTATCCCCGCTGGTTGGGGACGATCACGTGGTAGCCCGCGCCGACGAGCGCGGGCACCTGGTGGCGCCATGAGTAGGCGTGCTCCGGCCAGCCGTGGCAGAGCACGATCGGCTTGCCCGCGTTCTCCCGGCCGGCTTCGAAGACTTCGAGCTCGACACCGTTGACGGGCACCAGGGTGGGCGCGGGGAAGTCGGGGGTGGTGGGACTCGTCCGTGGGTTCATGCCGCCATGGTGCACACCGGAACAGGTCAACCCGTGGCCGGTTCTCCGGCGTCCCACCCGCACGGTCGCGCCCTGTGGACGGCCGCCGCCGCTCCGGGTGCCGCGGGCACCGTGGAGGTCGGCTCACCGCTGGGGCAGCGCTCCGCGTGGGCCGCAGCCGCCGGTCTCGCGCCTGCTCGACGACGGCTCAGCCGCCGAGCACCCCGCCGCCCAGGGACAGCAGCACGGGAAGCAGCCCGATCAGCAGGAACGCCGGGAGGAAGCACACCCCGAGCGGCAGCACGAGGTGGACGGCGAGACGGGCCGCGGCCTGGCGCGCGAGCGCCTGCTGGTCGGCGCGCAGCTGCTCCCCAGCCGCTCGCAGCGACTCCCCCGGCGCAGCGCCCTGCTCCCACGCGAGGCCCAGCGCAGACCGCACCACGGCGAGCCGGGGCGGCGCCCCTGCCCACGCCTCGGTCCAGCCTGCCCCGAGCACGATCGCCGCCCCCGCACGGTGGAGCGCGGCGCCGTCGGGCCCTCCGACGGCGCGACCGACGGCCTCGAGCGCGCGCGGCACGCTCGCCCCCGCGCGCACCGCCGCGCCGAGGAGCTCGAGCAGGACCCCGATCTCCACCTGTCCCGCGGGTCCCGTCGCAGGGCCCGACGGCGCCGCCCGCCGAGTGAGGTCGGCGAGCCGCACGCGCACCCCGGCCCGCGCACCCCACCACGGGCTCGACGCGAGCAGGCATCCGCACGCGACGGCCGCGACCACGGCCCAGTCGACGGTCCGAGCGATCGTCACGGCGGTGCCCCTGCCGCTCGGGCCCGCGTCACGAGGCGCCCGGACCACCGTCGACCGATCAGCAGCAGCACCCCGCCGACGAGCAGCCCGGCCGAGCCGGCACCGCCGCCGAGCGCGGTCGCGACCGGGTCCACCCCCAGCGCCGCGCCGAGCAGCACCCCCACGAGCGGCAGCCACAGGAGCATGCGGGCCGTCGCCGCTGGACCGGCGAGGGAGGCCTCACGGTCCGCCCGTGCCTCGGACTCGGCCGCGAGCGCGTGCGCGATCGACTCCAGCACGGTGCCGAGCGGCGCCCCGACGTCGGAGGCCAAGCGGCTCGCGGCCACGACGGCCGCGACCTGCCCGTCCGCCTCGGTGGACCCGCGAGCGCCCACGACCGCGAGGAGGTCGCCGCGGTCCGGCACGCCCTGCGGGTCGACCCTGATCCCCGCGGCGGACACCCATGCGGCACCGGGCGCCGCCCCCGCGCGCAGCAGCGAGGCGACGTGCGCGACGACCAGGCGCACCGAGGTGGGCGCGGCCGACCGGCGCCGCACGGGCAACCGGCCTCCCGCGGGGCCCCGGCCCGCACGGCCGCCCACGACCTCCGCCGCGCCCCGGCCGCCGGGCGCCACCGCGAGCCACACCGCGCACGCGACCAGCAGGCCGACGCTCACGCCCCACCCCACCGGTCCACGAACGCGTCCCACCCGGTGCCGTAGACGGGTTCGCGCACGCCGTCCCACGTCGCGACGGGGTCGACCACGAGCTCCCCGCGCGCGTCACGCCGCACGACGCCGATCTCGGCGAGGTGCCGTACGCGCGCGGCGCGGCGCAGGTGCAGCACGACGTCGAGCGCGCCTGCGGCCTGTGCTGCGACCGCCTCCCGGGGCATCCCGGCCAGGGCGGCGAGCGCCTCCAGCCGGGCGGGGACCACGGCCGCCGCGTTGGCGTGGATCGTGGCCAGCCCGCCGTCGTGCCCGGTGTTGAGCGCCATGAGGACCTCGCGGACCTCGGCACCCCGGCACTCGCCCAGGACGATCCGGTCCGGGCGCATGCGCAGCGCGTTGCGGACGAGGTCCGCGAGGTCGACGGCCCCGGCGCCCTCGACGTTGGCCCGCCGGGCCGTGAGGGGGACGACGTGCGGGTGGTCGGGGACGAGCTCGCGGGCCTCCTCGACGCACACGATGCGTTCGTGCCCGGGGACCAGCGACAGGAGGGCTGCGAGCAGGGTCGTCTTTCCCGTCCCGGTCCCCCCTGAGACGAGCATGTTCGCGCGCTGCGCGACCAGCCGCCGCAGCACGGGGGCCCACGGAGGCGGCAGGCCGCCCGCGTCGACGAGCTCGTCGAGCGTGAAGGCCCTCGACCGGAGCACCCGCAGCGAGATCACGGCCCCGGACTCGCACACGGGCGCGATCGCGGCGTGCAGCCGGGTGCCGTCGGGGAGGCGGGCGTCGACGAGCGGGCTCGCGTCGTCGAGCCGTTGCCCGCCCGCGGCGGCCAGCCGGACGGCGAGCGCGCGCACCTGGGCGGGGCTGCCCAGGTGCACGGGGGCGTGCTCGAGCCCCGCGCCGCGGTCGACCCAGACCTCGGCGGGCGAGTTGACCAGGACGTCGGTGACCTCGGGGTCCTCGAGCAGCGGTTGGAGCGGCCCGGCACCGTAGAGCTCTGCGCGGGCGCGCCGCGTCAGGTCGGCGAGCGCCTCGCTGCCGAGCACCCGTCCCGACCCGCGCAGCGCCGCACGGAGCTGCGTGTCGTCGGCCGGTGCGCCGCCGACGAGCCGACCGCGCACCTCGGCGAGGAGCGCGTCGTCGAGCCCGTCGCCGCTCATGCGACGGCCCGCCCGCCCGGTGCACCACCGACCGCGGCCGCCAGCTCGGCCCCGGCCCGCCCGAGGGGGCGCCGGGCACGGACGTCGGGGCCCTCGCCTCGTTCGACGCGCGCCGCGAGGGTGCGGTCCCACGGGACCACCGCCGCGAGCGGCAGCCCGACGGCGTCGCTCACCTCCCACGGGTCGAGGCGCCCGGGGGCCGGGCGCCGAGCCACGAGACGCAGGGCCCGCCCGGCCCCCAGCCGGGCTGCGAGGTCCGCGGTCGCGACGGCGCCGGCGACCGAGGGGAGGTCGAGCGGTGTCACCAGGAGGAGCGTGTCGCACGCACCGACGAGCGCCGCCTGCTCGGTGCCGCCGGCACCGGCCCGCTCGAGGACGGACCGGGGCAGGTCGAGGACCAGGACGTCGCACGCGTCGGCCAGGGCCGAGCACACGTCGAGGACCACGCCGTCGTCGAGGAGCACCGGGTCGGTGCGACGAGCGCCGAGGACGGGCACGTGGCGCCAGGCCGGGAGGAGGTCGGCCAGGGCGCGGCCGTCGACGGCGCCTCGCGCGTCCCGCAGGTCGGACCAGCGCGGGCCGTCCCGGTGGTCGACGCCCAGCAGCACGTCGTTCCCGCCGCCCCGGGTCTCGAGGTCCACGAGGACCACGCGTCGCCCGGACCGGCGCAGCCCGTCCGCGAGCGCCGCGGCCGCCGTGCTCGTCCCTGCCCCGCCTCGTGCGCCGACCGCGCCCACCACGGCTGCCACTGCCCTGCCCATGTCGTCCCCCTCTCGCGGGCCCGCACCGGGCCGGGTCCATCCTGGGGCGAGGCGGACGCGCGTGGGGGCTGCGCCGTCGGGCCTGTGGACCACCCGCGACGGACCGCTCCTGTGGACGGCCTCCTGCCTTGCCGGACCAGCGACGGGCGGGAGGTCAGAGCGCCAGGTACTGGTGGGCGAACGCGACGGCCATCCCACCCTCGCCGACCCCGGCCGCGACCCGCTTGACCGAGCCCGAGCGCACGTCCCCGACCGCGAACACCCCGGGCGTGCTCGTCTCGAGGGCGAAGGGGCGCCGGTCGGCCGCCCACTGCGGCGCGGCGGCCGCGTCCGCGCCCGTGAGGACGAACCCGTGCCCGTCGCGCGCCACCTGCGGCGGCAGCCAGCCCGTGACGGCGTCGGCGCCGATCATGACGAACACGACGGGCAGGTCGCGGCGGGACGTGGTCCCGGTCGCGGAGTCGAGCACGTCGAGCGTCTCGAGCGCCCCGTCGCCGTGGAGCCCGGCGATCTGGTGGCGCGTCTCGACCCGGATGCCCGGGTTCGCCGCGATCTGGTCGATCAGGTACCGCGACATGCTCGCCCCCAGCGACTCGCCGCGCACGAGCATCGTGACCGACCGTGCGTGCCGCGAGAAGAAGATCGCGGCCTGCCCGGCCGAGTTCCCCGCGCCCACGATGCAGACGTCCTGCCCCTGCGCGAGCGCCGCGTCGCTACGCGCGGCCCCGTAGTACAGGCCGTTGCCCAGGAAGCGGTCGGCCGACGCGAGCGCGAGCGAGCGCCACTCGACGCCCGTCGCGACGACCACGACGGGCGCCCGCAGGGTGTCGCCGCCGTCGAGCACGACCAGGTGCCCGCCCGGCTCGATCGCGCGGACCGTGCGCGTGACGACGATCTCCGCCCCGAGGCGGCGCGCCTGCGTCAGGGCGCGGCTCGCGAGGTCGTCGCCCGAGATGCCGTACGGGAAGCCCGTGTAGTTCTCGATCCGGGTCGACGTCCCGGCCTGCCCACCCGGGGCCAGGCTCTCGACGACGAGCGTGCGCAACCCCTCCGCGGCCGCGTTGACGGCGGCCGTGAGTCCTGCGGGGCCGGCCCCCAGGATCACGACGTCGTACTCGGCCTGCGCCGGGTCGACGGCGAGCCCCACCGCGCGGGCGACGTCACGCATCGCGGGGTTCGTGAGCCGGGTCCCGTCCCGCACCTCGAGGACGGGGTGCGCTCCGCCGTCGGGCTCGTCGCCCGGAGCGGTCACGACCCGGTCGAACGGGACGTGGTTGCGCGTCAGGAACGTCGCGAGGTCCCGGACCCCGGCGTCGAGCCGGGGCCCGAGCACGCGCGCCTCCGCGACGGGCTTCTCGGACGCGTGCGCCTGGAGCGCGTCGAGGTAGGAGCGCGCGAGCCCTGCGACGTGGTCGGGCACCGAGGGGGCCATGGCCGCGAGCGTGTAGAACACGGGAGCCTCGAGCTTGATGACGCGCGACGCCTCGGTCGCGCGGCCGCTCGCGGGGAACGCCGTGCTGAGCGTCATGGGGACCTCGCCGAAGAACATGCCGGGCGTGCGCACCCCGATCACGCGCTCGTCGCCGTTGACGACCTTGGTGATCTCCGCGCGCCCCTCGATCACGACGAAGAACGCCCGCTCGTCGCCCTCGTGCGCGAAGTACTCCCCGGGCAGGAGGTGGATGTCCTCGACCGCGCCCACGAGGAACTCGAGCGGCTCACGCGGCAACGGCTCGAACATCCCGACACGGCGGAGCTCGTCGAGCGTGATCATGCGCGCCTCCAGCGGCCAGGTCCTCGCGGTGGCCGGCGTCGCGGCCGCGGTGCCGTCCTCCGGCGAACGTACCGCGACCCGGCGCTCTCGACACCCGCTCGCGGGGGCACGTCCGAGAACCGGGGGCGGTCTCAACCCACCAACGCACCACAGGGTGGATGATCTGTGGTCGTGGAGGCCGGGATGGGTGTTGGGACGTCGTTGTCGGTGCCGGAGCAGGCTGTGGTGTGGGAGGCGTGGGGTGAGGGTGAGTCGCTGCGGCGGATCGCTGATCGGGCGGGGCTCCATGAGCAGCAGGTGCGCCGGTACCTGCTGCGTCATGGTGGGGTGCGGCCTTCGCTGCCGAGGCGTTCGCTGCGACACCTGAGTCCTGGGGAGCGGGAGGAGATCTCGCGCGGGATCGCAGCGGGCTTGTCTGCGCGAACCAGCGCGGAGGCGGCCATGATCGACATCCCCGGACTTCCGACACCGGCCGCCGGGCCCGTGTTCGACGCGGCGCTGCTCGTGCACATCGCCGCCGGGATCACGTCCGTGGTCGCAGGGATGCTCGCAATGCTGACCCGCAAGGGCGGGCCCTGGCACGTCCGGTCAGGCCGGGTCTTCCTGGGCGCCATCACGGTCCTCTTCACAACGATGCTCGTCATGACCGTCATCCGATGGCCCGCCACCATCCACCTGGCGGCACTCGGCACCATCGCTCTGACGGCAGCCGTCCTGGGCTGGCGCAACCGGCGGCGCGGGCAGAGCGACCGCATCCACATCACGCTGATGGCACTGGCATACGTCGCGATGCTGACCGCGTTCTACGTCGACAACGGCCCCCACCTCCCCCTCTGGGAACACCTCCCGGCTTGGTCCTTCTGGATCCTGCCCCTGGCGGTCGGCACCCCCCTGACACTGCGGGCGATCCGACGTCACCGACCGCAGGCATCGAGCTCGATCCAATAATCGATCAGAAGCGGTTATTATCGACCCATGTCGATCATGGTTGATGAGTGTGCGGCTTCGACAGAGGGCGTGGAGCCGGGAGTGGCCTTGTTCCGATCACTGGGCGATCCGGCCCGGTTGGCGATCGTGCGCAGGCTCGCCTCGGGGGAGGCGCGGGTGGCTGATCTGACGGCCGATCTGGGGCTGGCGCAGTCGACGATCTCCTCGCACGTGGCCTGCTTGAAGGACTGCGGTCTGGTGGCAGGTCGGATGGAGGGGCGACGGGTGTACTACTCGTTGGCCCGTCCGGAGCTGTTGGAGATGCTTGCGGCGGCCGAGGTGCTGCTAGCGGCCACCGGCAACGCTGTCGTGTTGTGCCCGAACTACGGCACCGATGCACCGGTCACGACGGTGGAGGTCGCGCGATGAGCGATGCGTGCGGCTGCTCGGACGAGGCCGAGAGCCCCGAGGGCGAAGAGGAGGCCGTGAGCTTGTGGCGGGTCGGTGAGATCCGGGCCGCGCTCCTGGCCGCGGTCGTGCTGCTGGCCGGGTGGCTGGTGTCCCGGACCGCTGCCCCCGAGTGGGCCGTGCTGGGGCTCGAGGGCTTGGCGTTGGTGATCGCGGCGACCACGTTCGTCCCCGGCACGATACGACGCCTGCTCAAGGGCAAGATCGGCGTCGGGACACTGATGACGATCGCTGCGGTGGGAGCGGTGATCTTGGGGCAGGTCGAGGAAGCCGCGATGCTCGCGATCCTCTACTCGATCTCCGAGGGGCTCGAGGAGTACTCCCTGGCCCGCACCCGCCGCGGCCTGCGCGCTCTGCTGGACCTGGTCCCGACCGAGGCCACCGTCGTGCGCGGCGGCGAGCACGTGAGCGTCGCCCCGTCTGACCTGATCATCGGTGACGTACTGCTCGTGCGCCCCGGCGAGCGCATCGCGACCGACGGCGTGATCCGCACGGGTACGACGGCCCTGGACGTTTCGGCCCTGACCGGTGAGTCGGTCCCCGTCGAGGCCGGGCCCGGGGCGCGGGTGATGGCCGGTTCGATCAACGGGAACGGCGTCCTGGAGGTCGCGGTCACCACGACCTCCGAGGACAACTCCCTGGCCCGCATCGTGCACATCGTCGAGGCCGAACAGGCCCGCAAGGGCGGCGGGCAGAGGCTGGCCGACGCGATTGCGTCCAAGCTCGTGCCCGGCATCTTGATCGCGGCGGCGCTCATCGCGGTCATCGGCTCCCTGGCCGGCGACCCGGTCCTGTGGATCGAACGAGCGCTGGTCGTGCTCGTGGCCGCATCCCCGTGCGCACTGGCGATCTCCGTCCCCGTGACCGTGGTCGCCGCGGTCGGCGCCGCATCGAAGGGCGGAGTCCTCATCAAGGGCGGCGCCGCGCTCGAGGAGCTCGGCAAGATCCGTGCCCTGGCGCTGGACAAGACCGGCACCCTGACCGCGAACAAGCCCGCCGTCGTCGAGGTCGCCCCCGCCCCGGGGCGCACCCGTGACGAGCTGCTTGCGGTCGCGGCCGGGCTCGAGGCGCGCAGCGAGCACCCGTTGGCCCGCGCGATCCTGGCCGCGACCACCGACCGCCCCGAGATCTCTGACGTCACCGCGGTCACCGGCGCAGGGATCACCGGCACGTTCAAGGGCCGCCAGGTCCGTCTCGGCCGTCCCGGATGGATCGAGGCCGGCTCACTGGCCGCACACGTCGCGCGGATGCAGGAGCAGGGAGCCACCGCTGTTCTGGTCGAGGAAGCCGGATCGCTGCTCGGCGCGATCGCGGTCCGCGACGAGCTGCGCCCAGAAGCCGCCGCGGTCGTCCACGCCCTGACCCGGGACGGCTACACCGTGGCGATGCTGACCGGCGACAACGAGCGCACCGCCCGCGCCCTGGCCTCCCAGGCCGGAATCCTCGACGTCCACGCCGACCTGCGCCCCGAGGACAAGGCCACGATCGTCCGTGACCTGTCGAGCCGGCGCCCGGTCGCGATGGTCGGCGACGGCGTCAACGACGCCCCGGCCCTGGCCACGGCGAACGTCGGCATCGCGATGGGCGCGATGGGCGCGGACGTCGCGATCGAGACCGCCGACGTCGCGCTCATGGGCAACGACCTGCACCACCTGCCCCAGGTTCTGTCCCACGCCCGCCGCACCCGCGTCATCATGTGGCAGAACGTCGCGTTCTCCCTAGCGCTGATCGGCGTCCTGATCCCCCTGGCCCTCTTCGGCGTCCTGGGCCTAGCCGCGGTCGTCCTCGTCCACGAGGTCGCCGAGGTCTTCGTCATCGCCAACGGCGTCCGCGCCGGCCGGTACGCAGCCTCGATCACCCAACCCGCCAGCCCCACACCGGCCCAGGAGCGCGCCCATGTCTGAGCACACCCTGACCGTCCTCCTCGTCCCCGACTGCCCCCACGCCGCGCACGCCCTCGACCTCGCCCAACAAGCCCTGGTAGCAATCGGCCTGAACGCCACCATCGAGACGCTCGAGATCAACGACCAGGCCCAGGCCGACCGACTCCAATTCGCCGGCTCGCCGTCCTTCCACCTCGACGGGACAGACCTGTTCCCCACCAACTCGCCACCTGCGATCGCATGCCGCGTCTATCCCACCACCGCCGGACTGAGCGGCACCCCAGACCTACGCGACCTCACAGACGCACTCAACGCGGCAAGTCACTAGAGCGTCGCAAAACCGACGGCGGTCTCAACCCACCAACGCACCACAGGGTGCAGGCCCCAAGGCGGATTGCGCCACGGGTGGGGTCTGCTGCACGGATAGGTGTCAGATGGTCTCAGGCGGCGAGTGCGACCTGAGGGGTGTTGATCGTCTCGTATTCGATGGGTGTCAGTCGACCGAGGCGGGCTTGCCTGCGGCGGCGGTGGTAGGTCCGTTCGATCCAGGTGATGATCGCCAGGCGCAGGTCCTGGCGGGTGGCCCATCGGCGCCGGTCCAGGACGTTCTTTTGCAGCAGGGAGAAGAACGACTCCATCGCGGCGTTGTCGCCGGCGGAGGCGACCTGGCCCATGGACCCGAGCAGGCCGTGGCGGTGCAGTTCGCGTAGGACCTTCCTGCTTCGAAACTGGCTGCCTCGGTCCGAGTGGACCACGCAACCGGTCACGTCACCGCGGCGGGCCGCGGCGCTGACCAGGGCGTTCACTGCGATCCTGGACTTCATCCGGTCGCTGATCGAGTAGCCTACGATCCGGTTGGAGTACAGGTCCTTGATCGCGCACAAGTACAGCTTGCCCTCGCTCGTAGGGTGCTCGGTGATGTCCCAGAGCCATACCTGGTTGGGGCGGTCGGCCTTGAAGACGCGCAGCACCAGATCATCGTGCGCGGGCGGCCCGACCTTCTTACCGTTCTTAGCGCGCTTCTTGCCGAACACGGACCACCACCGGTTGTCGCGACAGATCCGCCACACCCGCCGGTCGCACGCCGCCAAGCCGGCCCGGTGGGCCTCGTCGGCCAGCAGTCGGTGCCCGAACTCGGGGTCCTCGACGTGGGCGTCGAACAGGACGTTGGCCAGATACGCCTCCTCGAGATCGTGCCTGGTCACGGGTGCGGCGAGCCAGCGGTAGTAGGGCTGTCGGGCGAGCTTGAGGACCCGGCACGTCACCGCGACGGGGACCCCGTCGGCGGCGAGCTCACGCACGAGCGGGTAGATCATTTTCCCGGCAGATGCGCCTGAGCGAAGTACGCCGCCGCGCGGCGCAGGATCTCGTTCTCCTGCTCGAGCACGCGGACACGCTTCTTGACCTCGCGCAGCTCGGCCGACTCCGAGGCCGTCACCCCGGGCCGGTTGCCTTCCTCGACCTCGGCAGCATGCATCCAGTTGCGCAGGCATGAGTCGCTGATGCCGAAGTCCTTGGCGATCTGAGACACCGGGGCATCACCACGGCGGGCGATCGCCACGACATCGTCGCGGAACTCTTTGGGATGGGGTCTTGGCACAGTGCACATCCTTCCAGCAGTGCCCTCCGGCACCACAAGTCAGGTGTCACCTATCCGTGCAGGAGACCCGTGATACGTCGGCGAGCAGCGTCAGTGGGGCGGTGGGCAGCGGAGTGAAGCCGTAACGCTGGTAGACGGTGACGTGGCGCGGTGTCGCGGCCTGTACGACGAGGGTGTCACCAGCTGGCAGACTGCGTCGCAGGTGGCGGTCGATGGTGGAGAGGCCGCCGACGGGTAGGCGCGAGGCGACGCTGTCCAAGGTCCATTGTGCGGCGCGGTACAGATCGCGGTCGGTGCGGCGCTGACTAGGGGAGTGAGCCCTGCGTGCGATGGCACCGGCACGGTAGATCCGCGCGTATCCGGGCGCGAGGCGTACGAGGGTGACGGCGACTGCCAGGGCACCCCACAGCGCCAGGACCAGCAGGAAGATCAGGGTCACGGTCGCGGGAAGCCACTGCAGGAGGATCGCGACGAACACCCCAAGCAACGCCGCGTAGACCGCGAGTGACAGGCCGACGACCCGGGCAAAGACCCCCAGCATCGTCGCCGTGGTGCGGCGTGTCACGCGCGCGACGACCAGCCGATTGGCGTGTACGAACCCAGGAAGTGCGAGAACGACGAACAACCACGTTGGCCACGCCACCGCGGCGACTACGGCATGCGCTCGGCGAGAGCGGATTGGGGAGGTGAATCCCCAGGCCAGGGTCCATGTGGCACCGGCGAGTCACGTACTTGGACGCGACCCATCAGAGCGGTCGGGGTGTCCGTCGAGGCGTGGGAGGGTGGGCTGCACGCGTGCCCCCTAGCGTCTAGGACCTTGGTCCCTAGTTTGCCTTTCACCCGGTCACCGTTTCGGTGGAGTGCTTCGCGGTGGGCTATGTTCCGTTCACCTTCGCTGGTTGTGAGCTTGCTGTGAGCCAGGCTGGGGCCCGCCCGTAGGGGGTGTGGGTTTCGGTTTCCGGTGCGCGCTGATGCGTGCCGCGGTTGGATCGGGCTGGTTCGCGATGGCGTCCTTGGTGTCGTTCTCTGGTATTCCTGGCGCCTGGCGCGCGTCCATCGCTACCGTTGCCGGTGCAGTCGCGCTGAGCGTGGGCGTTGTCTCGCTTCCGGCGCCGGCGACGGCCTCCCTAGCACCCGCTGCGACGACGGCCGAGCCGGCCGTGGTCGATCCGGCCGACGTACCGCGTACCGCACCAGATTCGGGTTCGGCGATGGTGAACGCCCGCTTGGCTGGTGTGCCGGTGGAGGACTTGTCTCAGCGCACTGAGTTCGGTTCGGTATGGGCTTTGCCGAATGGGCAATGGACTGTGCAGCAGGGGTCTGGGCCGGTGTGGGTACGCATTGGTGGGAACGGCACTGCCGTGGAGGATTGGGCGCAGGTCGACCTGACGCTTCGGGCGGGCGAGGATGGTGTGGTCCGTCCCGTAGCCGCAGTTTCTGGACTGGAGATCTCCGGTGCCGCCGAGGTAGCAGACGACGGACTGGTGGAGCTGGCCTCGGTGACAGATCCTGAGACCGGCGTGGTCTCGGCGATGCACTGGACGGGCACGTTGCCGGCACCGGTGCTTGAGGGCAAGCGCGCGACCTTTGAGGGCGTGGGCGAAGGCCTGGATCTGGTGGTCGAAGCGACGAACACAGGCTTCGAGCAGTTCTTCGTCGCGCACGACGGCGCGGCGGCGCGGGCTGCGATCGAGGATCCGCTGATCGTGACGACCGATGGTGGCACCGTCCTGGCGACACCGGATGGCGGTTTCGAAGTGAGCGCGCCTTCGGGTGAGGTCGTGGGTGTGGGCGCGACGCCGTTGGCGTGGGACGCGCGCGCGGAGGAGCACCGCCCTGATTCCCTGCTCGAGCCTGCAGCGGTGATCGACCCGGCGGCGCCGCGGATGGCACCTCTGCCTGAGCTCGACGTGCTGTACGGAAAGAAGCCGGGGAGCGAGCAGGCTCCGACGGCCAAGGCCCCGGCAGCCAAGTCGACGGCCAGTGCGTCTGAGCAGGTGGCTGCAGTGGAGGCCGACCCGCTGTCGGCTGCGGTGACTCTTCAGGAGTCCGTGACGGTTACGGACTCCTCGACGGCACAGGTGGAACTGTCCGGGGTGGAGTCCTTGCTGACCGATGCCGAGACGCAGTTCCCAGTGGTGATCGATCCGCAGGTGAACCTCTCCAAGGGCCTGGACCTGTACGTGCAGACCGACACCACGGTCGACACGTCCGCGCGCACGTACATGCAGATGGGCACTTACAACGGCGGCGCCGTGGTCGCGCGCGGCATCGTCAACTTCCCGACGTCGGGGATCGCGGGCAAGGTCGTGTCCGCGGCGACGATGGAACTGTGGAACTTCCACTCCTACTCTTGCAGCGCGAGGAACTGGGAACTGTGGCATACCGGGGGGATCTCGACCGGGACGCGATGGTCGAACCAGCCCGGGTGGTTGACGCGGCAGCTGACGACGTCGCAGACCAAGGGCTACGCCGACTCGTGCGGTGACGGCTGGGTCAAGATGGACGTCAAGGGCGCGATGACGTACGCGGCGAACCGTGGTGACGCGCAGATCACGCTCGGGGTGAAGGCGGAGAACGAGTCGGATTCCTACGGGTGGAAGAAGTTCAACTCCGCCGATGCCGGGGCCTACATCCCCTCGATCTGGGTGACGTACAACTCCTACCCGAACACGCCGTCGAAGTCGTCGCATGGCGCCGGGGAGTACGCGTGGTGGCCGAACTCGACTGATGCGAACAAGGTGCTGTACGTCAAGGTCGCCAAGCCAAAGTTCTCCACGGTTGTGTCGGACCCGGACGGTGGGAACGTCAAGGGCTTGTTCTCGGTACTGGGCGCGAACAACACCGTGGTGTGGAACCAGCTTCCGGGCTCGAACGTGGCCTCGGGGAGTACATCGAGCTTCGTGCCCGCGGCCGCGACGCCGGCACTGGTCAACGGGACGACGTACACGGCAAAGGTGTGGGCGAACGACGGGTCCTTGACCTCGAAAGCGAATGCACCGCAGTGGAACTTCACCGTCGACACGAGTGCCCCGGTCGCGCCGACGATCACGGCGTCGGGGTACACGAACGGGCAGTGGAAGGACACAGCGCCGTCGTCAAACACGTTCACGCTGAAGTCGACGTCGACGGACGCGGTCCGGTTCGAGTATTCACTGGACGGGGGCGCCTGGACCTCGATCGCCGCGACGGGCACGACCCCGACCGCGACCGTCAGTTGGAATCCGGTCAACGGGGCGCACACGCTCAAGGTCCGAGCGATCGACAAGGCCGCCTGGACCTCTGCCGAGACGACCTTCAGCTTCGGCGCTGGCGGCTCCGCACTTTCGTCACCGGCGACCGGGCTCAAGTCCACCGACACGTTCCAGGTCAAGGCCAGTGGTCCTTCGACCGCCTCGGGGACTGTGACACCGTCGATCTGGTGGCGCGCGGCAGGTACCGCGGAGCCAGCCAACTACGACGGGTCGAAGGGCTCGACAACGGGGTGGACGAAGGCGACCGACCTGCCCGCGGTCGCGGCGAACACTGCCGTGTCGGTGAACAAGCGGTGGTCGGCCGCGGCCGCGGCCGAGACGTTGGGTAAGTCGCGGGTGCCGGTGCTGTTGGACGTGCAGGTGTGTTTCACCTATTCCACCTCCTCGATCGTGCGATGC
>NZ_JACSPN010000019.1:62698-82659 GCF_015142735.1 Oerskovia douganii | reverse complement strand
GCCTTCAACTCCCCAGAAACCACGATCCCCACAACTCCCTGAAACTCAAGGTGTTGCGGGGATCGCTAGAACCCGCCGATGTTCCGGGGCCCTTCCTCGTCGGTGCGTCCTACGCGCTCTTCTCGCGCGGTGCTCGCTTGATCGCGGCCCGCGGGACGAGCGTGGGGTTCACGTTGTCGAGCACGGCCTCGCGGGTGATGACCACGCGTTCGACGTCGTCCCGGCTGGGGACGTCGAACATGGCCTGCTGGAGGACCTCCTCCATGATGGCCCGGAGCCCGCGGGCACCGGTCCCCCGCAGGAGGGCCTGGTCCGCGATGGCGCTGATCGCGTCGTCCTCGAACTCGAGCTCGACGCCGTCGATCTGGAACATGCGCTGGTACTGCTTGACCAGCGCGTTGCGCGGCTCGGTCAGGATGCGGACGAGCGCCTCCTGGTCGAGCTTGGCGACCGACGTGATGATGGGAAGACGCCCGATGAACTCGGGGATGAGCCCGTACTTCTGCAGGTCCTCGGGTCGCACCTCGGCGAAGAGGTCCGCTTCCTCGTGAGTGTCCATGGGGGCGCCGAACCCGACCCCGCGCTTGCGCGAGCGGGTCGCGACGATCTCGTCGAGCCCCGCGAACGCGCCTGCCACGATGAACAGCACGTTGGTCGTGTCGATCTGGATGAACTCCTGGTGCGGGTGCTTGCGCCCGCCCTGCGGCGGCACCGAGGCCGTGGTGCCCTCGATGATCTTCAGCAGGGCCTGCTGCACGCCCTCGCCCGACACGTCTCGCGTGATCGAGGGGTTCTCCGACTTGCGGGCGACCTTGTCGACCTCGTCGATGTAGATGATGCCCGTCTCGGCCTTCTTGACGTCGTAGTCAGCGGCCTGGATGAGCTTGAGGAGGATGTTCTCCACGTCCTCACCGACGTACCCGGCCTCCGTGAGCGCCGTGGCGTCCGCGATCGCGAACGGCACGTTGAGCATCTTCGCGAGCGTCTGCGCCAGGTACGTCTTGCCGGTGCCCGTGGGGCCGATCAGCAGGATGTTCGACTTGGCGATCTCCACCTGGGACTCGTCCGTGGCGCGCGTGTGCTCGCCCGCCTGGATCCGCTTGTAGTGGTTGTACACGGCAACGGCCAGCGCTCGCTTGGCGGCGTCCTGGCCGATGATGTACTGCTCGAGGAAGTCGAAGATCTCGCGGGGCTTGGGGAGCTCCACGAGCCCGAGCTCCGCCGCTTCTGACAGCTCTTCCTCGATGATCTCGTTGCAGAGCTCGATGCACTCGTCGCAGATGTACACGCCGGGGCCCGCGATGAGCTTCTTGACCTGCTTCTGGGACTTGCCGCAGAAGGAACACTTCAGCAGGTCTGCACCATCTCCGATCCGAGCCACTACCAGCCTCCTAGCCTCGGTCTTGCTGCTGCGCCGGGACTGAGGCCCCTGCGATCTGGACGACACGCGCCGACCTACCCACCATTGCACACCACCGGGGGCCCGTTGTCAGCCGGGCACCCCGGTGGGTCGGGAGGAAATGTCGAGATCAGGGCTTGTTCTGGATGACCGGCTTGCGGCTCTCCAGGACCTGGTCGACCAGGCCGTACTCCATGGCCTGCTTGGCGGTGAGGATCTTGTCGCGCTCGATGTCCGAGCGGACCTGCTCGACGTCGCGACCCGAGTGCATGGCCAGGGTGTCCTCGAGCCACTCGCGCATGCGGATGAGCTCGTTCGCGTGGATCTCGATGTCCGAGGCCTGGGCGTAGCCGCCGCCCTCCATCGCGGGCTGGTGGATCAGCACGCGGGCGTTGGGCAGCGCGAGGCGCTTGCCGGGCTGGCCGGCTGCGAGCAGCACGGCCGCGGCGGACGCCGCCTGGCCCAGGCACACGGTCTGGATCTGCGGCTTGATGTACTGCATGGTGTCGTACAGCGCCGTCATGGCCGTGAACGAGCCGCCGGGCGAGTTGATGTAGAGGATGATGTCGCGGTCCGGGTCCTGGCTCTCCAGGACGAGGAGCTGCGCCATGACGTCGTCGGCGGACGCGTCGTCGACCTGGACGCCCAGGAAGATGATGCGGTCCTCGAACAGCTTGGTGTACGGGTCCTGGCGCTTGAAGCCGTAGGCCGTGCGCTCCTCGAACTGCGGGAGCACGTAGCGCGAGGACGGCGCGCCGTGCGGGAGGGCGATGCCGCCGCCGGCGCCCGCGCCCGCGAGGCGCTGAGCGGTCGAGATGTACTGCGATTCCTGGCTTGCGTAGCTCAAGGTGTCTCCTCGGGTGGGATCGTGGATGGGGGGCCGGGTCGTCGGTGAGCTCAGCTGCTCGCCGTGCCGCCGCCACCCGTCACCGACGAAGCGTTCGTCACGACGTGGTCGATGAAGCCGTACTCGAGGGCTTCGGGCGCCGTGAACCAGCTGTCACGGTCGTTGTCCTTGAGGATCTTCTCGAGCGGCTGGCCGGTCTGCTCGGCCGTGAGCTCGGAGAGCACCTTCTTCATGTGCATGATGAGCTGCGCGTTGATGCGCACGTCGGTCGCCGTGCCGCCGATGCCGCCCGAGGGCTGGTGCATCATGACGCGGGCGTGGGGCGTCGCGTAGCGCTTGCCTTTGGTGCCCGAGGAGAGCAGGAACTGGCCCATCGAGGCCGCCATGCCCATCGCGATGGTCGCGACGTCGGGCTGGATGTACTGCATGGTGTCGTAGATCGCCATGCCGGCCGTGATCGACCCGCCGGGCGAGTTGATGTAGAGCCAGATGTCCTTGTCGGGGTCCTCGGCAGCGAGCAGCATCATCTGGGCGCAGATGGCGTTCGCGTTCTCGTCGCGCACCTCCGAGCCCAACCAGATGATGCGCTCCTTGAGCAGCCGGTTGTAGATGGAGTCGTTCAGGCCGAGTCCCGGCCCCTCGGCTCGTGCCACCGGAAACTGATCGCTCACGTCCATCTCCTTCGTCGTTCCCTCGTCGCTCGCGACGCTCGAACGTCGCGGCTGGTCGGTTCGTCCGTCGTGGACGGTCTCACCGTTGTTGTGACCCTAACGCGGGCGGGGAGCGGAAACCGTCCCGATATCCGGGGTTTTCGCTGTCGGCGCAGGAAGGCCTCCCCTGCCGCCCGACGGCGCCGCTCACCGCCCCTTTGCCGCCGCACCGTGCGGCTGGTCGCCCGCGGACCGGATGCGACGACGGCCCCCGCCTCCGCGCGGAGGTGAGGGCCGTCGTCGGGCTCGGTGGGTGGTGCCGGGACCGAGCCGGGGACCGGGAAGGTCAGGCCTTGTCGGCTGCTGCCTCGTCCTCGGAGACGACCTCGATGCCCTCTTCGTCCGTGATGTCGGTGACGTCCTCACCGGCAGCGGCGGCCGCGGCGTCAGCGGCAGCGTCCTCCTCGTCCGACCCGATGAACTCGCTCAGGTCCACGACGTTGCCCTCGGTGTCCTTGACCTCGACCTGGCGCAGGGCCACGGCGAGCGACTTGGAGCGGGCGACCTCGCCGACCATGGCGGGGATCTGACCGCCCTGGTCGAGCGACTGGATGAACTGGTTCGGGTCCATGCCGTACTGGCGCGACGCGTTGACGAGGTAGTCCAGGAGCTCGTTCTGGGCGACCTTGATGTTCAGCTGCTCCGCGAGCGTGTCGAGGAGGATCTGGTTCTTGAGCGCGTTGGTCGCGTCGACCTCGACCTCGGCACGGTGCGCGTCGTCCTCGAGACGACCCTCGGACTCGAGGTGGCGGTGCACCTCGGCCTCGACGGCGCCCTGGGGAACGGGGATCTCGGTGTTCTCGACGAGGTACTTGACCAGGGCGTCACGCGCCTCGACGGCCTGGTTCGAGGTCTTGATGCTCGCGACCTGCTCGCGCAGGTCCGCCTTGAGCTCCTCGATGGTGTCGAACTCGGACGCCAGCTCGGCGAACTCGTCGTCGGCCTCGGGGAGGTCGCGCTGCTTGACCGAGGTGGCCGTGACGGTGACCTCGGACTCCTTGCCCTCGTGGTCGCCACCCGCGAGCGGCGCCTTGAAGGTCGTGGTCTCGCCGGCCGACAGGCCAGTGAGCGCCTCGTCGAGGCCCTCGAGCATGTTGCCCGAGCCGATCTGGTAGCTGATGCCGGAGACCGAGTCGATCTCCTCGTCGCCGATCACGGCCTTGAGGTCGATGACGACGAAGTCGCCCTCGGCTGCGGGACGGTCGACGCCGACCAGCGTGCCGAAGCGCTCGCGCAGCGCGTCGAGGCGCTCGGCGATGTCGTCGGCGGAGACCTCTGCGGCCTCGACCGTGAGCTGCACGGAGTCGAGCGCGGGGATCTCGATCTCCGGGCGGACCTCGACCGTGGCCGTGAAGTGCAGCGAGCCCTCGGCGTCGAGCGGGACCTCGGTCACCTCGACGTCGGGCTGGCCGAGCGGGCGGATGCCCGTCTCGTTGACGGCCTGGCGGTAGAAGCCGGAGAGGCCGTCGTTGATGGCGTGCTCGAGCACGGCAGCACGACCGACGCGCTGGTCGATGATGCGCGCGGGGATCTTGCCCTTGCGGAAACCGGGGACGTTCACCTGCTCCGCGATGTGCTTGTAGGCGTGGTCGATGCTCGGCTTGAGCTCGTCGTACTCCACCTCGACGGTCAACTTGACCTTGGTGGGGTCCAGGGTCTCGACGGCGCTCTTCACTTCGATGATCTCCAACTGATCGGGGAGCCGACGTGCGGCAACGGGGTGCGTGCATGTCCCGCCGGTTGCAGCGGGACCTGTTCGAACGTTGATCGATCGGTGGCAGACGCTGACGTCTGGTCGATCGCGTCGCCTCGAGCGGTGCGGCGGGACCCTCGGAGGGCCTCCGCCGGAAAGGGCGCACGGACAACCCGTCCATGGTACGCCACGCCTCGTGACCGCGGGTCCGCGGACGCCTCCCGAGGCGAGGAGGAGGGGCGGACGCCGAAGGCCCCCGACGCCGCGCAGGTGCGAGGTCGAGGGCCTTCGTGCTCGTCGGGGTGACAGGATTTGAACCTGCGACCTTCCGCTCCCAAAGCGGACGCGCTACCAACCTGCGCCACACCCCGAAGGAGACGCCGCCCGGGGGCGACGAGCGGTGGAAGCACGGGGAAGGACCCGCCGTGGACCACCGGCAACGGCTCAGTGTACGGGGTTCCGCGCCGCGTCGGGTGCACCGCCCGGCCGTCGGGCGACGTCGTCGACCTGCGGGAGCGCCTACCAGGTGCCGAGTCCCGCGACCGGCCCGACCTTTGCTAAGGTAGCGCCGCAGCCCTCGCCACCACGGTGGGGTTCCTCTGCGCGGATGTAGCTCAATGGTAGAGCCTCAGTCTTCCAAACTGATCACGCGGGTTCGATTCCCGTCATCCGCTCCGCAGCACGACGGCGGCCCTGGTTCTCCGGGGCCGCCGTCGTCGTCTTCGCTCGACGAACCTGCCGGACAACCTGTCCGCGCGGCCGCAGCCGGGCTCCGGCGGGAGGACAGCCGGCCCCTCGCGCGGGAAGAGATGTCGGCCTCGTGACGTTAGGTCGACATGCCCCCTTTCCAGGGTCCCGCCCCTCGCCCCGTCTCACCCCGCCCCCTCGCCTCCCCGCCGGGCGCGGCCGCACCTCGGGCAGGGGCGGCACGACCTGGCGACCAGGATGAGACGGCATTGCAGCGCACTGCACGGGCCGATAGCCTCGGGCCAGGCACCATGACTCCGCAGGGCGCCGCGCCGGAACGGCTGCGGACCGCGACTGCGGGCAAGGACGACACAGGACGAGGAGGGCGACCATGACCACGCGTCACGTCCCCTCCGCCGCGGTGAGCACCCCCGCATCCTTCCTGTCCTGTTGTCCGTGTCGCACCTGTCGCTAGAGCGCCCCTTCCCCGCAGGCGGCGCTCCACCCGACGACAGGCCCCGTGGCGCGTCGCCTGCCCGGTGCAGCCCCGTGCCACCCCCGCACAGCTCCCGCTGATCCCCCTCGGTCCCGGTTCTCCACCGCAGGCCACCAACGATGAAGAGGAAGTCATGGCACGCATCTACGACGACGTCACGAAGCTCGTCGGCAACACGCCCCTCGTCCGCCTGAACAAGCTCACCGAGGGCCTCGGTGCCACGGTCGTGGGCAAGCTCGAGTTCTACAACCCCGCCAACTCGGTCAAGGACCGCATCGGCGTCGCGATCATCGACGCGGCGGAGGCCTCCGGTGAGCTCAAGCCGGGCGGCACCGTCGTCGAGGCGACCTCGGGCAACACCGGCATCGCCCTGGCCATGGTCGGCGCGGCCCGCGGCTACGACGTCGTGCTCACGATGCCCGAGACCATGTCCAAGGAGCGCCGCGCCCTGCTGCGCGCGTTCGGCGCCGAGCTCATCCTCACGCCGGGCTCCGAGGGCATGAAGGGCGCCGTCAACAAGGCCGACGAGATCGTGGCCGAGCGCCCGGGCGCCATCCTGGCCCGCCAGTTCGCCAACGAGGCCAACCCTGCGATCCACCGCGCCACCACGGCCGAGGAGATCTGGGCCGACACGGACGGCGAGGTCGACATCGTGGTGGCCGGCATCGGCACCGGTGGCACCATCACGGGCGTCGGGCAGGTCCTCAAGGAGCGCAAGCCGAGCGTCCAGATCGTCGCGGTCGAGCCCGAGGAGTCCGCGATCCTCAACGGCGGCGCCCCCGGCCCGCACAAGATCCAGGGCATCGGGGCGAACTTCGTCCCCGAGATCCTCGACACCACCGTGTACGACGAGGTCATCGACATCAACGCCGAGACCGCGGTCGAGTACGCGCGTCGCGCCGCCAAGGAGGAGGGCCTCCTCGTGGGCATCTCGTCCGGCGCCGCGATCGCGGCCGCGCTGCGGCTCGCGGAGCGTCCCGAGAACGCGGGCAAGCTGATCGTCGTGATCATCCCGTCGTTCGGTGAGCGCTACCTGACCTCCGTGCTGTACGCCGACCTGCTGGACTGATGAGACCTCCCAGTCCCCTGCGACGCTTCCTGAGGGTTCTCAGGGAGGACCTCGAGGCCGCCCGCCACCGCGATCCCGCGGCGCGGAACGGCCTCGAGGTCGCGCTCATCTACCCGGGGCTGCACGCCGTGTGGACGTACCGGCTCACGCACCGCATGTGGCGCGAGCCTGCCCTGCGGCTGCCTGCCCGGATCATCGCCCAGGTCGCCCGGGCCGCGACGGGTGTGGAGATCCACCCAGGGGCGAAGATCGGGCGGCGCCTGTTCATCGACCACGGCATGGGCGTGGTCATCGGGGAGACGGCCGTCGTGGGCGACGACGTGCTGCTCTTCCACGGCTCGACGCTCGGTGGTCGCTCGATGAAGCGCGGCAAGCGGCACCCGACCCTGGGCGACCGCGTGGTCGTGGGCGCCGGGGCCAAGATCCTCGGTCCGGTCTGGGTCGGGGACGACGTCCAGGTCGGCGCCAACGCCGTGGTGGTCAAGGACGTGCCCGCAGGGTCGGTGGCCGTGGGGGTCCCCGCCCGCAACCGCGTCCCGCAGCCCGTCCCGGCACCTGCCGAGCCCGCCGAGGACCCGTCCCTGCTCATCGAGTACGTGATCTGAGCCCTGCCCTCCTCCCTCTGGTGCGGGGCAGCCGTCGTGGATCGCCCTGACCGGCGACGGCTGCTCCGCACCCAGGACCTCCTCCGGTGCGCCCTGTGCCGGCGCCCGACGCGTCGCGAGCCGTCCGCCGTGGCGAGCGGCGCCGTCGGGCACGGTAGATTGAGCCGCGGTTCCCAGGACTCCCGGTCCTAAGAACCTCGCTCGACCCACGTCGGGCCGCGGACCCGTCCGCACCTCAGCGCCGAGGAACACACGAGGAGAACGCCATGCGCATCGGCATCCACACCGGCTACTGGTCCGCCGGACCCCCGCCCGGCATCCAGGAGGCGATCGTCGCCGCGGACCGCCTCGGCGTCGACTCGGTCTGGACCGCCGAGGCCTACGGCTCGGACGCCTTCACCCCGCTCGCCTGGTGGGGCTCGCACACCTCGCGCATCCGGCTCGGCACCGCGGTCGCGCAGATGTCCGCACGCACCCCCACCGCGACCGCCATGGCCGCCCTGACGCTCGACCACCTCTCGGGCGGGCGGGCGATCCTCGGGCTGGGCGTCTCCGGCCCGCAGGTCGTCGAGGGCTGGTACGGCCAGCCCTACCCCCGCCCCCTGGCCCGCACGCGCGAGTACGTCGAGATCGTGCGCGAGGTGATCGCCCGCCAGGGCCCCGTGACGTACGACGGCCGGTTCTACCAGCTCCCCCTCACGGGCGAGGGGACGACCGGGCTCGGCAAGGCGCTGCGCTCGACCGTGCACCCCCTGCGCCCCGAGATCCCGGTCCACCTCGCGGCCGAGGGCCCCAAGAACATCTCGCTCGCGGCGGAGATCGCGGACGGCTGGCTCCCCCTGTTCTACAGCCCCCGCATGGACCCGATGTTCCGCGGGCTGCTCGACGAGGGCTTCGCCAAGCGCTCGGCCGAGCGCTCCCCCGCAGCCGACTTCGAGGTCTCGGCGACCGTCCCGGTCGTGGTGGCCGACGACGTCGAGCAGGCCGCCGACAAGGTGCGGCCCTTCATCGCGCTCTACGTGGGCGGCATGGGCGCCAAGGGCGCGAACTTCCACCGGGACGCGCTCGACCGGCTCGGCTACTCGGACGCGTGCGACGAGATCCAGGCGCACTACCTCGCGGGCCGCAAGGCCCAGGCCGTCGCGGCCGTCCCGACCGCGCTGGTCGAGGACGTCGCGCTCGTCGGCCCCGCCGAGAAGATCGCCCGTGACCTCGAGCCGTGGCGCAGGACCGCGGTCACCACGCTCCTGGTCCAGGGAGACCCGACGGCGGTGCGCACCGTCGCAGGGCTGCTCGCCTGACCGCGTCGCCGGGTGCGGAGCGGATGTCGCAGCACGACGGCACCGCCTCCGCACTCAGCGCGGCGGCTCCGGGAACCAGACCGCTCGACGCAGGTCGACCCGCTCGCCGCCCGGCCGCAGGGGGCACCCCTCGGCCCGCAGGTTCGTCAGCGCGGTCCCCAGGTGGTGGGCCGGGGGCGAGCCCGCGGCGTTGACGACCCGCCACCACGGCAGCCCGGGGCCGCCCGGGCCGTCACCGTCGGAGGTCGCGAGCACCTGGCCCACCTGACGCGGGCCGCCGCGGCCCAGCGACTCCGCGACGATCTCCGCCACGAGCCCGTAGGTCATGGCCCGCCCGGGCGGGATCGACTCGACGAGGGTCAGCACGGCGTCCGCGTACTCCCGGCGCGCGACGTCCGGGTCCGTCTCCTGGTCCACCGGGCGAGCGTACCCGCGCCCCTCCCGCGCCGCGACGAATTCCCCTGGCCCCTCCCCCTCCACCCCGGGAGGATGAGTCCATGACCGAACGCTCGCCCCGCCCCCTGCCCACCGGCTACCGCCTCGCACCCCTGACCGAGGCGGACAAGCGTGCCGTCCTCGACGTCGACACCTGGGCCTTCCCCTCGGAGATCGACCTCGACGAGCAGGTCCAGCACCCGCTTCCGCTCACGTGGTCGCGCACGTTCGGGGTGGTCGTCGACCGTGAGGACCCCGACGCCGTCCCGCTCGACGGCGCGGTCCCCACCGTGAGCGAGCTCGCGGCCATGCACGCCTCGTACCCCTTCGCCGAGTTCCCCGTGCCGGGTGGGACGCTGCCGGTGAGCGGTCTGACCTGGGTGGGCGTGCACCCGCAGCACCGTCGACGCGGGATCCTCAGCGCCATGATCGACGTGCACTTCGACCAGGCGCTGGCCGCGGGCGAGCCCGTCTCGGCGCTGTTCGCGGCCGAGGCGCCGATCTACGGGCGGTTCGGCTACGGTCAGGCCGCGCAGGACCTGCGCCTGACCATCCCGCGGGGCGCGGCCCTGCGGGACGTCGCGGGTGCCGACGAGCACACCGTGCGCATCGAGAAGGCGGACCGGGCCCGGCACGGTGAGCTGGTCGACACCCTGCACCGTGCGGCGGGTGCCGACCCGGGCGGTCACGGCACGGGCGTCAACCGGCCCGGCTGGGTCACGCGCGAGTCCCCCGAGCTCCAGGAGGCCTGGTGGTCCGACCCGGTGGCGTTCCGCCGCGGCCGCGAGTCGCAGCGCATCGTCGTCGTCGAGCGTGACGGTGAGCCGCGCGGCTACGCGACGTTCCGACGCAAGCTCTCGTGGGAGACCACGGGACCGCGTGGCACGGTCAGCACGGGAGAGGTCGTCGCGCTCGACGCCGCGGCCGCGCGCGCCCTGTGGGGCGTCCTGACCGATCTCGACCTGACGAGCGAGGTCGAGCCGTTCATGATCCCCGTCGACGACGCCGTCACCCATCTCCTGGTGAACCCCCGGGCGGCGGCGGCGCGGGTGGCCGACAACCTGTGGGTCCGCGTGCTCGACGTGCCCGCGGCCCTCGCCGGGAGGCGGTACGCGGGCGACGTCGACGTCGTCCTGCACGTCACGGACGAGCGCGTCCCGGACAACGCCGGGCACTGGCGCCTGCGGGCCCAGGCCTTCGAGGAGGCGACGTGCGACCGCACCGACGACCCCGCCGACGTGTCGCTCGACGTGCGCGAGCTGGGCGCGGCGTACCTGGGCGGGGTCTCGCTCGCCTCGCTGGCCACCGCGGGGCTGGTGACCGAGCAGCGTCCGGGAGCCCTCGCGCCGGCGAGCGCCGCGTTCGGGTGGCCCGTGGCGCCGGTGTCGAGCTGGGTGTTCTGACGGCGCCGCGCCGGGTGCGCGGTCCGGCGCGGACGCCCCGGGCGTGCCGCGACCGAACCAGGCACCCGGCGACCTGTGAGGGCGCGCTCAGCGGCCGGTGAGGGCGCGGCTCACCGCTGGCACGTCGGGCACCAGTAGAGCTTGCGCCCGGCGAGGTCCTTCATGAGCACGGGCGTCGCGCACACGCGGCACGGCAGACCGTCGCGGTGGTACACGTAGAACGCCTGGTCGGGCGGCACGGCCCCGGCGGAGCCGTCGGTGTTCTGCCGGACGGTCCCGCGCTCGCCGGGGCGTGGCGCTGCGCCCGGGTGCGCGGCGCCGTCGGGCAGGCGGTCCTGCGGGCGCGTCGTGACGATCGCGCCCGTCGCGGCGCCGTCGCGCATGAGGACGACCAGGTCCTCCCAGATCGCCCGCAGCGTCTCGGCGGGCACGTCGCGCCCCGCAGCGAGCGGGTCGAGGCCCGCACGGAACAGCGCCTCGGCGCGGTAGATGTTGCCCACCCCCGCGATGACGTCCTGGTTCATGAGGAGCTGTCCGACGCTCGTGCGCGAGCGTCGCACGGCCGTCACGAAGCGGTCGGGGCCGCCCGCCGGAGCGGGGTCGTCACGGATCGGGTCCGGCCCCAACCGGGCCTCGACCGCGCGCACCTCGTCGGCGGACACGACCTCGCACGCCGTGGGACCGGTCAGGTCCGCGACGGCGTGCTCACCGACCAGCCGCACCCGTACCGCCCCGCGGGGCGGCGGAGGAGCCCAGTCCTCGTCCGACGTCGCGAGCGGCTCGAGCGGCCCGGCGGGGATCGAGTCGCGCTCACCGATGCGCCGGCGGGGCGCACCGATCGCGTGCACGACGGCGAAGCTCCCGTCACCCGCGAACGTCCAGGCCCCGTAGAGGCCCAGGTGGACGCGCAGCCAGCGCAGGTCGTCGTCGGGACGCGGCCCCTCGGCCCGCGTGGCAGGGTCCACGGACGGGTCCGCGAAGCCCAGGAAGAGCTGCTTGCCCCAGGCGCGCGAGGCGGCCAGGCGCGAGCCGTCGAGCAGGGCCGCCCCGGCCGTGAACCGACCCTGCGGGCTCGACACGGCCAGGACCTGGCCCGTGAAGAGCTCGGCGAACGTGCGGGCGAGGCGGTGGACGGTGTGGCCCTCAGGCACGGGTCGCACCGCCCGGCCCGCGCACGCGGGAAGACGCCAACAGCCCGCGCACGCGGGAAGACGCCAACAGCCCGCGCACGGTGCGGACGGACCTCACGCCTGGTGGCGCGACGCCTCGTAGGCGGCGAGCTGGTCGATGCGGCGCTGGTGGCGCTCGTCACCGCTGAAGGGCTCCGCGAGGAACGCGTCGACGAACGACGTCGCCTCCTCGACCGTGTGCTGACGCCCGCCGACCGAGATGACGTTGGCGTCGTTGTGCTGCCGGGCCAGCCTCGCGGTGTCGAGGTTCCAGGCCAGCGCTGCACGCACGCCGTCGACCTTGTTGGCCGCGATCTGCTCGCCGTTGCCCGAGCCGCCGATCACGACGCCCAGGCTCCCCGGCTCCGCGACGACGGCCTCGCCGGCCGCGATGCAGAACGACGGGTAGTCGTCGAGGGCGTCGTACTCGTGGGCGCCGTGGTCCACGACGTCGTGGCCCGAGCTCTCGAGGTGCGTGACGAGGTGAGCCTTGAGCTCGTACCCCGCGTGGTCCGCTGCAATGTGAACGCGCATGCCCCCATCATCCCCGACGCCGCTCCCGGATGCGTGCACGCTCGCATAACCTGAGACGCATGACACAGACCACATCATCCGTCGCAGGCGGAGACCTGACCGCTGCGGGCGCCGCAGGAACGGTGACCTCCGGCATCGACCTGTCAGCGCTCGACCCGGCCGTCCGTCCGCAGGACGACCTGTACCGGCACGTCAACGGGCGCTGGCTCGAGACGCACGAGATCCCCGCCGACCGGTCCATGGACGGCGCGTTCCGCGCGCTGCACGACCAGGCCGAGGAGCACGTGCGCGAGATCATCAAGGACGCCGCGGCCGCGGTCGAGGCCGGGAACGCCACGGGCGTCCAGGCGCAGATCGGCGCGCTGTTCGCGAGCTTCATGGACACCGAGTCGATCGAGGCGCGCGGAGTCACCCCGCTCGCCCCGGACCTCGCGCTGCTCGCTGCCGCGACGAACCAGGCCGAGCTGACGGGCGCGCTCGGAGCGCTGCAGCGCACGGGCGGTGCCGGCGCGTTCGGGTTCTGGGTCGACAACGACGCGAAGGACCCCGAGAAGTACGTCGCCTACCTGTACCAGGGCGGCCTGGGGCTGCCTGACGAGGCGTACTACCGCGAGGAGCAGTACGCCGAGATCCGCGCCAGGTACGTCCCGCACGTCGCGCGCATGCTCACGCTCGCGGGCGTCACCGCGGACACCTGGGGGGCGTCGCCCGAGGACGCCGCCGAGCGGGTCATGGCCCTCGAGACGCAGCTCGCGACGCACCACTGGGACGTCGTGCGCGACCGCGACGCCGACCTCACGTACAACCCCATGACGCTGGGTGCGCTCGCCGAGTCGGCACCGGGCTTCGACTGGCACGCGTGGGTCCTGGCCCTGGGTGCGCCCGAGGGGTCGCTCGACCACCTCGTGGTCCGCGAGCCGGGCTTCGCGGCCGGGTTCGCCGAGCTGTGGCAGTCGCTCCCGGTCGAGGACTGGAAGCTGTGGGCGGTGTACCACCTGGTCTCGGCGCGGGCCCCGTACCTCACGGACGAGCTGGTCGAGGCCAACTTCGACTTCTACGGCCGCACGCTCTCCGGTGCGCAGGAGGTCCGCGAGCGCTGGAAGCGCGGCGTCTCCCTCGTCGAGGGCGCGCTGGGCGAGGCCGTGGGCGCGGTGTACGTCGAGCGGCACTTCCCGCCGACCCACAAGGCGCGCATGGAGGAGCTCGTCGCGCACCTCGTCGCGGCGTACCGCGAGTCCATCCAGGGGCTGGACTGGATGACGGAGGAGACCAAGGTCAAGGCGCTCGCCAAGCTCGAGGCGTTCACGCCCAAGATCGGGTACCCGGTCACGTGGCGCGACTACTCGGCTCTCGTGATCGAGGCCGACGACCTGCTGGGCAACGTGCGCCGCTCCAACGCGTTCGACCAGGACCGCGAGCTGGGCAAGATCGGCAAGCCGCTCGACCGCGACGAGTGGTTCATGACCCCGCAGACGGTCAACGCCTACTACAACCCGGGCATGAACGAGATCGTGTTCCCCGCGGCGATCCTCCAGCCGCCGTTCTTCGACCCGGACGCCGAGGACGCGGTCAACTACGGCGGGATCGGGGCCGTGATCGGCCACGAGATCGGCCACGGGTTCGACGACCAGGGGTCCAAGTACGACGGCGACGGTCGCCTCGAGGACTGGTGGACACCGCAGGACCGGGCCGAGTTCGAGGTCCGCACCAAGGCGCTCATCGCCCAGTACGACGCGTTCCGCCCCGCACAGCTCCCGGCGGACGGCCCGCACGTCAACGGCGCCCTGACGATCGGGGAGAACATCGGCGACCTGGGCGGTCTGTCGATCGCGCTCAAGGCGTACCGCATCGCGCTGGGCCGGCCCCTGTCCGAGGCGCCGGTGATCGACGGCCTGACGGGCATCGAGCGCGTGTTCCTCGGCTGGGCGCAGGTGTGGCAGGCGAAGGGACGTGACGAGGAGGTCGTGCGCCGTCTCGCGACCGACCCGCACTCCCCGAACGAGTTCCGCTGCAACGGCGTGGTGCGCAACGTGGACGAGTTCTACGAGGCCTACGACGTGAGCGACTCCGACGCGCTGTACCTCGCCCCGGAGGACCGCGTCCGCATCTGGTGACGCGGACATGACGCTGCCCCGGTCCCCGCCAGGGGGACCGGGGCAGCGTGTCACGGGGACGTCCGAGCCGGGCACGGGGCGGCGAGCACCGCCCACGGCGTCCGGCTCAGAAGGAGGACAGCCCGGCCTTCGCCAGGTTGAACCCCTTACCCGTCTCGCTGTCGGTGCAGCGCATGCCGGTCTTGGAGCTCGTGCAGGAGTAGGAGCCGACCTCCTTGGACTGGTCGTACTCAAGCACCGGGACGTCGTTGCCGGCCTTCTTGGGCTGGTCCGCCGAGGGCACGCAGGGGATGTCGACGCCGTCGCCCGTGAGCGTCGCGACGTACCCCTTGGTCCCCTTGCACCCGTCGACCGCGGCAGGCTGCGTCGCGAGCTCGGCGATGCCGCACGAGACGCCGTCCTCGCTGATCGTGCACGTGATGTTCTTGCTGGGGCTGGTCACGGACTCCCCCGTGATCACGGCGGGACCTGGCTCCTCGGCGGGCGCCTCGGGCTGCTCGGCCGCGGGCGCCTCGGCCGACGTGCCGGGCCCCTCGGACGGAGGAGCTCCGTCGCTGCCGCCTGCGAGGTTGATCGCGAACGCGATCACGATCCCGACCAGGATCACGTCGACCGCGATGAAGGCGATCCACCCGGGGCTGAGGCCGCGCCTGCTCTTGCCTGGCCGACCGCCCTGGCCGCTGCCCGAGCCCCCTGGGGGGGCCGGCTGCGGCTGCTCGGTGTACGCGGGCTGGTAGGCCTGCTGGGGCGCGTACTGCGGCTGGGGCGCGTACTGCTGAGGCGCAGGCTGCTGCGCGGCGTACTGCTGCTGCGGCGCCGGCTGCTGCGGCGCAGGCTGCTGCGGCGCCGCGTAGCCGGGCTGCTGGCCGGAGCCGGGCGCGAACGCGGGCGGCGGCGGCTGGTACGCGGGCTGCTGGTAGGCCGGAGGCTGGTACGCGGGCTGCGCCGGCTGGTACGCCGTGGCCTGCTGGTCCTGACCGTAGGCCGGGTGAGCCGGCTGCACGGGCTGGTACGCCGTGGCCTGCTGGTCCTGACCGTAGGCCGGGTGAGCCGGCTGCGCCTGCTGGTACGCCGTGGCCTGCTGGTCCTGGGCTGAGGGCGGCGGCGTGGGCCGCTGGGCCCGGGGTTGGAAGACCGGAGGCTGCTGGGCAGGCTCGGAGTGCGGGGGCGGCGGAGGCACGGGGGCGTTGCCGGACATCACAGCTCCTCTGAGGACGGGGGCCCCGCAGATCCGGGGCAGAAGTACGCAGCATTGCACGGCCTCCGGGCGTCGGTCGAACTACAGGGCTGTCCGATCAGTCCCGTATGCACCACACCGGAGGTCCGGCAAGCCGCTGCTGGCCCCGCCCCGGAGACCCGCTCAGGTCGGGTGCACGTCGACGTGCACCCCGGTGCCCGGGCGCCAGGTCTCCACACGCGTCGCGTCGTCCACGACCGTGGTCAGGCGGACCCGGACGAGGTCGAGCCAGAAGAGCTGGAACGGCTCGGTCCGACCTGCTGCGGCGAGGACCTCGGCCCTGCGCGGGGCGTCCTTGGCGAGGGCGCGAACCGTCGCGTCGACCTGGACGTCCCCCTGGGTCCGGGACCCGTCCCCCGGGTTGGAGTGCAGAACGCACCGGGGGTCGACGAGCAGGTCCATCGACTTGCCCGAGCGGGACGTCGAACCGACCCACACCTCGTCGCCCCAGAAACCGACCTCGGTGCCGCTGACCCGCGGCGATCCCGTGAGCGTGCGGGTCGCCAGGACGTGCTGCCCTGCCGCCTCGAAGCGGGAGCGCACGCGCGCGGCGAGGTCGGGGGCGTCGTCGACGAGGTGCTTCCAGGGAACCATGCCGTCGATCCTTCCACGCCCGGTCCGGCGCCCGGTCCGGCGCCCGGTCGCACGTCCGGTCCGCCCACCCGACGCACGACCGCGCACGGGACCGGTGCGCCCTCGCGCGGGGGCGGGTGACGCCGTCGGGCAGGACGGGCGGGGACGACGACGGCGCGCCCCTCGGCCGGAGCCGGGGACGCGCCGTCGGGCGGCAGCCTGGGGTCAGTCGAAGACCGGCCCCTGCGTGCGCGTGCGCTTGAGCTCGAAGAAGCCGGGCGTCGAGGCGACCAGGACGCACCCGTCCCACAGCCGCCCCGCGTCCTCGCCCTTGGGCGCGGGCGTGACGACCGGACCGAAGAACGCGACGTCGCCGAAAGCGACCACGGGCGTCCCGACGTCCTCGCCCACGCGCGAGATGCCCTCGGCGTGCGAGGCGCGCAGCTCGGCGTCGTAACGGTCGGACGTCGCGTGCTCGGCGAGCGAGGCGGGCAGGCCGACCTCGGCGAGCGCCTCGGCGATCACGGCGTCGAAGTCGCTGCGCCCGCCCGGGTGCAGGCGCGTGCCGATCGCGTCGTAGAGCGGCTTGACGACCTCGTCGCCGTGCTCCTGCTGCGCCGCGACCACGACCCGGACCGGGCCCCAGCCGCGCTCCATGAGGTCGCGGTACTTCTCGGGCAGCTCGCGGCCCTCGTTGAGGACCGACAGGCTCATGACGTGCCAGCGCACGCTCACGTCGCGGACCGTCGAGACCTCGTCCATCCACCGGCTCGTCATCCAGGCCCAGGGACACAGCGGGTCGAACCAGAAGTCGGCGGTGCGCACGGGCGCGTCGCCCTCACGCGGTTCGTCCACGGTGTACGACGTCGTCACAGCAGTCACGGGGCAGGTCTCCTCAGCAGGTGGGCAGGGTCGGACAGGGGCGCGGTCCCGCAGCCCCGCCCTGTCAACACGCACCCCGACCCGGACATTCCGGTTCCCCGAGGTTCCCGCGAGAGGCAGCGACCTGCGGGGGTCCCCGTGGGACAATCGACGCGGCCCACCCGGCCAGCCCGATCCGTACTGAGGAGATGTTTGTGCCCGGAGAGAACCTCACCCGCGCCGAAGCCGCCGAGCGCGCCGGTGTCGTCACCGTCCGTTCCTACGAGGTCGCCCTCGACCTCACCACGGGACCCACGACGTTCGGCTCGACCACGGTGGTGCGGTTCGCCGCGACCGCCGGGGCGAGCACCTTCATCGACCTGATCGCTCCGACGGTCCACGAGGTCGTCCTCAACGGCGAGGCGCTCGACGTCGAGCAGGTCGTCGCCGACTCCCGCATCCAGCTCGACGGTCTCGCCGCCGAGAACGAGCTCCGCATCGTCGCGGACGCCGCCTACACCAACTCGGGCGAGGGCCTGCACCGCTTCGTCGACCCGGTCGACGGCGAGGTCTACCTCTACAGCCAGTTCGAGGTACCCGACTCGCGCCGCGTGTTCGCCGCGTTCGAGCAGCCCGACCTCAAGGCGACGTTCCAGTTCACGGTCACCGCGCCGTCGGCGTGGCAGGTCGTGTCCAACTCGCCCACGCCCGAGCCCGTCCCCGCGACGCACGCCACCGACGACGCCGTCGAGGCCTCGACGTGGACGTTCGAGCCCACGCAGGTCATCTCGACCTACATCACCGCGATCGTCGCCGGCCCGTACGTGGTCGAGCGCTCCGAGCTGACCTCCTCGGACGGCCGCGTGATCCCGCTCGGCGTGTTCGCGCGCAAGTCGCTCGCGCCCCACCTGGACGCGGACTACATCTTCGAGAAGACCCGCCAGGGCTTCGCGTTCTTCGAGGAGAAGTTCGACTACCCGTACCCGTTCGCCAAGTACGACCAGCTCTTCGTGCCCGAGTTCAACGCCGGGGCCATGGAGAACGCGGGCGCCGTCACGTTCACCGAGACCTACGTCTTCCGTTCCAAGGTCACCGACGCGATCAAGGAACGCCGCGTCGTGACGATCCTGCACGAGCTCGCGCACATGTGGTTCGGCGACCTGGTCACCATGAAGTGGTGGAACGACCTGTGGCTCAACGAGTCCTTCGCGGAGTGGGCCTCGACGCTCGCGACCGCGGAGGCCACCGAGTGGACCGAGGCCTGGACCACGTTCGCCGCGATGGAGAAGGCCTGGGCCTACCGCCAGGACCAGCTCCCCTCGACGCACCCCATCGTCGCGACCATCAACGACCTCGAGGACGTGCAGGTCAACTTCGACGGCATCACCTACGCCAAGGGCGGGTCGGTCCTCAAGCAGCTCGTGGCCTGGGTCGGCATCGACGCCTTCATGGCCGGCGTGGCCCAGTACTTCAAGAAGCACGAGTACCGGAACACCGAGCTCAAGGACCTGCTGACCGAGCTCGAGGCCACGAGCGGGCGCGAGCTCGGCTCATGGGCACGGCTGTGGCTCGAGACCGCGGGCGTCAACACGCTGCGCCCGGAGATCGAGCTCGACGCGCACCAGCGCATCGTGTCGTTCGCGGTGCTCCAGGAGGCCCCGGCCGACTACCCGACGATCCGTCCCCACCGCCTCGCGATCGGCTTCTACAACGTGGTCGACGGCGCCCTGGTGCGTGAGCACCGCGTCGAGATCGACGTCGACGGCGTCCGCACCGAGGTCCCCGAGCTCGCGGGCCTCGATCGGCCGCAGCTCGTGCTGCTCAACGACGACGACCTGGCGTACGCCAAGATCCGTCTCGACGACGCCTCGCTCGAGGTCGCCGTCGAGCACCTCGCCGACATCACCGACCCGCTCGCACGCTCGCTCGTGTGGGGCTCGGTCTGGGACGCGACGCGCGACGGCGAGACCCCGGCGAGAGAGTACGTGCGCCTGGTCCTGGGCAACATCGCCCGCGAGACCGAGTCCACGACCATCCGCACCACGCTCAACCAGCTCGCGCTGGCCGCGAAGTCGTACGTCGCACCGGGCAGGCAGGCCGCGACGCTCGCCGTCGTCGGCGACGAGCTGTGGCGCCTCGCGCAGTCCGCGCAGGCCGGCACCGACGCCCAGTTCCAGTTCGTGAAGTTCTTCGCGCACCTGGCCTCGACGCCTGCGCACGCCGACGTGCTGCGCGGGCTGCTCGACGGTTCGTCGGCCCTGGAGGGGCTGGAGATCGACACCGACCTGCGCTGGGAGATCCTCGAGGGCCTCGTCCTCCTGGGCCGTGCGGACCAGGCCGAGGTCGACGCCGCGCTCGCGCAGGACCGCACGGCGACGGGCCAGCAGTCGGCCGCGCGCGCGACCGCGACGACCCCCACGACCGAGGCCAAGGTCGCGGCGTTCGCCTCGCTCGTCGAGTCGGACGAGGCCCCCAACGCGATCGTGCGGGCCACGACGCAGGGCTTCCAGCACGTCAACGACCCGGCCGTCCTCGCGCCGCTCGTCGAGCGGTACTTCTCCTCGCTGACCACGCTGTGGGCCGAGCGGAGCTACCACATCGCCGAGACGCTGGTCGTGGGCCTGTACCCGGCGGCGCTCGCGAACGAGGAGCTGCGCGACGCGACGCAGGCCTGGCTCGACGCCCACGCCGACGCGGCCCCGGCGCTGCGCCGCCTGGTCGTCGAGAACCTGGCGGGCGTCGAGCGGGCGCTCACGGCGCAGGCCGCGGACGTCTGAGGCTGACGCACCCCCGACGACCGACGCCGGGGTGGAGGGGAACGATCCCTC